>JAGWUV010000055.1 GCA_028875875.1 Bacteroidota bacterium
GTATTTCATAAAAATATCAATGCATTTAAAAAGTGAATAAGCCGAAACACTCATTCACCGAAAAATTATTTTGTTGTTGATTCAATAAAAGCCCCCAGCTCAAGGTATTGTTGGTAACGTTTGGCATATACGGGCACTCTTTCTGGATTAGGATGATATTCGGCATCAAAACCCTGTCCCATGGCATGCATGGCATCTTCTACTTTAGCGTATAATCCGGCAGCAGTAGCCGCAAACATGGCAGCACCAAGTGCACAAGTCTGCTCACTTTTATGAATGCGGATCGGCATATTCATCACATCGGCCATCATTTGCATAATGAAAGGCGATTTCTTTGCTACGCCACCTAATCCAATCAATCCCTTCACTGGAATTCCCTGTTCCACAAACCTGTCAACAATTCTCTTGGCTCCGAAACAGGTAGCTTCGACTAATGCTCTGAAAATTTTTGGTGCATCACTTCCTAAACTCAATCCCGTAAAAGCCCCTTTTAATAATTGGTTGGCATCCGGAGTTCTTCTTCCGTTCATCCAATCAACTGCTAACTCAGCTTTTTCTTCCAAAGAAATTGCTTCCGCCTGTTTGCTCAGTTCTGCAATAATCCTATCAGTGATCTCTTTCTCCAAAGCTTCTGCTGTAGCGGCATCCACCAGCTTTGTTTGAGATAAAATATTTTTTACAGGCCAAGCCAATATATTTTTAAACCATGCATAGGCATCCCCAAAAGCAGACTGCCCCGCTTCCATACCGATCATTCCGGGAATAACAGATCCGGGTACCTGACCGCAAATACCTTTTACCAAAGTATCGTTCACTTCATCCGCCGGGGCCACCAGCATATCGCAAGTAGAGGTACCCATTACTTTACTTAAATGATATGGCTCAATTTGTCCGCCCACGGCTCCCATGTGAGCATCAAAAGCTCCAACACCAACCACTACATCGGTGGATAAACCCAAACGGGTTGCCCACTCTTCTGAAAGAGTTCCGGCAGCTTCGGCAGAAGTACAGGTTTGAGAAAATAATTTATCAGTGATACCATCTAAAACAGGATCCAATGACGAGAAAAAATCATTAGGAGGTAATCCTCCAAAATCAGCAGCCCATAAAGATTTGTGTCCCGCACTGCATACGCCTCTTTTAATTGCAGCTACATTCTTCTCCCCGGTAAGCAAGTACGGAATCCAATCGCAGTGCTCTACCCAACTATGCATGGCATTTCTAACAGCCGCATCCTCACGCAATACATGCAGAAGCTTTGCCCAAAACCATTCACTACTATAAATTCCGCCTACAAACTTCAGGTAGTTGACAGGAAATTTTTCAGCGTGTTCATTAATCTCAGCTGCCTCTTTAGTGGAGGTATGATCTTTCCACAATACAAACATTGCATTGGGATTTTCAGCAAATGCCGGAAGCAGTGCCAACGGAGTGCCGGTTTGATCAACAGCCACAGGAGTAGAACCTGTAGTATCAATAGAAATTCCTTTCACATTACGAGCCACCCCTACACCTGCTTTTTGCAAACAGTCTTTAATGGTCACTTCCAGCCCTTCTATATAGTCTAACGGATGCTGACGAAACTGGTTAGCTGCAGGATTGCAATACAAACCTTTTTTCCAACGGGGATAATAGAACACTGAACTGGCGATTTCTGCACCATTTGATGCGTCTACAAGGAGTGAACGAACCGAATCTGTTCCGTAATCCACTCCAATGACATAAGATGAATTTGGCATAAAAAATACAACCGTTTGATTGAGGATGCCAAGATAATTAGTTTTTTCAAATAAGTGTAATTTTTACATTTATTTTTTTGAAGGGATTCCGGGTAGGAATCGGCCAGAAATGATCTCATTTTGGGCAGGTATCGGGATCATCAATAAAAAAGAATGATGCACATAAAACAAAAAGCTGCATCAGCTTTCGCTGAGCAGCTAAAATATGTTAAAGGCTTACGGAATTACTTAGTAGCTAAGAAATCCTTCACTTTATCTTTGTGAACGATAGTTTCTTTAAAAGTATAGGCTCCAGTTTTAGGGCTACGAACAGCCTTAATTACTTTAGTCCAGTTTTTAGCTTCTGCAGAAGCCTTCGCATCTTTAACCTTAGCGTTTTTTGAAGCTGCTTTTGCCATAATTATTTAATTTCTTTATGAACAGTTACTTTTTTCAAAATTGGGTTGTACTTTTTCAACTCCAGTCTTTCAGGAGTGTTTTTCTTGTTCTTCACAGTGATGTAACGGCTAGTACTAGGCAAACCTGTTGATTTATGCTCTGTACATTCCAAAATCACTTGAACTCTGTTACCTTTCTTTGCCATTGTTATAGGTAATTTTCTTGTTTATTAAATTTTTGCGCCTTCGGCTCTCATTTCCTTGATAACGGTAGCCAAACCTTTCTTGTTGATAGTGCGGATCGCTTCGGTTGAAACTTTTAAAGTTACCCAACGATCTTCTTCTGCAAAATAAAAACGCTTAGTTTGCAAATTGGGCAAAAAACGACGCTTGGTTTTAATGTTTGAGTGAGAAACACTATTACCTACAATTGGTTTTTTACCAGTAACCTGACATACTCTTGCCATGACTCTATTTTTTACGGGACGGCAAAGGTAAGGATCAGCAGCTAATTATCAATAGAAAAAAGAAGTTTTTTACAGAATTTCTTAACATTCATAGAATAACTTTTTCTTGGCTCGCATGAATAGGCTTCTCCCATGTGTAAAAAAGCTGATTTTCAGGCCTTACCAGGTATTCCTTTTCTGCAAAGTTACCGGCTTCCTGCTTTTTCAAACATTTTTACTGCTTTTACTTATCTTGCGAGCTCAATTGAAATAATCATGATCTTCCTCTCTACCAATCTTGATTTCCTTGACCATCCCGCAGGGGTGCTGTAATACTTTCCTACCTATTACACCTGAGAGAGATTTTTTCACGTATTTCAATTTTCTAAATCATGTTAACGCATAGTGTTTCTGAGCGTACTGCTCATTTTCTTGCATTGGAAGAAAACTTCGGTGCACACAATTATCATCCCTTACCCGTAGTGCTTGAAAAGGGCGAAGGCGTTTTTGTATACGATATAGACGGTAAAAGGTATTACGATTTTTTGAGTGGCTATTCTGCTGTTAACCAAGGGCATTGCCATCCTAAAATCATCAAAGCGCTTGTAGATCAGGCACAAAAGCTTACCCTTACCTCCAGGGCTTTTTACAATAACCTGTTGGGTTCTTACGAAAAAATGATCACCCAGTTATTTGGCTACGATAAGGTATTGCCCATGAATACAGGTGTTGAAGCTGTGGAAACAGCAATCAAGCTGGCACGCAGATGGGGCTACAGCAATAAGGGTATTGCAGAGAACAAAGCCCGTATCGTGGTTTGTGAAGACAATTTTCATGGTAGAACAAGTACGGTGATTTCCTTCAGTACTGACCCTTCATCCTATAAAAATTTCGGGCCTTTCATGACAGGATTCGATGTGGTTCCCTACAATAATTTACAGGCAATCGAAGCCGCATTTCAAAACAACGAAGTAGCCGCTATTTTGGTTGAACCCATCCAGGGAGAAGCTGGCGTTGTTGTTCCCGATGAAAACTACCTGCAAGGCATTCGCACATTATGCGATGAATACAATGTATTGTTTATTGCAGATGAAATTCAAACGGGCCTCTGCAGAACCGGTAAAATGCTGGCCTGCGACCATGCCAATGTTCATCCTGATATTTTGATTCTCGGAAAAGCATTAAGTGGTGGCACCGTTCCGGTGAGTGCAGTTTTATGCGATGATGAGATCATGTTAAACATCAAACCAGGAGAGCACGGCAGCACTTATGGCGGCAATCCACTGGCCTGCGCTGTTGCGATCGCTTCGCTGGAAGTATTGCAGAAGGAAGATATGGCAAAAAATGCGGAGGATATGGGAGCGTTATTGAGAGAAGAATTGGCAAAGCTCAACTCCCCTTTTATTCAAACCATACGTGGGAAAGGTTTGTTGAATGCCATTGTAATTAAACACAGTAATTCGGATGCTGCATGGGAATTGTGTTTGGAATTGAAAGAAAACGGGCTGTTAGCCAAACCAACGCACGGTGACAAGATTCGTTTTGCACCGCCACTGCTCATCACAAAAGAGCAAATACTCGAATGTGTTACAATCATTCAGCAATCTTTAAAAATTCTCGCATAAAAAATAGTCCCGCTCACCGGCGGGATTTATTTTTATACAAATAACCCATTATGCAAGACACACATCTCCATCACCACGAAGAACATTTGCAAAGCTCAGACTTGTTAACGGATATTGTTATTGGCATGAGCGATGGCCTTACTGTTCCTTTTGCTTTGGCAGCAGGTTTAAGTGGCGCTGTAGATTCCACTTCAGTTATTGTAATTGCCGGTGTTGCAGAAATTGCAGCAGGGTCTATTGCCATGGGATTGGGCGGTTACCTTGCAGGCAAAACAGAACAGGATCATTACAAAAGCGAACTGAAAAAAGAATACTGGGAAGTGGACCATAAAAGAGAAGTGGAAATAGAAGAAGTAAGAAAGGTTTTTGAAGAATGGGGATTGAGCCGTGAAGTTCAGGAGAAGGCTACTAGTGAAATAATCAAAGACAAAGACAAATGGGTTGATTTTATGATGAAGCATGAATTGGGTTTGGAAAAACCCGATCCTAAACGGGCCGGAAGGAGTGCTTTCAACATAGGTGTTTCTTACGTTATTGGCGGATTGGTACCCCTTTCTCCCTATTTCTTCGTGAGCGATTCCATCAATGCATTAAAAATATCTGTACTTATTACCCTGATCTGCCTTTACATTTTTGGATTCTTTAAGAGCAAAATGACAGGCGTTAATCCTTTCTGGGGTGGGTTAAGAGTAATGCTTATTGGTGCCGCAGCAGCCGGAGCCGCTTTTGGTATTGCAAGGTTAATTGAAGGAAAATAAAATTGACTAATCATTTTGCTTGATCTCCATTTTAGGGAGAAAAGTCATTACTTGTATTAAAATGGCCAGGATAATCATCAGGTAAAGTCCTAATTTTACCTGGGGGCACTCTCCCATTCTACACATATTAAAGAGAATAAAATTTTTGATTGCCCATCCAAGGTTTAAAAATCCTATGAAAATGTTGGTACGCTTAGCCCATATTTTGTGAATGAGAAAAAACAATACCAAAGGAACTGCGAAAAACAGATGAGCCAGCCCTTGCTTACCGAATGTAAGTTCATTATTTACTTTTCCATGAAAGCCATCTAAAGTAAGTTGAAGGGAAGGGATATATATCCAGGGCAGAAAACACACGCCTATCAATAAAAAAACAGCTACGATACCGATTGTTTGTGAATGTTTCATAACGTATAAAGGGCCACAAATGTAGCCCTTTATTCTTTTTTTATACACCGGAGAAAAACCAAAAATCGAATGCTGTTGATTAAATTCCTTGCATTTGCAGTGCTTTTGGAAACAAAATATGATTTTCAAGATGCACATGCTTGTGCAGATCCTCTTCGAATGCCTTTAATTCTTCCAGCGATAACCTGAAAGTAGTACATGCTCCTGCCGGAGGTGTGTAATTATTGGTTAAATGCCTGATTTTTTGAAGTAAGTCACCTGCATGATCATGCTCCATCTCCATTACCTGCACCGGCCCCTGAATGTAGCCACTACCTGTAACTACTTCCTTTTCTTGTATCTCCATTTTTCCCAATTGCTTTATACGGGGAAACAAAATCGTTTCTTCTTTATACAAGTGGTCGGTTAATTCATGCCTTACTTCAGCAAAAAGCCTATATACCTCTATCATAAAAGGAAAACGTTCTCCATGTTTATATGCCACTTTTTCAAGGTGCGTAAAGATCACAGGTATCGTTTGCTTTACATAAAAATGATGATGAATAACGATATAATTTATCAGTTCTTCTGCTGTCATTTCTGTGAAAGGCAAATGACTGGGTACAAACTGGTCAATACTTTTAATAATCTCCTCTGCCACTGTTAACGCTTGTAACTGGTGTTCATCGCAAGCATCCTGTAAACTTCTCTTCCCTTTACAACAAAAATCTAATTCATACTTTTCAAATACTACGGCTGCTTCATGATGTTTGCTCACTATAGATGCAAGGCTTTGTTCTAATAACTCACTCATGATTTATTTTTTTCAAAATTGAAAGCTTTTTTTCGCCTTCTTTGTGATTGCAATCATCTCAACTCATTTTTTCCGGAAAAATATCCGATGTTAAGCCATGATAACCCGGAGAACATTACAAGTGCTGCCAGTAAAAGACTTTCATTGATATATGGAATACTCCAATAACCAAGGTCACAGATGCCTTGTATCATCAGTAACACTTCATTCAAAATGACCCCAACCACAAATACAAGAATTCCATTTTTAGTATTTCGATTAAACTGCAGGTAATGATAATTAACAAGATAAGCGATAATAAAAATGGTGATCACTCCTAATAACACCAGGTGCAGATACCCGATGACGATCGGCCTGAAACCAAAAGCTAATTGACTTAAAGAAGGTATCACAGAGGCTAACTGCAACACCAGCTTTATGGACAAAGCAAATGCAGATAATGTAAACAGCCATTTGCTCTTGTTACTAATCTGTTCCTGAAAGGGATTGTCTCTTTTAATAAGATTGATCAACACAGCCCATCCAATGATTTGTGAGAGTGCTGCAATTACAACAATTGCATACACATAAGATGGTAACGGCAACCATAAAGCCGATAAAAAATAAGCAGGGATACAAGAGGCAGTAAATAATACAAAAACCTTTTTAAGAATTCCCGGAGATTGAATATAAGGCTCTAAGCTCAGCATTAATAAACCCATGCATGCAAAAAAGAACCATCCGTTATATTGAAAGTGTAGAAAGAAATATATAGCAGCAAGGTACCATTGCTGGTTCATTACTTTGGCAGCCATCATAAATGCAAGTGAGAAAGCTCCTATTGAAGAAAATGCGTTAAAGAACACAGCAGCTTTGAACCATAAATACCCTTTCTTTTTTACAGTTTGTCGGTTAAGATCTTTCCAATAATAAAAGGCAAAAAAGTAAGAAACAAAAATAGATAAGGTTGAAAAAGCGATAGAGAATAAAGCGTATCCCTGTAAAATAAAGGATACCAACATACCGTAAGCAGAAAAAAGGTTGAGATATAATAGCCACCTGTATCTTTTTTCAATCTCCGCCTGTGGCTGATGTTGTAATTGCCGGATGAGCAAATACATTAAAACCTGGGAAAGCCAACCTGCAAAGGCAAAGTGTGAATGCCCATGTAAAAGATATTTCTGCTGAATGATAGGAAGAGAGAATGCTATTTTATACCTGAGAATTACTCCCGCAATAGAAACGATCATCAGGTTTACTAGGGGAATTCTTATCCATTTCGAAGTACGAACCAACATGCCCAAATATTTACAGCAAAGTAACTATGCTGAACATCTACCGGTTATGACTCCAGTCATATTTGCACAAACTTCTCCATTACAATATACTTTTCCCCTGTTAATAAATAATGATCCTTTTTCATGCATAGACCGCATGGCTCTTATCACAGTTTCTACACGAAGCCCAGTCATATCGGCAATTTGCTGGCGGGTTAATTTTAACTGGCTGCATTGCGGACAAATACTCTTTTTAGTTTTCTTGAGATATTCGATCAGTGCGGTGATTCGTTGTTCAGGATCGTGGTATGCCAGTTCTTTTAAAATAAAAAATTTAAATCGTAGTCTTTCTGCAAGCAATTGAGAAAATCTGATGTGTACTTCTGGATGCTCTCTTATCAATTGATGAAAAGTATGCTTATGCAATCTGAGTATTACACATTCGCTGTCTGTCATGGCTGTAGCAGCATAACCACCTTCATCAAATAAAGGCATCTCTCCAAAGCATTCACCTTCTTCAATAATGTTTTGTATGAATTCTTTTCCATCTTCATTAATATTCACCCAACGCACAGTTCCTTCAACCAATTGAAAATAAAAATTACAGGAAGAACCTTCTCTGAAGATAATTTCATCAGCAGCTAATTTTTTGTAAGAAGCGCCATAAGCCAACAGAAGATCGATATCAATCATCATAAAACAATGGTTTTCATGTGTTCGCATCAAAGCTATCTGCAAGGGGAAAAGTAAGTTATGATTTTTAACAGGTGAGAATATGACAAAAATCATAAATCTTCTAAAACGCTTATCAGTCAAGCATTTATAAACTTCTAAACTTCTTTTTAAGAACTTGATAAAGGCAATATGATTACACGCATAAAGAGCCGGAAATGGCGATAGTAATCTTGTATCATCAAATTTAAAAATTAAAATAATAATTATGAAAAAATTACTGATGACCGGAATGGTTGCATTGTTTTTAGCTGCTTGTGGCGGAGGCAACTCACATCCTGCATCTGAGGCAAATGCTACAACAAGTGACGACAAGAAAGAAACAACCAGCAACGGTAATCCATCTTATGACCCCAACCGTGGCGAAGGAAAATTTACACATGTAGATGTATCTCCTACCCTTAATGCCAGTATGGCCGAAAATGGGAATAAAGTATTCGGAGTAAAATGTAGTAGTTGCCATAAACTTACTGATGAGAAACTGGTAGGCCCTGGTTGGAAAGGTGTTACTTCAAGACATACAGCTGAGTGGATCATGAACTTTGTTACCAATACAGATGATATGCTAAATAAAGATCCTAAAGCACAATCGCTTTTAGAAATATGTCTTGTGAGAATGCCTAATCAAAATCTGTCTGATGATGATGCCCGTAACGTGTATGAGTTTATGCGTAAAAACGATGGCGTAAAATAATGATAACGAAAATGAAGTGGGTATACCCCTCTACCTAAACATATGCGTGCTCACTTCATTTCTCAATACTATTTTAACAGTAACCAACTAAAAAGATTAACCCTTAATTAATCATTACTATATGAAAAAATTAAAACACAACGCCCTCGCACTGGCTTCTCTCAGCGTTCTGCTCGGCCTTAATGCATGCAAACCGAAGAATGCCAGTAATGCTGTAAGTGCCGACGCAGCTACTAAAACTTATGTTGCTCCAGGCAAATACGATGAATTTTACAATTTTGTTTCGGGTGGTTTTAGCGGACAGATGAGCGTGTATGGCTTACCTAGCGGAAGACTGCTCAGAGTAGTTCCTATCTTTTCCAATGATCCCGAAAGCGGTTATGGATACAGCGAAGAAACTAAGCCCATGTTGAATACTTCACACGGATATGTTCCCTGGGATGATCAACACCACCTAGAACTTTCTCAAACAAACGGCGAAATTGATGGCCGCTGGATCTTTGCCAATGCTAACAATACACCACGTGTTGCCAGGGTAGACCTAAAATCATTTCATACGGCAGAAATCCTGGAATTGCCTAACAGTGCCGGGAACCACAGTTCGCCTTTCATTACAGAAAATACAGAATATGTTGTAGCAGGTACCCGTTTTAGCATTCCCCCGGATAATGCCAGTGGTGATGTTCCTATTAATACTTATAAAAAGAATTTTAGAGGAACCGTAAGCTTTATAAAAGTTGGGAAAGAAGATGGAAAGATGGATATCGCATTCCAGTTATCCTGCCCACCTATTGACTTTGATTTAAGCCACGCCGGTAAAGGAAAGTCGCACGGATGGTTCTTCTTCAGCTGTTACAATACAGAACAGGCCAATACTTTGCTTGAGGTTAATGCCTCTCAGCGTGATAAAGACTTTATCATGGCTGTAAACTGGAAAAAAGCTGAAGAATATGTAAAAGAAGGTAAAGCTCAAAAACAAGCAGTAAAATATGCTCATAATGTTTACGATGAAAAAACGCATACTGCTACTTCAGAAATCAAAAATGAAGTACTTGTACTGGATGTTGAGAAATTGAAGGATATCTGCTATTTTATCCCTTGTCCTAAATCCCCGCACGGCTGCGATGTTGATCCAACAGGTGAATATATTGTAGGAAGTGGTAAACTGGCTGCCTTATTACCCGTTTTCAGTTTTGATAAAATTCAAAAAGCGATTGCAGCGAAAGATTTTATTGGTGATTACGATGGTATTCCCGTGATCAAATACGAATCAGCATTATATGGAGAAGTACAAAAACCAGGCTTAGGCCCTTTGCACACAGAATTTGATGGAAAAGGCAATGCATATACCTCTTTCTTTGTATCAAGTGAAGTAGTTAAATGGAACATCAAAGACCTGAAAGTGTTAGACCGGGCTCCTACTTATTATTCAGTTGGCCACTTATGCGTTCCTGGAGGAGATACGAAAAAGCCTAATGCTAAATATGTGATCGCTTACAACAAAATTACTAAAGATCGTTACCTGCCTACAGGTCCGGAATTAGCGCAAAGTGCTCAGTTATATGATATCAGCGGAGACAAAATGCAGTTGATCTTAGACTTCCCTACCATTGGCGAGCCGCACTATGCACAGGCGGTATCTGCAGACCTTATCAGAAACCAGTCACTTAAATTTTATAAGATAGAAGAGAATGCCAACCCTTATGTTTCTAAAGGTGAAGCTGCAACAAAAGTTGTTCGTGAAGGAAATAAAGTTCATGTGTACATGACTGCTATTCGCTCTCACTTAACGCCTGATAATATCGAAGGTGTTAAAGTTGGTGACGAAGTTTACTTCCATGTAACCAATATTGAGCAAGATTGGGATATTCCACACGGATTTGCTATTAAGAATGCGCCAAACTCAGAAATCCTGATCATGCCTGGCGAAACACAAACATTAAAATGGGTAGCAGACAGAGTTGGTATTTTCCCGTTCTATTGCACAGATTTCTGTAGTGCACTACACCAGGAAATGCAAGGCTATATAAGAGTTTCACCAGCCGGAAGCAATGTTCCTTTGTTATTCAGTACAGGTAAAAATTTACCTAAAGCTGACAGTACTAATACGAAATAAAACCCCTCATTGTACAAATACCCGGCATTGTAGTTCCCCCACTTACAAATTAAGCCGGGTATTTTCTTAAAACCCTCTAACAACCCAACAAAAGCAAGTGTATGAAAACTGTAATGAAACTTTTTACAGTAACCACTATGTTACTAACGATATCTTGCCAATCAGGTACTGATAATGCCTCTAATGCAACAAACGATAATACTACTGCTGCAAATGCCGGAGGACAAGAAAAAGTAAACGATAATGACTCTCAGAAAGATGTAGTTAAAATTGCCATGGGCTCAAAAGATCACACCACACTGGTAGCGGCATTAAAGCAGGCAGATCTGATTACATCATTATCAAATGCAGGACCATTTACGGTATTTGCTCCCATAAATGCAGCATTTGATAAACTCCCTGCCGGTACATTACAAAACCTGATGAAAGATGATAAGAAAGCTGACTTACAAAATATTTTACAATACCATGTAGCTGTATCGGTTTTAAAAGCTGATGGATTTACAGACGGACAGGTAATTGGAATGGTGAACGGAGATAATATTACTGTTTCTGTTAAGAATGGAAAAATTATGCTAAACAATAGCGCTACTATCATTACATCCATTCCTGCATCAAACGGAATCATTCATGTTATAGATGGCCTTTTATTACCTCCTGCTAAAAAATAAAAGCTACCGCTACTGTTTTGTGCATGGTTAAATGATGAATTAAAATAATTACAGTATGGCAAACAATTCAATCAAATCATCTTCTAAAATGATGATTATTTTAGGCGGACTCTCCTTAATAGCAGTGCTTTTTGTACCTCTTTGGAGAATTGATCTCGATGCCCCCCAATATCCTGAAGGATTATCCTTATTCATTTCTCCAAAAGGCTTAGGAGGTAACGTTGATATTGTGAATGGTTTAAATCACTATATCGGGATGAAAAAATTACACAGCAGTGATTTTATTGAGTTTACAATTTTGCCATACTGTATTATTTTCTTTATAGCAGCATTCTTGTTCACCGGCATACTTGGCAAAAGAAAAATACTCTATACATTATTAGGTTTATATATAGCATTCGGAATAATTGCCATGGCTGATTTTTGGAAATGGGAATATGATTATGGCCACAATTTAGATCCTGATGCACCTATTAAAGTACCAGGAATGGCTTACCAGCCCCCTTTGATAGGATTCAAACAACTACTCAATTTCGGAGC
The DNA here is from genome assembly GCA_028875875.1 of Bacteroidota bacterium. GTDB lineage: Bacteria > Bacteroidota > Bacteroidia > Chitinophagales > Chitinophagaceae > JAGWUV01. The sequence goes on from JAGWUV010000055.1 coordinate 12,156, forward strand.
TTACTCAGTTCCAGATATTGGAGGATGGCTATTTATTACAGCCGGAGCTCTTTTATTGCTAGCTGTTATTGCTGAAGTACGAGGAAGTAAAAAAAATAATATACTAAAACAACCAGCTTTACTGCTTTGCCTCGGCCTGCTTACAATGTTTTTGCAAAGTTGTACGCTAAAACCTGAAGCCATTAAAGTTGGTTCTGATAATTGCAGCTTCTGTAAGATGACGATCAGCGATAACCGTTTTGGAGCAGAGATCCTTACCAAAAAAGGAAAGCTGTTCAAGTTTGATGATATGCACTGCATCTTATCTTTCCTTCATTCTAACACAATTGAACAAAAAGATATTCAGGATATTTATGTAACTAATTTTTCCGGAAATCACTCCCTGGTAAAAGCCCCCACTGCATTCTTCGCTAAATCTGATGATTTCAAAAGTCCAATGAATGGCAACATTGCTGCATTTGAGAATGAAGACAGTCTAAAAAAAATTCTGATCCAGTATAAAGGGAATTCTGTTTCCTGGAATGACATTGCAAAATGAGAACATTCATAACCATATTAGTTTCTCTACCGCTGTTCTTTTACAGCCATGCTTCTACCATTCATGTGGGAAAAAACTTTCCTCTAAAAACAATCACAGAAGCAGTGCAGGTAGCCAAAGAACATGATACCATTTTAGTAGAACAGGGATTGTACCGTGAGAAAAATCTTATCATTAATAAAAGTATTACGCTTGAAGGAATACATCACCCTGTTTTAGATGGCGAACATAAATACGAGATCATTTCCATTAAAGCGAATGATGTAACCGTAGATGGCTTTACCCTTCAATACTCTGCCATTTCAAGTATTACAGATTATGCAGGAATTAAGATATACAATGCACACAATGTAAGTATTCTGAACAATGTTCTTACAGATACTTTTTTTGGCATCTACTCACAATATGGCACCAATTGTCTTATTCAAAATAACAAATTAACGGCACACAACACACAAGA
>JAGWUV010000032.1 GCA_028875875.1 Bacteroidota bacterium
AATTCATCGAAATCAGTGTAAGCCAGTTGAGCCATTTCTGAATAAAGCTCATTTAATTCTAGCAAAATATTATTAAGCGGAATTTCGAGCGCCTCTACTTTAAGGCCAATCTTTTTTGCCTCTTTAATAGTTATTGGATAAGAGTGCGAGGGATAATCTGAATTTAAAGCCTTGCTGATTTGTTGAGCTTTCTTTAAGTCTATCATATGGTAGGATAAAATGTCAGTAGTCAACTTTATTGATAATGATGTAGCTCTGTCTACAGATCCAATTACCAAGGGATGAATATGACTGAAAATATCTGCATACGGATTCTTGTCATTTTGCTGTTTATTGGCCGTCCATAAATTGATAATACGGCTAAGTTCATTTTGGCTAACACTTACCCGATCATTGTCTTTATCAATAGGAGAGAGATCATGCGTTATTGAAGTGTCTATGGCTGAGAGATAAGCTAATGGCCCCATTTTAATTAAATCCGCACCTAATACTAGCATTGTAGCAGCAGAAGCGCAATCCAGTGGTATTAGCGCAACAATCCTTTTATAGTAATTTCGAAGAAGATTAACTATTCTTAATGAGGCTTCACCTGAACCACCATCACTCTTTAAATATAAATAAAGCGTGTCCTTATTAGGCCTAGCTTTAAAAACCTCATTGAATGAAATAGTATCATCACCAACTATTCGGCTATTTGAAGAAGTCCAATAAGCGAGAAAATCACCATCAAGTTGTTTTGAGATAGCATTGATTAATTTCTGCGTTTCATTAAAGAGTTTGGGTGGAGTCTTAATGTTTTTTTTAGAAGCCATAAGTTGATTTTTATTTTACTTCCAACCTTCAGGCATTGGCTTTGAGGCGGAGTTTGAAATTATATCTTGTCAAAATATTTAATCTTGTTGAAACTTATACTTTGTTAAGCACATGCGGTCTGTCTGCCGACTTAATGCCAATGTTCGTATTGTGGCAGTAATTACGAAAACTAATTTTTTATCTTTCTACGTATAATTACTGTCAGAAGTTATTAAATGGTTTTTCAAAGACAATAAATACTATAAAAAATATTGTCAACAATAACTGCACAATAAAATATGTCTTTGCTTTAAAAAAAATATCCTTTTGAAAATATGTCAACAATTTATAAATATTTAAGGTCGTCAGTGGTAATACTAAAAGTCCAGCATAAATAATGGCATTTGTCAAAGTATATGCAAAACTCCCCTGTCCTTCTCCAAAGTAAAGTAGAGAAAAAATGTAATAGCCGAAATAAATTAAAATAACACATGCAGTTTCTATGAATAAAATTTTAGAAAAATGCAAAATGTTTATCTTTTCTTTTATCATTTCTAACCTGCTCATTCAATTCTGACTAACGTTTTATAATCTTCTGATTTGTAAGTCAAATTCGTAAGCGTTAATACTGAATTAATGAATTAATTTTCTTATCTCTATCACTTTCCTTTTCCGCTATTGATCGAGATACTCATACCCATTATCAGCATTATATTTTTATTTCTTTACAACCATATTACAAATGATTACTGCCAGTTTTCTTTTGTCTATGCAGGGTCTACAGTACTAAACCCTACGGAGACAGTTTAACAAAAAATGTCAAAAATAAAAATTCAAATTTCCTGAAGAATCTATCCGATATGACTTTAATTGTTCCAAATTAAAAGTTATTGTACTAAAGTTTGTGCCCGAGATAACAACAAAACCGTCACTTGTAATCAATAAAGATGTCCCACTTGAGGATATCACTGAATTATTGGACTGATTTAATACCCAAATACTACTAAAACTTGTTCTCACATTTGCTGATATACTTAAGTCTTTTTCCAATCGCAATGCAGTTAACTGTCCTTGAGTTAAATAAGTTGTGTCTTTTTTGCAAGAAAAAAGAAATAAAGAAAGAATCAATAATAATAATGTATTTTTTTTCATTGTATACCTATTTTAGATTTTGTCAAATTTTACAGCAGCCAACGCAATCATTTACCTATAACCATACATAAAAAAAATACATTGATGATCAACTGCTTTATGTTGTGCTCTTGTATTCACTGTTGGGTCAACCCAATTTTCTAATTTCCATTTGTTTGTCGGTACCCGTCATATTTATGTTACCCTTCCTACAGCACCGCTCTCTTTGTAACAATACTCCATTGTACAAAGAGTGTATCCTTCCTTCTCATTTGCCTTGAGTACTATACCGGACACTATAAACAAATATAAGATTTTTAACACCCGTTTTCCAAATAATAAGGCAATTATTTTTTATATAAATTCTTCTTCTCTTCCTTGCGGCAAGCAGTAGATCCCGGATCCGGGAGGTTTAGGGGTTGTAAACTTAGAGGTGCAGAAAGGCTTACACATGAACACAAAGCCCAGCCATATAACATTTGGGGGTTAGCGTTTTGAATTTGTAAGCCGAACATCATAGATCCTCCATCCCCGCAGGGATCAGCAGTGCCAGATCCTGCGGAGACGGAATGTGATGTATAGATTTATGCAGTAGTTTTTGCTTTCAGGTTGTAAGTATAACTGGTTAGCCTGTTTAGGTTTTGCTCCAGGCCTACATCTGCCTTAAATGCTTCTACGGCCTGCTTTAACTCGGGAACCGTTTCAAATATATTCTGCCACTCCATCCTTGTTTTTTCACCTTCGTCGTACAAGGTTATAGCAATGGTGAATTTTGGTGTTTTAAGATGTTCCAGCACTATTTTTTTCAATGGAATGATCTCCCGGTACACATACTCATTCTCATAGTTGGTACCATCCGGACCATGCATCGTAAATTCAAGCAGACCACCTTGTTTCACCTCCATAAGGCGAATCGTATTGGTAAAGCCTTCCGGCCCCCACCAATCCTGCATATATTCAGGGATCGTTAGTACTTTCCATAACAGGTCAACCGGTGCATCGAAATACCTTGTTGCCCGGATCGATCTTTTGCTGATGTCTTCCATATGATGATTGTTTTATTTCTTTTTTAATTTAGCCAGTACTTTATCCATTTTCCTGAACTGGCCTTCCAATAATTCTTTAAAAGGCTCCATCCATTCATTCACTGTATTCAGTTCCTTAACATCAAGCTTACAAATTCGCTGACGCCCGGTTTGATATACTGAGATCACACCGCATTCCTCAAGGTATTTCACATGTAATGAAACTGCTTGCCTCGTCATGTCAAACTGTTCTGCAATGGCGTTTACGTTTTGTTCCTTTTCTTTTAAAGACATTAATATGGCTCTGCGGGTAGGATCAGCAATGGCCTGGAATGCATCTCTTTTCATCTTATATGCAAGTATTTGCTTGCAAATATAATGCAAGTATTTACTTGCGCAAGTATTTTTTATTAATTGAGATTTCTTTAAAACAACGAGCCCAACTATTATCAAACACCCGGACTACGCAACAAAAGTTGTCATCGTCTCATAATGCATCAGTGAAGTATTGGCTTCGTAAAGACTGTAGCCGCTGCTCTGCTTTTCTCGCAGGGTCGGCAATGCCAGACCCTGGGGAGACAGAATGAGCCCATGCTAACTCGTGTAATTGTTTTTAATGAACAATTCAAAAATCTCAGTCATTTCTTTGTTTTCCTTTTTTCTGAGACGGTGCAGCTTTAAACCAGCCTTTTGAAATATTTCATCTTTCATTTTATCATTTTCTAACCTTCCTGGTTTGTCATGCCAGCTACTGTCTAGCTCTATAAACAGCTCAGGCCTAAAAGTCATGGGATTTACAACACATAAATCAAGTGTAGATTTATAAAAAAAACTACTTGTCTTTGTTTCTAAAAAATCACAGACTTTTGAGCTTATTACGGTACTCAACGCTGTGTTGGGGAGCAAGATCATATCGGGCAATACACTTTTTGCGGCTAGATAAAGCTCCTTCTCTTGCGGAGAGTCATTGAAAATGTCTTTGTCAAATTGAAGTCTTCCCGATTCACCAACTCTTATATTGAGATTGCCACCTAAACGACGAGTGTCTATTTCTACTTGAATTGTTTTTTCTTCACTTTCTAAGAAATGCATAGCATCTGAGTCAGGACAAAGAATTATCGCATATTTTTTCTCAGGATTTTTATCAAACAAAAACCTTGCAATCTTCTTAAGTGCATTCTCAGACAAAGTAAAATTAGAGTCAGTAAATTGGTGTAGCTGAAATACTCTAGAAGCAACAGCCAGCTGGTCTTCGCTTGTTTCAGTTTCATAGCGCTTTAGTTCATCGATAAAAACATTTTCAAAGACTAAGAACGCAGGAGATTCAGCTAACTCTTTTGCATTCTTGTTATCGGAAAGCACTTTATTAAGTTCTATCCAGTTTCTATTTTTCAGGTATTTTAGGCAATCTTCTGCTGGGTTCATTAGTCTATATTATGAAGGCAATGCAATCATTTACGTATCATTCAAATAAAGATAAATATATATTGATTACCAACATGCTTATAGTACGCTTTTTGTATTCTCGGTTGCCGCTACGCACACTATTCATTTTACCCTTCCTACAATCCTGATTACGCAACCACAATACGCCATCTTACAAAGGGCGTAGCCGGTAGTGCATAGCTTTACCTTATTTTTTTAGAAAGAGGTGATACAAAAACTTCGGACCTATGAGTACTTTCTTCTTATGCACACTCGCTAATGCATCTCGCATAAAATCTTTCAGGTAGTTACTGTTTTGTACCCTACCGGCTATAAAATCGAAGGCCCGGGCAAACCTGGAAAGTTTTTGCATCTGCCTGCTTACATTAAATTCCAGCCACATTCTCCGATAGATTTCTTTATCATAGCTGTGCAGGAAAGAGGCTGAAAAATTGTTACCGGAGATAGCCGCTGTGATCACATCCGCAGCAATTCTTCCACTGCGTATAGCATTGGCGATACCTTCTCCACTGAAAGGATCGATCAGGGATGCGGCATCCCCCAATAATAAAAAACGCTCTCCTGAAAGTTTATTTTTTTGTGAGCCCAACGGTAATCCATAGCCTTTTATACTTTCCATTGGTATGGCATCCTTAAACCTTTCTTTTAACGAAGGATGCTCTTTGATCAATTGCTGAAATACTTTTTTAAGATCTATCTCCTTTTTACTGATGGTAGAAGAAGGAATGCCTATGCCTACATTGGCTTCATTATTGGGTAATGGAAATACCCATAAATAGCCGGGTAATATTTCTTTAAAAAAGTGTAACTCAATAAAGTTCTCACTATTAAAATTTTTTACATTCTTAAAGTATTGCCGTAAGCCTGCACTATAATGCTCTTTTGCAATGGCCTGCCCGATCATTTTCTTTTTTACAATGGAATGCGCCCCATCGGCTCCAATAAGCATTTTAGTAGTAAAAGAACCCTTCGTAGTGTGTACAGCTGCGTTTTCTGCTGTGCAGTCAACATCCACCACAACCGTATCCAGGTAAAAATCTACCTGGTCGCTTTTTTTGAGTTGCTCGTAAAGGAAATTATCAAATACCACACGCTTACAAACATACCCGCTCCTTTTATCGTTACTGTCTTTGTATAAAGGCATTTCAATAGCATGCCCGGCGGGTGATACTACGGTAATACCATAAGAGGGTATTTTTTCCGCAAGCAATTCAAAGGCTTGCCCCAGCGAGGGATCGATCAATTGTAGCTGGTTCACCACATCAATGCTCAGTGCATCACCACAGGTTTTATCTTTTGGAAAAATAGATTTTTCAATAATGGCAACCTTTAATCCTTTGTCTTTCAGCAGGTAGGCACAAATAATACCAGCTGGCCCGGCTCCGACAATAATTACATCATATTCTTGCTGCATAAGTAGTAGTCTTGGAAAGTTTCTGTTATACCTGTTTCTTTTGAATCAATAACCCTACCCGGAAATTACCGGGTTATTGATTTTTGCTTTTTCTATTTATCATCAATGGTTTCCTCCACGCTGATGCCCTTTCCCCGTTTTTGCAGGCAGGCTCAGTTGTTGCATCCGCCTTGTGCAAGTCTGCCGGGCCTTTACAGCGAGTGTATGTTTTTCAACACCCATTTTTACAATAATAAAGAAATCATTTTGTATATAAACCCAACTTTTTTTCTTTACCCACAGGCAGCAGCTCTTCGGGCTTTTCGTTTTGTTAACCACGAGGTTCACAAAGGTTTACACAAAGCATACAAGATCATACCCCACTGGTCTTTTTTAGTTTGGGATTTGTTGTTTTTACTTTCTAATTCGCTGCTCTTATTCGGGTTTCCTTATTACCTTGTTCGGGTCATAGAGGTATCTTGTTCGGGTCACGTTCGGCAGCTCCCGAACATGTCCCCTATCAAATACCTACAAGACCCGAACAAATCCCGAACAAATGGGTATTTAAAATAGCTTTTCCAAGCCTCCACTTTTTCTCTCATCTTATTGTCTCGGTGCCCATAGCCTCCTTGTCAACATCCTTTTAATATTTATCTTTCCCTCCGAATCTCGTTGCCATGAAGTATAACAAATCGCTCCTCTACATACTGGCTGTCGTAAAATTTGCATTACCCTTTCTACTGCAATCACCCTACTACCAGCCGCACAGAGACGAATTCCTCTACCTTGCCGAAGGCAATCACCTGGCCTGGGGATTTTTAGAAGTACCTCCGTTGCTTTCACTTATGGCCTGGTGTACCCATGCATTGGGCGACGGCTTATTCTGGATAAAGTTTTGGCCATCCTTATTCGGTGCCCTTACTTTTATTCTCACCGGCGAAATAGTATTGCTTTTGGGTGGCTCACTCTTTGCACTCCTGCTGGCATTCCTACCTTTCATCTTCGGGGCGTATCTGCGAGTACATTACTTGTTTCAGCCTAACTTCCTTGAAATATTCTTCTATACACTTATCGCTTATGCCATCGTTCAATACATCATCAACCCTAAAAACAAATGGCTTTACCTCTTTGGCGTTGCCTGTGGCTTGGGTATGCTCAGCAAATATTCCGTTGCATTTTTTATTATAGGTGTGATGGTTGGATTGTTGGTAAGCCAACACAGGAAGATATTCCTTAGCAAGCACCTGTACTTTGCCGCCGCCATAGCTCTCTGCCTATTCCTGCCCAACCTGCTATGGCAGTATAACCATCATTTTCCTGTGGCACACCATATGAAAGAACTACAGGAAACCCAGTTGCAATTTATCAGTCCAATTGACTTTCTGAAAGACCAACTCCTGATGAACCTGCCCTGTGTTTTTATCTGGATAACAGGACTACTTTTTATCATACTCACTAAAAAAGGCAGGCGTTTTATTGTTTTTTTCTGGGCATATGCAACAGTGATTGCGTTATTGCTATTTTTTCATGGCAAGAACTACTATGCTTTAGGCCTCTACCCTTTTCTATTTGCCTTTGGGGCCTATCAATTAGAGCGACTAACAGTAAAGCGTGTACGTATCATGCGATACGTTTTTATAACCGTGGCATTTTATTTTGGAGTGTTGTTTGTTCCGGTATTATTACCTGTATTAGACCCTCCTGCGCTGGTTGAATTGTATCACAAAAGAGGATGGGATGAAACAGATATGCTGAAATGGGAAGACCAGAAACAGCATGCTCTACCACAGGATTTTGCCGATATGATGGGGTGGAAAGAGATTGCAGAAAAAACTGCTGCCGTATACAACGGCCTGCCCGATGAAGAAAAAAATAAAACCATTATCAAGTGCAGCGACTATGGTTTATGCGGTGCATTGAATTTTTATGGAAAACTACTGGGCCTTCCGGAAGTGTACAGTTATAACGGAGACTTTCTCAATTGGATGCCTACGCAACTGAATGTATCGAATGTAATTACGGTGGGAGAATCGGTACCTGATACCGCCAGGCCGATCATAAAACAATTCAGTACCATCCTGGTAAAGGATGAACTGAGGGATTCACTGGCAAGAGAGAACGGTACGAAGGTGATCTTACTGGAGCATGCCAACAGCCGGGTACTAAGTTCTTTCCTGGAAGAAGAAATCACTGAAAAAAAGAAAGCCCTGCTGCCCTAACCTCTTCCTTAAAAGCATACTAACATTTGTTTACATTTGTTGACTGTTACAAAAGGAATTGTATGAAAAGACCCATCAGAGTGCTAGTAGCAAAAGTTGGACTGGATGGCCACGACCGCGGTGCTAAGGTGATTGCCACTGCTTTACGTGATGCAGGTATGGAAGTAATTTATACGGGCTTACGCCAAACACCCGAAATGGTGGTGAATGCAGCTTTACAGGAAGATGTGGATGCCATTGGCATCAGCATTTTATCGGGTGCACATCTTACCGTATTTCCTAAGGTAATAGCACTGATGAAGGAAAAGGGAATGGATGATGTTTTATTAACCGGTGGTGGTATTATTCCCGATGATGACATGAAACAATTACAATCGCTCGGTGTAGGGCAATTATTCGCACCCGGAACCAGCACTAAGGATATTGCCACTTATATTGAGAACTGGGTTCAAGAGCACAGGAGTTTTTAACCCTTCACAGTTGCCTCACATTAAACACTATTACACTGAATACAAATAACTACAATATCATGTACAGTTCTTTGCTCACATCGCTTGATAATAATATTCTCACCATTACTATCAACAGACCCGATAAACTCAATGCACTCAACAAAACTGTTTTTACTGAATTAAATGCTGTACTGGATGAAGTGTACGGCAACCCGGAGATCAAGTCTGTGATCCTAACAGGTGCCGGCGAAAAAGCATTTGTTGCCGGAGCTGATATTACAGAATTCAAAGGCCTTTCCACCGAAGCAGCCCGGCAAATGGCTGTTCACGGGCAAGACACTTTCTTTAGAATAGAACATTCGCCCAAACCTATTGTAGCCTGCGTAAATGGTTTTGCGTTAGGAGGTGGCTGTGAACTGGCCATGAGTTGCCATTTCAGGATCGCAGCCACACAAGCGAAATTCGGGCAACCCGAAGTGAACCTCGGTTTACTACCCGGCTATGGTGGCACACAACGACTGGTACAACTGATTGGTAAAGGAAGGGCTGTAGAACTGTTAATGAGCGCTGCTATGATCGATGCCAATACTGCTTTACAATACGGCCTTGTAAATTATGTGGTGCCACAGGAAGAATTACTAGCCAAAGCCACCGGCATATTATCGCTTATCAATACTAAAGCACCACTTGCTGTTGCAGCATGCATCACTGCTGCCAATGCTGTTTTTGATGAAACAAAAAATGGTTTTGCAGTGGAAGCAGACGAATTTGCTAAATGTTTTGCTACCGAAGACATGATAGAAGGCACTACAGCTTTTGTTGAAAAAAGAAAAGCGGTTTTCAAAGGCCGATGAAACCATTTATGGATTAGCTAATTGCGGATTAGCTGATCTGCCAATTCGTGTAATTCGTTTCATCCGTGTAATCCTCGTTTATTGTTCTATCAACCGATCATCAATACGATAGGCTTCTATATCGCTGATTTGTGGTTTAGCCTTGGCAGCAGTAATGATCACTGATAACTCAGACACTTCAGTAGTGGGGAAAGTAATGATCCTTTTCCTGCCCACAGTAGTGATACTGATCTTCTTTACCAGCATACCGTGATTATTTAGCATAACATCTACGCTTTTGATCAGCTGCCCTTTCTGAATCGGTTCTTTCAACACAATACAATTCATCGGTACAGGTTCTTTCAGTATCATCATGGTACCCACTTCCGTGTGCCTGTCTACCGAACGGTTAGTATGGTTCTTTTTGAATACCATTGCATGTTTCAGCAGGTTCTCTTTAAAACTTTCTTCTCTTAACTTTTTAAACCCTACCAAGGCAGCAGAATCAAAGGAAGTAATCAATCCTTTATCATCAGGCGGCACATTCAACAACAGGTTAGCACCTCTTCCCACACTCTTTAAATACAACTGAAACAATGTTTCCGGCGTTTTCACTTTATCATCTTCTGCATGATGATAAAACCATCCGGGCCTGATACTTACATCACATTCGGCAGGTATCCAGTATTTACCATATATATTTCCCTGGTTCAGTGTATCCACCGGTGGTGCCCCCGCTCCCCTGTTAAAGCCTTCTGTGTTCAACAGGTTCCAGTTGGTAGTGCCTGCCCATCCTTTTTCGTTGCCCACCCATCTTGCATCCGGACCAATATCGCTGAATATGATCGTATTGGGCGAAAGCTGCCGTACCGTTTCTTCAAAGCGCTTCCAATCGTATACCTGTTTCTTTCCATTAGGTCCTTCACCATTAGCACCATCCCACCATAATTCCCATATCGGGCCATAATGCTGGAATATCTCTTTCAGCATATTCACAAACACATCATTATATCCCGGTGTTCCATAAGCAGGATGGTTCCTATCCCACGGAGAGAGATATACGCCGAACTTCAATCCATATTCTTTGCAGGCATCACTTAATTCTTTCAGTACATCACCTTTACCCTCTTTCCACTTGCTTTCTCTTACCGTATGCGTAGAATAGTTACTGGGCCATAAACAAAAACCATCATGGTGTTTAGAAGTGATAATAATGCCTTTCGCTCCGGCAGCTTTAGCCACACGGCACCATTGCCTGCAATCCAATGCAGCAGGATTGAATACTTCTTCTTTCTCAGTTCCCTTTCCCCATTCCAGGTCGGTAAATGTATTCGGCCCAAAATGAGCAAAGAGGTAAAATTCCATATCCTGCCACAGCAACTGCTGCGGTGTAGGGATAGGTGGAAGACCAGGCAGTTGCTGTGCTGTTGCATAGCCGGCCAGTAAGGTGAGTAAAAGAAAATATTTTTTCATAATGAACAATTATCAGAAAAGCAACGGAATCGTTAACGATATCTTTTCAAGTGAAGATACACATCAGCCCGTACCTTTGCACCGCAAAATACAATCATCATAAAATATAAGTCATATGGATTACAGGATTGAAAAAGATACCATGGGCGAAGTAAAAGTACCTGCTCATGTGTACTGGGGTGCCCAAACACAACGCAGTATTGAAAATTTCAAGATTGCACAGGATATAAATAAGATGCCGAAAGAAATTATTAAAGCTTTTGCTTACCTGAAAAAAGCAGCTGCTTTAACCAACCTGGATGCAGGTGTGCTGCCTAAAGAAAAATCTGATGCCATTGGGCAGGTTTGTGATGAGATACTGGAAGGCAAACTGGATGATCAGTTTCCTTTAGTGGTTTGGCAAACAGGTAGTGGTACACAAAGCAATATGAATGTGAATGAGGTGGTAGCGTATCGTGCCCATGTGATCAAAGGCGGTGCATTGACCGATAAAGAAAAATTTCTTCATCCCAATGATGATGTAAACAAATCACAATCCTCCAATGATACTTTCCCTACAGCTATGCACATTGCTGCATACAAAATATTATTGGAAGTAACTATTCCCGGCATCACCAAACTGCGTAACACACTGGCTGAAAAAAGCAAAGCGTTTATGCATGTAGTGAAGATTGGCCGTACGCACTTTATGGATGCAACACCACTTACACTAGGCCAAGAGATCAGTGGTTATGTAAGCCAGTTAGATCATGGTTTAAAAGCCATTAATAATTCATTGGCGCATTTAAGTGAACTGGCATTAGGCGGAACAGCAGTAGGCACCGGAATCAATACCCCTAAAGATTACGCGGTGAACGTGGCTAAACATATTGCCGGCTTAACCGGATTACCTTTTGTAACAGCTGAGAATAAATTTGAAGCATTGGCTGCACATGATGCCATCGTTGAGGCACATGGTGCTTTAAAAACTGTTGCTGTTAGTTTGATGAAGATCGCTAACGATATCCGTATGTTATCATCCGGCCCTCGCAGTGGCATTGGTGAAATATTCATTCCTGATAATGAACCCGGATCTTCTATCATGCCCGGTAAAGTAAACCCCACACAATGTGAGGCATTAACAATGATCGCTGCACAGGTAATGGGTAATGATGTAGCTATCAATATTGGTGGTGCTACCGGCCATTTTGAGCTGAACGTATTTAAACCGGTGATGATCTACAACTTCCTGCACTCAGCCCGTTTGATCGGGGAAGGCTGCGTATCTTTCAATGATAAATGTGCTGTTGGCATTGAGCCTATTGAAGCCAACATCAGGAAACACGTAGAAAATTCGTTGATGCTGGTTACTTCTCTCAATACTAAGATCGGCTATTATAAAGCTGCTGAGATTGCACAAAAAGCACACAAAGAAGGTACTACACTTAAAGAAATGGCCGTTAAACTGGGTTATGTAACACCTGAGCAGTTTGACGAATGGGTAATACCGGCAAATATGGTGGGAGAAATTAAATAATCATTCCGCATTTCATGATACAAGCCGCTTACACAAGCGGCTTTTCTTTTATTTTTATGTATGAAAATTACTTTCTTCTCTACACAGCCTTACGACAAGCAATTCTTTACGCATTGTAATGAAGCCTATGGTTTTGAATTGGAATTTTTTGAAACACACCTGGGCCCGCACATTGTAAATGCAATTAACCAGACAGATGTAGTGTGCGTGTTTGTGAATGATAAGGTAAATGCAGAAGTAATACAATTACTCGCCGGCAAAGGTGTTAAGATCATTGCACTTCGATGTGCGGGTTTTAATAATGTAGACCTTCAGGCAGCTAAACAATACGGCATACATGTTTGTCGTGTACCGGCTTATTCCCCAGAAGCGGTTGCCGAACATGCAGTGGCGATGATACTTACCTTAAACAGGAAAACACATAAAGCCTATAACCGCGTAAGGGAGCAGAACTTTTCTTTGAACGGGTTACTGGGTTTTGACCTTCATGGTAAAACCGCTGGCGTGATAGGTACGGGCAATATCGGGAAATCATTTTGTAAGATCATGCTTGGCTTTGGTTGTAAGGTTCTCGCATTTGACCTAGTGGCCGATAAAGAATTGGAAGGGATGGGTGTTCATTTTCTTCCTTTGATAGATATATTACAGCAGGCAGATATTATTTCGCTGCACTGCCCCTTAAATGAGCAAACGCATCATTTGGTGAACAATGCAACGATTGCTATGATGAAGAAAGGAGTAATGCTGATCAATACGAGTCGTGGTGGGCTAATCGATACGCCGGCCGTTATTGAGGCACTCAAATCGAAACATATTGCTTACTTAGGCATTGATGTGTATGAGCAGGAAGAGAAACTTTTTTTCCGTGATCTTTCTTCCAATATCATTGAGGATGACATGATCCAGCGGTTAATGAGTTTTCCGAATGTACTGGTGACCGCACACCAGGCTTTTTTTACGGCAGAAGCACTTACTCAGATTGCACATACCACGCTAAGTAATATTCAACAACTGGCCACTCAGAAAAATATTGACAACAAGGCAGCAATGCTGGCTTAAGCAATATCTGTACTTTTATACATCTTATCCAATATACCAAAGCTATGGTACCTAAAATCGCGAAACTTACTACAATACTCCTTGCTACCGTTTTATTTTTCGCCTGCTCCAAAGACACAAGCTTTGAAAGCGGCAGCGGCATCAATGGAATAGCAGCAGGTACTTTACTCGACTCGTCGGGTAATTGCCAGAACACTACTGTAAATGGTATGTATGCTGTGGATACTGTTTTAACCGACAGTAATTATGTTTTACTGCAGGTGAACATCACCACGCCGGGTAAATACAATTTGTCTACCGATACCATGAATGGCTGCTGGTTCCAGGATTCTGGATATGTACTAAGTACAGGTGCTCATACTATTAAGCTGAAGGGCTACGGTAAACCGATCTTACCTGTCAATCCCACTTTTACTATCTTCTTTGGTAACTCTTTCTGCCAGTTTACGGTACAGGTTAGCGGAGCTGTTTTGGCGGGAGGCACCAATGGCGATTATTTTCCTACCACAGCAACCAGTTACTGGGTGTACCTGGATAGCCAGTTAAGTGATACTATACGAACTGTATGCACAGGATTAACACAAAACTTCAACAGCAATACGTATAACTTGTTTGTAGATGCTGTGGGAGATTCTTCTTATTACAGGAAAAGCAATGGCACCTATTATCAGTATGGCCGCCTATACGATAGTACCGCACCTGTTGAATACATATTTTTAAAGGATAATGCAGCAGCAGGAAGCACATGGGATTCTCCCATCATCAATTTCAATCTAAGTAACGGTGGTGTTACGGCCAACATTAACCTGAAATATCATTTTACCGTAGCTGCTACAAATACTACCACTACCGTTAATGGAACACCCTTTAGTAACGTGATAAAGATGCAGGTAGATGTTATGGCCATCATTCCTCCTTCTACTTCCTATCAAACCTATCAAACAAGTTATTATTACTATGCAAAAGGCGTAGGGCTAGTTGACCAGGAATGGCCGGCCACCAGTTCTTCGTCGGCTTATTCCTCAACGATCGTTAAATGGCAGGTATTTTAATTGGTTGAGGCTGAGCTTTCAGTCGCTACCGTATTTTCTTCAGCGGAAGCTATTGTTTCTGGATGTTTTTTAAAGAATTTATTCTGAAAGATCAATAAAGTAATTACGCCAAAGGAGATGGAAGCATCAGCAACGTTAAAAACAGGTTGAAAAAATTCGAATCGATCGCCACCCCAGAAAGGGAACCAGGAAGGATACGTGGTATCTATCAGGGGAAAGTATAACATGTCTACTACACGACCGTGTAAAAAACTGGCATATCCTTTTCCAAAACTAGTGAGCTTTGCTACATTCTGCGTGAAGATGTCGCTGTTATCAAAGATCAATCCATAGAACATACTGTCTATAAGGTTACCCAATGCACCTGCATAAATAAGGGCCGCACAAATGATAAAACCTTTGTGATATTTTTTCTGGATAAAATCTTTCAGTAAAAAACTACCCCATATTACAGCTACCAGCCTGAATAAAGTGAGTGCTATTTTCCCAATACCACCTCCAAATTTCCAGCCCCATGCCATGCCTTCGTTCTCTACAAAATGCAACCGAAACCAGTTACCCAGTAGATTGTGCTCCTCCCCTGCAAAATAATGGAGCTTTATATAAAACTTCAGAACCTGGTCTACAATAATAACAGCGGCGATAAGTATAATGATATTCCTTGCTTTCACGTACAAATATTTGGTGGGCAAATATACTCGAATTGTCTAAAGGTTAATTTTCAGTATCAATTCAGGAAAGTTAAATCACAATGAAGCTTTTAAGTCACGTACTTGCCTATCAGCGGCATTTTTTGAAATTCTTTCTTTTCTACCTGTACAATAAACCATGTGAATAAAGCCAGAAGTCCGGTTCCCAACAGTAAACTAACAGCTTTACCCGGCAAGAAAGAAATAACCGCCTCGTGCATGAAGAACAACAGTACAACGATCACTATGTAGGCTACCAGCTTTTTCCAGGCATAAGGAATACGATATTCTTTTTGTCCCCATACAAAACTCACCACCATCATGCTGCCATAACAAGCGAAAGTAGCCCAGGCGCAAGCCATATAACTAAAATGAGGAATGAAGAAATAATTGATCAGCAGCGTAATGATTGCACCGATCAAAGTAATCCAGGCACCGGCCATGGTTTTATGACCAAGTTTATACCATACACTCAGGTTATAATAAATACCCAGGAACATATTAGCCAGCAAGAGTATGGGTACCACTTTTAAGCCCACCCACATTTTAGGATTACGTATAAAGTGCTTCCAAATATCTAGGTACAATACAACCAGAAGGAACATCAAGCACAGGGTGATCACAAAAAATTTCATCACCCTCGCATACACCTTAGGGGCGTTTCCTTCGGTAGCCTGTTTAAAAAAGAAAGGCTCGGCGCCCATTCTGAATGCCTGTACCGCCAGTGTGATAAGAATGGATAATTTATAACACGCAGAATAAATGCCTACTTGTGCTTTAGCCTCATCCACTGTTTTAACAGGCGCCCACCATCCCAGCATGATGCGATCGAAAGTTTCATTGATCATACCAGCAAAGCCTGCAATGATCAATGGCAGCCCATATTTCATCATACTCAACCATAATTCCTTATCAAACTTCAAGGCAAACCCTGTAAATTCTTTTGTTAAAAACAATAAGGTGAAAACAGATTGAATAACATTGGCCAGCAATACATAGCCCACTGCCCAATCGGGTTTAAAAAAGAAATGTACCCAGTGTGAAGGATTTTCGGCTATCCATTTTGGACAAAGACTTAAAAAGAAATAGATACTGATGATGTTCAGCACAATACCGCCTACTTTAACAACGGCAAATTTCACAGGCCTTCCATCCTGCCGTAGTTTGGCAAAGGGAATAGAAGATAATGCATCTAAGGCAATAATCGCGGCGCTTAATGAAAGATACTCGGGATGAAGGTTGATTTGAAGCAGAACAGATAGCGGATGTTGCAATACCATCAGCAGGAAACACAACAACACAGTTGAGGTGATCATGGAAATACTGGTGGTATTGTACACTGATCTCTTATCAGCAGTATTAGCGAAACGAAAAAAAGCGGTTTCCATTCCATAAGTGAAGATCACATTCATGAATGGAATGAATGCATACACGATACTCATCTCACCATATTGCGACTCCGAAAATTTGAATGTCAGATAGGGCGTAAGCAGGTAATTAATGAAACGTGCGGCAATGGAACTTACTCCATACCACATGGTTTGTCCTGCTAATTTTTTAATACTGCTCATGTATTATTACACACTGCAAACTGAATGCCTGCAAAATATTGGCTGCTAAAATAAGTATTGTTCAACTAGATTAGGTATTTAGGCAGTGAAACTTCATTCCCAAACCTTTGTTAATGAAGATGTGTTTGCGGCGGCACTAAGGAATAACCCGGCGGTGCAAAACCTGTATTAGTAAGAAAAGATGTATCGGTTAATGTTCGAAGGAAAGCCGTTAGCTGCCCAATCTCAAAGTTGGATAGAGGTAATTTATGTTGTAGCAAACTATCAGTGTTTTCATCTGGCTGCATATTCTTACGGTAATGCTCAAATACATTCATTAGGGAGAAAAAGCGGCCATCATGCCCATATGGATCTGTGACTGCCACGTTCCTGAGGCTGGGCACACGAAACTTCAGCGAATCTGACTTTAACCTTGTAATTTTTTTACGGCCTTCATCTTTCAGTACTTCATCCATTGGCATGCCAATATCCCGATAGGAAAAGTCGGTGAAGAAAGGTTCTTTATGGCAGGAAGCACACTTCATTTTAAAAATGTTGTAACCGAGTTGCTCAGGTAAAATAAAAGAAGCTTCTCCCCGCATCACTTTATCATATTTGCTGTTGCTGCTTACCATCATCAGCATAAACTGGCTCAATGCTTTCATGATGCGCTGCGTATTGATCGTTGCATCGCCAAAAGCCGAACGGAAAAGACGTTGATAACTTGTATCATTCTTTAATTTATTTACAACATTCTCCAACGTTTCAGCCATCTCGTGTTCATTGGTGATCGGGGCTATAGGCTGTACATCCAAATGGTTGATACCTCCATCCCACATAAATTCTTTTTGCCAGGCTAAATTTTGCAAAGCAGGTGCATTACGTTCTGTAAGAGAATTATTATAACCATGGCTGAGATTATGTTCATACGTAGCAAAAGCTGCAAACTGCTGGTGACAAGAGGCGCAGGAAAAATTGCCATCTTTGCTCAGCCTTCCGTCATAAAAAAGTGTTTTACCCAGCGTAAACCCTTCTACCGTAAGGGGATTATTTTTAAAATCGTACAAGGGTTGTGGCCAGCCTTTAGGAACCACAAAACGTAATGGCGTTGGATGGAAGGTAGCTGTTGTCCATGCTATGGCAAATCCTACCAAAACGATCAATGCTATGATGGTAGAAATAATTTTCATGGATGATTTTCTATTGAAAAAGAACCAGCGATATTATCGGCCAGTTGCATGGCCAATGAGCCGGGTTGATGACAAACGGGATATTGCTGAATTGAGATAAGATGTTTTCCGCCGAACCATTTTAACTCATCAACGGTAATATCAATAGAATCATTGTCGGTATTGGTTTTCAATACCACAACTCTTGTGGCATTTTCTCCTGGCTTATACCCACCAACATGATAAGAAAAAGTGTGTGCAGCCATATGAGACGAATCACTCTGCCCTTCCAGTTTTGCAAAAACATAACCGGTATTCCATGTCCAGAACATACCGTTCATCGGATCCAAAGCCCCCGTTTGCACGCCGCTTACATTTCTCAGACTATCTACTCCAACTGTAAAACGAATGGCATGAATTTTCTTGAAAGAAGTTGGCAACATGATCTTCTGTGAGGCTGTATCAGCAGCATCTACCAAAAAATAATCATTAGAGAAAGTTTGCTCTTGCCGGTGTTCATCGATCAACACAATATGCGAAACATAAAATCGAAAACGATTCACTGTAAAGGGTTCTCCATTACTGTTAGAATAGGCTTCCGTAAACAATTGTAACTGCTGTGCTCCCACTTTAGGATGGAATTGTATAACAATTGAGTGTTGTTGGGCATGCACATGATACACGGTTAACAAAACAATACAAGTGTGTAGTATTTGTATAGAATATCTTCGCATCAATAATCCCCCGGTTTAAATTTTCTCCTTCCCGCTTTATGCTGGGCAATTCTTTTTTTAGATTCTATTCGCTTTTCTTTTGATGCCTTGGTTGGATGCGTGGCTATCCTGCTCTTCTTTTTAATCAATGCCTGGTTAACCAGCTCATTTAATTTAACAATCACCCGCTGCTTATTTTCCAGTTGTGTTCTTGCTTCCTGCGATTTTACCAGTAAATAACCATCCGATGTAATTCTTCCATGTAGCTTTTGTACTATCAGTTGTTTTTGTTCATCCGTAGCAATATCCGAAGCTGCCGCCAACCATCTTCCTTCTACCATTGTTTCAACCTTGTTCACGTTCTGCCCGCCCTTGCCACCACTACGTGCTGTTCTAAATTCAATCTCCCGTGTAATATCTATCTTCATTCACTAAAATTAGTTCATTCGTATGAGAGTGGTGATTCAAAGAGTAACAGAAGCCAGCGTTACGGTTGACAATAACATCATCGGTAATATTGAAAACGGGTTATTGGTTTTGGTAGGAATTGAAGACGCAGATACCGATGAGGATATTGAATGGCTGAGCAATAAAATTGTAAACCTTCGGATATTCAATGATGAGCAGGGTGTTATGAATAAAAGCGTAGTGGATATCAAAGGAAGAATTTTACTCATCAGTCAGTTTACATTGCATGCTTCTACCAAAAAAGGAAACAGACCTTCGTACATCAAAGCCAGCAAACCGGATATTGCAATACCGATGTACGAGAAGATGATCAGGCAACTGGAAAAAGATAGCGGGCAAAAAATTGAGACCGGCCAGTTTGGCGCTGATATGAAAGTAAGGCTGCTGAATGACGGACCGGTTACAATTGTGATAGATAGTAAAAACAGGGAGTAAGTATTATAAGTCCCATTCGTGTAATTCGTAAAAATTCGTGTAATAAATAAAAACTATGACCATACAGCAAGCCCAGGAGCAGGTTGACAATTGGATCAAAACCGTTGGCGTTCGTTATTTCAATGAACTCACCAATCTAGGCATTCTCATGGAAGAAGTAGGCGAACTTTCCCGCCTGATGGTAAGAACCTATGGGGAGCAATCTTTCAAGGAATCCGATAAAGGCAAAGAGATCGCTGATGAAATGGCCGATGTATTGTGGGTATTGATCTGCCTTGCCAATCAAACAGGGGTTGATCTTACGCAAGCACTGGAGAAGAATTTTGAAAAGAAGAATATCCGCGATGCTTCCAGGCATAAAGAAAATGATAAACTGAAATAATTTTCTTACGCTAAAGGCTGAGGGTCGAAAGCTGAAAGCCTTATCATTTTACTAACATTCCGCCCTACGCTTTCAGCATTTGGTGTTTTGCCTTTGTACCTATATTTGCAGCCTTATGAGTACGCAATCAGATAATCGTTTCCAGGCCATTATTTCTCATGCCAAAGAATATGGCTTTGTTTTCCAGAGCAGTGAAATTTATGATGGATTAAGTGCAGTGTACGATTACGGTCCGTATGGCTGCGAGCTGAAAAAAAATATCCGCGACTATTGGTGGAAAAGCATGACACAAATGCACGAGAATATCGTGGGTGTTGATGCAGCTATTTTCATGCATCCTACCACATGGAAGGCCAGCGGGCACGTTGATAATTTCAGCGACCCGATGATCGATAACAAAGACAGTAAAAAACGTTATCGCGTAGATCATTTATTAGAAGCTTATGCTGATCAGTTAGAAGAAAAAGGTGAAGCCGAAAAAGCCAAAACCATATTGGCAACAATGGATGCTTTATTGGCTAAAGAAGATTATGCAGGACTGAAACAACTGATCATCGACAATAACATTAAATGTTCCATCAGCGGCACCTGCAACTGGACCGACATCCGCCAGTTCAACCTGATGTTCGATACTAAACTCGGTTCTGTAACCGATGAGGCTGATACCATTTACCTACGCCCCGAAACAGCACAAGGTATTTTCGTGAACTTCCTCAACGTACAAAAAACAGCGAGGATGAAAATTCCTTTCGGTATCGCTCAAACAGGTAAAGCATTCCGTAACGAGATCGTGGCCAGGCAATTCATCTTCCGCATGAGGGAGTTTGAACAAATGGAAATGCAGTTCTTCGTTCGCCCCGGCACTGAAGGCGACTGGTATAAATTCTGGAAAGAAGAAAGGTTGAAATGGCACCTGAGCTTGGGTATTCCCGCAGAAAAATATCGTTACCACGATCACGTAAAATTAGCCCACTACGCTAAAGAAGCCTGTGATATTGAATTTGAATTCCCGATGGGCTTTAAAGAGGTAGAGGGCATCCATTCACGCAGCGATTTCGATTTAAGTCAGCACCAACTATACAGTAAAAAGAAACAACAATATTTCGATGCAGATGTAGACCCAACAACCGGAAAGCCTTATGGCAACTACGTTCCATACGTGATCGAAACCTCAATAGGATTGGATCGTATGTGCCTGCTCGTTATGTCAAATGCCTACGATGAAGAAACCATCAACAAAGAAGATGGTACAACAGACAGTCGTGTGGTAATGCACATCCCAGAGAAGATCGCACCGGTAAAACTGGCCATTCTTCCCTTAACTAAAAAAGATGGATTACCCGAGCTGGCCAGAGAACTGATGGATGCCTGCAAAGGTTCCTTCCGTTGCTTTTACGAAGAGAAAGATGCCATTGGTAAGCGTTACAGAAGGCAGGATGCGATTGGTACGCCATTCTGTGTTACCATAGATCATCAAACCAAAGAAGATGGTACTGTTACCATTCGCTATAGAGATTCTATGCAGCAGGAGCGTGTACACATGAGCAAATTAAAAAGCATTGTACTCGAAGCCATTTCTTAGTAACCGGCTTAAATGCTGCTATTGAACTTCGTTGTGTCACTCACTTGTACGTTCGGTTCATTACGCAACATAAAACCAAAAGAGCCTTCAGCATACTGAAGGCTCTTTTGGTTTTAGCTTTATTTACAAGCAACTTACTTCTTTATTTTTCATAAGGAAAATTTCTTGATATTTTTCTCATCATTCGCTCCATTAATTGACTAGCAGAAGAAAAGGCTGTTTCATCCATAGTTTTAGAAAATCTCCATAATAACTCTCCATCTTTACCATTCTTCACCTGCATTACCAGTAAACCACTAGCCGTTTTAGAACCAATACCACCAAACAAAATCGTTTTGGCAATAGCAGCTCCTTCAGAAGATGTTTTTTGATACGAATAGTTGCATTTAATAACCGCATCAACACCTAACACTTTCGCAACAGAATCGGCAGTTACTTCATCCAGCTTATCGAATATGCCGGCTTTTTTCAGTAAAGCATTTGTTTTATCTACATCCTGAAAATCTACGCTATAATTACTTCTCTTTCTAAGCAAATAAGTGTACATCTCATTTTGCAGGCTGGAACCCAGGCTTGCTTCTTCCGCTTTATTAGCAGACTCATCAAAATTTTTCGGAGGTCTTTTATAAGTGATATTGGCCACAAAAGGAAGGATCGCAACAACTTTATGCCTGGCGATTGTTTCTTTCATTTTAGGAGACTCATACACCTGCTTCGCAGTTTCTTGAGCAAAACCCTGTAAAGCAGCAAAAAGAGAAATTAACAAGAAGACTTTTTTCATATCTTTTAGAATTGGTTGAGCCACGAACATAACACATAAATTGAAAAATGCATATTAATTTCTCAAGAAAAAAAGTGAGTCACTCTTAGAGAGTGACTCACTTTGAAAATTTATCAAAAAAAATTTAGGCTATCCGTATAACTCCAGGTGAATCGCTTTCTTATCATAACCTAAAGCCTGTATACGTTGTTTAGCCTCATCAATCATATTTTTCCATCCACACAGATAGAATTTGGCAGCCGGCTTTTCATTGGCCAAAAGTTGTTCATACACTTTGTGTACATAACCCGTGTACATTCCTTCACCTACTTCCTGTTCTCTTGAAAACACAGGATGATAGAAAAAATTAGGCTCATTCTTTTGCAGCTCCTGTAATTCTTTCAAATACAATACATCCGTTAATTTTCTGCAACCGAAGATGAGATGTATGTTTTTATGCGGCACTTTATTCTCATGAACATATTTTACCATTGAGCGGAAAGGAGCGATACCCGTACCTGTACAGATCAGGTAAATATCCTGGTCAATCACTTCCGGTAAGGTAAATTTACCCTGAGGGCCTCGTAAAGTTAATTCACTACCCACTTTCACTTCATTAAAAAGATAGGTAGTACCTGCACCCCCTTCTAAATATACAATTACCAATTCAATGACATTCGTTCCATTAGGAGCCGAAGCGATGGAATAGCTTCTCCATCTTTTGTTTTTTTGTTCGTGGATTGGTAGGTCAAGGGTTACAAACTGTCCAGACTGAAAATCAAATTTCTCAACGCCGGGTATTTGAATATAGAATCTTCTGGTAGACTCAGTTTCGTTGACGATGTCTATTACCTTTCCGGTTTGCCATTCAAGCATACGTTATAATTTGTCTGCTAAAATACAGTGCATCTACTAAAATACCGGCATTAAAAGCCGGTATTTATGCAATCGTTCTCAAAATTTATTCGCTGCACTATCTTACAACAATTATTTTTTGGTGATATACTTTGCTATCCTGAAGCACACGTACAATATATGTGCCCGCCGATAATCCGCTACAACTGTATTGCTGGTTAAAGTTACCGCTAAAATTAGCATACTGGTTATTTGTTATAGCTTGCCCCTGTGCATTCACCAGCTGAACCGCAACATTTGCTCTCTGGTTCATTGTAAACCTTACTGTGAAATGATCTGATGATGGATTGGGCGAAACCGTTAACCCAATTTCACTCGCATTTACATTCTGTAAAGCAGTATATACAAAAGAATAGTTGGCAGATCCACGCTGGCAGCCTAAACTATCTGTTACAATTACAGAATAATTACCCGACTGCGTTGGCTTATAATTTGCACTTGTTGCTCCGGAAATGGCAGATCCGTTAAAATACCATTGGTTACCCGAACTACTGCTACTTGCAAGACTATCACCCACTTTTGTAATAGAAGGTGTTGGTGCAGTAGAAGCTGCAATGGTAACTTGGTCGCTCTGGCAATCTGTTGTCCGTAGCTTCATATCGTAAAAGAAATAATAATAGTTCTGATAATTTACACTGGTTGAATACTGGGCACTATTGCCTGTTATAGAAAACACTCCAGGTATGGTAATAGGATATGTATTACTCATTGTTGTACTCGAGTTCCTGAATATACTTGTTTGAACCGAAGTATTAGGATTGATGATAATCGCATGGCTTCCGGCGGGAACTGGAAGATTGAGATAAAAATAAGCACCCGAATCTGATGGATCATTAGGTGTAGTTCCTGTTGAAGACGGAGCTATGGGATTGGGTGAGGTTGCATATGCATCTATCGTTGTTGAAGAAAGGATACTGTAACTGTAAGAAATACTTCCATCAGCTGCCGTTTGTACATTAGAAATATCCACTACGGCAAAAGTTAGTTTACCCGGGTACCTGATATACAACTTAGCAGCATCAATTACTACCGGTGTAGTTGCCGAAATGTTTACAAAGTTGCCCGAATAATTAAAATAACCACCGCTGCCTCCACCCAATACATTTTTGTTTAATGGCCCAATGCTGCCATTAAAGCCTGTAGACAAATAATAGTTTTTATCAGAGGTAATAACCGAAGTACTGGCAGAACTACCTGTTGCTATGGGGTTTGATGAACCTGACGAACCGTACCAGAAGTAATTATTAGCCGTATTTGCTGATTTTGCTCTCAGCAATACGGAACTACCACATATCTCTGCTAATCCAGACGGTGTAGATGGCTTAGGCATGATTGTAACTGATGCACTTATGGTATCGTTCTTCTTATTCTGATCGGTTGGATCATTGGTATTAGCAGTGATCGTATAAGTGGTGGCAGCACTTGTTGGAAAAGTAGTTTGGAACATATATACCACATCACTTCCTGCATATACGGTATCAGAATATACTGCACTTAAACTCGCTACAGTAGTCGTGCCATTTTTTATAGTGGCTGTAACCGGAACATTTGATTTATTCACTGAGCCGTAGTTCTTAATTCTTACTACCAGGAATTGAGATGTATTACTGCAGTTACCTATTGCAGGAGCTATAACTTCAGATATACCGAGGTCATTACTTGGATTTACAAATTGCACCCTGAAATCTTCTGTTTCACCAACAGCATAGGTGCCGCATGCATTCACCGTAGTAGGATCTGATGTTTCCTGAACTATTACCCTCATTAACGTATAATTACCAATATTAACCGAAGCTGGTGTTGTTATGTTAGCACTGTAAACGCCGGTACTTCCATTAATCACATTGCTTGTTCCCACCAATTCACCGGCTTCAAATGATCCGTTATTATTATAATCGATGAACACTTTAACTACTCTTGGATTTGAAGATGCATCCCTTGTATTTACACTAACCTTAATAGGAATGATTTGAGCAGGCTGAATACTTGCAGTGATATTTGTGTAATTATTATACGGTGCCGAGGAAATATTCTTATTAGCGATACCTGCAAAAACCACACTATCAATTTTGGCACCCGTTGTAGAACTGCTTCCAGATGAAGTACAATATGCTGTTCCACCGATGCCACTCATAATCAAAGAAAAGGCCTGCATATTATTTTGCAATGTTCCTTTATGGGATACAGTGATAACATAGGTTTGCCCGGGCACCACACTGTCCACCTGTATCTTCTCTACATTATCCAGAGTGTTATCTCCATGTGTAGCAGCGGCAGCAGGCACTGTAGGAGTTAGTATCCAGGGCTTATAGGTGGAAGAGCCGCTTGTGATCCTGATATCCAGATCGTTAATCAGGCGTGGCGTGGTATTATTATAACTCAAACTTTCAGCGATCGGGTTAGCAGCCGGATCTGTCCATGATAATGTTGCCGTTAATACACCATTACCTGAAGCAACTGCAGTGAAGGAATAAGTAGCACCATTGTTTAAAGTAGACTCGATAATAGTATCTGTTTTAGCAGCTGCACTTACAGCTGCTGCAGAATTCTTAATCACATTAGAACCTTTTAATACATCGAGTAATCCCCATCCAAACTGGTAATCAGGCCCGGGATAAGAGCCCGCTTCATCAGCAGTATGAATAGCCAATCCTTTCAATGTTGCTGAACGCATAAATACTCCGGGATGCAGTTGGTTATAGTATTCCTGTAACAGGTACAAAGAGCCTGCAGCATTAGGAGATGCCATAGAAGTTCCGCTTAAAGTTTCATATGCTGTGGTAGAGCTGCTACTGCTGGAAGTTACCGCAACACCATCTGCTACAACATCCGGTTTAATTCTTCCATCATCAGTTGGGCCCCAGCAACTAAAGGAACTCATCACAACATCCGAAGGTTTTGAATAACCTGTACTTAATCCCTGAACAGCGCCAACACTTAGAATATTTTTTGCGGTTTGAGTCCAGGCTACAGAACCATAATCCGGGTTATTACTTATAGTAGCGGTTCTATATACTTTCTTATTGGTATTGCCATTATACAAGTAAGTAGACCCAACAGCCGGACCTGTTGTACTTCTTGAATTACCTGCCGACATTACGATCAAATAATAAGGAGCATTGAAAGCAATGTTATCATAGGTTTGTGCACTGGCATCATAATAACCGAAAGCGTAAGAGTTAGATGCGTTAATTGTAGTATCACCGTACCAGCTCCAGTTAGTACCATCATAATCCCATCCTGCTAAATAGCCATAAGAGTGGTTTGAAATTAACAGATTGGCAGCTTCATTACTCATCTCAGCCTGGTCATTCGTGTAATCGTAAGCAATTAATTGCTGCGCTCCGTATGCCATGCCTTTCGCAATCGGATTTACACCCGCCGCTATCAAAGTTCCTGAAGTATGAGTGGCATGGTCATTTACAGAAGCACTGTCTTTCACCCATATCCTGGATCCAAACTCTACATGGGTTGTTAAAGCACTTCCACCATCCCAGATCGCCAGCTTCCCTTTTACAGCAGCAGAAGAACCGGAAAGATTTAAACCAGAGGTACCGCCTGCCCATAATTGATTGGCGCCGGTGGTTGCAGCAGCAATCGTATTGTTGAACGTAGTTAAATATTTAGGATTGCCCAAAGCATCTACACCGTTTAAAACGATCAAACGGCCGTGGGGAGCTTCTCTGCGTAGCGCCCATCCGTTTTGTTTGGCAAGGCCAATTGCTTTTTGGTAATTCGCCGACCAGTCATCCGACAGTCTTTTTGAAATCCCCTGCAATGCAGCCACATTCGTTCTTTGCTGAGCAAGGGTTAGGTTTACAAAAGTCAGCATCATCAAACTCAAATAAACAATCCGTTTTACCATATAAAGTGCTTTAAGAAGTTTTCTCATTTTAACATATACGTCAAGATTACTAATTTAGATACTTTCATCCTGTAAATTGCGGTATGCAAAGAAATCTTTTAATTTTATTTATAACTGCATTAGGCTTTGCACAATGTTCATCTTCGCATGTGAGAACGAAAAGAAATTTTGAACAGAAACAAGGAATTGAAGGTTTTGTTTATCGCATCAGCGGAAACAGGATGCCCGCTCCCAATGCCCCGGCAGTACCTCCGGCAGGATTTACCACTACCGTGTACATCTACGCTTTAACTAATTTAAATAACGTAACCCGCATCGGTCAAACACCATTCTATCAATCCATAGCAACAGCATTGATTACCACCACCCAATCAGACAGTACGGGCCATTTTAATATCCAACTTCCCGAAGGAAAATATTCTCTTTTTATCAAACTGAAAGACCAGTTCTACTCCAATCTGTACGATACCGAAAATAACATTGCCCCTGTTGAAGTAAAGAAAGGAATGATGAGCAAGATTATTTTGAAGGCCGATGCAGATGCCACCTATTAGTCCGAACAATTTTTCTATTCAACTTTTGCAATCCTATATCTCCTACTTTAAATAGTTTATTTGAAAAAAGATGCTTGCCATAAAATGATGGACTACTGCAGCGCCATTGTTAAGTAACTAAGTAAAAGAAGCAGCAGGCAGATGGTTTTGAATCAAATAAAACCATATAAACCTTCTACTTTCATTTCTAACAATACAATAAGTAAGTGAAATTGGGCTTACCATTATCTTTGCAGCGTTGTTATGAATTTAAGTGCGTTGTTAGATAAGTACAATCAGTACCCCCGCCTCATTCAGTTGGCGGACAGGCTTTCTTTTGCCGATCCTCAAAAAATCTTCCTACAAAATTTACAGGGCAGCAGTGCTGAGTTTCTGGTGAGCAGTGTATTTGCTCATGAACGTGCTAAAAACCTGAACCACCTGATTGTTTTGAATGATGCAGAGGAAGCAGCGTATTTTCACAATACCGTAGAAAATCTCACCTCGGCATTAGATCTTTTCTATTTTCCTTCTTCCTTCAAGAACAGGAAAAATTTCAGGTTACTCAATTCCTCTCACGTAATGCTTCGCACAGAAATGCTTACTAAGCTTTCTGCCGGAGGCAACAAAAAAATTATTATCACCTACCCCGAGGCATTGTTTGAAAAAGTGGTGTTGCCGCAAACATTAAGCAGCAATATCATCCACATAAAAACCAATGATACCCTCAACATAAACAGCCTGATGGAATTGTTTGTGATGTATGGTTTTGTGCGAACTGATTTTGTGTATGAGCCCGGGCAATTCGCTTTGCGTGGCGGTATTCTTGATATTTATTCTTTTGGAAATGAAAAGCCATATCGTGTTGAATTATTCGGTAATGAAGTAGATAGTATCCGCATTTTCGACCCAGAAACACAATTGAGCGAACGCAAGCTTTTACAGGTTTCCATCATCCCGAATGTAGAAACACAATTCGATACAGGCGAAAAAGTAACCCTCTTTGAATTTCTTCCGGAAAACACGATCGTGTGGTTGAAAGACTGGGATGTGATCAAAGAAAAGATGGAAGTGCAGGAAGAAGACCTGGGCTTATTTCTGGAAAGAAATACAATAGCTGCAAAAGAACCAGTTGAAGAAGAGGAAGATGATGAAACCAAAATTTGGAAAGATGTTTCGCTGAATGATTTTGTACCCGTTGCCACTTTACAAAGGCAGATGCAGCAAAGGCATATTGTTGAGTTCGGCTATAAACAGCACTGGACCGATGCAGGATCATCTGTTATTGAATTCAATACGAAAGCACAACCTTCTTTCAACCGCCAGTTCGACTTACTAATTAAAGACCTGAAAACCCACGAGGATGAGGGTTTCAGCATTTTCATCTTTGCAGATCAGGCTAAACAACTGGAGCGTTTATATTCTATTTTTAAGGATTTGAATACGGAGATCAATTTTATTCCTGTTGCCACTTCGATACATGAAGGCTTTATTGATCCTGACCTCAAAGTGGTTTGTTATACTGATCACCAGATCTTCCAGCGTTACCATAAGTATCGTGTTAAACAAGCCTACAACAAGAACAAAGCGCTTACGCTAAAAACACTGAGAGACTTGCAGCCGGGAGATTACGTAACGCATATTGATCATGGCGTAGGCAGGTATAGCGGTTTACAGAAAATTGAAGTGAACGGAAGAATGCAGGAAGCTGTTCGTATCATTTATAAAGACAGTGATATTTTGTATGTAAACATTAACTCGCTTCATAAAATATCTAAGTACACCGGTAAAGATGGCACTGAACCCAAGATCAATAAACTGGGCAGTGATGTTTGGAATAAACTAAAAGAAAAAACCAAGACCAAGGTTAAGGAAATTGCTTTCGACTTGATTAAGCTATACGCTCAAAGAAAAGCACAGCAAGGGTTTCAGCATGCGCCGGACAATTACATGCAAACAGAACTGGAAGCGAGTTTTATATACGAGGATACGCCTGATCAAAGTAAGGCCACCGCTGATGTGAAGAAAGATATGGAATCTCCATCACCGATGGACAGACTGGTATGTGGGGATGTGGGTTTTGGAAAAACAGAGATTGCCATACGTGCTGCTTTCAAATCTTGCTGCGACGGCAAACAGGCTGCCGTATTGGTTCCTACTACCATCCTTGCCTTTCAGCATTATAAAACATTCAAAGACCGCTTAAAAGATTTCCCGGTAACGGTTGATTATATCAATCGCTTCAAATCGGCCAAAGAGAAAAAAGAAACACTCAAGAAATTAGAGGAAGGAAAAATAGATATCATCGTTGGTACGCATGGCTTGTTAGGCAAGGAAGTGAAATTCAAAAATCTCGGTATTATGATCATTGACGAGGAACAGAAATTCGGTGTTGCCCACAAAGAGAAATTGAAGTTGCTTAAGACTAATGTAGATAGCTTAACGCTTACGGCCACGCCTATTCCACGTACCCTGCAATTCAGTTTGATGGGAGCAAGGGATCTCAGTATCATCAATACACCGCCGCCCAACAGGCAGCCCATTCAAACAGAAGTGCATGTGTTCAATGATGATTTTATCAGGGATGCGATCTATTACGAAACGGAACGTGGCGGGCAGGTTTTCTTCATCCACAACCGTGTACATGGCCTAGCCGAAATGTGTGGAATGATACAGGCTTTATGTCCAGATCTTTCTGTTTCTTTTGCCCACGGCCAAATGGAAGGTCATGAATTGGAAGAAAAGATTCTTGATTTTATAGATAAGAAATACGATGTACTGGTTTGTACCAACATCGTAGAGAGCGGCGTGGATATACCCAACGTAAACACCATCATCGTTAACAATGCCCATCATTTTGGCTTGAGCGACCTCCACCAGTTAAGAGGAAGAGTAGGCCGTAGCAACAAAAAAGCTTTCTGTTATCTGCTGGCGCCGCCTATGAGCACTTTGCCTACCGATTCGCGGAAAAGGCTACAAACACTGGAGCAGTTCAGCGACCTGGGCAGTGGTTTCCAGATTGCGATGCGTGACCTTGATATTCGTGGAGCCGGAAATTTATTAGGTGGAGAACAAAGCGGCTTCATGGCAGAGATAGGTTTTGAGATGTACCAGAAGATTTTAGAAGAAGCTGTTCGTGAACTGAAACGTACTTCATTCAAAGAGTTGTTTAAGGAAGAGATTTCCAAACAAGATGATTATGTGAGTGATTGTACAATTGATACCGACCTGGAAATTCTGATCCCTGATTCTTATGTAGAAAGTATTACGGAAAGGCTTTCATTATATACCCGACTGGATAACTGCGAGGAAGAAGAAACATTACAGCAATTCCATGCCGAGATGATCGACCGCTTTGGCCCTATGCCGAAAGAAGTGGAAGATCTATTCACAACGGTTCGTTGCCGCTGGCTGGCCGTTGATCTGGGTTTTGAAAAGATGAGTTTGAAAGATGAAACCATGCGCTGCTATTTCATCAACAAAAATGATTCGCCGTATTTTGAATCAGACCTGTTTAAAAATATCCTGCAATACCTGCAAACCGGAACCAATAAGGCGAGACTAAAACAGGTGGCCAAAAACTTTTTACTGGTGGTAGATGATATTAAAGATATGGAAGCCATGTTGCGATTCTTGCAGCAAATGCACAAAGGCGTTATAGCTACTCAAAAAGCAATTGCATAAAAAAGGCGATGCAGCAGAGCTGCATCGCCTTACACTTTCTTTTATAATTGATTAAAATCCTTTCTTGGCAACACCATCCGCAATAGCTTGTAAAGCTTTTGCTTCACTTAAAATAGCTGCCATTTTATTTCCTTTGCCATCGTGACCGGAAGCCATATAACCACCCTTTGCTGTTTTGGTGATCACTGCTTCTTGCATAGGAACATTTTTCTCTTTTGTTTTTAAACAATATGCTTTAATCATTTTGCTGGTATCCATAATTTCTGAGGTTGTGTTACCCATACAATTGGTGTACAAGGCAACCGGTTAATAATTTTTTAATTGGTTAGTTACACAAGCTACGTTTTTTCGCCCTTTTAATGAAAAGAAGGAGCAAAAACTAATCCACATAGCTCCAATCTGCACAGCAGCTGAAAGGATTGCGACGCAACGAAGCTGCCAAAAGCACTGCTGCCCGTATCAACTTTTATACATCCAATTTCGCATATTTGGCATGTGTTTCAATGAATTCGCGGCGTGGGGCCACTTCATCCCCCATCAGCATGCTGAATATACGGTCTGCCTCGGCAGCACTTTCAATGGTTACCTGCTTCAATGTTCTTCGGGCAGGGTCCATGGTAGTTTCCCACAACTGCTCAGCATTCATTTCACCCAAACCTTTGTATCGCTGGATGGTAACGCTGTCTTCTTTTCCGGCACCCAGTTTTTCTATCAGGAATTTTCTTTGCTCTTCGTTATACGCATATGCCTGTTCCTTTCCTTTCTTAACGAGATACAATGGCGGCTGGGCGAGGTATACATAACCCTGTTCTACCATTTCTTTCATATAACGGAAAATGAAAGTGAGGATCAGCGTAGCAATATGGCTTCCATCCACATCGGCATCGGTCATGATGATCAGCTTATGATAACGCAGTTTGGCAAGGTTCAGCGCTTTAGGATCTTCCGGCGTACCAACTGTAACGCCTAAAGCGGTGTACATATTTCTGATTTCTTCGTTCTCGTAGATCTTATGCTCCATCGCTTTTTCCACGTTCAGGATTTTACCCCTCAACGGAAGAATGGCCTGAAAGCTCCTGTCCCTACCCTGCTTGGCAGTACCACCGGCTGAATCACCCTCTACCAGGTAGAGTTCGCATTTTTCAGCATCTCTTTCACTGCAATCGGCCAGTTTACCCGGTAAGCCACCACCGCTCAACACAGTTTTACGCTGCACCAATTCCCTTGCCTTCTTAGCAGCCACACGAGCCTGCGCTGCCAGTATTATTTTAGAGATAACGTTCTTACTTTCTTTGGGATTTTCTTCAAGGTAAGCCTGTAAAGCCTTGGAAACAGTAGTTTGTACAATACCACTCACCTCGCTGTTGCCCAGCTTGGTTTTTGTTTGCCCTTCGAACTGAGGTTCAGGAACTTTAACAGAAACAATAGCACTCAATCCTTCACGGAAATCATCTCCCTCTACTTCTACTTTGGCTTTTTCAAATAAGCCTTCCTTATCTCCATAAGATTTAAACACACGTGTTAATGCCGTACGGAAACCACTCACATGCGTACCACCTTCAATAGTGTTGATATTGTTAACGTAGGAGAATATATGTTCTTTAAAATCGTCGTTGTAAGTCATGGCTACCTCTACGGCCACATTGGTAGCTTCATCCAATCCTTCAAAATAGAGTGTTTTGGAGATGAGCGGTGTTCTGTTACTGGCCTGGTCGAGCATTTCTACAAACTCAACAATACCTCCTTCGCTGTAAAAAATTTTGCTATAGCAAGAACCATCTTCATATTTTTCACGCAGATCATTCAGCGTAATGGAAATTCTCCTGTTCAGGTAAGCCAGTTCCCTTAACCTTCCTTCTAAAATATCTTTCGTGTAAACGGTTGTTTGAAAGATACTACCATCAGGCCAGAAATGAACACGGGTGCCGGTTTTATCACTAGTGCCAATCTCACGGACGGCGTATTGCGGAATGCCGGTTCTGTACTCCTGCTCAAATATTTTGCCTTCACGCTCTACGGTTACCAGCAATTTGGTACTTAAGGCGTTCACGCAACTCACACCCACACCGTGCAAACCGCCGGATACTTTATACGAGCCTTTATCAAACTTACCACCGGCGTGCAACACGGTCATTACCACTTCCAGTGCACTGCGTTTTTCTTTGGAGTGCATAGCGGTAGGAATACCACGGCCATCATCCTGCACACTGATAGAATTATCTTCATGAATGGTAACGGTAATGTTTTTACAGTAGCCCGCCAGCGCCTCATCAATGGAGTTATCAACCACTTCATACACCAGGTGGTGCAAACCCTTAACCCCTATATCACCAATATACATGGCAGGGCGTTTACGTACGGCTTCCAACCCCTCTAAAACCTGAATACTATCAGCACCATAACTCTTGTTTTCCTGCTCGGCCTGATTCAATTGTTCTTCGCTCATAAAATTCTTATCTGGACTGTGTTTGATTAATTTTTGAAAGCGGACGAAGATAATGAAAATAAGGCGCTAAAACGGTTTCTTACCCACCTATTTTTCCACCTAAAAAATTGCTTTTGAACCCAATTGCAAATCGCTTTTCAACACCTGTTGCGTCGCACTCTTCAACGTTCAGAACATGGCTGGGCAATTCTTTACAATTCCATGACTTGGATATTCGGTGTTGGTACATTATTTTTGCATATACAAATGATACAAGCATTAGACATATTAAAAACAGCATTCCGTAACGGCGGTATAGAACCAACTATGGACCTTCTGTATGAAAAACAACAGAACATTCCCGGTTCCGTTCAATACGATATCCGTCGCTACTATGCCCAACACCCCTGGGTGGCCGAGGATACCGGGATGATGGTGTATCACTACGACGAAAAGAAGCCTCATAATAATTTCTTGGAGCTTCGCTATTGCACCACCGGTAACCGTTATTGTGAAGACAAGGTTTGTGTGCATTGCGGACAGTTACCTACTAATAACTGTAGTGGACAGCATAGAACGGTGGATGTATTTGTTTTTCACTTCACCTCTACTTTCCTGCACCAGTTTACCCACAATGTAAAACTGAGCAATAGAAAAGATGAAGTGCTGGCATTTAAACATCCCAATGCTTTTACCAAAGTTTTTCCGCTTTGCAATAAGAAAAGAAATGTACTGGATGCTTTGCTGAACCACAGTTACAGCGGTGCATTGGAAAATATTTTTGTAAACGCCAAGATTCATGAACTGTTGTTATACAGTTTAGATTGTTTGGTAGATGAAAAAGAAGAAGGCTTTACCTGCAAATTTTTGGCAGATGAGAGAGGCAAAGAACAAATTTACCAGGCAAGGGAAATTTTATTGCAGCATATCGGCGATCCAATCACAATCAAGGAATTGAGCCGTAAAGTGGCCATGAACGAATGTTATCTAAAAAAAGGATTTAAAGAAGTATTTGGCACAACTATTTTCGATTTTTATCAGCAACAAAGAATGGAACATGCTAAATACCTGTTGTACGAAAAAGGATTGAGTGTAACAGATGTTTCGGCCTTATTGGGTTACTCTTCCATTTCACATTTCTCGGCAGCTTTCAAAAAACATACAGGTTTAAAACCTTGTGACCTGTTGAAATAAATGACTTCATTTATAAAAAGTGGGGGCACTCTTGTAAGAGTGCCCCCACTTTCATTTTCAAGCTTATTATTTTAAAATCTCCTGTAAACTCTCTGCGGTTGCCTTGATCGTTTTATCCAAATCCTCTTTCGTCAATGCATTATTTAAGAACCAGCTTTCAAATGCCGAAGGAGGAAGATAAATACCACGTTTCAGCATCGCATGGAAATACTTTTTAAACAGGTCGATATTCGCTTCAGCAGCAGAAGCAAAATCAGTTACTTCATGGTTACTAAAATGAACACTGATCATAGAACCGAGTTGATTGATCTTGTAAGCCGTACCTGAAGCTCTCAGCACTTCATCCAACCCATTTTTCAGGTAAATGGTTTTTTCTTCCAACTCTGTATACAAATTTGGTTGCTTTTTCAAAATAGAAAGCAATGTATAACCCGCGATCATCGCAATAGGGTTACCACTTAAAGTACCGGCCTGGTACACATTACCCAAAGGAGCCACCACTTCCATAATATGTTTCTTACCACCAAAAGCACCCACAGGCATACCGGCACCGATCACTTTACCATAAGTTACGAGGTCGGCATCAATACCTAATTTTTGCTGGGCACCGCCCGGCGCTAATCTAAAGCCGGTCATTACTTCGTCGAAGATCAATACAATATTTTCAGCATCGCATATCTTACGAAGACCACCCAGGAAACTCAGCTTAGGTAAAATACAACCCATGTTACCTGCTACCGGCTCAACAATGATCGCTGCGATCTCATTTTTGTATTGCGCCACTAATCTTTCAACAGCTACAATATCGTTGTAAGCACAAGTCAGCGTATCATTACTCACACCACTCGTTACACCGGGAACATTTTGAATATTGAACGTAGCCACACCACTTCCGGCTTTTACAAGGAATGAATCAGCATGACCGTGATAGCAACCCTCAAATTTGATGATCTTATTTCGCTTCGTATAACCACGG
This sequence comes from Bacteroidota bacterium, assembly GCA_028875875.1. Taxonomy (GTDB): domain Bacteria; phylum Bacteroidota; class Bacteroidia; order Chitinophagales; family Chitinophagaceae; genus JAGWUV01. The sequence goes on from JAGWUV010000032.1 coordinate 35,732, forward strand.
GCAACACGAATGGCACTCATACAGGCTTCCGTTCCGCTGCTCACCATTCGGATAAGATCAACATTTGGAGCCATACTCTTTATCAGTTCAGCCATTTTAATTTCCAACTCAGTTGGCGCTCCATAAGAGGTAGAATACACGGCTTGATCCTGGATCGCTTTAATTACCGGATCGTAGGCATGACCAAGGATCATTGGTCCCCATGATGCGATATAATCGATGTACTCGTTTCCATCCACATCATATAAATAGGCACCCTTTGCATGCTGCATAAAAATAGGCGTGCCGCCTACACTTTTGAATGCACGAACAGGAGAATTCACTCCACCCGGGATTGATTGCTGTGCTCTATCGAATAATTGCTGGCTGGTTTTGATATTCATATTGTGTTACTTCAAAAAATTAAGAATGATGCCATGGTTAAAAAAGTACAAGTGTGCGACGCAACAAATGCTGCTACGAAGAACTGCAGTTGATTACCTACTAATCTTCCCCTACAAATGCCTTATACTCTTTTGTATTCTTGGTAGCCTTAAATTCTATGATGCGGTAATTGGCTAACTTATTTTGATAGAAAGGATCTTCCGCTACGATCTCTTCTATTCTTTTTTTGCTGGAAGCCTTTGCCAGTATGATACCGCCGGTTCGTGGCTCCTGCCTGCCTGAAGCCAGAAAATGACCAGACTGGTAATACTTATCAAGATACTCCATGTGTGGAACTAGTTGCTTATCTATTTCATCAGCAGCTACATTGTAAGTTAATTCGATGATAAACATATGTGAATGATTAAGGGTTAAGAAATCAGTTGCACGGCATCTTTAGCAAAGTAGGTAGCAATGAGATCTGCACCTGCTCTCTTAATGGAAGTAAGGCTTTCAACAATTGCTTTCTCTTCATTGAGCCAACCCATTTTAGCAGCAGCTTTGATCATGGCATATTCGCCACTTACATGATATGCACTTACAGGAAGATCAACTGCATTTTTTATTTCACGGATGATATCCAAATAAGCCATAGCGGGTTTTACCATTACAATATCAGCACCTTCTTCCACATCCATCAATGTTTCCTTGATGGCTTCAGTGCGATTGGCATAGTCCATTTGGTATGTTTTTTTATCACCGAACCCGGGAGCGCTGTCTAATGCATCACGGAAGGGGCCATAAAAACAAGACGCATATTTGGCACTATAGCTCATGATACCCACTTTAGTAAAATTATTCTGCTCCAGCACTTCACGAATGGCGGCTATCCTTCCATCCATCATATCACTGGGTGCTACAAAATCGCAGCCGGCCTGAGCATGACTCAAACTCATACGCACCAAGGCTTCCACTGTTTCATCATTTACAATTTCACCATCCTTCACAATGCCATCATGCCCGTAAATGGAATAAGGGTCTAAGGCAACATCTGTCATCACGACCATTTCCGGCACGGCATCTTTAATGGCTTTAATGCTACGTTGCATCAACCCATCCGGGTTCCAGGCTTCTTTACCGGTATTGTCTTTTGTTTCATCTTTCGCTTTCACAAAAAGCAATACACTTTTAATACCCATGCTGTATAACGCTTTCACTTCTTTCACCGTAATATCAAGGCTATTACGAAAATAGCCGGGCATAGAAACGATCTCTGTTTTTACGTCGGTCCCTTCATCAATAAATAAAGGGGCGATAAAATCGGCCGGAGTAAGAATGGTTTCAGCCACCATACTTCTGATGGCAGCATTTTTTCTCAATATCCTGTTACGTCTTTGCAAATACATATTCAAAAAGTAAAAAGTAAACAATCAAAAAATACATCAGCAACTATTGGCACGTTTTGCCCATTCGATCGGATCGATCTGTATTTCTTCTTTTTTAATCCATTCTCTTGGATGCAAACAGGCGTCCAGCAAATCCGCTTCAGGTGAGCCTTGCAGCGGTTCATAATTATATTCGAACCGAACCGTAGGTGGCAAGCTCATTAAAATACTTTCCGTTCTGCCATTTGTTTTCAATCCGAAAATCGTACCCCGATCGTGTATCAGGTTAAATTCAACATACCTGCCTCTTCTTATTTCCTGCCAATATTTATGCTGGTTGCTGTACTGTGTATTTTTTCTTTTTTCTACGATAGGAATATACGCATCGATGAACGCATTGCCACAGGCTTTTCCAAAATCAAACCAGAATTGTAGATCCTTTTTTTCATCCGGCTTTTGATGATCGTAGAAGATGCCGCCGATGCCTCTTCTTTCGTTGTTGCGATGCTTGTTAACGAAATAATCATCACATATTTTTTTGAACGAGATATAGAAGGATGGATCGAACTGATCACACACATTTTTATAGGTTCGATGAAAATGGATCGCATCTTCCTCCATCAAATAGTAAGGCGTAAGATCTGTTCCACCGCCAAACCACCTGTCGATCACTGCATCATTTTCATACAACTCAAAATAGCGGTAATTGCAATGAACAGTTGGCACAAACGGATTGTTGGGATGTATCACCAAACTCAAACCACAGGCAAACCATTTTTCACCGTTGATCTGCAACTGTTTACGCATGGTATCGGTAACCTCACCAAATACAACGGAAGTGTTTACTCCCCCTTTCTCAAACACAGCACCATTAGCGATCACCCTTGTTTTACCACCGCCACCTTCAGCACGTTGCCACTGTTCTTCCACAAACTTTGCTTTACCATCAACAGCTTCTAATGCAGTACAGATGCGGTTTTGAAGATCATGGATAAAATCGATCCATTCTTCCCGGAATATCTTTTTTTCAGTTGTATGATTCGCTATTTCACTCATACTACAACTTATTGATGGCTGTATTCTTTCACTGTGTTTACGAATGCTTTTGCGTGATCAACCGGAATATTAGGTAAGATGCCATGACCCAAATTGGCCACATGATGAGAAGGCCCGAAAGCCTTCAGCATTTGTTTCACCTCTCTTTCGATGACTGGTATAGGTGATAATAATTTAGCCGGATCGAAATTACCCTGTAAGGTTACATTTGTTCCTGCAAACTGTCTCGCCATTTGTGGCGTGATGCACCAGTCGATACCCAAACCCGCCGCACCTGTTGCAGCCATTTCTTCCAGGGCATACCAGGCACCTTTGGCAAATATGATCACAGGCACTTCATCTTTCAAAGCCGCAACAATTTGCCTGATATATTTCAATGAGATATTTTCAAAATCGTCTTTGCTTAATAATCCGCCCCAGCTATCAAATATTTGTACCGTATCGGCACCTGCCGCCACCTGCGCTTTTAAATAAGCAATGGTGGTATCCGTGATCATTTGTAAAAGTTGATGCGCTAATTCAGGTTGTGTGTAACAAAAAGCTTTTGCTTCATCAAAAGTTTTACTGCCTTTACCCTGCACCATGTAACAGAGCAAGGTCCATGGAGCACCCGCAAAACCGATCAAAGGCACACGGTCATTCAGTTCTTGTTTGATGAGTTTAATGGCATCAAAAACATAACCCAACGTTTCCTGTACATCGGGCACACGAACACGGGTAAGATCATTACTTGTTTTGATAGGATCGGGCAATACCGGTCCTTTACTTTCAATGAGCTGCACTTCCAAACCCATCGCTTGCGGCACAACCAAAATATCTGAAAATAAAATAGCAGCATCTACACCCACAATATCCACGGGCTGAATCGTGATCTCGCAAGCCAGCTCTGGTGTTTGGCAACGTTCAAAGAAGCCGTATTTCTCTCTTAACACCCTGTATTCAGGTAAATACCTACCTGCCTGGCGCATCATCCACACAGGCGTTCTTTCTGTTTTTTCTCCGCGTAATGTTCTTAATAAAAGATCGTTCTTCAGTACACTCATTTATGATTGTTTGATGGAAGTAAAATAGTTGATGGCCAGCTCAACCATTTGCTCTTTACCCGGCCATTCACTGGTTACCACCGTATTATTTACATAGGTTTTAATAGTAGCTGCTGTTGTTTTGCCAATAGCAAAAAATACCACATCGGTGGCTACTGTATTCACAGAAAAGAAACTATGAACGGCACTTGGACTAAAAAACAAAATACCATCATAATTCTTTTGCGTTTCATGAGGTGTTTGTTCGGTAGTGTACACTGCATATTCCTCTACCTCAATACCATTAGCTTCGAGTGTTTCGGGCAATTCATCTAACCGCTGATCGCCACAAAAGAAAATAACCTTGTTCACTTTACCCGTCTCAATAATCCTTTCACACAAAGCAGTTGCATTTTTAGCAGAACCAGATAAAGCTTTTTCACCAAAATACTGCAATACCAGTTCTTTGGTAACACCTCCCATAGAAAATACATTCCATTGGGGAATGCTCCGCAAATGACCGATTACTGCCGTAACAGCATTCATACTGGTGAATACCACCGTATTATTTTCAATTGCTAAACTTTGAATTTTCTGCTTTAATTCTTCAGATACGATAGGCATCGTTTCTATGTAGGAAAGCGTATCTATGTCCACCCCCATCAGTGCTGCATGGTTCAGCAGTTTCTGATCTATAGAACGTGTACACAGTATATGGATCTTATCTTGCAGCATTTCTTATTTGTTCTGTTAATTCTCTTGCCCCTTTATTCAATAATTCGTTAGCGGCATTCGTTCCTACACTCATGGCTTCAGCAAGCGGAATTTGCTTTTCAATTTCCAGTTTTTGCTTTCCATCCAAAGAAAAAATATTCCCTTTGAAATGAAGCATTCCGGTTTTTATTTCCGCCAGTGCACTGATAGGTGTAGAGCATCCGCCCATCAATGTTTTTAGAAAATCTCTTTCTTCCTGTACACATATCGCCGTAGGTTCATCATGCAATACGCTGCACATTTTCTTCGTTTCAACATCTTCTTCTTTGCAAACGACCATTACGGCACCCTGTGCAGGAGCAGGCAACATCCAATCTAATTCTATTGCCTGCTCCGGACGAAGATTGATCCTTTCTAAACCGGCAGCTGCAAAGATAGCTCCGGCCCAGTTGCTCTCCGCCACTTTACGCAATCTTGTATTCACATTGCCCCGAAGGTTTTCTATTGTATGAGAAGGATAACGATGTAACCATTGTGCCTTTCTGCGAATACTGCTGGTAGCGATGGCCAATCCTGCAGCATTCAGTCCTTCTTGATTTTGTACATTTTTACAAACAAACAGGTCTTTATAACTCGCTCTTTTCAACACGGCAGCCTGCGCAATGCCCTGCGCCAACTGCGTAGGCACATCTTTCATAGAGTGAACAGCAATATCAATTTTACCGGATAATAAAGCTGCATCTAACGTTTTTGTAAAAACACCCTGAACGCCCAATGCATATAAAGGAGTAACAAGATCAATATCACCATCGCTTTTGATCAGCACCAGTTCACTTTCTATTCCTGCTTTTGCTAACCCATCTTGTACCCACTGGGCCTGCCATAACGCTAATTGACTTTCCCGTGTGCCGATTTTCAGTTTTTTACTCATGAAATGATTGACTGATAAAAGTGAAAGATACTGCTATTGCATATGCAAACGAATTTGCAAATGTTTAGTTTATGCTAACGTTGATGAAATCGTTGATTGCTTCGATAAAATTACAACCGGGTTGGTTGCTGCTACGCATTTTAACAGCAGTTGTTGTAACCGTTTTCTGGATGGCATCTTTATTAACCACGTAAGCTGTACCACTAAAGGAAGATAAAAACAACTCGCAATGCTGCATATCGTTCAGCTTTTGCTTGATGGCTTTTAATACAGGGGCATGTTTACGGGTTTGGAGCCATTCATTGAAATCACCTATATGCTCATTGATGATGGTTTTGGCCTTAGGCACTTCTGCCATTCTTTTCTGGAGCGTTGCATCATTGATCTTTGATAGATCATCTACATTTACAAGATCAATGTGTGCCAGCTCACTTGTACGAGGATCAATATTATTCGGAATGGAAAGGTCTATCAACACTTTCGCATTGCTGTTCAGCAATTGCTGTTTATAGATAATAGGGGTTTCAGAATTGGTAGCTACAATTACGATGTCAGCTTTCTCAACCTGCTCATTTAAGTTATCGTAGGGAGCAAATGCAACATTAAGTTCCTGCGCCAGTTCTTCTGCTTTTTCATCCGTTCTGTTCATCACAGTAAAATCTGCACCAATGTAATCCACTAAATTTTTGCAGGTATTTCTTCCGATCTTCCCAATACCGATCACCACAGTTTTCTTGGTATTCAGCGCCTGCACATTTTCCCTTAAGTACTGAATGGCTGCGAAGGCTACCGAAACGGTGCCTCCACTTAATGCAGTTTGATTTTTAATACTTTTTGATGATTGTAATACGGTATTAAACAATCGCTCCATAAATGCACCGATACAACCCTTTTCTTTTGCAAACTTCACCGCCAGTTTCATTTGTCCCACGATCTCATAATCACCCAGTATCTGGGAATCCAAACCGGCACCTACTGAAAAAATATGTTGTATGGCTTCATCACCTTGTTTAATGTAACATAACTGTTGAAATAGATCTTTTTCCCCGGCAGTTTGCTCACATAAAAGATTAATTAAAACGGTAGCGGGGGCTAATCCATAAATTTCCGTTCTGTTGCAAGTACTTAATACAAAGAGTTCCTTAATGCCGAGGTCTTTTGCTTTCTCCAGTAAAACTGCATATTGCTCATTGCCAACCGCAAACTGACCCCTGATTGCCGCATCTGTTTTTTTGTAGTTAATCCCAACGATATGAAACTGGTTGCTATTCATGGCTTTTTGACTCTCTGTATATGAACGCAAAAATAGCCGGACTGGTTTGCCGAAATTTATGATATCCGTCACGTGTCTGTCATTTGTTTGTCATATTTACCCTACATGGTATTCCTGATGAATGATTTGTAACGTAAGTGTAAAAAAATCAGTTGCTTTTAGTTATAAAAAGCCGGGAGAACAATCCTCCCAATCATTTGTAGATTACATTTGTAATATTTAAAGATTATGATATCAACTGCTACCAAAGCCATTTTATTGATGAACCTTGGCTCCCCGGATTCGACAGAAGTAAAAGACGTTAGGAAATATCTGAATGAATTTTTAATGGACGAAAAGGTAATTGACATTCCCTATCTTGTTCGTTCCTTACTGGTAAGAGGGATCATCGTTCCTTTCCGTTCACCCAAATCCGCAGCAGCTTATAAATCTATCTGGACCAAAGAAGGATCTCCTTTGATAGTACTAACCAAACAATTACAGCAAGCACTTCAACAGGTTACCACCGATCCTATTGAAATATGTATGCGTTATGGAACACCATCACCATCCGAAGCATTCAACAAATTAAAAAATGAGTATCCTTCTTTACAGGAAGTAATCTTGTTCCCGCTTTACCCGCATTACGCCATGAGCAGTTACGAAACAGCGGTAGAGTATGCTCAGTTGATTCACAAAATGCACAACTATCCTTTCAAGCTTACCACAATACCGCCTTATTATGATGACGCTTCCTATATTCATGCTTTAACGGAAAGCATCAGGCCTTATCTCGATCAGCCATTCGATAAACTCCTGTTCAGCTATCATGGTGTACCCGAAAGACATATTAAAAAAGGGGATATTACTAAATGCCACTGTTTGCAGGTAGAAGATTGCTGTAACAAACCTTCCCCGGCCCATGAACAATGTTACCGCCACCAAACTTTTGTTACCACGCAACTGGTACAAAAAACATTGGGATTACCCTCAGAAAAAGTAGAACAAACCTTTCAGTCGAGACTTGGAAGAGATAAATGGTTAACGCCCTACACTGCACAGCGTTTAGCAGAATTACCCAAAGAAGGTGTTAAGAAATTATTGATCGCCTGTCCTGCTTTTGTAAGTGATTGCCTGGAAACATTGGAAGAAATTGCAGAAGAAGGAAAAGAGATATTTTTACATGCAGGAGGAGAATCATTTACCATGATCCCCTGCCTGAATACGCATCCTTTGTGGGTGAATGCGATCCAAGACCTTATTCAAAAAGAACTAACCCTGCAAACAGTGTAACTGCTATGTATCTATACCTTAAAGCCCTTCACATCATATTTGTTGTAACCTGGTTCGCCGGTCTTTTCTATATGCCAAGATTGTTTATCTACAATACGGAGGCAAATGAAAAGGAAGAGGCTGTAAAAATTGTGTTGAGGGATCAATTTTCGGTGATGATGAAACGCTTGTGGTATGGTATTACCTGGCCATCTGCTATTTTAACACTCATCTTTGGAACAACAGTTCTTTTTCAGGGTGGATGGAGCAATATTGTTTTCACTCCTGATGGAAGGTGGCTACTCATCAAACTGATCTTTGTTGTGTTCCTTTATGTATATCATCATACCATCCATTTTATATTCAAACAGGAAATGCGGGGTATTTTTAAATACAGTTCGCAGCAGTTAAGAATATGGAATGAAGTAGCTACCATATTCCTGATCGCCATCATTATGCTTGTTGTAGTGAAACAAAGTATCAGCCTTGTTTGGGGATTGGTAGGATTGATTTTATTTATTGCCCTGCTGATGAGTGCAATAAAGGTTTACAAAAATATCCGCACTAAAAAATAGTTTACTAAATCGCTTTGCTGAACATTGGTTTGGCCGATGCATTTTCATTGCGTAGTAAATGAAGATCAAAAGCCTTGCAGATGTTTCGAATAAAGTGGCGGCCCAAGGGCGTAATATCTATACCGGTTGAATCCCATTCTACAAGACCATCGGCTTCCAACTTCTCCAGTTCAGGGAATGTATAGACTCTTAAAAGTTCACTATGCTCTTCTTTAAAATCAGTTTTACCATTGCAACTCACATCCAGAATGTATCTTCGGAAAGCACTGTCTTCCTCATTTAAAAAATAGCCCTTTGTAACAGGTAACTCGCCGTTAGCTACCACTTCATAATATTCATGAATGGTTTTATGATTTTGTGCAAAGCCGATACCGGCATCACTGATACTCGAAACACCCAAGCCGATCAGCATACCTGTTCGCTGCGTAGTATATCCCATAAAATTGCGATACAGCCAGCCTTCTTCTCTTGCCTTATACAACTCATCTTCAGGCAATGCAAAGTGATCCATACCAATATCAACATATCCATTCCTGGTGAATAATTCTTTACCCAAGCGATACAATTGCATTTTTACAGAAGTAGAAGGAAGATCATTTTCATCAAATAAACGCTGGCCCCGGCTTGTCCACGGCACATGAGCATAACTGTAAAAAGCAATACGATCGGGTTGTAACTGAATGGTTTGACGAATGGTATTTTGCATCCTCTCTATCGTTTGTAAGGGTAAGCCGTAGATCAGGTCCACATTTACAGACTGGTATCCAACGGCCCTGGCATCTTCTACAGCCCTTTGTACATTTTCAAAAGGCTGGATACGGTTAATAATACGTTGAACTTCGGGATCATGATCCTGTACACCATAGCTTACTCTTCTGAAACCCAGATCGTACAAAGCTTTCAGGTGGTCTTTTGTAGTATTGTTCGGATGCCCCTCAAAACTGAACTGGTGTTGCGGATGAATAACTGCACCTTTCAGAATTGCATGCAACAAACGTTGCAAATTGGCAGGAGAGAAAAATGTTGGCGTTCCACCCCCCAGGTGTAACTCACGAACCACAGGCTTTTCGGAGAAAAGTTGCAGATAGAGTTGCCATTCTTTAATCAATGCCTGCATGTACTCTTCTTCCACACTATGATTGGTAGTTATTTTTTTATTGCAGCCACAGTAGGTACAAAGAGATTCGCAAAAGGGAAGATGAATATAAAGGCTTATACCATCCACATTATTTGTTTGTTGAAAACGCTGCTGTACAAGGCTTTTCCATTGGGTTATGTCAATTCCATCTTTCCAAACAGGAACGGTGGGATAACTTGTATAACGCGGAACGGGAACATTGTATTTCTGCAATAAATCTATACTTACCTGCATGGTGCTATCTTTCCTGCAAAACTATTTCCGGCTGAAAGCTGAAATATGATTTTCATCAGCATTCGTAAGGCAATTGTCATACAATCATCATTTTCCAGTATTGCCCTACTTTCAAAAAACCAAAGCGTAGAAATATATTTGTTCAAACCTTTCTCTCTATGCAACCCTGGATGATCTATATTCTCCTCTCTACCCTAACAGGCGGCGCAGCATTAGTATTTTCCAAAATGGGAATGAGGCAAGCCAATGAACATGCTGCACTGGTAATACGAACAGGTATTTTATTTTTGATCGTACTGGTCAACGCAGTTATGGCGGGAGGATTGAAAGACTTTAAATCTGTACCTCAAAAAGCGTTGACATGGTTTATACTTGCAGGCATAAGTACTGCCGTGTATTGGATATTCTTTTTCAAAGCCATGAAAACCGCCAACCTTACCATTCTTTCTTCAATTGACAAAGGCAGCATTCTTATTACATTCCTTTTATCCTATATCATATTAAATGAGCCCATTACGCCAAAAGTTCTTATCGGTGCAGCATTGATTATATCAGGCACTTTTGTACTTATGAGATAATCCCATTAGCGGAATGGCAACCACACACTAACGCTCTTTAAACTATAAAACCCATTTGTTTTATAAGCATACATTAAAGCATAACTTGATATAGTTACGGCACCCTCCATAATGTCTGGATTCAGTTGTACCAGATGGAAAACGCATCTTACGATGAATGGTTTTAGTGAAGCCGGATGTATCTATACGGTAGCCCCTAAACACTTATCTGCACTGTGTTTAATGGCCATAGACGTTCTACCGCCCAAAATAAAAAGCCGAATAAGGATTTGGACGTACAAGTGAGTGACACAACCCAAGCCCGATTAAGGTTACAACAGCCGGCTTAAAAAAAATTTACATACTTCTTTTATTGTGTAAAAAAAACTAACTTTAAGACTGAGTAAACTTCAGATGACCTAAAATTTAAGCATATGAGAGGCGTAAATAGAGTAATGCTGATCGGCAATTTAGGGAAAGACCCAGATGTACAATACCTGGAAGGAAATATTGGCGTTGCCAAATTTCCGTTAGCCACCACTGAAACATACAAAGACAGAAGCGGCAAGCTGGTTTCTCAAACAGAATGGCATACTGTTGTTTTATGGCGTGGACTGGCAGAACTGGCCCAAAAATACCTGCATAAAGGAAGCTTAATTTATGTGGAAGGGCGTTTGCGAACCCGCAGTTGGGAAGATAAAGAGGGTAACAAAAAGTTTGCTACCGAGGTTGTTGGCGATAACCTGATCATGCTGGATAAACGGGGCGAAGGACATGCACCGGCTGGTCCGCATGATACTATGGAAGGTTACGGAGGTGATGATGTGCCACCATTGGTAGATCCTGGTGAAAGTTTACCATTTTAATAATATACAATGGTATTCTAAAAAGAATATTTTTGCTAAGCCTACAGGCCGATCTGTTACATCGGCCTTTTGCAATACAACTATCGTTCAATAAAACAGTCAACCTTGGATTATCACTCGGTTTCGTTCATAACATTGTATCTCGCCTCCATCAATACGCAAGGTACCACAGTACTGATCGTTCTATTGCTTTGCCTTTTGTTCATTTCCTTTATGGTGAGTGGCGCAGAAGTTGCGTTCTTTTCCATGACTTATAAGGACATTAATCTGCTGAAAACAAAACAGCAACACAACTATAAACGCATCGTTACACTGCTGGAAGATCCAAAAACCTTATTAGGGTCACTGCTCATAGCCAACAGTTTTATCAACATTGCCATCATTATTATTTCAAATGTGCTGATAGATCAGCTATTTAATTTCACGTCTTCATTCGAATGGGTAGAATTTCTTATTAAAGTAGTTGCCGTAACATTTGTATTGTTACTGGTGGGTGAAGTAATGCCCAAAGTGCTGGCTACACAAAACAATATCCGCTTTGCAAAAGATGTGGCCCCGCTGGTAGAATTTTTACATTACGCCTTTAGAAAAATGAGTGCCGGCCTGGTAAAATACAGCGACATCATTGAACGTTCACTTGCCAACAAAAAAAGCAACGGCACTATTACCAATGAAGAGCTATACCACGCTATTGACATTACCGATACAGGTTCTAATGAAAATGAAAAGAACATCTTAAAAGGTATTCTCAAATTTGGCAACATTACCGTAAAGCAAATTATGAAAGCAAGGCTCGACGTGCATGGACTCGAACACGACACGCCTTTTGACGAAGTGCTGAAAAGCGTTGCCGAACTGCACTACAGCCGCATCCCGGTGTACAAGGAAGACCTTGATGAAGTGGTGGGATTATTACATACCAAAGACCTGATGCCTTACCTGAATGAGTCGGCTACATTTAACTGGCATTCATTAATAAGGCCTCCTTACTTTGTACACGAACAAAAATTAATTGAAGACCTGCTAAAAGAATTTCAAAGTAAAAGAATTCACTTTGCTGTTGTTGTGGATGAATTTGGCGGAACAAGCGGCATTGTTACACTGGAAGATATTTTAGAAGAAGTGATCGGCGATATTAAAGATGAATTTGATGATGAGGAAAGTGCCTACAAAAAGCTGGATGATAATAACTATGTTTTTGAAGGCAGGATGATGATTAACGATGTATGTAAAGTAATGCAATTACCTTCTGATACATTCGATGCAGTAAAAGGAGAAAGCGACTCTTTAGCCGGTTTGGTACTGGAAATAGCAGGCGAAATTCCAACAACAAGCCAGATAATCCCTTGTGGCGATTTTGAATTTACCGTACTCGAAGCGGAACGTACCCGTATCAATAAAATTAAAGTCACCATTAAGCCACAATTGAGTGAAGAATAACCCGGCAGCAAGTGAGGCAACAAGCGCCATGAAGAAGCTATTCCCACAAAATACATTATCCAAAAGCGCTTTAGCTTACATCTGTTCCATCGCACTGGCAACAATGCTTTGCATTGGATCATTATCATGCAACAGCGGCTATACCCCAAAACCGAAAGGATATTTTAAAATCAATTTCCCTGAAAAAAAATACAAGTTGTTCAATCAGCCGGGATACCCCTACACATTTGAATATCCCGTGTATGCCAATGTGGTAAAGGATTCTGTATTCTTCGGCGAAGCCACGGAAAATCCATGGTGGATCAACATCAATTTTCCGCAATTCAACGGTCGTGTATATGTAAGTTACAAGGAGATAGGTAAAAACAAACTGGATAAGCTGGTGAACGATGCTTTTACACTGACTAATAAACATTCTGCCAAAGCCTATTCAATAGACGATTCTTTATTTGTTACCCCGAACAATATTCACGGCGTTTTTTTTAAAGTAGGGGGAGATGTGGCCACCGCCAACCAGTTCTTTTTAACAGACTCTGTACATCATTTTCTAAGAGGTGCACTTTATTTCGATGCCACACCCAATGAAGACTCTCTTGCTATAGTAAACCGTTTTTTACTGGAAGATGTGAAGCACCTTATTCAAACCTTTCACTGGAAATAAGAAGCCGCTATACATTGCTGCATAACGGCTTAAAAGCAAACCTTCGTGCAAGAATGCACCGGCTAATCATCATTACGGCTCACCTACAAGAAGGTTACGCCGCGGCCTTAAATAAATTGTTTTTACTAAAGGTTAACTCTTCGTTTCAGGTTATCTTCGCTGAAATAATTCAATCTTTTCATGTTAGCAATAGACCATGTTTTAGTTAGTGATGACATTGCAGAAGAACAGTTCGTTTGCGATCTTTCCAAATGCAAAGGCGGATGTTGTGAAGAAGGCGATGCAGGTGCTCCGCTGGAAAAAGAAGAACTGGACCACCTTGTAAAATATTACGATGTAATTAAGGAATACATGACGCAGGAAGGTATTGCCCAGATTGAAAGAAAAGGCAAGTACGAATACGACAGAGAATTTGGATGGGTTACCCCAACTATCAATGGCGGAATTTGTGCTTATGGTAAAAAAGATAAGAACGGCGTTATTCTCTGCGCTGTAGAACAGGCTTATAATGATGGGAAGTTGCCCTGGAAAAAGCCCATCAGTTGCCACCTCTTTCCTATCAAAGTAATGGCCAGCAAACAAACGGATGTGGAATACCTGAATTATATTCCCCGGGAAGACCTGTGCAAACCGGCCTGTGCCTTAGGTAAAAAGCTAAAAGTACCGGTGTATATTTTCCTGAAGGATGCCCTGGTAAGAAAATATGGCGAAGAATTTTACGAGGCCCTGGATGCAGCTGCCAAACATTTAAAAGAATCGAAAAAAGCAAAATAGCGTTGTGGCCGTACAAAAGTGCGACGCAACAGGTGCTGAGAAAAGTTGTTAAGCTGGTAACATAAATTTTTTTACATGACCGAAACAGCGAGTTCATTCATTGCGAAGAGTACGATCAAAGCGGCTGACCTTGAGCATCGCCGCAAGATCAATTTCAATATAGATAAATACAATGCTACTGTTCCGTTAGGCAAACAGCAGTTCAGTGATGTAGCTATTGCCCGTGAACGTGCCAAGAATGCCAAATGGCGTGCTATTGAGCATTTGGATCAATATTTAGAGCATTTTGAAAAACAGATCACGGCACGTGGCGCTAAAGTATTATGGGCAGAAACTGCAGAACAGGCTTTGCAAGAAGTAGGAAAGATCTGTAAAGAAAAGAACTGTACCACCGTGGTAAAGAGCAAAAGTATGGTTACGGAAGAAATTCACCTGAACCATTTTTTGGAAGAGCAGGGCATAGAAAGCGTGGAAACAGATCTTGGAGAATACATTCAGCAACTGGATGGTGAACCACCTTATCACATTGTTACACCTGCCATGCACAAAAACAAGGAAGATGTGGCCAGGCTTTTTGCTGATAAATTGGGCGTACCCGGCGGTTTATCTCCGGAAGAATTAACACAGGTGGCCAGGCAAAAGCTTCGTGAAAAATATGTACAGGCAGAAATAGGCGTTACCGGAGCCAACTTTATTGTTGCCGATATCGGTGGTATTGCCATCACTGAAAATGAAGGCAATGCAAGGTTAAGTTGTGCATGGCCTAAAACTCATATCGTGATCGTGGGAATAGAAAAAGTAATTCCTTCTATTACAGACCTTGCTCTTTTCTGGCCTTTGTTATCAACCTTCGGAACTGGCCAGAAAGTAACGGTATACAATTCCATTGTAACAGGCCCAAGACAACCCAATGAAACAGACGGACCTGAGGAAATGTATGTGATCTTGTTAGACAATGGCAGAACAAATCTCTTAGCAAACCCTGCTGTTCGGGAAGCTTTGTATTGCATTCGCTGCGGAGCCTGCTTAAATGCCTGCCCGGTGTATAAAAATATTGGCGGCCACGCCTACGAAACCACCTACAGCGGCCCTATTGGCAGTGTGATCACACCTCATTTAAGAGGGATGCATGAGTATAAACATTTAAGCTATGCTTCTTCCTTGTGTGGTAATTGCACGGAAGTATGCGCTGTAAAAATCAACTTACACGAATTGCTATTGGAAAACAGGCACGAAGCAGTAGTGAAAGGCGAAAGCACTTTGGCAGAACGTATTGCCTGGAAAGCCTGGAAAGCATCGAGCCTGAACAGAAAAATGATGAATATGGGTAATGGTAAAATGAAGAACTGGGTGGTGAACAAAGTATTCAAAGGATGGACCGCTCACCGAAGTGATTTGGATTTCAGTCAGCAAACATTCAACCAGATGTGGGCGGAAAGAAATAAGGAATAACCTTGCTGCTTATTTATACAAAACATATTACCAGCCGCCTGCAATATATCGCCGGAGAATTATGGGGTAATAACGTTTTGTTGACAAGTAACTGCCACGAATTCCTTAACCATTACGGCGATAAAATTGCTTATTCCGAAGAACCAATTGCCGAAGATGCTCTTCACATACAGCCCTATGGCTTACTGGAAGCAACAGACATTGAACCACAAAATACAAGCTGTTTCACCTGGCAGGGATTACCGGTATTTTTTGGAACAGAAAAAGGCAGCATTCCTTTTGACCTATTTTCTGCTGCATTCTACCTGGTAACGCGTTATGAAGAATATTTACCACACAATAAAGACGAATACGATCGCTATTTATTCAGTGAAAGTATTGCTTACAGGGGAAATTTTCTTCACTTACCATTAATACAATTATGGATGAAAGCGTTGCCCAATAAGGCTTTTCATTCTTCCACAAATTCTTTTCAGTTCCTTCCTACCTATGATATTGATATCGCATACGCTTATACACACCAGCCTTTATGGAAAAATGTGCTGGGATTTTACAGGGATTTGCTGAAAGTAGATATTGATAAAGTGTCGGAAAGGATCAACATTTACAGCGGTAGAAAAAAAGATCCTTTTGATGTGTTTGATTGGCTGGATGCATTGCATCAAAAATTTCACTTACAGCCTGTTTATTTTTTTCTCACTATTCTGCAACGGGGCTTATACGATAAGAATATAAACAGCCATAACCGTTCACTTCAAAAACTATATAAACAACTCGCATCAAAATACAATAACGGACTGCACCCCAGCTGGCAAAGCGGAGAGCATGGATTTGATGCTTTATTGAATAAAGAAAAGCAACAACTGGAAAAGATCATTC
>JAGWUV010000033.1 GCA_028875875.1 Bacteroidota bacterium
ACCCGCCGTTTTGGAATCGCAAGGATTTAAACGTTACTCTGCAAATATCCCAACTTCCAACTCTACCCAGGCAGGTGAGTTGGCAGGTGTTGTTGATATAGCCACAACTGATGTACATAAGATAAAATTTGTTTGTATTAAGGATGCAGGTAAAGGTGCAGGTCCCACAGGTGCCGTTACAATGGATTTTATACAGTTTATACCTGTTGATCAGGATCAGCAAAGACCACTATTTGCAAGGGATGGAACTATTGTTCCTTAATACTTTATACTTTCTGAATAATTGAATTGAAAAATACAAGAAGATGTATCAAAAAATTAAGCAAAGCATTTTTCTTTACACAGCTATAGTTATAGTTATATTTTCGGCCTGTTCAAAAAAATGGGATAACCATAACGCTATAACAGATAGTGCTGTTGCCAATAATCTTTTTCAGGTTATTAGTAAAACACCTAATCTAACTAAGTTTACAAATTTGCTGGTTAAGAGTGGGTTTGATAAAGTGTTGGCAAATTCTAAAACTTACACGGTTTGGGCGCCAAATGATCAGGCATTACAATCATTAGATCCTTCAATTATAAATGATACTGCGCAACTAAAATTATTTGTAGCTAATCATATTTGTAACCAATCCTATTCTGTTAGCTTTAATGCAGCAGATAAGCGTGTGTTGATGATGAATGGAAAGTATTTGCTCATGTCTGGCAACCATTTCGATTCTGCAAGTTATGTAAGCATAAACCAATATGCAGGAAATGGGTTATTTCATGTTATAGACAAATATATTCCAAGGTATAATAACTGTTGGGAGTTGATTAAAACTACTACTGCTGCTGCCTCAATGCAGGCTTATTTGCTATCATTAAATAAAAATCAGTTTGATCCAACATTGGCAAAGCAAACGGGGGTTGATCCCAACTCCGGATTACCAGTATATGATTCATCAACCGGTATGGTACTGCACAATATATTTCTTGATTCGGTTGTGAATGTAAATGATGAAACCAACCAGTACACTGTGATATTGCTAAACGATGCTGCATATTCTAATGAATTGAATAAGTTAACACCCTGGTTTAAAACATCAACAACTGATAGTACAAATAATCTTAGTGCTTTCTGGTTGGTAAAAGATCTTGCTTTTAAAGGTTCATACAGTGCATCCCAACTACCCGATACATTAATTTCTCAGTATGGTGTTAAAGTTCCAATTAATAAATCATCCATTGTTGCTTCATATAAAACAAGTAATGGCTGGGTGCATGTTATGAGTCAGGTTAATTTCAAATTAACAGATAAGTTTCCTTCTATTATTATTCAGGGAGAAAATCCAAGTTTCTTTACTTATGGTTTGGATAGAACTGCTAATACTTTTTATAGGGTTCGTTATAATCCGGTTACCGGAAAAAATTTCAATGATATATTAATGACCAACTATGGAGTTGCGAATTATTATATCGGTTATTATCTAAGAAATCTAAATTCAATGAGATATAATGCTTATTGGGTGGCTGTAAATGATATTCAGTCTACGCCTTTGTGGCAACAAAGGCTTGCCAACGGTTATTCATATAAGGATGCTACTTCCGGTAATACAGTAACAACCTTTACTACAACACTGCCCGCAGTAAGTATTGCGTACCAGAATTATAATGAAGTGGCTTTAGGGCAATTCACTTTTAGTAACTATGGTAATCAAACATTTTATGTACTCGGTCCAACTGTTTCATCTACCTCTGGAAATGTTGATGCAATTACCCTTGATTATATAAGGCTGGAACCTGCATTCTAAATAGGGAATAAATAATAATGAATTTAATATACAGAACTAACATGCATACATTCTTTAAAATATCAAACAGGGTTGTAATATTAAGTTTGGCAACTTGTATTAGTTTTTCTGCAATAGCCCAGGTTAATAGTTCAGGTACTGCTGCAAGAAGGCCGGCCTCTTCAGCAGATGCTAATCAGCAAGCGATTGATAAAGAAATTCAGCAGGCAAAGGCAAAAAAGAATCTTCCTGCCAAAAATCAAACTTCTGATATAAGAGGTAAAAAAATTAATGTATCAGCAAGGATCGATCCTAATGATAAAAGTCCAAAAGTATCGGGTATTATACGAGATGCAGCAACAGGAAAACCAATGCCGGCTGTAAATATTTCGATCCCGGAGTTCTCAGCTGCCTTAACTGATGATAATGGAAAATTTATAATAAAAGTTCCTGATTATAACGCCACTTTATTTATTTCAACAGAAGGCTATCAATCTAAGGAAGTAGCATTAAAAGGGCGTAAGAAAATAACAGCGTCTTTATACGATGAAGCTTTTAACTCTTTTTATGATAATGCAGTGTTGCCACAAGGAACAAAGTCTCTCAATCAGGTAGTGAATGCAGTAACCTCAATAAATACTGATGGTAACTGGGGGAGAAGTACTGAAACACCAGATGGCTTTTTGCAAGGGAAAGCTGCAGGATTAAATGCTACAATGCGTTCAGGAACACCAGGGGTGGGGGCTTATATGATAATGCGTGGTTATAATTCCTTATATGCTACCAACCAACCGCTAATTGTTGTTGATGGGATGATTTATGATATTAATGACTATGGCTCTTCTATTATTGCTAATCATTACACCAACGCATTATCTGATATTGATGTAAGAGATATTGCCAATGTTACTGTGATGAAGGATGGAAGTTCTTTGTACGGAACAAAAGGAGCAAATGGTGTTATCCTTATTACAACTAATCATGCACAGCAATTAGCTACTAAAATTGATTTTGGTGTATATGGTGGCGTAAACTTAGTGCCGAATAAATTACCTGTAATGGGAGTTTCGGATTATAGAACATATTTATCTGATGTACTAGGTACTTCGGGTATGACTAGTAGCCAGATCCAGGGGCAGCCTTATATGAATGATGATCCTTCTAATCCCGATTATTATAAATATCATGCGAATACCAACTGGCAGGATAAGGTATTTAAAAATTCTGCTACCAATAATTATTACATGAAGATTTCGGGGGGGGATAATATTGCGAAATATGCTTTATCGCTGGGCTATACAAAGAATGGCGGGATTACTTCCAATACGGATTACTCAAAATATAGTGTCCGTTTTAACTCGGATCTAAATTTGAGTAATCGTTTGAAGGCTACTACTAATCTTTCTTACACTTTCACACAACAAAACCTTAGAGATCAGGGACAGGCATATGAAACCAATCCAATATACCTGTCATTAGTAAAAGCACCTTTCTTAAATACTAATGATGTAGATAGCAAAGGTGCAGTTTCTCCCAACATTGCAGATGCTGATATTTTTGGGGTAAGTAATCCTGTCGCAGCCATTGCTAATATTATAGACAGGAGTCGCTATTACCGTTTCTTTGGTTCGGTTGGTATGAATTATACTTTAACTAGGAATATCACATTGGCAACTTTAGTTGGAGTTACTGTGGATGAAGTTAGAGAACAAATGTTCATACCAAGAAAAGGTATAGTAAATGATACGCTTAGTAACGCTATCGCAGATAGCAAATTGGGTAACCAGGTGAGAAGAATTTTTACATTATACAATGATACTTATATAGGCTATAAGAAAATCTTTAATAGAATTCATAGTCTTGATGTAAGAGCCGGATTGCGTTACCAAAGTACAAAGAGTGAGCAGGATTATATTTATGGTTATAACTCTGCTACTGATAATTTTATCAGTGTTGGTACAGGTGTTAACCTGCTTAGAAAAGTAGGTGGAGACCTTGGGAAGTATAACTGGATGAACACTTATGCGAATGTAGACTATTCTTTATTCAATAAATATTTCTTCAATGCAAGTGTTGGCATAGATGGGTCTTCCAGATTTGGTACACAAATTAGTGATGCTTTGAATATAGGTGGGTATAGATATGCAGTAATGCCTTCTGTTGGTGCATCTTGGTTAGTTTCTTCTGAAAAATTTATGGCTAAATACAAATTTGTAGACCTATTAAAAATTCGTGCCACAATAAGTAAAGCCGGCAATGATGATATCGGAAATTATTCTGCTCAGCAGTTGTATGTTTCTCAAAATTTATTAGGTATGCAGGGATTAATCAGGGGAAACATAGCCAATCCTGGTTTGCAATGGGAAACTGTTACACGTTTCAATGGCGGCATAGATCTTTCATTATTCAATGAGCGATTGAATATTAGCACAGATATTTATCATAATCAAACAGACAATATGGTTGTATATGAGCCTGCTCCGGTTGCTTCCGGTTTTCAATATATGATTACCAATGGAGGAGGTATGAAAACAAACGGCATAGATATAACTGTAAATGGAAGAGTAATTAATAAACCATCATTTAAATGGGATGCTGGCATTACATTCAGTACGTTTAAAAACAGGATAACCTCAGTACCTGGTGGTAGCGTAATTACCAATGTAGGTGGTGCAAGTATTTTAAGTCAGGTTGGTGCTCCGGCTGGTCTTTTCTATGGCTATAAAACAACCGGGGTGTATAGTTCAGATGCGGAAGCTGCTGCTGCGGGATTAATGAAAAGAATGAATGATGGCTCCTATGCACCTTTTAAAGGAGGTGATGTTCGTTTTGTAGATGTGAATGGAGATAAAATAATTGATGATAAAGACAAGCAATATATTGGTAATCCCACACCTGATTATGTTGGAGCAATTACAAACAAGTTAACGTACAAGAGAATAACACTGGAAGCTGTGATAACATTCAGTGTGGGTAATAAAGTGTATAACGGAGTGAGAGCTGCTTTAGAGTCTATGTCTGGTACTAACAATCAACTTAAAAGTGTAGTGAACAGATGGAGAGCTACGGGGCAAGTAACCAATATGCCTAAAGCAACATGGGGTGATCCGATGGGTAACAGTAGTTTTTCTGATCGCTGGATTGAAGATGGTTCTTTTGCAAGACTGAAGATGATCACATTGAGTTATGCATTACCTATCAAAGGAGGTAAGCTCATCAAATATGCTACGTTATATGCAACTGGAAATAACCTGGTTACACTAACAAAATACCTGGGTTACGATCCTGAGTTTTATCCAGCTGAAAGTGTTTTGGCCAGAGGCGTTGATGTTGGTTTGGAACCTCAGTTTAAATCTCTATCCGGTGGATTAAGAATCGGATTATAATCTTCTATTTAAAAGCTATGATGAATAAACATATGAAAAAGCTACAATCATTCAAGTCCATTCGTTCGCTGTGTATAATGGCATTGAGCAGTATGTTGTTGTTTTCCTGTAAGAAAATGATGGAAGTGAATCCGGACACTAAACTCAACGCTACACAGATGTATCGTAATGTGTATGATGCTGATGCTGCCGTGATTGGTATTTACGGAAAACTAATGAGCCTTGCCAAGCAATATGTGATATTAAATGAGTTAAGAGCCGATTTAACTGAAGTGACTGATAATTCAGACGGATACCTCCGTGAAATTAGTACACATAATGTTAGCGCTAATAATCCCTATGCCGATCCAAGACCTTTTTATTCATTGATTAATGATTGTAATGATGTATTGAAGAATTTCAATATCATGTTGCAAAGCAATAAATTTAAACAGGATGAATATCAACAACGCTATTCTGATATTGGCGCAATTCGTTCCTGGTTGTACTTGCAATTAGGTATTCATTACGGTAGTATACCTTATGTAACAGATCCTTTGGAAACTGTTGATGCAGTGAAAGATCAATCAAAATATCCTTTAATTCCATTCAATCAATTATTGGATTCTCTTATTACGTTTACACAGTCACTACCATTCCAGTTACCTTATCCTCCCGGTACTACATTGGTTACTACTGTAGATGGTTCTACTACAGGTAGATTTTTCATAGAAAAAAATATTCTGCTAGGTGATCTGAATTTGTGGAAAGGTAATTACACGCAGGCTGCAACCTATTACAGGCAAGTATTGGAAAGCACAGGTTATTTTGTTTCTCCCGGTACTGATCAGTTTTACCAACAGTTTCGCCAGGCTTATGCCGATGTAGTAAACCATAATGATTTATGTGTTGGATATGTTAGGTATAAAGAGTCTGATATCAATTCACTGATAGAAAACAATTCACAGGGATGGCGTTCCATGTTTGCAAGAAATCAGGATAATTTATGGCTACAACAGTGGATTTGGGTATTGCCATTTAATACCAATTTTGCTCCGCAGAATCCTTTCATCGATCTATTTTCAAACAATGGCGGCAGTTATTTATTAAAACCATCCCAGGCTGCTATGGATAATTGGAACAGTCAGCAGCAACAGAATGGATTTCCTTTTGATGCCCGTGGTAACTTCTCTTATAAAATGCTAAATGGCCAGCCTGTTATCATGAAGTATTTGTACAATTATGTTGATGGAACATCTTTATTACCTACTAACCCTTTATTAAAACCTGGCCAATGGTTTTTATACAGAGCATCGGCATTGCATTTACATTTTGCAGAGGCTGCGAACAGGGATGGTAGAAGATTACTGGCGTATGCTTTTTTAAACCAAGGGATTCAACAAACCTTTGCGCCACCATCCGGACAAACAGACGTTACCAATTACCAGAACACTTTATACGATGTGGCTCCCTATAACTTCGATGGAAGACAGGGCACCTATCCTTATTTCCGTGGAGATTGGTACAGGCATAATGGAATTCGCGGTTGTGCTCGCTTGAACTCGGTTCCGGTGGTGGGAGATAGCACCATTTCTATAGAAAATTCAATTTTGAAGGAAGAAGGTTTAGAACTAGCTTACGAAGGTTATCGCTGGCCTGATCTGGTAAGAATTTCATTAAGACAAAACGATCCCTCTATTCTTGCTAATGCCGTATATGCTAAGTTGAGCAAAGACGGGAACCCGCAAGCTGCTGCGGTGAGATCTAAATTAATGGATCCCAAAAACTGGTATCTTCCATTCAAGTGGCAATAAACCAAAACCTTACCCCCATTGATAGTTGCTTATTTTAAAACACCCTTCAAAGCATTTTGAAGGGTGTTTTATCTTCAGGATGGAGCAGGATGAAATAAACCCGGTTAGCAATTACATTCACATTTTAATAAAACGATAGCTGTATGAATATTTTCTTTTCTCTCCATACTCGTTTTTCTTTCATTTCATCAAACTTACTTAGTTATTCATTTTAAATAATAGTTGCACATGTTTCGATTTTTTTTTATGGGTATTATGCTGCTCTCATTCACTTTTAGTACAGCTGCACAAACAAATGCTTACAAATTCGATTTTGGTAACGGAGCAGTTGCCCATGGTTTTATAAAAGTTACAACCGATATGAAATTTAATTATCAAACAGGCTATGGTTTTGATCAGGGATCTGTTGTGGAATCAGTAAATCGAAAAGGAAAGGATTTACTAACTAATGATTTTATCACTTCATCTAAACCATTTTATTTTTCGGTAAAACTACCCGAAGGAAATTATGATGTGAAGCTGATACTTGGGGATATTCAAGGTACTTCCGCAACTACCGTAAGAGCAGAATGCAGGCGTTTGTTCTTTACAAATGTCAAAACAAAAAAAGGAGAAATCGTTACAAAAACCTTTACAGTTCATGTGAAAGACAGTCTTATCCGGGATAAAGAAAATAATGTTGTTGGTAAAGTAAGGCTAAAGCCGAGAGAAGTTACTTACCTGCATTGGGATGATTTATTAACGATTGAATTTAATGATAGTGTAGCAAAGGTTTGTGGCATTGAGATAACACCAAACACAAAAGCCACAACTATTTTCCTAGCAGGTAATTCAACTGTTGTGGATCAGGATAGAGAGCCATGGGCGGCATGGGGACAAATGTTTCCCTCTTTTTTTGAACCTGTAAATATTTGTGTGGCTAACTATGCAGAAAGTGGAGAAACATTGAAGGCATTCAAAGGAGCGAAAAGGTTAGAGAAAATATGGAGTATGTCCAAACCGGGTGATTTTCTATTGATAGAATTTGCTCATAATGATCAAAAGCCTGGTGGTAATCATCTCGATCCTTTTACTACCTATAAGCAAACGATAAAAGAATGGATTGCCGAAGCAAGAAAAAGAGGAATAACGCCGGTACTGGTAAGCTCAATGAATAGACGAACATTTGATGCAGAAGGGCGTATCACTAACTCATTGGGGGATTATCCGGAAGCAATGCGGCAAACCGCAGCTGAAGAAAATGTTGCTTGTATAGATTTAAATGCAATGAGTAAAATACTTTATGAGGCATGGGGGCCAATCGAGTCAATCAAAGCATTTGTGCATTATCCTGCCAATACATTTCCCAATCAGCCAACAGAACTGAAAGATAACACGCACTTTAATCCATATGGAGCGTATGAGTTAGCAAGATGTATTGTACAGGCCGCCAAAGATCAGCAATTACCATTTGCAAAATATTTCAGGAAAGAAATTACGGTATTCGACCCGGCTCATCCAGATCCCGTATCAAAATTTTATTGGCCATTAAGTTCCTTTGTAAGCAGTATTAAACCAGATGGCAATTAAAATATTCGCCAATGAAAATCTATAAGAGTACGAAAATGATATCAATAGAACAGCGCAATGAATAATGAGAATAAATTAAATTATACAAAATGAAACGATTGTTTTTGCTTACCTCGGTTGTTGTACTTACATCTTCGCTTATCGCTCAACCGGTACTAAAAACCGGTGGGCAAAAAATGCCGGAAGTATGGATTGATAAAGACACGCATCATAAAATTGTAAAATTAACTGCAGCACTGAAAGGTAACAGTACCAGCTTTTACTTTCATAACAATTGCTTTGTAGGAAATGATATGGTGTTTTATAATTCAGGTAATCAAAAAGCCGGAGAAGCGACTGATATGAATAGGGATATAGCCGACAGAGGTAATCCCCGTAACAGGCAACTTTATAAAATAGACCTTACAACAAAGAAGCTCACACAGCTTACGCATGAAGCCTCTGAAATGAATGGAGAGATTGTAAGTGTTAAAAACAGAAAAGCGTATTATCAGATAAAAGATAGTGTGTTCGCTGTTGACATTGCTACCGCAAAAAGAGAACTGGTATATGTTTTCCCGGAAGATTTTAAAGCAAGTGTCACTACCATCAATGCTGATGGTACTTTGTTAGCTGGTTCTAGGGGAACGGATGAAGAAAGAACTATCTACAAAAATCATCCGGAGAAAAAAGATTTCTTCGAACTCATTTTCGAGGCAAAGCTTCCTAAAACATTATTTACTGTAAATATTAAAACAAAGCAGCTGAACAAAATCTTTACGGATAGTGCCTGGCTGAACCATGTACAGTTTTCTTCTACTGATCCTGAACTATTGATGTTTTGCCACGAGGGCCCCTGGCATAAGGTTAACAGGATATGGACGATCAATGTTAACACTAAGAAAGTTCAACTAATCCACAAACGTAGCATGGATATGGAGATTGCCGGTCATGAGTGGTTTGGGGCAAGTGGGAAAACCATTTGGTATGATTTACAATTGCCTAAAGGACAAACATTTTTTGTTGGAGGTACAGATGTAAATACGCTTAAGGAAAAGAAGTTTGAATTGCAGAGAAATGAATGGAGCGTGCATTACACCTCTAATAAAAGCGAAACTTTATTTGCAGGTGATGGTGGCGATCCGGGAGCAGTCGCTAAAGCTCCTGATGGGCAATGGATTTATTTATTCACGCCACAAGGAGATAAGTTTGTGTCGGAGAAGTTGGTTAATATGAAACAGCATAACTATAAGCTGGAACCCAATGTACATTTTAGTCCCGATGGTAAATGGATCATCTTCCGGGCCAATTTTGAAGGGCAATCAAATGCCTATGCTGTGGAGGTACAGAAAAGCAATGAATAAGTTGTGAATGATAAATGTTGGATGTAAAATGTGAAGTGCTTGAGTTGAACTTTTCTTGATCGTAGTGATAATAAATTGAAATGTTCTGTAAATAAAATTACATGCTAAAGAAAATTGTAACATCGCTGGTATTACTTAGTTGTATGAATGGGTATGCACAGCAGTGGCCTTTGGTTCATAAGGAGACAAAACCCTGGACAAGATGGTGGTGGATGGGAAGTGCAGTAGATGAAAAAGGAATCAATAAACAATTGAATTCACTTTCTCAACAAGGGTTTGGTGGAGTGGAGATCGTTCCTATTTATGGATCTATTGGTTATGAGAACAAATATATTAATTATCTATCGCCCCAATGGATGCACATTTTAGATTATACTGTGAAGCAATCGAGGGCTTTGCACATGGGAGTGGATATGTCAGTAGGAACCGGCTGGCCGATCGGTGGCCCGCAGGTAAGTGTTAAAGATGCGGCAACAAAACTTATTGTACAAATCTATTCAATAAAGGCGCATGAAATTTTGCAGGAAAAGATTGTGTTGAATGATGTGAAGCAACGTAACCTTCCCGGTACATTTTTAACAGCAGTTACAGCTTATGATGAACACGGTAAAGCTCTAGTGATTACTGATAAAGTAACAGCAGATGGTACGTTGGAGTGGATTCCTGATGAAGGTAAATGGACTATCTATGCAGCGTTTGTGGGTAAAACTAAACAAGCAGTGAAACGTGCAGCAGCAGGAGGAGAAGGATATACTTTGGATCATTTCTCTGGTACAGCATTAAATGATTATTTCAAAACATTCGATACAGCATTTGGTAATAGCTCACATGGTGTTCGCTCTTTTTTCAATGATAGTTATGAAGTGTTTGGGGCAGACTGGACGCCTGATTTTTTTAATGAGTTTAAGAAGAGAAGGGGCTATGATTTGCAGCCATATATCAGGCAACTCGTTTCCAAATCTTCAGATGAATTAACAGCAAGGATCAAATGTGATTACAGGGAAACGATGAGTGAACTGATGCTGCAAAACTTTACGCAGAACTTTACCAAATGGGCACATAGCAAGCAAGCGATGAATACCAACCAGGCCCATGGATCACCGGGAAACCTATTAGATTTATATGCTGCTGTGGATATGCCTGAATCTGAAACCTTTGGTAGCACTGCTTTCCAGATTCCTGGCTTAAGAAGAGATCCGGAAGATGTACGTAATGTCGATCCTGATCCCAACATGCTGAAGTTTGCTTCATCAGCAGCGCATGCCATGGGTAAACAATTCACTTCTAACGAAACTTTTACATGGCTTACGGAACATTTTAAAACATCATGGAGCCAGTGTAAACCTGAGGTGGAACAAGTTTTTCTGGCAGGTATTAATCATGTATTCTATCATGGAACTACTTATTCTCCTCCAAATATTCCCTGGCCGGGATGGTTGTTTTATGCTTCTGTGAACTTTGTACCCAACAATAGTTTATGGCCGCATGTAAATGGATTGAATGAATACATCACCCGTTGCCAAAGTGTATTACAAAGTGGCGAACCGGATAATGAGATCGCTGCCTACTGGCCTGTGTACGATGCATGGAGTAACCCTGAAGGTCTTGATATGCCTTTTAAAATACATGATATTAATGAGTGGCTACATCCAACTGCATTTTATAAAAACCTTGTTAGCCTGCAGCAAAAGGGTTATTCGATAGATTTTACGTCAGATAAAATGTTGTCGGATGCAACTGTGCATGCAGGTAACATACAACTGTCTGCTAAAGGTGCGAAGCATAAAGTTTTATTGGTATCAGCTTGTGAATACATGCCTGTGCACACGCTGCAACAAATAATAAGGTTGGCTAAAGAGGGTGCTATTGTTGTGTTGCAAAGTTTCCCTAAAGATGTGCCGGGATTTTATAAACTGGAAGAAAGAAGAAACGAATTAAAGGCATTGATCAACTCAATTGTTTTCAACGAAAAAGGTGCATGTAAAGAGGCTGTGTTGGGTAAAGGAAGGATCATTTTAAGTGATGATGTACATAAAGGTTTGGAAACAGCCGGAGTTAGCGGAGAAAAACTAACAGATGAAGGACTTAAATTCATCAGGAGACAATTGACACATGGTAAATATTATTATATCGTAAATCATTCAGCCCATGCGGTAGATAAGATCATTCCGTTAAATACGATGGCTTCCGCTGTTGCTTTCCTCGATCCACAAACAGGAGAGAAAGGGTATGTATCCTTTGCTGAAAAAAATAGAACTACAGAAGTGCGGTTACAATTACAACCGGGGCAAGCCATCATCATTCAAACAAAAACAACTGCAATTGATGGCCCTAAATGGAATTATACAACAACTGCCAGTGAACCTATTCTTTTAAAAAATCCATGGAAATTGCATTTTGTAACAGGCGGGCCTTTTATGCCTGCTGATAAAATAATGGATCACCTGCAACCATGGACGAATTTTGCAAATGATACAGCCACACAATCCTTCTCAGGTACAGGTGTGTACAGCACTTCATTCCATCTAAAGCAAAAGAAAGCGGATGATTATGTGTTGCAGTTGGATAAGGTGTACGAAAGTGCAAGAGTATTGGTAAACGGGAATGATGCAGGTATTGCATGGAGTATTCCTTTTCAACTGAACATTGGCAAATATTTGAAGGAAGGGAAGAATACGATTGAAATAGAAGTATGCAATTTGATGGCAAACCGAATTCGTTATATGGATCAAAATAAAATTGAGTGGCGTAAGTATCATGAGATTAACTTCGTGAACATTAATTATAAAAACTTCGATGCTTCCCACTGGAATGTACAAGCTTCCGGCTTAGATGGTAGCATTAAAATCGTTCCTGTTAAATACGAAAAATGAAAAAGATTGCATTGTTGCTTGCAGTAATTATTCTCTTCAATGAAATTGTATCAGCTCAAAAAAAAATAATAGTTAATAGCCCGGATAGAAAAATAGAAGCCATAATAGTTATAGAAGCTGGGAAAGCTTCCTACTCGATAAACTACCAGCAACAGGGAGTATTGCGATCATCGAAACTGGGTATTGTAAGAGAAGATGAGGATTTTTCAAGTGGGCTTCAATTCCTTTCTGCATCCAATAGTCAACAGGTTAATGATCGCTATGATATTCTAACGGCAAAGAAGCGTCATGTTGAATATAAAGCCTTAAAAAGAATTATTGCTTTACAAACTGCTTCAGGAAAAAAGATGAATATCATCTTCCAGGTATCTAATGATGGCGTTGCATTCAGGTATGAGTTTCCTGAAAAATCTGCAGATATAAAAAAGATATCTGCTGAAGCTACCAGCTTTCATTTCAATGAGGGAACAAGAGCATGGTTACAACCTAAAACCGAGGCCCAGAGCGGATGGGAGCATAGTAATCCTTCTTATGAAGCGCATTATAGGATGGATATTCCAACAGGTACACCTGCACCCGGAAACAATGGATGGGTATATCCTGCCATGTTTCATACAAACAATGCGTGGGTATTAATTACAGAAGCTGCTTTGGGCAGAACTTACTGCGGTACCGCATTGCAACAGAATTCTCCCAATAGTGAATATTTTATCAATTTTCCTGAGGCTCCGGAGAAGTTTACGAATGGCGCATTATATCCTGAATCTGTATTGCCATGGAAAACACCCTGGAGAATTATTGTGATCGGTTCACTGAAAACCATTGCAGAATCTACCTTGGGAACAGATCTTGCATTGCCTGCTAAAAAAATGGATACATCATTCATCAAACCCGGTAAGGCTTCATGGAGCTGGATATTATCGAAAGATGATTTTATCGTGTATGATGAGCAAAAGAAGTATATCGATTATGCAGCAGACATGCACTGGCAATATTGCCTGATCGATGCGGCATGGGATAAGAAAATTGGTTATGATAAAATAAAAGAGCTGACTAATTATGCTGCTAAGAAAAATGTAGGTGTGTTGTTGTGGTATAATTCAGCAGGCACTTGGAATACGGTAAAGTACACACCGAAAGATAAGTTGCTCACGCATGAAAGCAGGATAAAAGAATTTGCCTTATTGCAGCAAATGGGCATCAAAGGTGTGAAAGTAGATTTCTTTGGTGGTGATGGGCAATCAATGATCAATTATTATCAGGATATTTTAGAAGATGCTGCTACCTATCATTTATTAGTGAATTTTCACGGGGCTACTTTGCCAAGAGGATGGCAAAGAACTTATCCTAACCTGATGACCACAGAAGCTGTGTATGGCTATGAGATGATCACATTCAATCAAAAGGATGCAGATATGGCCCCGCAACATATGGTGATGTGTGCCTTTGCCCGCAATGCTTTTGACCCGATGGATTTTACTCCCGTTAGTTTATACAAGATACCCCGTATCAATCGTGCAACCACCAGTTCTTTTGAGCTGGCTACAGGCATCATCTTTTTATCAGGCATTCAACATTATGTGGAAGGTCCTGAGGGTATGAGTAAAATGAGTGCTGGTATTAAAAGTTTAATGCAGCGTATCCCTTCTGTTTGGGATGATGTTCATTTTATAGATGGTTACCCGGGTAAAGATTATGTTGTGGCAAGAAGAGCAGGGAGGAAGTGGTATGTTGCCGGCATCAATGCTGATTCTATGAGCCAAACATTTAAGCTGGATCTTTCTTTCATTCCGCAATCAAAAGCTTATGCTTACCTTACGAAAGATGGGAAAGCTTCGGTACAGGTTTTTGAAAAGAACGCTACAGAAAATAAAACGATCACACTGCCACCTAATGATGGGTTTGTATTAGAATTTGAATAATAAAATATATGCTAATGAGAAAAACAATGGTAATGTTGGTAGCGCTAATGCTTGCCTATGCTGCTACTGTATCTGCACAAACGAATGGCAGAACGGTTCTGAATTTTAATAAAGGATGGAAGTTCTATTATGCAGATACGATTGATAAGAAGAATGATTATAAAGAACCTTCTTACGACGATTCAAAATGGCGCAGTCTTAGCCTGCCACATGATTGGAGCATAGAACTGCGGTTTGATAAAAACAACCCGGCTACTCCGGAAGGAGGAGCTTTACCCGGTGGTATTGGCTGGTATCGTAAAACTTTCACTGTTGCAGCGGCCGATAAGAATAAGCAACTCTTTATAGAATTTGATGGTGTGTATCGTTGCAGTGAAGTATGGATAAACGGGCATTCTTTGGGCTTTCGTCCTAATGGTTATATCTCTTTTCAATACGATCTTACACCTTATATCAAATTTGGAGAGAAGAATAACATCGTTGTGAAAGTAGATAATTCAGTGCAGATCAATTCCCGTTGGTACAGTGGTTCCGGTATTTACCGAAATGTAAGGCTGGTATCTACCTCAAAGATCGCTGTTGATCATTGGGGTACTTTCATTACTTCTTCTAAAGTATCTGAACAATCTGCAACTGTAACCATTCAAACAAAGATCAGCAATGCTACAAAAGCTACTCAGAAAGTTGCTTTAACTACGGCGATCTATGATGAGTCGGATAAATTAGTTACTCTTGTTAATACCCCTCTAACCTTGCAACAAACAACAGAAACAACGCAGCAGGTAGTGGTCAATCATCCGACATTGTGGAGTATTGAGCATCCGCATTTGTATAAAGCTGTTTCTTCCATTACAGTGAATGGCCAAAAAACAGATGAATACAGCACTTCATTCGGTATTCGTTATTTCAATTTCGATGCAAACAAAGGCTTTACATTGAATGGAGAACCGATGAAAATACTGGGTGTATGTAATCACCATGATTTGGGTTGTTTGGGTGCTGCTATTAATTACAGGGCCTTGCAACGCCAGTTGGAGATATTAAAAGAGATGGGATGTAATGGCATCAGAACTTCTCACAATCCGCCTGCACCTGAGTTGTTGGAATTATGCGATCGTATGGGCTTTATTGTGATGGATGAAGCTTTTGATATGTGGAAGCATCCAAAAACAAAATATGATTATCATTTATATTGGGATGAATGGCACAGCAGAGACTTAGAGGATCAGGTACTGAGAGATAGAAACCATCCTTCCGTATTCATGTGGAGTATTGGTAATGAGATTCCTGAACAAGGTAACCCTGTTGGAACTTCTATCGCAACTGAGCTGGCTGCTATTCTTCGCAAGCTCGATACCACACGTTATCTTGTTGATGCCAATGATCGTCCTTTTCCTACATGGAATTATATTCTAAAATCCAATGCACTGGATTTGGTAGGTTATAATTATCATCATCAATTATACAAAAGCTTCCCCGATAGTTTCCCGGGTAAAAAATTCATTGCTACAGAAACAACTTCCGGCTTAGAAACAAGGGGTGAATACTTCTTCCCTTCAGATAGTATTCGTGTATGGCCACCCAACCATAAAAAAGGAGAAGACAGAAATGCAGGTATGAATCCTGATTACACCGTTTCTGCTTATGATAATACAAGGGCTCCGTGGAGTAGCACACATGAGCAATCATGGAAAGAGATCAAGAAATATCCTTACCTGAGTGGTATGTTCATTTGGACGGGCTTCGATTATCTTGGCGAACCTACGCCTTACACATGGCCGGCTAAAAGCTCTTACTTTGGTATTGTAGACCTGGCGGGCTTTCCTAAAGATGTGTATTATATGTACCAGAGTGAATGGACTAACAAAACAGTGCTGCATATTTTGCCACACTGGAACTGGAAACAGGGTGATAGTGTAGATGTGTGGGCCTATTATAATCATGCAGATGAAGTGGAATTGTATGTAAATGGAAAGAGCGCAGGTATTCGTAAGAAGGAGGGGGATGACCTGCATGTGATGTGGCGTGTGGTGTATGAACCTGGTTCTATCAAAGCAGTATCGAGAAAAGCCGGAAAAGTGGTGAAAGAGGAACAGATCAATACTGCAGGTGCGCCTGCTAAGATTCAGCTGATTGCTGACAGAAAGAATATCAAAGCTAATGGAGAAGATCTGAGTTTTATTACCGTAAGGGTTTTGGATAAAGATGGTAACCTTGTTCCGAAGGCTGATAATATGATTCACTTCATAATAGATGGAGATGCATTTGTTGCAGGTGTTGATAATGGTAACCCCATAAGTCATGAACCCTTCAAAGCCAACTATCGTAAGGCTTTCAATGGACTTGCCCTGGCTGTAATACAGGCTAAGGATAAAGCCGGTATGGTTACAGTAAAAGCTACTTCCGAAGGCTTGCAATCTGCTTCTGTTGAATTGCAGTTGAAATAAAAGATTCGAGATTATGCTTGTTAAAAGATCACTGTTTGCTTTTGTGCTTTTGTTGATCATCTCTTCAACCATTGCCCAAAAGCAGGCAGTGATTAGTTTAAAATCTATCAATAAATATTTATAATTTTAAGTATATAGACAAAATATATTATTCATGTTGATAGTATTGGGCTAATCGTTTTGCATGGTTATCTAACTTTTATCAGCATAATGCATCTGTTACATTAGCACATGACCTGATACACATATTTGCCATACTTTTTAAAAATTACTTGCCATGAAAAGAAGAACAATTCTTAAGCAACTGGCTACCACTATCCCCGCTGCCATGTTATCCCGACATATTGATGCCGCTGCATTATATGTTGCGAATACTCAGAATGAGAAGATTGCCAAAGGCCCATTTGATCCCAGTTGGGCATCATTGCAACAATATCAAACGCCGGAATGGTTCAGGGATGCCAAGTTTGGAATGTGGGCTCACTGGGGGCCACAATGCCAGCCAGAGTTTGGCGATTGGTATGCACGACAGATGTATATAGAGGGAAATCCAAAATATAAGTATCATCTGGAGAAGTATGGTCATCCTTCAGTATTTGGTTTTAAAGATGTGATCAACGATTGGAAAGCTGAAGCCTGGAACCCGGATGAATTGGTAGCACTATATAAAAATACCGGTGCTAAATATTTTGTGGCGTTGGCCAATCATCATGATAATCTCGATCTCTACAATAGTAAATACCAGCAGTGGAATTCCGTTAAGGTTGGTCCTAAAAAAGACCTTATCGGCGGGTGGGCTGCAGCTACCCGTAAGCAGGGGCTGCATTTTGGAGTGAGTGTGCATGCTGCCCATGCATGGACCTGGTATGAAACTGCACAAAGAGCTGATAAAAATGGCCCCTATGCAGGAGTGCCTTATGATGGTAAACTTTCTAAAAGAGATGGAAAAGGAAAATGGTGGGAAGGGTTAGATCCGCAAGCCCTATACGCTCAGAATCATGTATTGAGCGAGAATAGTTATGATGATAATACTATTGGGAAACAATGGGATTGGGGCAATGGTGCATCAGTTCCTTCAAAAGATTATTGTGATAAGTTTTTCAATAGAACGATGGATCTTATCAATCAATACCATCCTGATCTTATTTATTTTGATGATTCACAGTTACCACTATGGCCCGTGAGTGATGTGGGTTTAAAAATAGCTGCCCATTTTTATAATCAAAATATCCGGGAAAAAGGTAGTCTGCAAGCGGTGATCAATGGTAAGATATTAGATGAACAACAACGCAAGTGTATGGTATGGGATATAGAACGTGGGCATAGCAATGCAATAGAACCTTTGCCCTGGCAAACAGATACTTGTATTGGTGATTGGCATTACGACCGTCGTATTTATGACAATCATCGCTATAAATCTGCACAAACGGTTATTCAAACTTTGGTAGATGTAGTAAGCAAGAACGGTAATCTTTTATTGAATATTCCTGTTCGTGGTAACGGAACGATCGATGAGCAGGAGAGAAAAATAGTAGAAGAAATTGGGGGCTGGATGCAACTGAATAGCGAAAGCATCTATGCCACAAGGCCCTGGAAAATATTTGGTGAAGGACCAGCAATGGAACATACCGCAGCACTGAATGCGCAAGGGTTTAATGAGGGCAAGGGAAAAGCTTTTACAGCTGCCGATATTCGTTTTGTAACGAAAGGCGATGCTTTGTATGCCACAGCTTTCGGTATGCCGGAAAATGGCGTTATCGAGATTAAAAGCCTTGCTGCGAATAGTCACTATTATACCAAAGAAATACAGAAGGTAAGCTTAGTCAGCACACAGGAATCCCTGCATTTTGAAAGAACAGCCAATGGATTGCAAGTACAATTACCCGAAATGGTAAAGAAAGCTATTAATGCTTATGTTTTGAAAATTGTTTAAAGTAATCTATTCATGAAAAGGGTAACTTTCTTTCTCTTTACAGTTCTTATGCTTTTCATTGGTCAATCTATTTCGGCACAACAAAATATTGCGCCGAAACCAATGTACGATGATCCTTTGTATCATGGAGCTGCTGATCCTACGATCATTTACAACCCGCAACAAAAAGCCTGGTGGATGTTCTATACCAATCGCCGTGCTTCCATTATTGATTCTTCTGTAGCATGGGTTCATGGTACACCGATCGGTATTGCCGCTTCCACTGATGGTATGCATTGGCAATACATTGATACTGCTAACATCAATTACCGGGTTAATAGTGGGTATACTTTCTGGGCGCCGGAAATCATAGCAAATAAAGGGTTATATCATATGTTCCTGACTTATGTACCGGGCATATTCAAAGATTGGCAGCATCCACGTTCTATTATTCATCTTACCAGTAAAGACCTAATGAACTGGCTATTTGAATCTGTTCTTTCCCTTTCTTCTCAAAAAGTAATAGATCCTTGTGTTTTTCAGATGAAAGATGGCAACTGGAGATTGTGGTATAACAATGAAAAAGATGGGAAGAGTATTTATTATGCCGATAGCAAGGACTTGTATCATTGGACGGATAAGGGTAAAGCTATCTCAGCCAGAGGAGAGGGACCAAAAGTATTTCAGTGGAAAGGGCATTATTATATGATCATTGATGTGTGGAAAGGAATGGAAATATATGCATCTGATGACCTATTGAATTGGAAGAAACAACCCAACCGAATATTGGAACTACCCGGTAAGGGTAAAGATGATCAGGCCATCGGTGGGCATTGTGATGTATTAGTAAATGAGGATAAAGCCTATGTATATTATTTTACACATCCAGGTAGGAGAAACGATCGTCCGGCAGTCAAAAACTCTTTTGAAGATAAACGCAGTGTGATACAGGTAGTCGAACTGTATGAGGAAAATGGTATAATTACATGCAATAGAGATCAACCCGTAACTGTTCATTTACATCAATAAACTACAGGCATTCTTTATAGTGGTTTTCTTCTAAAAAATCTGCTTCATAAAAGTTTATCTGTTTAATATTCCAATAAACATTTTTATGTGTAACGTGTTGATGTTATTTCCTTCCTGTAACCAATGATCCTTAACTAAGTATTGGTTAAATAACCGGGCATTGATCTCAGTATAACCTGGTGAAACACCATTGTTTAAAGGTGTTTTATGGTTGCCGTTAATTAGAAATTGGAAGCGGTGGACATTTTGGTATGGTTTTTGGCTTTTATATTATAAACCCAATTGTTCACCATTCAATCCAATTTTATGTACAATTTTTTTAAAACAAAATGGTTCGACATCGGATTGGTTATTTCCTTTGTCATTATAAAGGGTATCCTAATGCATCTTAATAAAATGAGTTATGTTTCCCTGTCTTTATGGATGGGTTTCTCAGCGCTTCTTTTACACCAAACAGAAGAATACCACTGGCCGGGAAGTTTTCAGAAATGGATCAACAAAAAGTTCTATACTACTCCGCGGCAAAACCTCTATAAGAATTATGATACTTCCAGTTTTATTGTTAATGTAGGTGTGGAATGGAGCACATTTATCCTTGCGGCTTTACTGGCAGAAAAAGCTTTGTGGCTTGGTATTGCAATTATGGTATTTTGCTTAGGTAATTTTTTCAAACATACCATCTATTACAATCTTAAGGCAAAAACCAGGTATAACCCGGGTATGCTTACTTCTATTGTTTTCATGTTGCCGGTTTCTGTTTTTTTCTTCTGGTCTGTAATCAGCGATGGAACAGCAGGGGTATGGGATTATACAGTAGGTATTCCACTAGGTATTTTTTTCAGCATGGTTAGTTCCGTTACTTTGATCGAATGGTTGCAGGAACACATGCAGAGGAATAAATCTGTTATGGTGAATCACTGCTTATAAAAACAGCAAAAGTTATTGCTGCCAAAAGCCCGCCTTATAATCACTATAAGGCGGGCTTTTGCTATTTTCCTGTTCCGGCAGAGAATTCAAATGTCTATCACTGGTATGTTTTTTATCACTCTTGTTTATCATAATCTATACAAACATGGTACTACCGCTGAGAGCTCCTGTTTAGTCAACGGATTATTGAAGAACAAGGATTGCTGCTTATAAATGCTCTTTGTATTTTGCTGTTTTAAAGAATAAGAATCAACTTGCATCCTTTGTTGTACAGTAGAATGACAGAGAAGATCACTTATTCTTTATCTATTCATTATCCATTTATGCGTATACTTTTTCTTACTATCTGTTTTTTGAGTTTACATTGTATAAGTCATGCACAGCAAAATTCCGGTAATATATTCTTGTTCTGTTATTTCAAAAATAACGGGCAGGATGGATTACACCTGGCCTATAGCCGGGATGGTTACACTTTTAAGGCTTTACATAAGGATAGTTCTTTTCTACAGCCGACAGTAAGTAAGGATAAACTGATGCGGGATCCCTGTATTATTCGCGGTGCGGATGGGTTATTTCATATGGTGTGGACGGTAAGCTGGAATGCGAAAGGTATTGGGTATGCATCATCGGCAGATCTTATACATTGGAGTGAACAACAATATTTACCTGTTATGGAACAGGAAGATTCCGCCCGGAATGCATGGGCACCCGAGATCACATATGATGCGGCAAACAAAGAATATATGATCTACTGGGCCACAACTATCGCAGGAAAGTATGGTGCAACGGATCGTTCTGTTGAAAACGGGTATAATCATCGTATCTATTATGTAACCACGAAGGATTTTAAAAGCTTCAGCACTACACACTTATTGTATGATAAAGGTTTTAACGTGATAGATGCTACTATTGTACCTGGTAACAATCGTTTTATCATGTTCCTGAAAGATGAAACATTAAAGCCCGTTCCGCAAAAGAATATTCATATCGCTATGGCTGCGCAGTTAACCGGTCCTTACAGTGATCCTTCCCCTGCCATAACAGGCCACTATTGGGCAGAAGGCCCAACTGCCTTGA
Source organism: Bacteroidota bacterium (assembly GCA_028875875.1). Classification (GTDB taxonomy): domain Bacteria; phylum Bacteroidota; class Bacteroidia; order Chitinophagales; family Chitinophagaceae; genus JAGWUV01. The sequence continues at coordinate 22,051 of JAGWUV010000033.1, forward strand.
GGATGGATCGTTTATGGATTGTTTTCTTCGATAAATACCGGGAACATACATACGGGGCCGTTAGTTCAACTGATTTAGTAAACTGGATTGATATCTCTGATCGGATCTCTTTACCCAAAGGTATCAGGCATGGATCTGTTTTCATGATCACAGCAAAGGAATTTGAGGCGTTGCGGGGGAGTGATGAATGATTTGTGTTGAACTTTCATTCAACTGATACCATCCTTTTCTGCATTGATTCAACAAAAAAAACGTAAAGGTTGTTAACTGTAATATTCAAAATATAAAAGAAATCATATGGAAACCACGACAGCAGCAAAACAAGTAAAGGCATTTGGCACGGAAGCAGCCACCGCGCCGTTAGAGCAATTGAATATACCCAGGCGGAAAGCCACACCACATGATGTAGAAATTGAAATTCTTTATTGTGGTGTGTGTCATTCAGACCTTCATACGGCCAGAAATGAATGGCACGGTACTATTTATCCCTGTGTGCCCGGTCATGAAATTGTGGGTAGGGTAGTACACACGGGCAATCATGTAACAAAATTCAAAGTGGGTGACCTCGCAGCGGTGGGATGCATGGTAGATAGCTGCAGGGAATGCCAGTATTGTAAAGAAGGACTGGAGCAATATTGCGAATCAGGTAATACCGGCACTTACAATTCGCCTGATCAGTTTCTTGGGGTACAAACCTATGGGGGATATTCTGAAAGTATCGTAGTAGATGAGTCTTTTGTATTGCGTGTTCCTGAAAATTTAGACCTTGCCGCCACAGCACCATTACTCTGTGCAGGCATCACTACCTATTCTCCATTGAAACACTGGAAGGTTGGTCCCGGTCAGAAAGTAGGTGTTGTTGGATTAGGAGGATTAGGACATATGGCCGTTAAGCTAGCCAAGGCGATGGGGGCAGAGGTGATCGTATTCACAACCTCTTTATCAAAAGTAGAGGATGCAAGGCGTTTAGGCGCTGATGATGTGGTGCTTTCCAGCGAGGAAGCACAAATGAAGCGATATAAGGGCAAGCTGCATTTTGTATTGGATGCGGTTTCAGCACAACATGATATTAATACGTACCTCGGCCTTTTACGGGTAGATGGTTCCCTGGCGTTGGTAGGTGCACCCGAGCACCCTCTTCCTGTTGCTGCTTTCAGCCTTATTCCTTATCGAAGAAACTTTGCAGGATCAATGATCGGGGGGATCGCAGAAACACAGGAGATGCTTGATTTTTGCGGAAAGCACAATATTGTTTCAGATATAGAACTGATCAATATCCAACAAATCAACGAGGCGTATGAACGTTTGCTGAAAGGAGATGTGAAGTACCGTTTCGTAATTGATATGGCTTCTTTAAAAAAATAAGCCGATCAATAAAGGCGGGTATTTTTAAAGGTTATCATTTACAGCCAATGGCGAGTATATTTATTACAGGATCGAGTGATGGCCTTGGATTATTATCAGCTAAAAAACTGGTTAGTCTGGGGCACAAGGTGGTATTGCATGCACGTAATGCTGAACGAGGAAAGGAGGCTTTGAAGAAAGTGCCGGGTGCGGCAGCCGTATTAAAAGGGGATCTCACCCGTATTGAAGAGATCAGGCTGTTAGCCGATGCCGTTAATGCTGCCGGTACTTTTGATGCTATTATTCATAATGCCGGTATATACAAGGCCCCCGCCCCCGACCTCTTTATGGTGAATACCCTGGCACCTTACCTGCTAACCTGCCTTATTCAAATACCGGCCAGGCTGATCTATATAAGTTCAGGCATGCACTTGCAGGGGCGGTTACTGCCTGGCCAATTTGTAGCCGATATTAGCCGTATTACGTATTCGGATACAAAGCTGCATGTGCTGATGTTGAGTAAGGCTGTGGCGAGGAAGTGGACGGATGTTCATTCCAATGCAGTAGACCCCGGTTGGGTTCCTACGAAAATGGGCGGCAGGGGAGCACCGGATGATTTAGAGCAGGGGTATGAAACACAGGTATGGTTAGCCACCGGTGAAGAGGTAGCAGCCCATGTTAGCGGCCGTTATTTTTTTCACCGAAAAGAAGCGCACTACCATCCCGATGCAGATAATATTATCTTACAGGAAAAGCTCTTAACCCAGTGCAGGGAATATAGCGGCATATCTCTGCCTTAGTTCCTTACACTTACTTATAACCAACTCTTTAAAAATCATTTATGAAAATCAACAGGATAGGTTCAACGGCTTCGGTAAAAGGGCCGGAAGACTGGTTTACAGGATCAGTGCGTATTGATCCTCTATTTGATCCCAATAATGCCCGGCGCAGTGCTGCGGCCAGTGTTACCTTTGAGCCGGGTGCAAGAACGTCATGGCACACTCATCCATTAGGGCAAACGCTGATCATTACAGCAGGTTGCGGTTGGGTACAAAGAGAAGGAGAGCCGGTAATAGAAGTACACCCTGGTGATATTGTATGGTTTGAACCGAATGAAAAGCACTGGCATGGGGCTACTGCAGTAACGGGTATGACGCATATTGCAATACAGGAGCAGTTAGAGGGGAAAGTGGTAGACTGGCTTGAAAAAGTTACCAACGAGGAATATGGAAGTATGGGTGTTTGAGCGCATTCGATTTTTATTATAAGCAATTGATTATTAGTTTTTTGTAGATATCCTATTGTTTTAGTAGGATACTTAAATGCTGATTATCAGCACTTTGTTATTTTCATGAACTCCATACGGCTTATGTAGGGCGTATATAGGGAGTAACAAGGAAGGGAGAAGAACAGAGAGGAGGAAGGATTAGCGGATTTCGGATGACGAATTCATGAATTGGCAAATTGTGGATTAGGGAAGTGGTGTTTAGAGGTGCCTTACCTCTGATAATCTAATGAATACATTGTATAAAAGCCTGTTTTTTCATTACCTCTTTTAGCAGCACTCGCTCTTCGGATCGCTACATAACCTGGTTATATTCGGGTATTGGCCGATAATAATTTAGATATACTACAATAGTAAGCTATGTATAAAGTATAAATATCCCATCTCTTTAAAGGAATGGGATATTTATGAGACATATATGGCTTATATATGGGATATATATGGTTTACACCCTTGTTTGAGTCGAAAAAAAACCGGCATGTCTTATTCAGAAACAACTCTACATTAAACCAGATGAAAATTGCAATTACTTTACAGTTGACGCAATTTTTATGGTTGATAATTCATTTTTTCCTTTTGCTTTTTATTAATGGTTTTATAGTGAATTGAGCTATGTGAATTACGAATTGGATTTACGGGTTATGGATTGTAGGATCGTCTCATCTAAAAAGTAAAGTAAAACCCGAACGATACTATCTTTTACGCATATATTGGTTGTGAATTAGCAAATATCTATGTTGAAAGTAGGGTTGAAAAGCTTTGCCAAATAAAGGTTCTCTTACATCATCATCAACCCGGACATAGTTAGGCTGATGAATGCTTTTTTTAATTATTATAGTATAAAATGGAATCCAACTCCTATTAAACTTAACCCACTTCCGGCTGAATTTAGATTGGAATTAAATAAAAAATGTTTGTGCTTGAATTCCTGTAAGGCTCTTAAATCTTTTGCCACAGTATACTGATATTGTATCATGATAATATTGGGTATAATAATTTCTAACTGTAATTTTTTAAAAATTTTATAGGAAAGTCCCGGGGTTAAAAAGAACTGCCCGCCTGTTAGAGTGCTCGTTTCATAAGTTACGCCCACACTATCATTGTATGTTTGTTTGGAGCTTATATAGGCCGCCCCAAGTTCGGTAAAGAAATAAAAATCCTTGGCCAAACTTTTGTATCTCCTGTAGAATAGGCCGAAGCTGTACTGATTAGTCTTGATAGAATTAATATTTATACCATTATAGTTATTGTTAATGTTATAAGGTGAAAAAGTCAGGTTTACACCATATATTGAATTTTCTTTTAGCGCTTTCCCGATTGAAATATTAAATGTAGAATTTTGAATTTTCTGTCCACCTGGTTGATTGTTTTCACTATTTACATCAGAACTATAGTAAAGCTGCCCGCCTAAAAGCACTGACTTTGTTTTAATCTGTGCATAAGAAAATTTAAAACAAGTGAGTGCAGTTACAGCCATCAATACAATTTTTTGCTTCATATCATTCGGTTTTAAAGTGATTGAAAATTGTTTAATATAAACCCAATTGCTTAAGCAGTGAATGGAACATTTTAGCCAAGCCTTTCGTTACTTCTTCAATTCATAAACTGCGACACAAAGAATATATCTGCGCAGGGTTCTTACAGTTCCAAATATTCACAAGAAAAAGTAACTTTAGGAACTAATTCGGGAGCCAAATCTTTTGTGCAGGGAAAAAAGTTAATAATACCAGTACGAATAAGTTTTTTTATGAAATCAGTTTTGGGAACCAGTAGCTCTTCTTTTCATATTCATTATTCCAAACTTTGAAAAAAACTATCAACTTATTTCACCCTTACAAGGTGTGTCGAATATGCAATACCAAATATATTTATTTTTATGTAAGTAATTTGAATTTAACATAATTATAATATTTTATGAAAATGGCTTAAGTGTTGAATAGTGAGTGATGAATAATGATAAGCGGTTTTGAAAGATAGGTTTGCCAGGGATCTTACTGAGAAAGTGTATTGGGTAGTTTTTTGTATTAGTGTAACTCAATACAACTAAACCCCAAGTTGTTTAAAAGTTCACATATCCTGTTGGTATTCATATCCGTAGCTTCTATGCGCAGAATATGGTCGCGATCATGCAGATCAAAATTCCATTTAATGATGCAGGTGAGCTTGTTCAGTTCCGGAGCCAGTTTTTGAATGGCCGGTTTTGTTTTTACTGATGTTTTGAAAATATACAGCATGTAATTCAACAGATTAAAAGTTTCTTTTATTATCCACCCATGGTACCGGTTTTTACTTCTCCGGCCCGTTTGTAACTTGCGATGATCACCCCGGCCGGCGTAATTATACTCTCAGTTAGGGTAAATGCAGCCGGCATTGTTCCTTCTCTGAAAAGCTTTTTACCATTACCCAGCGTTAGCGGATAGATCTTCAGCCAGAGTTCGTCTACCAGGTCATGTTCGAGCAATAACTGAACAAGCTGGCTGCTACCCCAAACCTTTATATCGGATCCTTCGGAATTTTTAAGCTTTTTTATGCTTTCGATATGATCAAGAAAGATGCAGTTGATCCAGACTGACTGCCTAACTGTTGTTGAAAGAACGAATTTTGTAACCTCGTTAATGCCTGGCCAGTAGGCGGCATGTGCCGGCCAATATGCTGCAAAGATCTCAAATGTTTTCCTACCCAGCAGCAGATCGGCAGGCTCCATTTGTTTTTGCATGATCCCGGCAGATACCTCATCCGTATATGGTGCTAACCATCCGCCCAGCTTGAAATCGCCGGATAGGTCTTCTTCGGGTCCGCCCAGGGCCTGCATAACCCCATCTAAAGACATAAATTCGATCACTATTATTTTTCTCATGCGTTAAACTTTAATCATTCAACTTAACATTTGGCCTACCGCCGGAGGATGTTTTGTTATTGCCAGGATAGCGTTACCAGCAGGTTTTTGAGGTTTTCATAGGTCATGGTAAATCCTATTTTGAAACCGTCGATCAATTTTTCCAGGCGTTCCAGCGATTCGTTATAAATGGTAATACTCACTTTTGTATTCCCGTTCTCTTCGCTGAACGTAAAGTCCCAGTCGGAGCCCGGCAATTCAGGATTCTCATCTTTATCAGCAAATGCATTGAACATTTTGAAATTGGTTTTGGGGCTGATGGACATGTATTTCTGAATAGCCCAAAGTTCTTGTCCCTCCGGGCCTACCATGGCATAAAATCTTTGTCCCCCCACTTTAAAATCCATGTATTTTGTTTTAGACACCCAGGGCTTGGGAGCATACCATTGGTCGAGGATTTCAGGTTTTGTGAAAGCGTCCCAAACGAGGGATAGGCCGGCATCGAATTCCATATTAATGGCAACTGTTTTCGTTGATTTGTCAACGGTAAAATCAAATAAAGAGGTGGTATTCATTATTTCTGTTTTTTAAGGGTAGATAATACCTGGTCGAGCTGCTGGAAGCGACTTTCCCAGATCTTCCGGAACTGTTCTATCCATTGATCTATTTCTTTCATTTTATTGATTTCAAGCGAATAATAGATCTCTCTTCCACGTTGTTCCTGTTTTACCAGCTCGCATTCAGTAAGTATCCGTAAGTGTTTGGAAACGGCCTGGCGTGTGGTATGGAAGTTTTCGGCAATGGCATTCGGTGTCATTGCCTGCAGTGCAATTAAGGTGATGATGGCCCTTCTTGTTGGGTCGGCAATGGCCTGGAAAATATCTCGTCTCATTTATAAAAAGATTTCATTAGAAACTAATCGGTTGCAAATATATGTGCAACCTTTCAGTTTCTCAAATTTATTTTCAAAGCTCTTTACAAATGATGGTATCGAATATTTATTCTCGGAAGGATGTAATAAAAATGAACTTAGGAATGCTCTTTATGAAGTTAATAAAGCTACATTTTGGATGATTAGCAGCGGTGGCTCTGGCCGTTTTAATTCCCTTTCGTTATATCCCCGGCTTCCTGGCAGCACCTATCAAATTAACATCCACCAGTTCCAGAGAGGTTACCATCTCTTTCACTGTTTCTTTGTACTTTTTGAAATGCGGTGTGTTGATGTGCTGCTGATAAGCAGTGGAATCGGCATAGATCTCCAGTATGGTAATGTTCGCAGGATCGTTTTTGTTGGCCATGGCGTAATAGGTTAACACACCCGGTTCAAGCCGGATAGCGGTTGCCATTTGCTCCTGTAAGGCAGCCTTATACTTTTCCAATTGAGAAGGGACCACTTTTATCTTCGCCAGCCTTACTATTTGTTGGTTTGCCTGTGCCATCGATTTTGTATTTAGGAAAGATGATACAATAAATATAATGATGATGCTTACCCGCCATGCAGCCGAATTTTCAGGTTGACTTTTACCCATAGTATTTTCATTTTCACAGGCAAGCTATTACTGCTTTCTGCAATGGGAAAATCTTTTTTATGAAAGCAGTTGTTAGTGGCTGTTGAATAATCTCTACATAAATGAGAGATGCCTTCTAAGTTAATAGGTTTGTAAATTTAAGGTGCTACAGAAAATAATATGGTATGCTTTGTGTCTTACTAAATTAACCCGGACCAGTATGTTTATGTGTATACTCCCAAGTCTTGTGGAAGATAAAACCTTTTAGTTAAAAAAAATAGTATACAAGACATTATTTTTTTATGCATTTATCTATATTTAAGTGTCTAAAACTCACTGTATGTATCTCCATATCGCTGAATTTATGTTTTGATTCCGTTCCATTTATTTCAATTGGATTACGAACTTTTCTTTTTGTTGAACCCCATTAAATTTTTCCTGTAGATGAAAACGGAGATTGAAAAAATGCACCAAACCTGGGATAGCCTTCTGAAGATCAACAGAAATCGTACGGAACTGCCTGCTATTAATTTTGATGAGATCCTCAGTTCTATTTTTGCCCTTGGTTCTTTTTATCATTACATCATTGACTTCTACGACATGAGCGTATCCAATATCAGCAATGGTTTTGCAGAAGCACATGGTGTGGCACCCGAACAAATCAAAACCATTAATGATGTACTCCAGTTAATTCACCCGGATGATATGGACTTTGTTGCACAGGCGGAGAAAAAGGCATGCGATTTTATGTACAAGCAATTGGAGGCATCAAAAATCCCACGCTATAAAGTATGCTACAATTTCAGGTTTAAAACGCCCATGGGTTATCAGCTCTTCAATCACCAGTCGCTTGTTTTAACGATGGATGACAACAACAACTTTATCAAATCACTGAATATTCATACAAATATCAGTCACCTTACCCAGCGTAATAATTATACATTCTCCATCATAGGTTTAGCAGGCGAGCCTTCTTACCTGAATATGGTTGTAGTAGAAAAGGAAAATACCCAACCCGCCAGTGCAAGTCTTTTTTCCAAAAGAGAATTAGAGATCATCCGTCTGCTTGCCAAAGGGCATAAATCGGAACATATTGCGGAGCAGTTATCCATTTCCACTGATACGGTAAAAACACACCGAAAAAATATTTTAGGCAAATCAGGGTGCAGGAATACTTCCGAGCTTATTGCCACCGGCATGAGTGAGGGGTGGATTTAATAAAATCATTCTTTCTTTTTTGCAGGCATACCCTGCTGCTCGTCATTTGGTTTAAAGTAAAACATTGAGTGATCTTTTATGAAAGGATCATGATAAGCTTATTCGTTTCAGAATTTCTACAGAATTATTGTGCTATTTTGTATGCAAAGTGTGTTACGTTGAAAATATTGATCATAGAAGATGAGCAAGCTTTGCTGCAAAGCATCTTGGCTTTTTTAACGGCCAGCGGCTATGTGTGTGAATCTGTAAGCGATTATGCCGGTGCATTGGAAAAGTTGGAAGTGTACAATTATGATTGTATTGTACTCGATATTATGCTTCCCGGAGGCAGCGGCCTGCAATTACTGAAATACATGAAAGAAAATAAAAGCCAGGATGGGGTTATTATTCTTTCAGCAAAAGATTCGCTTGAAGATAAGATCAAAGGACTGGAATTGGGTGCTGATGATTATTTAACCAAACCTTTTCACCTGGCAGAGTTAAGTGTAAGGATCGCTTCCATCATCAGAAGAAAAAAATTCAGTGGCCAGGTAGTACTGCAGTTCGGAGAATTTCAAATAGATACTGCCGGACAATCCATCAGCGTAAGCAGCAAAATACTTGATCTTACCCAAAAGGAATACCAGCTGCTTTTATTCCTCTGTATCAACAAGAACAAGGTGATTACTAAGAATGCCATTGCCGAGCATCTATGGGGAGATGATATGGATATGGCCAGTAACCTTGATTTTATTTATGTACACATTAAAAACCTGCGTAAGAAGATCGTGGCAGCCGGGGCTGAAGATCCTATCAAATCTTTATATGGCGTTGGTTATAAATTAGAGATACCATGAGGTTGTTTACAAAATATAACCGAGTAAATATCGGCGTATCCATCTTTGTATTCATTGCGGGCAGTGTAGGGTTTTACCTTGTTTTGCATTATGTGCTGATTAAGCAATTAGATGAAACGCTTCGGTCGGAAAAACAGGAGATTGTGGAGTATGTTGCCGTACACCATCAATTACCCGATATACAAAATACCAAACACCAGTGGATAACCGTGCAACCCACTGCTCAAAGCTTCATCGCCGATCTCATCAGCAGCTATAGTATTTACAAGGCCAAAGAAGAAGAGTATGAATCAGTAAGGCAGCTTAGGTTTGGAATTACTGTTGGAAATACCAAGTATGCAATAGCAGTGAATAAATCGGAGGTGGAAACCGAAGATATCCTGCAATTGATCATTCTTGTAACAATGGGTATGATCGCTTTGATATTGCTGTTGAATTACAGTATCAATCGAATGATCATCAACCGGCTTTGGCAACCTTTTCATCAATCTGTTACTGCCATCAAAAATTTTACCGTAAGCGATATGAATTTTTTAGTCCTGCCGCAGGTAGATATCGATGAGTTCAACCTACTGAATGAGAGCTTTAATAAGATGGCGCAAAATATCGGCACCGAATATCATGCATTAAAAACATTTACTGAAAATGCTTCTCATGAAATGCAAACGCCACTGGCGGTGATCCGATCCAAAACCGAAATGCTGTTACAGCAAACGGAGTGGAATGAAGAAGCAGTTAGAAATGTGTTGGGAATTGAAGAAAGTATTCAGAAACTTTCAAGGTTACACCAGGCATTGTTACTGCTCACCAAGATCGGAAATGTATATTATGACTTTAATGAAACTGTTCAATTCAACGAACTAATTGAACAAAAGCTGCTTGAGAAAGCAGATCTTTTGCAGGCTAAAGAATTGAGTGTTGTTAAAAATATTGCAGCGGTTGACTTGTTGTTTCATAATTACCTCGCAGAAATATTACTGAACAATTTGCTGGGTAATGCCATCAAGTACACACCAGGAGGAGGAACCATAAGTCTTGAACTAACGCCTGAAGGTTTTACGATAAGTAATACTGCTGCTTCCGGAGCGTTGGATGATGAAAAAATATTCCAGCGTTTTTATAAAACTGAGCAGGAACAGGAAGGTATAGGCTTAGGATTAGCTATCGTGTACGAGATCGTAAAGGTTTCAGGCTTTCGTATTCAATACTTTTTTGAAGAACAGCAGCACCTGTTTCGCATTTATTTCAATCAAGAAAAATGATGAAAAAAATATTTATAATCAGCCTCATGCTTACTGGCTTCTCTGCCATTGGCCAGGAAAAAAATTTAGAGGATTATATCAGGGTGGGGTTAAGTAATAGCCCTTTTTTAAAAGACCTAAAAAACCAACAATTATCCAATGCGATAGACAGTATGCGGCTACTGGCAGGATATAAACCGCAGGTAAACGGGCTTAGTTACAATTACTATGCACCTTCCGTAAACGGGTGGGGATATGATGTGGCTATTACAAACGGAACGAATGTTAGTCAATTGGTGGTAGCTACACAAAAACTGGTGAGTAAGCAAAACCTTGCGAACCAGCAGGAGGCCATCCGCTTACTCAATGAATCGCTGACTGTTGCAGGGAAAATATCTGAGCAGGATTTAAAACGTACCATTGGAGCACAGTACATCACTGCTTATGGTGATGTGATGCAATTGCAGTTCAACAGGCAATTAAACGGGCTTTTACACAAAGAAGAACAACTGTTAAAAACATTAACCCAGAAAGGTGTATATAGGCAAACGGATTATTTGAGTTTTTTAGTCAATTTACAGCAACAGGAACTCCTGATCACGCAACTTAATGCACAATATAAAAATGATATCGCTGCATTGAACTATGTATGTGGTATAAGAGATACGAACACTGTAACGATTGCTGCACCAATATTTGATTCTTTACTGTTGCCCGAAGCAGAGAGTTCTGTCTTTTATCGACAGTTCGACATAGACAGCCTGAAGCTGAAGAACCAATCCACACAAATAGCTTTCAATTATAAACCTAAGGTGAGTCTTTATGCAGATGGCGGCTTCTTTTCTTCTTTTGCAGAAAATGCCTATAAAAATTTTGGTGTAAGTGCCGGTGTTTCCATAACAGTACCTATTTATGATGGAAAGCAGAAGAAAATGCAATTTGATAAAATAAATATAGCAGAACAAACCCGGCAGTATTACCGGGATTATTTTAAAACACAATACCAGCAACAGGTGGCGCAGTTATACCTGCAGTTGAATAATGTGCAACAGGTGATCAACGAAGCAGCCCGACAGTTGAGTTTCAATGAAGCACTGATTGAGGCAAACAGAAAGCTGCTGCAAACAGGCGACCTTCATATGCCTGATTATATACTTGCGATAGCAAATTATATGAATACCAAAAACATCATTACTCAAAATAGTATTACACGGCTGCAATTATTAAATCAAATCAATTATTTCAATAGAAAATAAAGCATATGCGAATTTCTTTTTCCTCATATATTGCCGGCATTCTTTTAGCAACAGCATTGTTCGCCTGTAAACAAAAAGAAGAGGCCGATAAAGAGTCTGCTCCTGAAAAAAATGAAATGGCAGGCACACCTGTAACACTTACCTCGCCGCATATGGGCACTATGACCGATGCTGTTGAATTAAATGCTGTGTCTGCATTCCTATTGAAAAGTTTTGTAAAAGCCAATGCTAACGGATATCTTGAAATTTCCAATGCGCAGATCGGGAAATTTGTACATAAAGGAGAGGTGTTATTTGTGATCAAAACCAAAGAGGCACAAAGCCTTGGGAATACTGTTAATTCGGTAGACTCATCATTGCATTTTAGTGGTATTATTTCTATCAAATCTCCCGGTACCGGTTATATCACACAGTTGAATTACCGAAGTGGTGATTATGTGATGGATGGAGAAGCTTTGGCTACGATCACAGATACCAGGAGTTTTGTGTTTCTGCTCGATTTACCCTATGAACTAAAGCCTTACGTAGCTGAAAATAAAAACCTTCAACTGCACTTACCCGATGGTTCGGTAGTACAAGGTGAATTGAGTGATCCATTACCTACCGTTGATGCAGCTTCGCAAACACAGAGTTATATCATCAGAGTGAATACGCAAAAGCAAATTCCTGAAAATCTTATTGCAAAAGTACAATTGGTAAGGCAAGTGAAAACAAACACGCTTTCGCTTCCCAAAGAAGCCGTATTGGCGAATGAAGTGCAAACGGAGTTTTGGATCATGCGATTGAAAGATAGTGTTACTGCTGTAAAAATTCCTGTTGTTAAAGGTTTAGAGACCAGTAGGGAAGTAGAGATACTATCTCCAAAATTGTCAATAACGGATAAGATTTTACTCACCGGTAATTACGGATTATCCGATACGGCCAAAGTAGCGGTATCCGCAGCCCATTGAGGATGTACCCGGCTTTTCTTTTGCAGTATCATTTTGTAATTGTGTATCAAAACAGCATTGATGAAAAACTTCTTCACTACTTATAAAAACCCGGTTACGGTACTGGCGGTCATCATTATACTGGGCGGCATGTTTGCCTATAGTAAAATGCAAACAGCTTTATTTCCGGAGATCACTTTCCCTAAAATAAAAATCATTGCCGATGCAGGACAGCAGCCGGTAAAGAAAATGATGATCACGGTAACCCGTGAACTGGAAAATGCAGTTAAGAAAGTACCTGACCTGAAAATGATCCGCAGTACTACCAGTAGGGGCAGTTGCGAGATATCTGCGTTTATGGATTGGAATGCTGATATTGATATTAGTCTTCAAAGAATCGAATCCAAGATCAATGAGATAAGAAACCTGCTTCCTCCTGATATCAATATCACGGTAGAGCGAATGAATCCTTCCATTCTTCCAATCACAGGATATTCTCTGGAAAGCACCACCCGTTCGCCAATAGAAATGAAGTTGCTGGCTTTGTATACGATCAAGCCTTTTCTTTCGCAGGTAGAAGGTGTTTCAGAGATCAGGGTGATCGGTGGTAAAACAAAAGAATACTGGCTGCAACTCGATCAGCAAAAAATGAGCAGTTTGGGTATTACACCAGATACGCTCACTGCTGCCCTGGCACAAACCAATTTTGTAAAATCGAACGGTTATTTATCTGATTACAGACTTTTATATTTAACGGTAACAGATGCGGTACTCACTTCTAAAGAACAGTTACAAAACCTTGTGATCAGGAATGATGGCAAACGGATTGTGTTGTTAAAAGATATTGCAGCTGTTCAGATACAGGAAGCCAAAGAGTATGTAAAGATCAACGCCAATGGACATGAAGGGATATTACTGGCCGTGATCAAACAGCCGAATGCCAATCTGGTTGAACTCAGTGATAAGATGGATGCCAAGTTACGGGAGCTGAAAAAGATCATACCCAAAGACGTAAGTATTCAGCCTTTTTATGTGCAGGCAGATTTTGTAAAGGATTCCGTAAAAAGTGTTACAGACAGCTTATGGATCGGTTTAGCACTGGCTATTATTGTGGCCATATTGTTCCTGCGTTCAGTTAAAGCCAGCGCCGTTATATTGTTAACCATTCCTGTTACGCTTTCGTTAGCGTTGATCTGTATTTATGCAATGGGGCAAACTTTTAATATCATGACGCTCGGCGCCATAGCTGCTGCCATCGGGTTAATTATAGATGATGCGATTGTGGTAGTAGAACAAATTCATCGAACACATGAAGAACATCCAGAAGAGCCTACCAGTTCGCTCATTAAAAAAGCAATTCATTATTTGTTACCAGCTATGGTGGGTTCTTCATTAAGCACCATAGTTATTTTTCTTCCTTTCATTTTGATGAGCGGTGTAGCAGGTGCTTATTTTAAAGTAATGACCAACACCATGATCATTACTTTGATCTGTTCGTTCTTTGTTACATGGATTATACTGCCTGTTTTGTATTTGGCTTTTACCCGCAATGCTTCAGTAAATACGTTGCATCGCACCAAAAAATTAAAACCTCATGCCGTTAAGTCGCAACGCTGGGTAGGCTTTTTTATCAGGCGGCCGTACCTAAGTGTTATGATCATCATTGCACTGGCCTTTTCCATTTATTACATCTATCCAAAACTGGAGACCGGTTTTTTACCTGATATGGATGAAGGCAGTATCGTATTCGATTATAGTTCTCCTCCCGGCACTTCCTTGGAAGAAACAGACCGCATGCTCAGGGAGGTAGAAAAGATACTTGTAAAAGTCCCTGAGGTAGCGGCTTACAGCAGGCGAACAGGAACACAGATGGGTTTTTTTATTACAGAACCCAACAGGGGCGACTACCTGATACAGCTTAAAAAGAAAAGGACTAAATCTACTGAAGAGGTGATCAGTGATATAAGAAAACAGGTTGAAGCAACACAGCCTTCCCTGCGGATAGATTTTGGCCAAGTGATCGGCGATATGCTAGGCGACCTGATGACATCTGTTCAGCCGATAGAAGTAAAAATATTTGGGGATGATCAAACGAAGTTGCAGGCCTTATCACAACAAGTGGCTGCTATTATTAATAAGGTAGAAGGCACTGCGGATGTGTTTGATGGGATTGTTATTGCAGGGCCCTCCATTAACATAGCGCCCAACCAGTTGTTGCTGGCGCAGTTTGGTATTACCGCAGCCAATCTTCAATACCAACTGCAAACTTCATTGGAAGGTAATGTTGTTGGTTCTGTGTATGATAAAGAACAGTTCAGCAATCTAAGAATGGTTTATCCCGGTAACAGAACACGCAGTGTAAATGATATTCATAAAATGATGGTCTTTTTACCCAATGGTAAATTAAAACCTATTGGTCAATTGGCAAACGTACAAATCAATGCAGGAGACGCAGAGATTCAAAGAGAAAACTTGCAATCTATGGGGGTTGTTTCTGCAAGGCTGGAAGGAAGGGATCTTGGTAGTGCTATACATGAAATACAACAACAGATAGCAGCCCAAGTGGTGTTGCCTGAAGGGTATTCTATTGATTATGGCGGTGCGTATGCAGAACAGCAGCAATCTTTTAAAGAATTGTTGATGATCTTAATTACCGCCAGCTTACTTGTATTTGGTGTGATCCTGTTTTTATTCAGAAAATTTAGTGTTGCCTTCACTATTCTTTTGATAGCCCTGCTGGGCATCAGCGGTAGTTATCTTGCATTGTATCTGACTAATACGCCATTGAATGTGGGGAGCTATACCGGTTTGATCATGATCGTGGGCATTATTGGCGAAAATGCCATTTTTACGATCCTGCAGTTTCAGGAATCCTTCAAGCTATCGGGGAACACTGATGAAGCGATCATTTACTCCATCTCTACCAGGTTAAGACCTAAGCTGATGACCGCTTTCGGTGCGATCATTGCATTGTTGCCCATTGCTTTGGGAATAGGTACAGGAGCACAATTGCACCAACCGCTGGCCATTGCAGTGATAGGCGGTTTTATAATAGCTATGCCGCTTTTGCTCATTGTACTGCCCAGCTTATTACGGTTGTTATTCAGAAATAATCGATTAGGTACCAACCTTTAGAATTGCTACAAAATGGGGTGTTAGGTTTGTTTGAAAATAAATGATATGAAAATTCTATTAACAGCTACATTGGCTTTGGGCCTGGTTAATGCGGATGCTCAAATTAAAGTTCCTGAAGCAGCTCAGCAATCTTTAGTGAAAAAGTTTCAAAAACCGCAGCATGTACAATGGGAAAAAGAAGGCGATGATTACGAGGCGGGATTTATCTGGAATGATAAAAGAATGTCGGCTGTGTTTGATGCAAAAGGAAATTTTAAAGAAAAGGAAGAAACGATTCCCGGAAAAGAAATACCTGCAAAAGCGATGAGCTATTTTCAGCAGAATTATAAGAAGACTATGATCAAAGAAACTGCCAGGATCACCAATAGCGAGAATAAGATCACCTATGAAATAGGCATAAAAGGGAAAGATATTTTATTTGATGCCAATGGCAATTTTATCAGGGAAAATAAAGATTAATCAACCTAAATAAATGAATATGTCTAAAAAATTAAGTGCTTTAGCAGCGGCCACATTTTTATTGATGAATGTGATGGCTCAAAGCGGGTATAAGCATACCCAAACCTTTCACATTACAAGTAACGGTGGATGGGATTATGTAGCTGTAAATCCTTCTTCCAACAAACTCTATGTATCTCATGGAACCCAGGTGAACATTCTCGATAAGCAAACCGGTGATTCGTTGGGGGTTATTCTCAATACAACTGGTGTACATGGTATTGCTTTTGTAGAGGCGTTGAACAAGGGATATACCAGTAACGGGAGAATTAATTCCGTAACCGTATTCAACCTGGCTACGGATAAAGTGTTAGGTCAGATCGCTACCGGTGAAAATCCGGATGCGATCTTTTATGAGCCTTACTCTAAAAAGATCATTACCTGTAATGGAAGAAGTAAAGATTTGTCAGTGATCGATCCCCTGACAGATAAAGTAGTAGCCACTATTCCTGTTGGAGGCAAACCGGAAACAGCTGTGAGTGATGAAGCTGGAAAGGTGTATGTAAATATTGAGGATAAAAATGAGATTGCAGTGATAGATATGGATAAGCTGAATGTTGTAGCACACTGGCCGATCGAGCCAGGTGATGGCCCTACAGGCCTTGCTATTGACATTGCTACAAAAAGATTATTTGCAGGATGTGAAAAGTTGTTGATAGTGGTAGATGCGGTGAATGGTAAGATCGTAGACAAACTACCCATTGGTGAAGGATGTGATGGTGTTGCTTTTGATGCGGAAAGAAAAATAATCTTAGCATCTAACGGTAGCGGAACCATGACAGTGGTAAAAGAAGCCAATGCTCATGAGTTTACGATCGTGGAGAATCTTGTAACCAAGCGAGGGGCCAGGACCATCACCGTTGATCCTTCTACGCATAAAGTATATATGCCAACAGCAGTGTTTGAACCCCAGGCTCCCGGTGAGAAAGGAAGACCTAAAATGGTGAATGGAAGTTTCCAGGTGCTTGTATTTGAAAAACACTGAATTAGTAACTGAGCTGATATTCTATAACCTGTATTTTAATGATACATTATAATGTTGTGTATTGTTCAAGTACAGGTTTCTTGTTAAAGGGCTGGTAGCGAATTCACTTTAGCTGAAACCGTTTTTATATTAATACCGTTGTTTATAAAAATTTACCGTTTGTAAGTAGGTAATGAAATTTTAGTTGAACCCTTGATACAATGTTTTTAATCTATACTAAAACTCATTTCACCTGATCAAAACAGTGGTTCCTTTTTGAAATATTCTTTGTCCCGTATCGGGGTGTAAATAGTCTAATGTCCAGATATAGGTACCTGCTGCCTGTTGTAAGCCCTTGAATGTACCATCCCATTTATTGGTCCAGTCGTGCGTTTCAAAGATCATCTGTCCAAAACGGTTATACACCCTGAATGTGAGGTTTTGTGCTTTATAGGCGTTGAGCGGATACAGGTAATCGTTCAAACCATCACCGTTTGGAGTGAAAGCAGATGGCACAGCTATATAGCAATTGGGTGCAACCTGGATGATATGATATGTGGTATCAGAGCAGCCTATGGAATCAGTTACTGATAAACGAACCGGGTAATTTTTTAAAGCACTACCTACCGGATAACGCTGTGCCTCCGGTGTTTCAAGCATGCTGGTTTGCCCGTTACCAAAATCCCAGAACCAGTATTGTATATTCCCGATGCTAGTACTGGTAAAATGCACCGTATCGGAAGGGCAGGCAAAAGCCGGTGCATCAAAAGAGGCTTTCAGAGGTGCATTGTTGAGGGTAATGGTCGAACTAGTGCTATCGGTGCATACACTATTTTGTACTACCAGTTTAATGTTCTTTGCTCCAAAGGTTTTATAGTATAGTGTTGGGTTGGTAATATTTTGAACGGGCTGGTTATCGAAATACCATGTCCAGTTTACTACGTTTTGTCCGCCTAAAGTAAAGTTGATGGTATCTGTTTTACATCCGTATAGCAATTGGTATGTAAAGCCCGCTTTGATCAATTGCTGGGAGGTGATTGAAAAACCGGCATTGGTACCCACCGGAACAGCATTGAAACAATTGTCAAGCAAAGTATTTCCATCCGTTCCCTGCTGTTGCACAATGGAATAATTACCCGGGGATAAAGGATTATTCAGTTGCACAATAATCGAGTCGGTATCGAAGCCTGATGAACAACCGTATCCTGTTGCTGATTGTACAGTAACATTAGCCGGCGAAAGCGTAAAATCACTGCCATCAGCAGCAATTGATTTGCATTGAAGTTGCTTGTTCAGTTTGATGTACACTTTATCGCCGCCGCAAATACCTGATGCCTGAATATACCCGGGATTCGTAGGATCGGTTATGCTGGCGGTACCGCCATTAAAAGCTAGGTTATAGCCGCTTTGTGTGTTAGTATAATGGCTTACCAATAACAGGTAAGTATGGCCTACCTGCAAAGTGGGCATTTGGCTAAAAGGAGAAACTCCTCCTTGTGCATAAGTGGTAGCAGAAGCACACTGGTTAGCAGAAGATGCAGTATCTGATGTGCCTGTTAAGCCTGTAACGCCTGACCAGTTGCAACAAACGAATAAACTTGTATTGCTGAACACTTCGTTTGGGTCATGTCCGGTGATATCAAATATCTGCCAATCGTAATCATCTCCAAGGTTGGTGGGCGTGATCAGGAATCCAAGAGTTCCTGTTTTATAGCAGGTGAATTTGTACCAATAAGGGTTAATATTGGTGTATGCCGTACTTCCATTACAGGCAGGCACAGGTACTTTGGTTACACCACAAAGATTAACGCTGCCCTGGGTAAATTCTTTTACACCGCAAACGGGAAATGCTGTACCAGGATTTTGTCCTAATGAACTGATGGGGCAATCCCCTTGGGCTAATACCTGAACCACCAGGCACAAAAAAAATATGGTAAGTAGAATTTTAGGCATACCTGTATGATGGCGTAAAACTATCGTAATGCTGCTTATGATGCAGCTATTTTAACAGATTGTACTTTTTTATCTTATTTAACCTGCTGCCATACGCGTTGCAGTACAAGTGAGTGACACAACCACAGCCCTGAAAAGTGCTTAAGCCGGTTACCTACAATTGTTACCACATCAATACTTACATTTGCATTTCACACAGACTAAAGTATGAGCGAAGACAAAAGCCTGAATTTTATTGAAGAAATCATTGAAAAGGATTTGGCCGATGGCAAGTACAACAGTATTTCTACACGTTTTCCGCCGGAACCTAACGGTTACCTGCATATTGGACATGCCAAAAGCATATGCCTGAATTTTGGCCTGGCACTGAAGTATGGCGGCAAAACCAACCTGCGTTTTGATGACACCAATCCCACTACAGAGGAAACTGAATACGTAGAAAGTATTAAGGATGATGTGCGCTGGCTGGGTTTTAATTGGGCGGAAGAATTATACGCTTCTAATTATTTTGATCAATTATATGTATTTGCGGTTCAGCTGATCAGTAAAGGATTGGCTTATGTGGATGATAGTAACAGTGATGAGATTGCCGAACAGAAAGGAACACCTACTGTACCCGGGAAAAGGAATGCATATGCAGAAAGAACGGTGGAGGAGAACCTTCGTTTGTTTGAGGAGATGAAGAATGGCAAATACGAAGATGGTGCGAAAGTGCTGCGGGCCAAAATAGATATGGCTTCTCCGAATATGTTGATGAGGGATCCGATCATTTACCGCATTAAGCATGCTCATCATCACCGCACGGGTGATAAATGGTGCATTTACCCCATGTACGATTTTGCTCATGGGCAAAGTGATGCAATTGAAAATATTACTCATAGTATTTGTACGCTTGAATTTATTCCGCATAGGGAATTATATGATTGGTTCATCATGCAGTTAGAAATATTCCCTTCGAAGCAATATGAATTTGCACGGCTGAACATGACGTACACCATTATGAGTAAAAGGAAGCTGTTGCGTTTGGTAAATGAAGGTTTTGTAAGTGGGTGGGATGATCCGCGGATGTCAACCATCAGCGGTATGCGTAGAAGAGGGTACACTGCAAAAAGCATCCGTGAGTTTTGTGATAAGATTGGTGTGGCCCGCAGGGAGAATTTAATTGATGTGGGATTGCTTGAGTTTTGTGTGCGTGAAGACCTGAATGCAATTGCTTTAAGGAGGATGGTGGTATTTGATCCTTTGAAGGTAGTGCTCACCAATTATGAAGGAGCAGGCGAGTTGTTGCATAGCGAGAACAATCCCGAAGATGTCAATGGCGGCAGCAGAAACATTCCGTTTAGCAAAGAGTTATACATTGAAAGGGATGATTTCATGGAAAATCCCCCCAAGAAATATTTCAGGCTGGCACCCGGACAAATGGTACGTTTAAAGAGTGCTTACATTATTCAATGCAATGAAGTGATCAAAGATGCAGCTGGAAATGTAACAGAGCTACACTGTACTTACATACCTGAAAGTAAGAGTGGCAATGATACCAGCGGCATTCATGTGAAAGGAACTTTGCATTGGGTAAGTGTATCACATGCTGTAGAAGCAGAAGTACGTTTGTACGACCGTTTGTTTATAGTAGAAGATGTGGATGGTGCAGAAGGTGAGTTTACAGATCATATCAATCCTCATTCTTTACAGGTATTACCCAAAGTATATGCAGAGCCCGCTTTGAAAGAAGCAAAAGCCGATGAGCGTTACCAGTTTTTACGGAAAGGTTATTTCTGTTTGGATAAGGATGCTGCTTCCGGTAAGCTAGTATTCAACAGAACGGTAACCCTGAAAGACGGATGGGCTAAAGAAAGCAAGAAGAAATAACTTCGTTTTAAAATCATACTCAACCAATGCCGGAGTAATTATCTTCGGCATTTTATTTTCTAATCATGGATCTGCTAACAAGGTTCCGGGAAAACTGGCAGCAACAGTTTCGTAATATCACTCCCGCTAACAGCGCTTTATTGCTGGCTGTAAGTGGCGGTGTGGATAGTATTGTGCTTGCCGATTTGTTGTATCAAACAGGGTTTGATTTTGTGATAGCACATTGTAATTTCCAGTTGAGAGGAGAGGAGAGTGAGCAAGATGAAGCATTTGTAAAAAGTTTGGGTGAGAAATACAAGAAGTCTGTTTTGACCGAGCGTTTTGAAACAGCGGTTTATGCAGAACAGAACAAAGTTTCTATACAGGTGGCAGCACGTGAATTAAGATATACCTGGTTTGCTGCATTGCAAGCTGAACAAGCACAACCTTGTTATTTGTTAACTGCTCACCAGGCCAATGACCAGGTGGAAACGGTATTGATGAACTTGGGCCGTGGTACAGGTATCGAAGGGTTAACAGGCATTCCGGCTTTTGTTCCTTCAAAGAAAATGATTCGCCCCTTATTGTTTGCAAAGAGAACAGAAATCTTGGCCTATGCGCAGGAAAAAGGTTTGCAATGGCGGGAAGATGCTTCTAATATTTCAGATAAATACAGTCGCAATTATTTCAGACACCATATCATCCCTGCTTTTCAGAAAGTGTATGTGCAGGCAGAAGAAAATATACTTGGAACTGTTGAACATTTGCAGGAAGCGGCAACTTTATACAAGCAGGCTGTAGACGTTCACAAAAAGAAATTACTGGAATACAAGGGCGAAGAAGTACATATTCCTGTATTAAAACTGAAGAAAACCGTTCCTTTGAAAACGGTGTTGTGGGAGATCATAAGTGAGTACGGTTTTAAGGCTGCTCAAACGGATGAGATCATTAAACTAACAGAGGCGGAGAATGGAAGTTATGTAGCCTCTTCTTCCCATCAAATCATCAAAAACAGGGCATGGCTGATCATTGCTCCTGCAAAGACTGAAGCTGCTGCTCATGTAGTGATAGAAGAAAGGGATACAAAGATTCCATTTGGAATAGGTGCTATCATTCTTCATCAGAGCGATGATCTTCCTAAAAATATTCCCACAGAAAACAACGTAGCCTGCATTGACGCTACATTGGTACAATTTCCAATGTTGTTAAGGAAATGGAAGCAGGGAGATTATTTCTATCCCCTGGGTATGCAAAAGAAAAAGAAGGTGAGCCGTTTTCTGATCGACCTGAAATTATCTAAAACAGAAAAGGAAAATGTTTGGGTGCTGGAGATGAATAAAAAGATTATTTGGGTAGTAGGGTACAGGATTGATAACCGTTTCAGGCTTACCGATGCAACAAAAAAAATGATGCAGTTTACTTACCGGAAATAACCTTGTATTTGTTCAACAAAATTACTCCAGGCGTCAAATCCGCTTAAAAAATGGGAGCTCACAATCAGGAAAACAATGCCATAAATGGCTCCCCAGAAGTGGGCGGAATGATTGATATGGCTGGTACCTTTCCGGGCAAAATAAGCAGAAACAGCTAAGTAAATGATCCCGAATATAAAAGCTGGTGCCCTAAGCCCGGGAATGAAGATCAATCCTAATGGAGTGGTAGGGGCTAAAAAAATAAATGCAAATACAATGGCCGAAACGGCCCCGGAAGCTCCGAGACTTCTGTAATAATAATTCTCTTTATTTTGAAAATAGGTAGGTAGCAGGCATACTACCAAAGAAGTAAAATAAAGTACCAGGAAAACAGCCTTGCCGGCATCGCCGTAAATGCGTGTAAAGAAGTCTTCTATCGCATCACCGAACATATAAAAGGAGTACATGTTAAAACCCAGATGGGCAAAATCAGCATGTATAAAACCACAAGTAATAAAGCGATACCATTGATGCCTGTTGGTGATGGCGGGGGGATAGAATATCAGCTCATCCATCAACTTTTCATTGGAAAAAGCGGTGAATGATAAGATGCATGTTAGAAAGATAATAGCAACAGTAATGGTAATCATACACGAAAGATAAAAGATTTATCAACTGTGATGGTATTTTTCATTTTTAAGAATGGTGCAGGCCCTGTAGAGTTGTTCTGCCAGCATTAGTCGCACCAGCATGTGCGGGAAAACCAATTTGGAAAAACTCAAGCTGAATTGTGCTCTTTTCATAACTGCTTCATCTACACCAAATGCGCCGCCGATTAAGAAAATCAATCGTTTACTGCTTTCATTAGCACGTTGCTGGATGAAAGCTGCCAATTCGGGGGAAGACAGTTGCCTGCCTCTTTCATCGAGTAATACCAGATAATCTTCTTTTTGAAGGGATGATAAAATGCTTTCCGCTTCGGCCTTTTTCAGTTCTTTTTCAGATAAACCGGCTGCATTTTTCGGGGGTGGGATGATTTGCCAGGAAGCCTGGAAATATTTATTGAGCCGTTGTGTAAATTCCTGGATGCCTTCCTGCACATATTTCTCATGAGATTTTCCTACAGACCACAGTTGAATTTTCATGCTTTAAAAATAAGTATTCCATCGTGCTTTTATAAATGAAGTTTTCGATGTTGTAAGGGTGTTTTACCTGTGATCTCTTTAAAATGCCTGTTGAAATTGGAGAAGTTATTGAAACCACTTTCGTAACAAACCTGGCTTACGCTTTTATCCGTTTCAGAAAGTAATTTACAAGCATGACCAATACGTACTTCCATTAAAAAGCGGGAGAAGGTTTTACGTGTTCTTAATTTAAAATACCGGCAAAAAGAGTGAGGGCTCATGTGCGCCAAAGCTGCTACTTCGTTGAGTTTTACCGGTCCG
Source organism: Bacteroidota bacterium (assembly GCA_028875875.1). Taxonomy (GTDB): domain Bacteria; phylum Bacteroidota; class Bacteroidia; order Chitinophagales; family Chitinophagaceae; genus JAGWUV01. Next base: position 45,759 of record JAGWUV010000033.1, read on the forward strand.
GAGAAATGAGTGAACAAGTATTGAAATATAGGATTCAGTCTTTCAGATTCTTTCTTCGAGTATGAATAAATATTCTTAGAAGCAATTGTATGTACTTCTTTTGAGTTGGCAATTGATTGCAATATTTGCAAGAGTAGTATTATTCTTTCTGTTCCTTCAGCCTGTAACAGGAGCTGCATCTTTTCTCCAACCAGTTGCCTTGTTTTTTTGGTAACCCTAATGCCTTGCCGGGCTTTATCAAATAGTTTGATAAGCGATTTGTTTTCGGGTAAAGAAAAAAAATGTTCACCAAACACATCGGGCATAAAATGGATAACGGTGGATTCGGCTTTAAGTTTCGATCCTTTCTCAAAATATTTATCATCACATTTCCATAGATGCGGAAGGTTGGAGCCAACTAAGATCATATCACCGGGTTTGAAATGCTCAATGGCATCGCCGATGAATTGCGTACCTGTGCCTTTATGAATATGCACCAGCTCCAGTTCAGGATGAAAATGCCATTCGCAAAAGAAATAAGGAACGGAGTCAATACGCACACTGAAGGATTGTTCAGGCTGGAAGGATATTTTTAAAAGTTTAGGCTTCATTCAAAGTGATACGAAATTAGCGGAAAAATAGAATCCGGAAGGCAGGAGAAGTGAGGATAGTATCAGCAGCATAGCGGAAAGCCAAAACCTGTAGATGAAAACAAGGGATGGTATGATTATGCAATGCGTTGAATAAAAAATTTGTGTGTAAATGATCCCAATGCTATTTTTGCGCTGCAAATGAAAAACAGAACAGTACATACACATCATCATCATTACTTGCCTTAAGGTAAGCTGCTGGTGTTTTGTGCTGCATACGATAAAACATTGAAAGGCTTACCGGCATGGTAAGCCTTTCTTCATTAAAGCCAGAATTATGAAATTAAAATTAGCCATTCAGAAAAGCGGAAGGCTGCACGACGATTCAATGAAATTGCTAAAGGAATGCGGTATCGATATTTCCAATGGCGTAAACAAGCTCAAAGCAGATGCCAGCAATTTTCCGCTGGAAGTTTTTTTCCTGCGTGATGATGATATTCCGCAATACGTTGAAGATGGCGTTGCCGATATTGGTTTCGTGGGAGAAAATGTGGTGTTTGAGAAAGACAAGAAAGTGGTGATAGAAGAGAAGCTGGGCTTTGGCAAATGTCGTTTATCCATTGCCGTTAGAAAAGGAGAGGAATATACCGGTGCAGCATTTTTGCAGGGTAAGAAAATAGCCACCAGTTATCCTGTACTGGTAGAAAAGTTCTTGCAAGAAAAAGGAGTGTCTGCAGAGATACATGAGATCAGTGGCAGCGTAGAAATAGCACCGGGTATTGGTTTAGCAGATGCTATTTGTGATTTGGTAAGCAGCGGTTCAACTTTATTCATGAACGGTTTGAAAGAAACGGAGATCATCCTGCAATCACAGGCAGTACTTATTAAAGATGCAAAGATTACTCCTGAAAAACAGCAATTACTTAACAAGATCATCTTTCGCATACAATCAGTTAAAAAAGCGAAGAACAATAAATATATCCTGCTGAATGCACCAAACAATAAATTAAACGAGATCATTAGTTTATTGCCCGGCATGAAAAGTCCTACTGTATTACCCTTGGCGGAAGAAGGTTGGAGCAGCGTACACAGTGTGTTAAGTGAAAACCAGTTTTGGGATATTATCGAAGGCTTAAAAGCTGCCGGAGCACAAGGTATTTTAGTGGTGCCTATTGAAAAGATGATTATGTAATTAAGTGTTATGCTCAATTAATTTGTATGAAAGTTTTTGAATACCCTGATAAAAGTTTGTGGTGGCAATTGCTGCAAAGGCCAACCTTCGATGCCTCTTCTTTGCAGCAAAGGGTGAAGGCTGTTTTGGATGATGTGAAGGAAAATGGTGATGAAGCTGTAATGCGTTACACGGAACAATTTGATAAGGTTTTATTAAAAGATTCAAGGTTTGATGAAGAAGAGGTGATTGAAGCAGAAGCGGCTTTGCCTGAAGAGTTGCGTGTAGCCATTCAAACAGCAGCGGAGAATATTGAACGATTCCACCTGAAGCAGGTAAGTGAGCCTGAGATCATTGAAACGATGCCCGGTGTACAATGCTGGCGTAAAAGTGTAGGCATTGAGAAAGTGGGTATTTATATTCCCGGGGGAACAGCTCCTTTGTTTTCTACAGTATTGATGCTGGGTATTCCTGCACGTATAGCAGGGTGTAAAAAAATAGTGATGTGTTCTCCACCCAATACTAATGGCAAATTACCACCTGCAATTGTGTATGCGGCCAAGCTGGTTGGCGTAACACATATTTATAAGATTGGTGGTGTACAGGCAATTGCAGCGATGGCTTACGGTACTAAAACGGTTCCGCAGGTGTACAAAATATTTGGCCCGGGTAACCAGTATGTTACTTGTGCCAAGCAATTGGTACAACAAGAAGGTGTTTCGATTGATATGCCTGCCGGTCCGAGTGAAGTATGCGTTATGGCCGATGATTCAGCAGCGCCGGCATTTGTGGCGGCAGACCTTTTATCGCAGGCAGAACATGGGGCAGACAGCCAGGTGTTATTGGTAAGTAACAGTAGCCGGATGGTGGCTGCAGTTCAGGAAGAAGTGTATAAGCAACTGGAACAGTTACCACGAAAAGAAATAGCTGCCCAAGCATTGGAGAACAGTAAAGCAATTATTGTAAGGAATATGGAAGATGCCATCGAGTTGGTAAATGAGTATGCGGCCGAGCATCTTATTATTTCCTGTAAGGATGATGAAACTATTGCTTTGCAGATCATCAATGCAGGTTCTATTTTCCTTGGTAATTATTCGCCAGAAAGTGTGGGTGATTATGCCAGTGGTACAAATCATACGTTACCCACCAATGGTTTTGCAAGGGCATACAGTGGGGTAAGTGTAGATAGTTTTGTGAAGAAGATCACCTTTCAAAAACTTTCACAGCAAGGGTTGCAACAGATTGGAAAAACAGTAGAGCTTATGGCTGCTGCTGAAGGATTGGAGGCCCATAAAAATGCGGTGAGTGTTAGGTTGAAGAAGATAGAAGATAAGCGATAAGTTATAAGTGATGAGTTGTAAATGATAAGTTTAGGTTTTCACTTTTGATTTTGACTTGAATTGTATCTGCCGAATTTTTAACAGGAAGTACAAGAGTGCGACGCAACGAAGTTGAATAGAATTACTGCAACTGACAAACAAAAAATTATGTTCTCAATTAATAATTTACTCAGGGAAAACATTAAGAAGCTTACACCTTATTCATCTGCCCGTGATGAGTTTAGTGGTGAGGCAAAAGTATTTTTAGATGCGAATGAAAACAGTTTGGGATCGCCGCTTACCAAGTGGTATAACCGGTATCCCGATCCTTACCAGCATGGATTGAAGGAAGTGATATCAAAAGTGAAAGGTATTACGCATGAGCATATTTTTTTAGGCAATGGGAGTGACGAATGTATTGATCTTTTGTACCGTTGCTTTTGCAATCCCGGAAAAGACAATGTAATTGTTTGTCCGCCTACCTACGGCATGTACGAGGTAAGTGCCAATATTAATGATGTAGAGGTACGTAAAGCACCGTTGACTGATGATTTTCAGCTGGATTTAATTCACCTTGAAAACCTTGCCGATGCCAATACCAAGATCATCTGGTTATGTTCGCCCAATAATCCAACCGGTAATTCTTTGAACCGTTCGGATATTGAATATGTACTCAATAATTTCAATGGACTGGTGGTGGTAGATGAAGCATACATCAACTTTGCCAAACAAAGATCTTTTGTACAGGAACTGGCAGAATATCCCAATCTCGTTGTGATGCAAACTTTCAGCAAAGCTTGGGGATTGGCTGCTTTGCGGTTAGGAATGGCCTTTGCCTCAACAGAGATCATAGGAGTGATGAATAAAGTAAAACCCCCTTATAATATCAATCAGGCTACGCAAGATCTTGCCTTAAAGGCATTAGAAGAAGTAGGTCAAGTAAATGATATGATCCGTGAAATTGTTGCGATGCGTGATGCGTTGGCGGATGTATTCAGTCAAATACCTGCCGTACAAAAAGTATATCCTTCCGATGCTAATTTTTTATTAGTGAAAATAAAGCATGCCCGAAAGGCTTACGAATTTTTATTAACAAAAGGAATTGTGGTGAGAGACAGGAGCAATGTGAAGTTATGTGATGATTGTTTGCGTATCACTATCGGAACGGAGCAGGAAAACACTTTGCTTGTAGAGGCCCTTATAGATTTTTCGAATAGCTAAACAAGAAGGAAAAAACCTTGTTAATGTGTTATCTTCATACCTAAAACTTGCTAAAACATGAAACGCATTAGTGTATTAACTATTCTTTTATTCGGAATGATCAGTGTTGCCTGCGCAGGTAACAATGGCAACCTCCCGGCAATTTCTACAGATGCCGGAAATGCTAACCTTACATTACCTAAAGGTTTTTCTGCTACAGTTGTAGCAGATGGTTATGGTAAAGTACGCCATATTGCCGTAACATCTACAGGTGGCGTGTATGTGAAGTTGAACAAATTATATAATGGCAAAGGCATTTTATATTTTAAGCCAAATGCAGCCGGAAAATTGGAAATGGTAAATTCTTTTGGCAATTATATCGGTACCGGCATTTATGTTAAGAACGGATACTTGTATGCATCTTCTGATGAAGAAGTGTTTCGTTACAAATTGAATGATAAAGAAGATGTAATCAACCCGGATCAACCTGAAAAAATTGTTACCGGCTTATTAAACAGGCACCAGCATGAGTCAAAGTCTATTGTGCTGGATAATGAAGGTAACCT
>JAGWUV010000056.1 GCA_028875875.1 Bacteroidota bacterium
AATGCGTTGGAAAGTCCGCCAATACTCGCAAAACCGTTGTTATTAAGCAATACAATAATGATCTTGATATCTTCCTGCACAGCAGTAATGATCTCCTGCATCATCATCAGGTAACTACCATCTCCTACCATCACATACACATCTCTGGAAGGGTCAGCCATTTTTGCACCGATACCACCGGCTATCTCGTAGCCCATGCAGGAATAACCATATTCCAAATGAAACCCTTTGCTGTCCGCCGTTTGCCATAACTTATGCAGATCACCCGGCAAACTTCCCGCAGCACACAAAACGATATCCTTAGGCCGCATACTTTCATTAACGCAACCTATTACTTCTGCCTGGCTAACGGTAGTGAACTTAGGAGGATGATAAATTTTATTCACTTCCTTATTCCATTGCTGATGCCATTTCTTGATAGCAGAAGCATACTTATCTGTTACTGCATAATCTCCCAATAACTTTATTACATCAGTTAAAGTTTCTTTCGCATCAGCTATTACAGGGATGGCCGATTGTTTGAATGCATCAAATTCACAAACATTGATGTTTACAAACTGAACTTTAGGATGCTGAAAAGCAGACTGCGAGATAGTGGTAAAATCGCTGTACCGTGTACCTATACCAATTACTACATCTGCTTTTTCGCAAACAGCAATAGCACCCGGTGTGCCTGTAACACCTGCGGCACCTAAGTTTTGCGACTGATCATAATGCAAGGAACCTTTACCTGCGAAGGTTTCAACAACAGGTATTCCTGTTTTTTCTACCAACTTTTTCAACTCATTGCAAGCATCACTGTAGATCACGCCACCACCAGCAATGATCACCGGGTTTTTAGCAGCACGAATAATATCTACAGCTTTTTGTAAAACAGATTTATCGGCTCTTATCCGCTGCACCTGCCATACTCTTTTCTCAAACAAGGCAACAGGAAAATCATAAGCTTCTGCCTGCACATCCTGTGGCATAGCCAATGTTACCGCACCTGTTTCTGAAGGAGAAGTCAATATCCGCATTACTTTTAACAAGGCCGGCATTAATTGTTCAGGACGATTGATCCTATCCCAATATTTCGAAACGGGCTTAAAGCAATCATTCACCGATATATCATTGGTGTATTGATTTTCTAATTGCTGCAATACAGGATCAACACTTCTGTTAGAAAAAATATCTCCGGGCAACAACAACACCGGTAAACGATTGATAGTAGCCGTAGCAGCACCCGTAACCATGTTCGTAGCGCCGGGGCCGATAGAAGTGGTACATACAAAAGCACCTAACCTATTCTTCACTTTAGCATAAGCGATCGCAGTGTGTACCATCGCCTGCTCATTACGGCATTGATAATATTTGAAAGAAGGATACTGCAATAAGGCCTGCCCAATACCACCTACGTTACCATGACCGAATATACCAAAGCAACCGGCAAAAAAAGATTGCTCTCTGCCATCTCTTTCCACGTACTGGTTTTGTAAAAATTTAATCGTAGCCTGGGCAACCGTTAGTCTTTCTGTTTTTGTTTTCATACAAATCTTTTTCTCAATGAAGAATAATTAAAGTCCGCCTCTTGATTCAACAAACTGCATCAGCTCATTATGATAAGGCATATCATTAGCACAACCCGGCTTTTGTACCACCCATGCCCCGCTTGCGTTTCCCAGCCTGCATGCTTTATATAAACTCCAACCCTGCAGGTAACCATAAATAAATCCACTGGCAAATGCATCGCCTGCACCGAGTACATTCAACACCTCCACAGGATAGCCGGGCACTTCTTCCATTCTTCCATCTTTGTAATGAATAGTTGCACCTTTCGATCCACGTTTTACGATCAATACTTCCGGGCCGGAACCTAATATTTTTTGAATAGCTTGATCAATATTTCCTTTTACTTCAGGGGCTGAAATTTGCTGATGAGATATCTTCACCTGGTCTGAATGTTGTAGCGTTGCAGCCAGTATCTCTTCTTCAGTACCGATCGCAATTTTTACTTTAGGTAATATCGCTCTAACCATCAATCCAAAGGAACGAAGGTCTTTCCATTGGTCAGCTCTAAAATCAATGTCCAGCACAATATCAACATCATTATCATAAGCTGTTTCCACTGCATAGAAAACAGCGCTTCGACTAGGTTCAATATTCAATGCGGTAGCAGATATTTCAAGTACACGGTATTGCGGAATATCGGCGGCGATCACATGATCGATGGTCATCTGGCTATCCGCACAATTATCCCTGTAATACACTAATGGAAAACGGTCCGGAGGTTCTATACCCAATACAACAGCACTGGTTCTCGCACCCTCAATTCTTGGTATTGCATGGGTACTTACCTTTTGTTCTTCCAGGAAGTGCAGAATAAAATCTGCTATCTTATCATTGCCTACACCCGTTAACAAAGCAACACTAGCACCCAACCTACTCGCACCGACAGCAATGTTCAAAGGCGATCCACCCACAAATGCATCAAAACCTTTTATATGAATAAATTCAGCACCTATGTTCTGCGAATACAGATCAATGGATGATCTGCCCATTGTAATCAAATCGAACTTTTTCTGTTTCATGTATTCCTGTTTAGATCTGTGATTGATTCATTTGTGCCGTAACCATTGGTATGCGTTCATCTTTTCCTTTCCATGATTGAAATATCCATTCATGATCCGGATCAGGTGTATTGGCAAGCGACTGATCACTACCAGCTAAAAAATTCAGGTAATAACAATCGTAACCATGGCCAGCAGTAACGGGATGATAGCCCCTTGGAACCATAACAATATCGTTATTGGCTACACGCATCAATTCATCCAGGCTTCTGTCATCCGTGTATACATGCTGATAAGCGAATCCTGTTGGTTTTTCTATCTTGTAGAAATAAAACTCTTCAAGACAAGCTTCTAATACATTACCATTCGCATCCAGTTTTCTATCATCATGCTTATGTGCGGGAAAAGAACTCCAGTTGCCGGAAGGTGTATATACTTCTACAGCTACCAGCTTACTGGCACCAAAGCCCGGTTCTATCAAACTATTAATTTGCCTTGTTGCGTTATCACCACCGCGTATTTCTATCGCAGCTTCATTAGGCAGTTTAAAGCGTACAGGAAAATCAGCTTCCGCCAAACACCAACCGGCTGCAATATCAAGCAGCTCACTCTCAGCACGCAAAGAAAAACTGGTATGCCGGGGTAAATACAATGTATGAGCGATACCTTCAAAAACACTTTTTCTACCATTGATGGTTTTCCAATTTCCTTTATCTGTAGTAACAGAATAATTACCACTCAAAAGAATGAAACCATACTCATGCTCTCCTGTATACCCTTCCCACAGTTCACCTTTTTTCATTAGCCTTGCCTCAAAGTTCAAGTGCTCCCAACCGGCATCAGCAACTGTTACACGTTGATAAATACTATTGGATGATGGATGATTTACCAGTTTATATTTTCCTTTCATAATTCAATTGAATTGTATTATTACCGACTTACCCGTAGCACCGAGTAATTCTAACTTCTCAATCATAAATTGTTTATAGGCTTCGATATATTCCTTACCGGGAACAAGCGGATCAAATTGTTCAGGATGATGATAGAAAAATGAACGATACACTTTCGTCCATAACAATCGCAGATCAGTGGCTATGTTCACTTTGCAAACACCATACTGAATAGCTTTTCTTACTTCTTCATCACTCACCCCGCTGGCATGATCAGCCAGTTGCCCCCCCATTTTATTAATAGCGATCACATCTTCTTTCTTTACACTCGATGCTCCATGCAAAACAAGCGGATAGCCGGGCAATTGTTCCTGTATAGCTTTCAACACATTAAACTGCAAACCCCTAGAACCGCTGAACTTATAAGCACCATGACTGGTACCAACTGCTACCGCCAGGCTATCGCAGCCTGTTAATTGTACAAACTGTTTTGCCTGTACCGGATCTGTGTATTTACTATGACTTTCATCTACTACAAGATCATCTTCTACTCCACTTAATACGCCCAATTCAGCTTCTACAACAATTCCTTTGGCGTGTGCTTTTTCAACAATTGTTTTTGTTCTTGCTACATTTTTGTCAAACACATCATGTGAAGCATCGATCATTACAGAAGTATAGCCTTCATCAATGGCTGCAAAAGCATGTGCTTCCGTTCCATGATCAAGGTGGATAGCATACACAACATCAGGATATATTTCTGCAGCAGCTTTGATCATATTCATCATCATCAATGGATGGGCAAAATTTCTGGCCACCGGTGTCACTTGCACGATAACAGGTGATGCCGTATGTTGTGCAGCCTGGAACAAACCATGCACCTGCTCCATTGTAAAAACATTTACGGCAGCAATGGCATACTGCCCATAACAATGATCGAATAACAACTGGGTAGAAACGGGTTTCACAATTGTATCTTTACTGTTTTACGTTTATGTTTTATTATTTAGATCGTTTGATGGGAGTAGACTGCAACCAAATGTCTATCCTACTACCATTTATAATGTCACCATAGGTTATATCATATTTATTATACTTTTTGCCGTTCATTTCAACTTTACTGATATAACAATCCTGTACACTTGATTTATGGCAAACCACCCGGAACACTTTATTACTCGGTAAGCTGATTGATATGTTATCAAACAAAGGCGAACAAAGCTGGTATTCGCCTGACACCGGATCCAAAGGATAAAAGCCCATTGAAGCAAATACATACCATGCACTCATTTGCCCTGCATCATCATTCCCGCTTAAACCGCCGGGGCCATCACTGTATTCCTCTTTTAATATTGTTCGAACACGCTGCTGCGTTTTCCACGGTGCATCTGTATAATTATACATAAAAGGGATCTGATGTCCAGGTTCATTACCATGCCAGTATTCATCTTTCTCAAACAAACGATCTAATGCATGTTCCAGCGATTTTTTGCCACCCATCAAACGCATCAATCCCTGTACATCCTGCGGCACATAAAAACTGTATTGCCTTGGTGTTCCCTCTGTGATATAAAGTTCTCTTTGATCAGGATGAAACACCACACTCCAGTTTCCATTTGCATACTTACCTCTCACCATCTTCACAGTGGTATCAAATACATTTTCATAATAGAAAGAACGTTGCTTTAATTTCTTGTAATCATCTAATTGATTAAGCCCTTTTGCCACAACCGATAATGCGTAATCATCAAAAGCATATTCAAGGGTTCGACTCACTTGTTCCTTTTTGTGAAAAGCCTCCTGCACACTATCTTCCAACGGTATATAGCCATATCTCATGTAGGATTCCAGGGCTCTTCTACCCATTCCGTTTTTATATACAGTAAGATCAGGCTTTTCGAAAGCATTTTGCCGCATCAATGTATAAGCTTTCGATACATCGTATTGCCTGATACCTTTCTGATAAGCGGATGCGATGAAAGCTGTTGCATGATCTCCTATCATCGCAGCCGTATAATTATTCCAGCAAGGAAAGATCGGCAACCATCCTCCCTGTTCCCCCTTCCACACAAGCGATTGAACTAAATCATTTGTCAACTTAGTATCTACAATCTCATACAAAGGCAATTCTGCACGATAAATATCCCACATAGAAAAATCGTCATAATAGTTCCTACCGTTGGTGTTCATTAATTGATTATGAGCTGCGAACTTTGGATAATTCCCATTTACATCATTATATAAACGAGGCTGCTGCATTGTGTGATACAAAGCCGTGTAGAAAACTTTCTTAGCAGTTTCGTCTTTTGTTTCAATCTTAATTTTAGCAAGCGCTCTTTCCCAAATATCATTTGCTTCTTTCCTTACTGATTCAAAATTTTTTATACCAATTTCTTTTTCAAGATTTTCTTTTGCTCCTTCGAGACTGCTAAACGATGTTCCAATCTTTATCACCAACTGTTCACCTTTTTTCAACTTAAATCCTGCATAAGCACCTATACTTTTTTGATTGATGATACTATCTCCAACAACAGTTTTACCATCAGAAAAAGCACCATGCTTTACAAATGCCCTTTCAATTTTCATGTAGAACCATCCGTTAAATCCTGCCGATTGTCCCCAGCCTTGATAAATACGATACACAGGATTGTAACCATAGATCACATTATTCGCTGCATCTATCTTTATAAAGCCTTTCTCATAATCACTATTAGGAATAGCGAGTAGGTACAAGCTATCATTACGCTGCATTGTAAAACGTATTACACTGCACCGCAGTGTAGCAGTGATTTCTGTTAAAACATGTCCTGCCGATACGCTATAATAATCCGGTGCCGCTTTTTCCTCAACATGAAAAAAAGTAACAGCATAGTTTCTTAATCTGAATGAACCAACAACAGGTACCACTGTAACACTCCCATAATCCTGCATGCATGATCCACTTATCCAATGCGTACCACGAAAGCCGCTAAGCAAACTATCCCTATACAAATAAGGTGGCACACACTTATGTTCAGTTTCCCTGGTTTGGGGCACCCATTGCGTCATCGCAAAAGGCAATGTAACCGACGGAATTGTATTGGCATTTTGTTCCGTACTTCCTGCAATACTATGTTTCAAAGAGCTGGCAGTAGTTGATGCTGCGGTTCCGTTCATTGGCTGAACATACTCCAACAATTGCTGTGCATTACTCTGTTGTACCAGGTGTAACAACAAAAGCAGTATGATCTTTTGTATGTTACCGGCTTTTATAACGCTATAGAACTTATGTTGCGTCGCACACTTCATCTTTCGGTTCCCTGTTCAGCTTATTTTATAATGATTGCTTTTTCGTTTTTCACTGGACTTTTCAATGTATCTACTACCAAAGCTTTGGTTTCATGGGCATATATAACCGGATTTTTAACGGGGCCTTCTATGGTTACTGCTTTTAAGTGAATATTGGTTGATTGATTGATCAATATCCCTGTTCGGTAGTCTGCCTTTTTATTGATGAATTTTATTTGCTGCATGGTAAGTCCCTCAACATGACGCACATACATGGCCCATGACGGCAATTCACCGAACATCGAAAATTCAGGATAATCACCCGCCGCTTCTGTAATTGTATTAACAGCATTAAGCGACATATAATTCACTGTAGAATCTCCGCCACCTTCATACACTACTTCAATATTTTTCAATGTTACATTTTCAACAGGATGGCCGGGTATACCGCAAATACCCGCCGGAAATACATTATGCGGATACGGGATTGCCGAACTATCAATACCTGAATTATTCCAGGGAGAAACACTGTTGTATTTAGTGCTCGTATCTATCTTGTAGTTCTTGGGGTATTTTAATCCAGGTCCTTCCATCGGATAACCTTTATCAGGCTTTGTGGCTGGCACGATCACCTTTACATCTTCTATAGAAACATTCCTCAATATACTGTATACATTATCATTATTTCTATGTCCTAAGCGGATAAAAATTGCATTTCCCGTGTTTACTGCACGAACACCTTTCACGTCTATATCTTTAACAAAGCCCCCATCTACTGTTTCGATAGCAATGGCAGATCGATAAGTATCATACACATCAATATTCCTGATCTTAATTTTCTGAAAACCACCCAAAGATGCCGTTCCCAACTTCACAGCGCTGGCACTGGACCGAATACGGCAATTCGCTACATAAATATTTTCACAGTGATCGTTCCTGTCTTCAGATTTTAAGCAGATGCCATCATCTGCTGCATTAATGATACAGTTGGTAACCCTTGCATTTTTACAATCAACAAGGTCTATCCCATCATTGTTCCAAAAGGTATTACTAAATACATGAATACTATCTATTGTAATATTGGAGCAGGCCTTATAATCCTGTACCCACGCTGCACTATTTTGGATATGAATATTCTTTACCGTTATACCATTACAATTTTTGAATTCAATAATCCTCGGCCTGTTCTTTTCACTTGGCCTTCTTTGAAACCATGGATTAAAGGCTTTCCATTCATCATCATACAATTCACCTAACCGAAGCTTTGTATAAATATCATTGATGAGCAGGTCGCACTGTCCATCTATCAACCCCTTCCCTGTAATAGCAATATTACTTTGATGATCGGCCGTAATCAATGCAGATGCGTTCAGGCTAGGGCCATAATCAGCCCTATTGAAGCTTGCCAGTAGTACCGCTTCTTCATGCACAAATAATTCAACATTTGATTTCAAATGAATCACACCTGTAACAAATCTTCCACGAGGAATCACCACTCTTCCCCCACCAGCATTGTATGCTTCATCAATTGCTTTTTGTATTGCCTGCACATTATTGGTGATACCATCCGGCCTTGCACCATATGCGGTGATCACATATTCTTTTGTTTGTGCTTTTCCCATAATTACACATACAAACACCAGCATCAAAGAAAATAATCGCTTCATCATTTATTTCAGTTTTCAGTCTACCTTGGTATTTATTACTTTAGAAACTATTCAAAAGAAATTTTTTGCCTGTATTTTTTATACAATGCCATGGAAGCGGCTACAGGATCCCCGGCAGTAGTTTGCCTGTACTCTTTTCTTTCATTTACCCAATGCCATTCCCATTTTTTTATCTGTTCTGCAAAAGCAACTTCATCCAAAGCTGTTCCTGTGTGCAAACTGTTTTGCAGTTGTTCAATAAATTGCAACCATCTTTTTTTATAGAAATCGCTGATCAAACCATTCCACTGCCTACAGGCATATTCATTCAAGGGACAATCCTTATCTCCCCATAATGTGATCAAATCTTTAGCATTCATTTCATACAAAGCTTTTTCATTGTTGGTTATTCCATTCTTCCTTGCATCTGACACCCATGTACCCAATAAAAAATCCTTTCGTGTTCCCATCAACGAATCCATATCATCCATCAAACTGATGAACTGTTGAGCTGTATTTGTAAATCTTTGTACAGATTTTGCACGATAGGCTTTTACCATCTCCTGCTGCAAAGGCAAGGCATAGTTCGCCAGTACTTGCCTGGTTACATCCACCAGGTCGAACTGGAAACCATCGCTATGCATGCAGGTATTGGCCGCTAATATCATTTCATCCCATGCAGGCAAAAGATCAGCTGCATTATAATTTAGTTTCGTATTCGCCCAATGAGTCATTGAATCCAGTGTAGGCCGTGCTTGTATGATTGATTCTGCACCATCACGTTTATATTTATCGGGCTTTACCGTATATACAGTTTGTTGCAGTACCTGCCATGCTTTACGGGCATGTTCATCATCCACACCATACCTATTGCGGAGGTAATCAGGTAACCATTGTTGCAAATTGATCGGCGCATCATTCCAAACATGACTCATCATCAATTCATAGATCACAGGATTTTGTTCTATAGCTTCCATGGTTAAGCCAATGCCTTTCAATTTACCGGATGCTTGATCATGCAATGCATTAGCCGGTTCTGTTGCTACTGTTTCGATTCTTCCAAACAAATTCGTGTTACCTCCAAAATTGTTCAACATATTCCATATCCATGGCTTACCGTAAAAGGCCTGTGTACGCTTCCACACAGGTTCGATCTCTGTAGCCAAGTCGAGTATGATCATTTTATCATCGGGAACAGCTTTCAGCAATGCTTCTGTTTGCGGTTCCTTCCAAAACTTTCTATCACTAAAGAATAACCATCCCTGCATTACCCAAATTGCGGCCGTATCTGCAAGATGCATCCCTTCATATACTTTAGCACTTAATTTGCCTAAGTAAGATGGCTCATCAGAAGGAGGCTCATTTTCATTAAAAGTATCAGCAGAATATAAATGGTCTGTTCCTAATAATTCAGTTTGTTTACGCAGGAATCTTTTCCCTATCTCGGCAAACAAGGGGTCTTCTGTATCAAGGATATAAGTATCTCCAAAACCGTTTTTCCAATTGACTGCTTTAAGTTTGGCATTAGGGAATCTTTCCTTAAAAGCAGCAGGCACATGCCCTGTGAAAGCGGGTAGTACAGGTTTCATTCCCAACGCTCTTTCCCTGGCAAGAATCTTTTTTTGTAATGCCAAATGCGATTGCATCCAGTGCATGGGCAAAGGTCCGCCCCATCCATCCAGGTTACCCATCCAAAACCAGGAAAAATAAGAGGGCCCACAAAAAAAGTTTTTCAGTTCATCATCTGTAAAGCCCATTTCTTTATAGACCAAATACCATGTGTACTCTTCGCCGGTAATAGCCAGTGGCATGTTAATACCATGCAATGCCATCCAGTCGATTTCCTTTTCCCAACGTGGCCAATCCCACCAACTCATACTATAATTAAACGTACAGTAATTTAAATAATAGCGCAACTCGTAAGGAGAATCTTTGTGTATCTTATTTTTTGGTTTTGGAAGCATTACAGGCAACTTCAAATTTGTTCCATTCCAGGTGATCTGAGCATGACAGTATTCGTTCAGATAATAGTAAAGTGCAGAAGCAACAGACACACCATTATTCCCTCTTAAAACAATTTTATTATTTACTGCTTCTATTTCAAAAGCATCTTTATTTTCTTTTTTTGATAAAGGCTCAACAACTAACTGTGTATAATGATGAGGTAGTATCCTTTTAATTAATGCAGTGGAAACAGTTTCGTTTAACTGGGCATACAAATGAAAACTCAGTTGGAATAACAAAAAAGCCAGGCTGATTTTTTTTAAATACTGCATCATAACACAGCTTAAGTTTTATTTATGAATAGTAGTAGAATAAATGATCTTGCCACTATCGTTCACAGTTTGCACCACTACACTTTGTCCTGTTACTGAAAAAACCATAAAACCATATGCTGCCGCTGCAAAATTGAAACCAGGTATTTTTTTTACCGGCGTACTCTCTGATGCTGCGCCGGAAATAAAATGATGC
The DNA here is from genome assembly GCA_028875875.1 of Bacteroidota bacterium. Lineage (GTDB taxonomy): Bacteria > Bacteroidota > Bacteroidia > Chitinophagales > Chitinophagaceae > JAGWUV01. The sequence goes on from JAGWUV010000056.1 coordinate 10,825, forward strand.
GTATAATGATCTTTTGGTTTTATGTACTGCAAACTATGTTCGTGCCCTGTCAGATAAAAATCAACATGATATTTCTCGAACAAGGGCTGCAATGAATTCCTGATTGCTTTTGTATCATAAGCTTCTGTTCTTCCACCGGCACTGTACATAGGATGATGCCCTACCACAATTTTCCATTTCACATTGGAGGCCGTATCGCCCAGCACTTTCTCAAGCCATTGTTTTTGCTGCAGGCTATCCTGCGTTTTTACCTGTGGTCCATATTCCTCATTACTATAAAATTCAGGTATTAATGGATTGGTATCAATAAACACTAATAAAACTACTTCATTTTTATTCCCTTTAATGGTAATCTTTTTTGAATAATACCTAGCCGGCATTTTCCAACGCCTGCTTATTTTGGAGTAAGCCACTTCCGCATCAGGATTGCTTTTGTAATCATGGTTTCCCAGAACCGGGTACCAATCCCATTGTAAAGAAAAATCGGTATAAATGTCTTCAAATGAATATTTGAATAAAGGATCAAACTCACTTATCACACCGGAAGGATAAAAATTATCTCCCGTTGCAATGGTGAATTGAGACTGAATAACAGCCGCAGTTTTAGCCATCTGAACAGCTACCTGTTTTTGGTGGTCTGCACCATTTCTACCCCAATCTCCCATCACTAAAAAATTAAGTGCATTTTTATTGATGACTAATTGCTGGTTTACAGTAGGCTCTTCATTCTTATTGCTTATGTAAGTTTGAGCCTTTGAGAACGATGAAATAAAAAGAAAGAAAACAAATGGAATTAGCTTTACCACTGTATTTTTTTTGAGATACAAAGCCCGGCTTTATATCATACCGGGCTTTATAAAATTAAATAGAACGCATCATTAAATTAATATCCAGGATTTTGCTTCAATGCAGGATTTAATGTTAA
>JAGWUV010000034.1 GCA_028875875.1 Bacteroidota bacterium
GTTAATGCTGAAGGCTCTGTTACGGTAACTGTTGTTGTGGCCTTTGCTCCATTTGCATCTGTTACTGTATAGGAATATGTTCCGGCGGATACCGTAAAAGTTCCTGTTCCTGTATATGGAGTTACACCACCACTTGCACTTACTGTAACAGTGGTTGTTCCTCCATGACAACTGATCGTTCCGGCTGTAGAGGTTGCAGACAATGAAGAAGGTTGTGCAATGGTTATACTCTGCGTTGCAGAACATCCATTCGCATCTTTCTCTGCCACTGCATAAGTACCTGCTGTTACATTGTTGAAGATATTCGATGTTTGATATGCACTGGAATTAAAACTATACTGGTATGGTGATGTTCCGCCACTAGCATTGATGGTTACTGATGTACTGCCTCCTGCAACACTGATCGTTCCGGCTGTAACTGTAGCCGTTAATGCTGAAGGCTCTGTTACGGTAACTGTTGTTGTGGCCTTTGCTCCATTTGCATCTGTTACTGTATAGGAATATGTTCCGGCGGATACCGTAAAAGTTCCTGTTCCTGTATATGGAGTTACGCCACCACTTGCACTTACTGTAACAGTGGTTGTTCCTCCGTTACAACTGATCGTTCCGGCTGTAGAGGTTGCAGACAATGAAGGTGTTGTTGAAGTAATATATTCTAATATTCCTGCATCCGGATTACCAACAATAGCATTCCCGGCAAAATCCTTTGTTAATCCAACATTGGTACCGAAATTAATCGCCGGACTAGTAGATAATGGGTAGTAATTCCAGGCAGAAGGATCTCCAGAAGCGCTTGTAAATAAATTCAGGGCACTATTGGATAATTCAGTGCTATTGAGTGTAATACCCAATGAACCACTGGTCATTCTAAATATGTTATTCGAATGAACCATTTGTCCTGAATTGAAATTAGAAGAATTTGTCACAAAGTTTGTACCTGATGCAAGCAAAAAAATATTGTTCTTAACAACCACCATGCCCGATGGGCCACTGGCAGCAGACCAGAACATACTGTTGGGTTTGGAATATTGTTCTACTGTTTCTACAACCGTGTTATTATAGTATTGAAGATTATTGATTGAAATAGCAAAAGTGCCTGAGTTCTGAAATGTGCCTATAATACCACAATTAATCATTTTGTTATAAGCAATAATATTATTGTTGCAGGTGCCACTGCTGCTGCTGCCTATTTCAGTAAAGCCATTACAGTTGATGGCGGTATTGTACAAAATATTATTATTACTAATAGTAGATCCAAAAATTTCAACAGCCCCACCATCATAACCATAATCGTAACTCAGCGCCCAGCACTCTGAAAAAGTATTATAGGATATGGTATTATTTGAAGTTCCAACCACAATAGGGTTTGCGCCGTAATCATCATTTGCATTTACAGATGTTGGTGTATTAACTACCATACGGAGGTTGTGAATGTTGTTACCTGTAATAGTAGTATTGTTGGATCCGGCAGTTACAGATATACCAATACCCGCTAATGATATATCACAATTACGAACAGTACAATTGGGCGAATTGTCTATGTTGATCGCATAGCTCATGTTAGCTGTTATCGCATGTGCATTATCAGAGATGAGTGTACTATCAATAAATTGTATCCCATCAATAATAACGTATTGCTTGTTGGATATATTGATGATATCGGTTATGGCATTGTTAAACACAGGCATGTTACCGGTTCCATACGATGAATAAATAATCGGGCTGGTTGCAGTTCCAGAACTTGGAACATATATTCTTCCTGAAAAGCTTTGTCCCTTTTTAAATAATACCATATCACCGGGATTAAGCGATGAAACGGAATTATTCAGTTGGGTAATGGATTTAAAAGGATAGGATACAGTTCCGTTTGTAGTGCTTGCCGTTGATGATGGATCAACATAGTAATTGGTAGCAAAAGTTTTTGTGCTGGCAAATAATAAGCACATTGCAATTGTGTAGAATTGTAAGATACGCTTTTTCATAAGGGGGTTTTGTAGAGATACTGAATAATAAATAAATGTTTACATCCTTCATTCTCATCGAATGAAACAAATTGGTTAGAAAATAAGGTTTAAGCTAAATCCTACCGAAGTGTGAATCAATCCTGTCTAACATCACATAGCCATGCACACTGGTTGCACTATTTGTTAACTATAGTGAATTTGGGTGCCAGAAACTTAAGGTAATTATGCAGCTGTAGAATGTTTAGCTGGTACTTGTATCTCGTTTGATGCTATATAGCTGGTTGTACATTATACAAGTAATCAATACACTCTCATTGCATAATACGAATCGGCAGTTTTTAAAACAAAATTTGTGCCGTTATCCTGCTTCATATTCTTCTTACAGTAAGTATTGATTGATTTTATCAATATGAGACTGGGTCTTAGAAAAAAAATGATTTATAAATATTTTTTACTCTTATCTATCCTTTTAAACAGATAAGAGATTGATTTCTAGTTACGAGTAAATAAGACTTTTTTTTAGTGAAAATAGAAAATATATCATCGGATTATCCTTTATCAGAATACAATAAAAAAATAAAAAAAATGAACTACAATCATCGCATCGCAGTAATAGGACTAGGCTATGTTGGCCTGCCATTGGCACTTGAGTTTTCCAAAAAATACCAAGTAGTTGGATTTGACATCAATGAAGAAAGGGTGAAAGAGTTGAATAATGGCGTGGATAGAACAATGGAAGCTGATCCTTATGAACTAATGGAAAGCCTATCAAATTCAAGGAAGGCACAATCAAATTTTTATGGAGATACAGATGCCGCAATGAATAGTTCTGTACTAACAGAACTCGAAGGATTGAGTTTTTCCTCAAATCTAGATGATATCAGAGATGCCAATACTTATATTATAACAGTACCAACTCCGATTGATAGTTTTAAAAAGCCGGATTTAACACCGCTAATTAAGGCCAGTGAGATCGTTGGGACTGTTTTACAAAAAGGAGATATTGTAATCTATGAGTCTACAGTTTATCCTGGATGCACCGAAGAAGATTGTGTACCTGTATTGCAACAAATGAGTGGTATGCAATATAACATTGATTTCTTCTGTGGGTATTCTCCTGAAAGAATCAATCCTGGTGATAAAGTAAATACACTAACAAAAATTAAAAAAGTTACTTCAGGGTCTAATCCTGAAATAGCATCAGTTATAAACGATTTATATTCTAGCATCATTACGGCAGGTACACACAGAGCACCGAGTATTAAGGTTGCCGAGGCTTCGAAGGCTATTGAGAATGCTCAAAGAGATATAAACATATCTTTTATGAATGAACTTTCATTAATATTTGACCGTATGAATATTGATACCAATGATGTGATAGAAGCTGCTTCTACAAAATGGAACTTCTTAAAATATAAGCCAGGTTTAGTAGGTGGACATTGCATTGGTGTAGACCCTTATTACCTTGCACATAAAGCTGAATCACTGGGGTATCATCCGGAAGTAATACTGTCCGGAAGAAGAGTAAATGACCATATGGGGCAATTTGTTGCAGGTAAAGTGATTAAGTTAATGATCAAGAAAAACCATAAGATTAAAGGGGAGAAGGTTTTGATATTGGGTATCACCTTCAAAGAGAACTGTCCGGACATAAGAAATACCAGGGTAGTAGATATTTACGATGAACTGAAAGAATTTGGCTTGCAAGTAGATATTTATGATCCATGGGCAAATAAACAACAGGTGAAAAGAGAATATAGAATTGATTTGCTTGAAAGCATTGAAGATCGCTACGATGCCATTATCCTTGCAGTTGCACATAATGAATTCATTAATCTGGACTTAGCTTTTATGAAAAAAGAGAATACTGTTGTCTTTGATACGAAAGCAATTGTTAATCGGGAAATAGTAGATGGACGTTTATAAATAACTACATCTAGTATTCATGCTAAATGACTCAAACTATTATCTTCTATAGTTCAAGTAATAGTAAATAGACCCTGTTTCGAAATGATCATACTATTAACTTCACTAAGTTTAGTAATGAATCAAACCCTTCTTTTAATATATCTTTAATCAACAGTTTAATTTTTGAGTTTTCTAACTCACCAATTAATATCTGCTTGAGTGCCTAATTAACATCGCTGTACATCTTGAATTTTACAATTCATAGATTCGGTTATTTACAAATTCTTATCCCTCTTAAAACTGAATAAGTTTATACAACTTGTTTCAGTTACGATGCTTTGCGGTACACTACTATTAAATAAATTAAACCCAAGAGCTATGAGACAAACGCTGCTATTCGAAACTGCTAAAGATGTTAATGAAACTGTTGCAGATCTTTTAGAGTATAGGCCTAACCAACCTGCAGGACTGAAGGAGAGATCTGGTGACAATATTGAAGGCTTAAGAAAAATCTATAGTACCAGAAGTACATTGGATGAATTGGTTAGTAACAGAAGCATAAACAAATACAAGAAAAAACAACTGATATTTTCCGAAGGTAATCATGCTACGAATTTATACTTTATTGTGAGAGGTAAAGTGAAAACCTATAAGACAAACGATTATGGTAAACAACTTGTACTTGATTTGTATACCGAGCATGATTTTATGGGCTATATACCTTTACTTGAAAATACTTTTCACAAAGAAACTGCAGAGGCACTGGAAGAAACTGAAGTGGCTGTTATTCCGAGAAGCGAGTTTGAAGACCTAATGCTGAATAACTGCGAAGTAAGAAAGATGTTCATTCACCTGTTAGCTAAAAACATTACTGAGAACAAGAAACACCTGCTTGGCTTAGCCTATAATTCACTTAGGAAGAAAGTTGCTGAGGCATTGCTTTTTATCTTTTCGAAATACAATGCAAATAATAACGAGAATACGCCAATTGAAATCAGCAGAGATAATTTAGCAGCTATTGCCGGAACAGCAACCGAATCCCTAATCCGCACTTTAACCGACTTTAAAAATGAAAAGCTGATCGGTATTGATAATGGTATTATAACCATTATGAATAAAAAGAAACTTGAAAATCTCATTGATTAATAATTGAATCCTTCCTTCTGATTATAAGATAATGATCATGTATCATGTTAGTCTAAGGTTACGAAAATATATTTCAAGTGGAAAAGATAAATATAACCAGAAGGAGCAAGGCACCTACTGCTTTAACGCTTGTTAATGTAAAACAGCAAAGAATTATACAGGAGCTTCAAAAAAAGAATAGGGATTTGCAACGAATGCTCGACCATGAAAAAGTACTTAATAAGCAAAAATTACAATTATTATCAATGGCTTCGCATGAACTGCGTATCCCTTTGAGTACAATCTTATCTTCTGCTTTTTTATTACAGAGATATTCTATTATTTATTCGCATGAAAAGCAGCAAGAACAGCTAAATACTCAGGTCGGTAGAATTATAGCCTCAGTACAAACATTATCTACCACACTTAATAATTTCATGGGGCTACACGCCATTGGCGAAGGGAAAATTACACCATACTATAGTTTATTCAATCTTTCCGATCTAATAGGTTGTTTATTAAAAGATGTAAAAGTTACTCAGAAAAAAGGACAACGCATCGCTTATCAACACAGCGGTAATACTTTAATTTATCTTGATAGTTCTCTTCTAAAAAATATAGTTCTGAACCTTGTGAATAATGCTATAAAATTTTCACCTCCGGGTTCTACTATAAAAATTGAAACAAATACATCAGCAACTTCATTAATATTGAAAGTTGCTGATAATGGAATTGGGATTTCGAAGGATAACCAGCAACATTTATTTGAACAGTTTTATCGTTGTGAAAATACTTCTTCGATCCAGGGAACAGGGTTGGGCTTATTCATCGTTAAAAGTTATACCGAAGCAATGAACGGTATTATTCAATGCCAGAGCGATATTGATAAGGGATGTACATTTACCCTTACATTTAATTTGAAAACAAAAGCTAACTTGTTGAATACTTCTCTCTTCTAACCTCACTTCGCACTTTTCAATTTTATTTTCTAATTAGGTCTCTCTTTAATTTAAAATCATTTTATGGATTCCGGAACCTATGAAAAAACTATCTATGGTTTTCACAATGAAGATAGTTCTATCAGAAAAAAAATTTTAGTTATTGAGGACAATGATTTTCTGAGAGAGAATACAGCAGAAATATTACGCATGGCCAATTATCATGTTATCACGGCAAGTAATGGAAGGGAAGGCGTTGAAATGGCTTTTAAAGAAAATCCCGATCTTATACTTTGTGATATTGTGATGCCTATATTGGATGGATACGGCGTTTTACATATGCTTCAAAAAGATACAGTTCTTAGAAATAAGCCATTCATATTCATCACAGTGAAATCAGACAGAGTAGACTTTAGAAAAGCAATGGAGCTTGGCGCAGATGATTACATATATAAACCTTTTACAGGTACAGAATTGCTGAATTCTGTTGAGAAACGTTTGAATAAAATTGAATCATTAAAAGAAAAGATCGATAATGAGTTAAAGGTGAGAAATGAAATTTCCAAAACAGATCTTTTTAAGGAGTTGGTATCTGATAGAAGAATAAGCAAGTATAAAAAGAAACAATTAATATATGCTGAGGGTAATAGGCCGGCCTGTTTATACTTTATCAAAAAGGGGAAAGTAAAAACATACAAAACCAATGAGGAGGGAAAACAACTGATTATGGATCTATATAAAGAGGGTGAATTTTTAGGTTATATTGGTTTACTTGAAAACGCTAATTACCAGGAATCCGCAGAAGCTATGACAGAGACGGAACTGGCCATTATTCCACAAGAAGATTTTGATGAATTGATCAATACAAGTCATGAGGTTAGTAAAAAATTTATCCAAATACTCGCAAGGAACATTGTAGAAAAAGAAAATCAGCTACTGGGAATCGCTTATAATTCGCTACAAAAGAAAGTAGCTACAGCTTTACTAACATTATATGATAAATACAATATAAAACGTAACGACGTATTTTCTATTTCCATAAGCAGGGATAATCTTGCCAGTATCGCCGGTACTGCAACAGAATCACTTATCAGAACACTTACTTATTTTAAAAACCTTAAGCTCATAGATATCAAAGAAGGGAGTATTACTATATTGAATGAACGGAAATTAAGGAGGTACCTTGATTAGCCTAATGTAAATAAAAAAGCAGCTTTTTAAGCTGCTTTTTTTGTGACCTCGTCAGGATTCAAACCTGAAACCTTCTGATCCGTAGTCAGATGCTCTATTCAGTTGAGCTACGAGGCCAGATCATTTGATCGGGGTGCAAATATAGGTGCTCTTCTGTAAAATCTAAAATCTTGCCAAAAACTTTTTTATTTAATTCCATAAATATTCGCTGCCGACCTTTCAGAGAGCGCTTTGGGAAACAACCATACTAAGAATGCCCCCAACTGATTAATAAAACCGGGAACCACCTCCGCTTTGCGGGCATACATTCCATTTACAGCAATAACAGCCACTTCTTCTGCTTTCATATTTACTTTCTCGGCCAGTTTCTTAGCCTTCGCACCTACATTCGCCCTGTTGGGAAAATCAGTATCCGTTGCTCCGGGGCATACTGCCGTGACAGAAACGGTGGTATGCCTTAATTCATATCTTAAACCTCTGCTAAAACTCAATAAAAATGCTTTCGTTGCAGCATATACAGTTAAGCCCGGCACAGCCTGGTAAGATGCCCCACTACACACATTCAGAATAAACGATTGCTGATTTCTTTTCATCTGTGGCAATAGGGCATAGGTAAGCATTACCGGCACATCCATATTCACGTACATATTCTGCAGCTGATCGTTCAATGTATGCTGTTCAAACGCTCCACTTAATCCATAACCTGCATTATTAATCAACACATCAATAGTCAACTGCTGCGCCAAACAATATTCTAAAATTTGTTCAATTGCCTTTGGATCAGACAAGTCAACAGCAAGATATTTTGCTGCAACTGCATATTCTTTTCCTAATTTTTCAGAAAGCTCTGCAAGTAACTGTTCTGTTCTTGCGATCAGCAACAGATTCTTTTTCCGCTTTGCCAATTCAATGGCAATTGCTTTCCCTATGCCTTTACTGGCTCCTGTAATAATTGCGTAACTCATAAGATATGTTGAAATAAAAAGGCCAACTGCAACGTGTTGACCTTCTTAAGAATGAAGTTAGAGAGATTTTGGTTAATGATGAACAGAAGATGTAAAACGATGATAAAAAGGGGTTTTACTTTTCTCTGTTTTAGGCTTATATTTTCCTGTGATGATAGGCACATACATTACCCTTCTTCTGCTTGCTTCTCCGTATAACGGACATTGTTTTACACGATGCCATAATCTGCCATCATGCACCGAAAGATCGCCTGAAAACATATCAAAGCCTACTTCTTTAGGATCATCATTATTATCAATAAAATACTTTTTCCCGAATAATAGCTTAAACATGCTTTGCTTATGTGTACCCGGAATAACACGTAACCCACCATTCTCAAACGGGCAATTATCAAGATGAATACCCACATTAAGCATAGGCATGATTTTTTGACCCAGGAATAAATCTCTTGGACTATCAGTATGCCAGCCCATTTGTGTAAAAGTGCTGTTAGGTGTATTCAGGTAGTTATTTACCACTAAGCCATCTTTCTCATCTTCGCCAATACGGCCCTCGTAAGGAGCAAGTAATTGAATTAACAATTTCAGCTTTGGCTCGTCCAATAATTGATGCAAAGATTCGCTGTACTTAGAAGTAAAACAAAAACGCTGTATGGTTTTGTTGTTATTTTCATCTTTCCCGAACTTCAATGGAATTCCATTAACTTTTTCACGGCCATCCGATAACCATTCGCGTTCTAAACGTTTTATTTCTTCGAGGTATACGTGTACTTTTTCCTTGGAAAGGAAGTTTCTGAAAACGATGATCCCATTCTTTTCAAAAAAATCGAGCTGCTCTGTTGTTAAGGCATCACCAAGTTCAAAATTACTGTTCCATTTTTTCATTTAACACATTGGGCTTTAGGTACAATACGCAATGTTAATTAATTATTATAAAATTGTAAACTTGTTGTGTACAAAAAACTGTGAATAAAAATTACAACTTTCTTTTTCCAGACTTAAAAGAACTACAATTACATTTATACTGCATGATGAGCATAAAACCCTTTTACCTCAATTTCCTTTGCTGCCTTTTTTTGATAATGCCATTTGTTTCAGTTTGCCAGGGACTTCCTGATTCTACAAAAACAAAAAAGCATATTCTCATATTTCCTGTAATAGCCAGGTCTATAGAAACCGATTGGTCTTTTGGAACAGCCGGTTCATTCACCTTTCATGTTTCCAAGAAAGATACAACCACAAGAACTTCTAATATTCAATCTATTGTTTTGTATTCATTAAAAAAACAATTTATTTCAGCGATCAATGGTGCGGAATACTTTAAGAACGAAAAATATATTTTGAATGAACAGCTTTCCTACAGCTCATTTCCTGATAAATTCTGGGGATTGGGAAAGAATTCACCTGATAGTTCTGTTGAATCATACGATTATCACCAATACTACATCTATCTGCATTTATTAAGGCATTTAGGTAATAATTTTTTCGTGGGAAGCTTGTTCGAATTTCAGAGTGTGTATAATGTTGATTATAAAAAAGGCGGTCTCTTCGATCAACAAAATATTGTGGGCAGAAACGGTTATCACGTTTCTGGCCTGGGCTTAAGCTTTACATATGATGATCGTAATGATGCCTTTGCCCCCGATAAAGGAACATTTGCACAGATTTATTTCAATCATTTCTCCCCACTTTTCGGATCGGACTACAGCTATACCAATCTTGTACTGGATTTCAGAAAATATTTTAGGGTTGGGAAAGATGTATTCGCAATGCAGGCTTACAGTTTCTCTAATTTAGGGAATGATGTTCCTATCCGAAGTCTTGCCACTTTTGGTGGGTATAACAGTATGCGTGGTTATTATGATGGGAGATACAGGGATAAGCAGCAATTGGTATTTCAGGCAGAATACAGAATGCCTGTATACAAAAGGATAGGGGCTGTAGTATTTGCTGGAACAGGCGACGTTGGTCATACTCCCACCGATTTTACGTTGGGTGATCTAAAATACTCCTATGGTGCGGGCCTGCGTTTCAGGCTGAGTAAAAATGAAAAGCTTAATCTGCGTCTGGATTATGGCATAGGCCAAAATAATAACCATGGCCTCTACTTTCAACTTGGTGAAGCATTTTAAACTTTGCCCACAAAAACCTGTGCTAATCTGAATACAATGTACGTAAACAGGGGAGCCGTTATAACATCTATGGTATAGTGTACATGCTGGATCAGTACCATCATTCCAACAGCAACGGTTGACAATAATGCAAGCAATTTATAAGGTTGGCTCTGCAAGCAGAGGAACATAAGAAATTGGGTGGCAGTGTGCCCCGAATAAAATAAATCCTTGGTAATAAACCCGCCTCCATAAAATGTATTGCTTAATGGATCTACAAGCGGGATTAATCCTATCGGAGGATTTAAAGCAACAATGCTGATAGTAAGTATGCGTGATAAACTTAAAAAAATAAAGCTCCACAAAAAAAGCAGTAATACGCCAGGCTTTCTGATGCTCTTATAAAATGTAAGTACTGAAACTCCCCAGATAATAATAAAAATTGGTGTAGAGAGATCCCTTGCCGGAATAGCCTTTAATATAAAATCATTTAATACAACGCCTGTTCGCTCTTCAATATGTGTAAAAAAAAATGGAAAGAAGGAGAGGATTGCAACTAATACAACCCCTCCTGTAATAATTTTTATTCTGAAGGTAACCGATTCCCATGCAGTTTTCCAGGTAACTCCCTCAACATTTCCAATAGATGCACTCATAGAGTGGCAAGATAAGACCAAAACCTTTTACCACTCTTAATAAATCCATCTTACGAAAGCCTCCATGGCAGCATATTTGGTTAGACCGAGGGCAGCATAGAGGTTGGCTGTATTGGCGTTCCTATCTTCCGCTCTTTGCCAGAACTCACGGCTATCGGCCCCCTGGAAGGGAACCATATCTTTTTGTGACTGATGTATGAAGATGCCAAAACGTTTTTTCATTACCTGGTCGGGACTCATCGGTATGGCCATTTCAATTTCGGCGATATCCCATTCCTGCCAGGCTCCTTTGTATAACCATACCCAGCAATCCTCCACCCATTTCTCGCCACTGGCTTTTAGTCTCTTCATACTTTCAAATACAATATCCAAACACACTTTATGGGTTCCATGAGGGTCGGCCAGGTCACCTGCACAATACACCTGGTGTGGTTTGAGATCTTGCAACAGCTTCATGGTGATCAGTACATCTTCTTCACTCATCGGATTTTTTTGAACAGCACCTGTTTCATAAAAAGGAAGGTTGAGAAAATGGCAACGATCATCGGTAAGTCCTACATACCTGCAGGTAGCTTTAGCTTCACAGCGCCTGATCAGTCCTTTAATAGATCTTATCTGGTCTGTATCCACCTGGTTGGTTTTCTTGGTAGCAAGAAAAGCCCTTGCATCCGATAATATCTGTCGGCTTTTCTGGTTATCAATACCAAACTGGTCTTCAAAACCAACGGCAAAATCGAGGAAACGGGTAACGAACTCATCCGTTACGGCAATGTTGCCGCTGGTCTGATAAGCCACATGCACTTCGTGGCCCTGGTCATGCAAACGCATAAAAGTGCCACCCATACTGATGATATCATCATCGGGGTGGGGGGAGAAGATAAGGCAACGTTTAGGATAAGGTTCACTTCTTTCGGGATGAGAAGGGATCACCGCATCGGGTTTACCCCCGGGCCATCCGGTGATGCTGTCTCGAAGCATGTAGAACACCTGCAGGTTAATTTCGTAAGCTTCGCCTTTTTCTACCAAAAGATCACCTAAGCCATTTTCGTTATAATCATGTGTCGTTAAACTAAGTACGGGTTTTTCCAGCTTCAGGGCCATATGCACTACTGCTCTTTTGATCATCTGTGGTGTCCACTCCACTTCCCCGGTGAGCCAGGGAGATTTGATGCGGGTGAGTTCCCCGGCAGCGATCTCATCAATAATGAAAGTACAATCGTTATGCTGTTGTAGGATGCTGGCCGGAATCTGTTCCGTTACGTGTCCCTCCGCACTTTTGGCTACGATAGGGGCCTTCATACCCCATGCCATCAACAATATCCTGCGGGCTTTGAGAATGGTACTGATACCCATGGTGATGGCCATGCGGGGCACCTGTGAAATATTCTGAAAATTGGAAGCATTGGCAATGCGGGTGCTGTTATCGAGAGAAACCAGTCTTGTTTTGGAGAATATGCTGGAACCTGGCTCGTTAAAACCAATATGACCGTTATTACCTATACCAAGAATCTGTAGGTCAATACCGCCCGCTTCTTCGATCATTTGCTCGTAGCGAAGACAGTGTTGTTTTACCTCTTCTTTTGGCAATTCTCCATTGGGAATATGAATATTGGCAGGATCGATATCAACATGATGGAAAAGATGCTGGTGCATGAAGCTCCAGTAGCTTTGCAGGGCCTGCCTTTCCAAAGGATAATATTCATCGAGATTGAAAGTAACAACATTCTTAAAACTCAGTCCTTCTTCCCGGTGCATGCGAACCAGTTCGGCATAGAGGGTGATGGGAGTGGAGCCGGTAGCGAGTCCCAGCACACATTTTTCATTCAGGCTTTGTTTTTCCCTGATAAGGTCAGCGATCTGCTGGGCTGCAAATACTGAACCCTGTTTGGGGGAAGAAAATATCTTCACAGGTATCTTTTCAAAACTATCGGAGAGATCGATTTCTAATTTATTTTGCGACATACTTGCAATTTTATGCGGATAAAGATATGTTTATTGCACAATAACGCATCTTTAAATGCAGGTTAATTCGACATTTTATGATTACTTGTGTTCGTTACTTTTTAAGGTAAGCCTTACTATAATTGCATTCCCACAAGTCGTATCTTTTGAATTGCGTTTGAAGGCGTTTGTCAAAATCATTCCAGTTTTTATTCTCCTTGTTTGTCCACAATACCTCACTCAAGGCACTCATCCTTGGAAATATCATATACTCAACTTTGGAAACATTGTTCATGTATTCTGTCCATACATTGCCTTGTGCACCCCATACAAGTTGAGACTGTTGTTCTGAAAGTTGGGCAGGCACGGGTTCATAACTGTAAACTTTCTCAACCGAAGTATATCCTCCTATAGTTACAGAATCTTCATTTTTTACCTGGCTATGATCAAAATAACACCATTCACCCGGAGTCATCACTACTGTATGTTTTTGCTGCGCCGCTTCAATGCCACCTTTTTCTCCACGCCAGCTCATAACCGTTGCATTGGGAGCCAGTCCGCCTTCTAAAATTTCATCCCATCCAATGATCTGCCGGCCTTTACTGTTAAGGTATTTTTCAATACGCTGAATAAAATAACTCTGTAAAGCGTGTTCATCTTTTAAATTATTGTCCCTCATTCTTTGCTGACATAGAGGGCATCTGTGCCAGTTAGCTTTCGGGCATTCATCGCCTCCGATATGAATATACTTAGAAGGGAATAATTGCATTACTTCATCTAATACATCCTCAAGAAAATGGAATGTATTTTCTTTTCCCGCACAGTATACATCTTCAAAAACGCCCCATGTTTGCTGTACCTGTTTACCTGTTGAATCACCATTCCATACACATTTGGGAGAATGTTTGGTAGACTCATCCGGAAAACAACTTAATTGTGGATAAGCCGCAATTGCAGCAGAAGAATGCCCGGGCATTTCAATTTCAGGAATCACTGTGATAAAGCGATCTGCTGCATACCGAACCACCTCTTTCACTTGTTCCTGCGTGTAATATCCGCCATAATACTGAGCCGTATTTCCTGTGCCGGGATAATGTCCAATGATCGTTCCATTTCTGTATGCACCTTTTACGGTAAGGTTAGGATATTTTTTTATTTCAATACGCCATCCCTGGTCTTCCGTTAAATGCCAGTGAAACGTATTCATCTTATGCAAGGCTATGAAATCAATATACTTTTTAATGAATTCAACCGGAAAGAAATGACGGCCCACATCAAGATGCATTCCTCTATAACCAAAGCGTGGTTCATCTTCTACGGCTACCACCGGAATTGACAATGTTTTTTTTCTTTCAACAGGCAATAGTTGTATTAAGGTTTGAACAGCATAAAAATTTGCCACATCTGCATCACCATCGATTACTATTCTTCGAGGTGTTACATCAAGCGTATAGTGGCCTTCATTAGCAGGTTTTGTAATAAACCTTTTTGTTTGAAAACTGATATAGTTAGTTGATGCAGCATTTTTTACCTGCAAGGAAAAGCCATAGAATTGTTGAAGATAATGATTGAAGAAATCTATCGATCGCTTGTCTTTCCTATCTTTTGAAACGATCACAGTTTTTGATGAAATAGCGAAAGAACCATTGCCAGCCCTCACTTTTTGTGGTTGCGGAATGATTTGTATGTCTTGAGCATAAACCATAGAAGAAAAGATCAGCGTAAAGAATAGCAAGCATTTTTTCATGAGAAGAAAAGTTTTTCAGATAATAGTAGACCTGAAAATAAAAAAGATTCCTTTTTTTCAAAGGAATCTTTTTTATGTAAGATAAGATAGTATCAGAAAAAGCTAAATAAAGCTTACTCTACTTTTGTGATTTTAAGCGTATTGGTAGGAAGATGCAAGTGTACCGGCGTACTTCCTGTACTTACTACAACATCTCCTGCTTTCAAAAAGCCCCTGTCTTTTAAAATGTCGATCTGATCTGCTACAATATCATCCAGACTTACCTCTTCATCATAATAAAAGGCACGTACACCCCAGCTTAAGCTTAACTGGTTTACCAAGGTTCTTTCTTTAGTAAAAATGAACAGAGGAGATTTGGGCCTGTAACTGCTAAGCATAAATGCGGTATAACCACTTTGAGTCATACCCAACAATGCATTGGCACTTACGTCTTTTGCAATTTTACAGCCATTGTAACAAACCGCATCACTCAGGAAAGAAGGAGAGTGGGGCTGTGGCTTAAGATCTTCTTCACGGTTATAACGATACTCTGTTTGTTCAACTTGGTGAATGATCTTACGCATAGTTTCAACAACCAACGCAGGATGCTGACCTGTAGCTGTTTCACCGCTTAACATTACCGCATCAGCGCCTTCGAGTACGGCATTGGCAACATCGGTAATTTCGCTACGGTTAGGTTTTACACGGTCGATCATACTTTCCATCATTTGCGTAGCCACAATTACAGGCTTGGCACGATGGATACATTTACGGATCAGTTCACGCTGAATACCGGGTACTTTTTCAACCGGCAGTTCAACGCCTAAATCACCACGGGCAATCATGATACCATCACTTTCTACGATAATATCACGAATATTTACGAGAGCCTCAGGTTTTTCAATTTTAGCAATGATCTTTGTTTTACTCTTTCTTTCCTGCAGTTTGCTTCTGAGGATAACAATATCCTTAACACTTCTTACAAAGCTAAGAGCAACCCAGTCACAGTTCTGGTCAATAATAAATTCAAGATCCTCCAGGTCTTTATCAGTTAAAGCGGGAAGAGAGATTTTAGTATCGGGAAGATTGATTCCCTTTTTTGAAGAAAGAACGCCGCCTAAAGTAACTTCAACTTTAACGTCGTTATCTTTTGTGATGTCAACCACTTTCACTTCTATTTTACCATCATCAATCATAATGATATTTCCCACACGAACATCACCTGCAAGATTAGGGTAGCTTACATAAATCTTTTCTAAAGTACCAACACATTTTTCGTTAGTGAAAGTGAGAATGTCTCCGGCTTTCACTTCTAATGAGTTGTTGGAAATTTCACCTACCCTCAACTTAGGCCCTTGTAAATCGGCCAGGATAGCAATATTGTAAGGCTCGGTTTTATTGATATTTCTAATATGCTCAATGATCTTGGCTTTGTCTTCATGAGAACCATGAGAAAAGTTTAAGCGAAAAACGTTCACACCGGCTTTAACCAGTTCTAAAAGTTTTTCGTATGTATCACATGCCGGGCCCACGGTAGCTACAATTTTTGTTCTGTGCAACACGTGATCAACACCAGCCTCCTTGTTCATTTCTTTATAAAGATATTTGTCTAAATTCTTTGACATACAGCTTTAGTTTGGGGATTTAGTTAGTTGTTATAGTTATAGGTTTAATTTAAGATGCAAGCACTTTTACTATTTTCATCCAGTCTTCACTGATTTTTTGTTTGGCTTTAATCGCTTTATTCAAAGGCGTATAATGCATGTGATTATTAACAATACCCACCATTACATTGTGTGTTCCATTCAGCAAGCATTCAACAGCATGATAGCCCATTCTACTGGCAATAAACCTGTCGAGGCTTGATGGTGCACCACCTCTCTGAATATGGCCCAAGATACAAACACGTACGTCTGCTTGTGGAATTTTTTCTTTTACAATTTTTGCAACGCCACTAGCCCCACCGTATTTATCCCCTTCGGTAACCACTACCAGATTTACCAGTTTTTTTCTTTTCTCCTTTTCGTACAAAGAAGCTACCAGTTGATCCATATCGGTTTCCGCTTCCGGGATCAATATATTTTCAGCACCTGTACCTACGCCGCTGTGCAAAGCAATGTAACCGGCATCGCGGCCCATCACTTCCACAATAAACAAACGATCGTGGGCATCCATCGTATCACGGATCTTATCAATCGCCTCGATAGCGGTATTTACTGCTGTATCAAAACCAATGGTAAAATCTGTTCCGGCAATATCTTTATCAATTGTTCCGGGTAAGCCAATGCAGGGGATATCAAATTCGTTACTGAATTTTTGGGCACCGTTAAAGCTTCCGTCTCCACCAATAACCACCAATCCGTTAATGCCTCTTTTCTTCAAGTTTTCGTACGCTATTTTTCTGCCTTCATACTCATAAAACTCTTTACAGCGGGCTGTTTTTAAGATGGTTCCTCCGCGTTGAATAATGTTGGCAACGCTTCGGTTATCCATGGGAAAAATATCATCTTCCACCAACCCGGCATATCCTCTCATCACACCAAACATTTCCAGTCCATAATAATTTCCCGTTCTAATTACTGCTCTAATGGCTGCATTCATTCCAGGTGCATCTCCTCCTGAGGTTAATACACCTATTTTTGTTACTTGTGTTTTTTTGCTCATGATTATCAAACATTAAATACATGTTGGTTTTCGATGAAAAATATTCAAAGTTTAACCGTGTATTTTATACATCAAGGCTCAAAAGTAATGATTTGAAAATAAACGGCAACGCACAATCAACCAACATCACTTTTTTATAAAATTGCGGTTATGAAAATTTTAGTTACCGGAGCGAACGGTTTTTTAGGGCAGCACTTGTGTTTTTATTTGTTACACAAGGGATTCAACGTAATTGCTACAGGCAGAGGAAACTGCAGAATTGAAGAAAAAGCTAAACTTGATTACGAAAATATTGATCTTACAAATGTAGAGGAAGTTGAAAAATTATTTTCCCGGCATCAGCCGGATGTAGTTATTCATACCGCCGCTATGAGTAAGCCCGATGAATGCCATGTTCAGAGAGAAACCTGCGTATTGAATAACGTAACCGCTACACAATATTTGCTGGAAAAAGCAAATCCAGATACTCATTTTATTTATTTGTCAACCGACTTTATTTTCGGGGAAGGCGGGCCACATGCCGAAGATGCGGTTCCGGAACCCTTAAATTTTTATGGAGAATCGAAACTACATGCAGAACAGTTGGTGCAGGCATCCGGGTTACTTGCAGCTATAGTACGCCCGGTTTTTATTTATGGCCCTTCGTGGATAGGAATGCGACCCAGCTTTTTGCATTGGGTAAAGAATAATCTGGAGCAACAAAAAACAATTAAAGTAGTGAGCGACCAGCTGCGTACCCCTACTTATGTTTACGATATTTGTAAAGGCATTGATTCAATCATCAGACAAAGAGAAAAAGGAATTTTTCACCTGGCGGGAAAAGATATTATTTCTCCTTACGAAATGGCTTTAACAGTTGCAAAAGTAGCAGGACTTGATGCTTCTTTGATAGAAAACGTAACATCCGATACATTCCCCGAACCTGTGAAAAGAGCGAAAAAATCAGGGCTATTGATTGAAAAAGCAAGAAGTATTTTGCATTATGAGCCGGTGTCTTTTGAAGAAGGTGTTAAGCTTACCTTTGAAACTTAACAAAAAATTGATATTGCAAAGGTGCCGTTTAGCAGTATCGTTGTAATATCATCCGTTAAAATGTATGTCATCCAACCTGCAACGATATTTTTCCCAAAGGGTTAAAAATATATTTAATCACCTGCACGATTTTGAATTGACAGGCGGTGAAATTCCCCTTCACGACCTGCGTGTAGAAATGAAAAAATTGAAGGCCCTGCTGAAGTTTTTGCGATCAGTGTATGGAAAGCAAAGAACCAAGAAAGCGAAATTCTTACTAGATACAATTTTTCAACAAGCTGGTGAAATACGTGAATTGCAAATACTGGTAAACTGGCTTACCAAGCATCAATTGCTACATATAGAAGAGCAGTTTTTTCCCGGAGAAACAATGCAACTTAAAATAGCCGCTTTTCAGCAAAGGGCTGCGATTTACAAAAAAGATTTACAGGAAATAATTGAATGCTGCAGTGAGTTGATTGATAACACCAATACTATCCTTGCAGAGCAATATATAGTTCAGATACGCTCATCTATTGAGAAGATATTGTCTAAAAACCCTGACAAATTGGAATGGCACGAACTTCGGAAAATCATCAAACAATGGATGTATGCCATTAATTGGATAAAACCGGAAGATATGCCGGTAACTGAAAATGTTTTCCCTTTTTATAATAAACTACAAGAAGCCATTGGCATATGGCATGATAAGGAAATGATAAAAGGCGATCTTTCAAAAAAACAGATATACCTTTCCCAGGATTTTGATGTACAAAAAGATTTTGGTTTTGCCTGGAATAAAATCACTCAATCTATTAAATACCGTGAAAAATTAGTAGAAGAGATGTTGCACAACGGTAATTCAGAAATTGCTAAACAAGCCTAACTTCTTTCAGGTAGGAATATTTCTGCCATCATACATCTTGCACTACCTCCTCCATTTTTCTCTATCGTTGAAAGATCACTATGAATGATAGGATTTAACTTTTCTAAAATAGCTCTCTGTTCATATGTTAAGCTTTGATACGCCTGACTACTCATCACTAAAAACTTTTCAGCATCCGTATTTTCAACCTGCAACATGTTTCCGGCAAAATGATTCATCTGGTCTATGCTAATGGTGATGATCCTTTTTTGTGAAGCTGACAAGCTACTCTCTACAACTTTTTTTTCAGCTTCATCCGAAATACTTTCCATACAAACAATGGCATATTCATCCGCAACACACATCATTACATTAGTATGATAAATGGGGTTACCACTTGTATCATTCGCATGAAACCCAATAGCTTGATACTTATTTTTTTCGCACCATTCATTCAGCACTTGCTTGTCTGTTCTTTGCGATAAACAGGCATACGCAATATGGGAATGCCTGTCTAATACCATACTACCGGTTCCTTCTAAAAACTTATGCTGGTCTTCAAAATAACTCAGGTCGGTTGTAGTTTGAATAAAAAACTTTTCAGCAATGTTTTTCAGCACATGCGGTTTTCTTTCCAAACGCCTGTTTTCGGCGAACATTGGATAAAGAAATACTGTACCATCTTCGTGAAAAGAAACCCAATTATTTGGAAAAATAGAATCAGGAGTGAAAGGTTTTTCTGTGTCCTGTATAACCGTAACATTTATTTTTTTCGATCTCAACAAATGAACAAAAGCATCAAACTCTTCTGCAGCTTTTTCGTGGACAGAACTATCATCTGAAGCCTGCTGAAAGCTATTGTTTATGGCTGTTTGAGCATTATACATGAACCTCGCAGGCCGAATCATTAAAATATTATGAGTGATATGCATGATCTTTTGTTTTGATTACAATTTGAACCCTTCCCTGAGCAAAGGCATGCTCATACAATGAGAACCGCCTCTGGCTCTTGACAGTTCCGCTGAAGGTAACAGAAGCAAAGTATTTTCAAGACTATGAGGTTCAACACCATTTTCAAAAAGCATAAATGCTTCCTCCGTTGTTATAACCGTAAACCCGATCTTTTTAAACGCTTCTGCCGTTTTATCGTTGCGATCGTAGCCGATCACAACACCTTCTTTCAGTGCTACTACATTGCAAGAATCTGTCCACTGCTCTCTTTCATCATAAGGAAAATTATTATCTCCGCTGTAAATGATCTTCACATCAGCTGGATGCACATGGAAATCAACCACACTAATCTGCTCTAGCAAAGATTCCAATCCAACAGGATTTTCAGCACAGCTATAATCCTTGTTCTTTTGATATGGTTCACTTTTACTTTTGAAAAATTGGATGATCTCTACCTGCTCCATTTCCGATTTTCTTGGATCATGAGCCAATTTATTGTAGTAAGATTGTTTGGTATTATTTTCAGCAGTAAGAATCTTTTCTGAGTAGCGGCCGTATAATACCCATACATTTCTTTTAACTTGCGTAAAGATGGTGTCAATGTGCATCTGGGCTCTTTTCTTAGGAATCTTCACTACAGATATTTTTTCAATACCTAGATCCTCACGACTGAAAATAGTATGAATGATCTCATTCACTGCATTGGAAGATGTTCTTTCGCTACATCCAACGATCAGGTGTTTAGGATGAACCATCATAATATCACCACCTTCAATAGTGATGATCCGATGTTTTCTTTCTTCTTCCTCATATAAAAAGAAATCGCTCTCCTCAATTACTTCAATAACTTTCTCAGGATTGTTTTTATAGAAAAAATAAAGAGCAAGGAACTTTGTAATAAGAGATTCTCTTTTCCTCGCAGTTGTGGCCATCCTGCTTAGCAAGATGCAATCTTTTATAACTATACCAATATCTCTTGTGAAAATAAAATTGGGGATAGGGGGGAATATGTATTGATCTTCCCCTGTTCCATTTTCTTCTGCCGGCAATACTCCTGATATAAGTATTCGTGCCAGCAAAGCGGTATCTGTTATATTTTCCAGCTTTTGCTGTACTTGAAAACTCGACTCTTCATAACTGCAAATAGCTGCAATAAGTCTTAATTTTATTCTTTCATCTGTTAATATTTCTTCCAGCAAAGACTGTGCTTCCAGCACTTTATCTGAATTGAAATATTCTTTGGTGCCCGGGATAAAGCAACTGAGTTGTTCACTATCATTATCCGTTTTTTCAAACTGTTGGATATATTTTATTTTATCCGGATCTAGGAAATAAAGTAACAACTTTACGTAGTGATTATATTCTTTCTGCATTTTTGTTAAATGCACAATATCATCATATAAATTATCTGTAAATGTTCCGGGAATGATTTTTCCGATACCCGCATCCGGAGCATGTATAAGAATCTTTCTTAGTGCACCAAGTTCTGAGTCAACGTATAAATGTGTAGCCGACATAAACTACTTGTTTAAGTAAGTAATAAAATTTAATAAAGGGGGGAATGAAAATAATCCGGATCAGTAATCCGGAGAGCCACAATCTGCAGATGAGATGAGATTGAGAAATATGGCCAATAATAACCTGTTATGAATATGTTTTTTTGAAAACATACAGCAATGTTACAACTTTTCCTGTAATGGGTTAAATCCATTCAGGCTTCCTGATGATGATAAGGGAATGAAGCGTACAAACATTTCCTCACTATACCATCTTTCTTTTTTTGTTTTCACCACCACATCGGCATGTTCCTGCATACTGTATGCAAACTGTTTCATTAACGCTTTACTATCCCAAATACTAAAAGTTGCCCCCTTTACCCAAGGGACTTCCCCAATACCAACAGATGTGATAAAACCCTTGGCACACCTCATTTGATGAGCAACAGCAGGAACATGGCTCCAGAACCTCCGGAGTTTTGAGACACGGATACTTGCTCTTGTAAGTACTGCAATCAGCCCTTCATAAGGCGTTTGCTTAGGCAATGCTCCAAAACAATTTTTTTGATCCCATGTACCATGCCCTTCTATGGGTTGCAGTGTTACAGACCAAACCTCGCAATGAAAAAAACGCCACCACTTTTGTATGAAAGAAGGTAAAATTTCTTCATCCGATCCATTGTATACGGTTAAAACACCCCATTGACGCCAGTCGGGGTGCGTGTCAAATGTGCCATTCTTTCCACATCCTAATAATTTATAAAAACTGATTCTTTTATGAAGAGCTAAGGGCAGCCGAAATACAGCCATGGAAAGCATTCCAAAAAGCCCTAGGTATTTAGGATATTTTACTATGATTAAGTTACAAAGCATCATAATATTAAAATTGGTCTTGTATTTGCAAGAGAAAATCTTAACAGGCAAACAAGGCAAAAGTTAAAATAATTTTCATATCCGTTTACATCATCAAATCTCTGTATTTTGTTGTAACACAAAAAGCCGAATAGATATGTTTGATATTTCAGCAGAAGTAATATTACTCATCTTAAGTGTTTTTGTAATAGTATCATATTTGTTTTCTATTGTCTCAAAATTTATCCGTGTACCATCGGTACTGCTGCTTCTGGCAACAGGTATTGTATTACGTATATGGGCCAATGATGCAGGTGTTAATATTGTTCTTCCGGGAAAACTTACTGAATTTTTAGGGATAGTAGGTTTATTAATGATTGTTTTAGAAGCAGGATTGGATTTGAAATTGTCATCCGGTAAAGTAGTGCTGATCCGGCAATCCTTTTTGGCCGCTACAATCATTTTTTTTCTTTCAATGCTTGGCATTGCAGGGGTTATTTACCTGATTCTCAAAGAGCCCTTACTAAAATGTATTGTGTACGCCATTCCGCTAGCTATAATGAGTAGTTCTATTGTTATTCCGAGCCTGCATCAGTTATCTTCTGCAAAAAAAGAATTTTTAACATATGAGGCTTCCTTTTCAGACATCATTGGCATTTTGGTTTTCAATTATTTTATTGGTGATGCTATTTTATCTGCATCTTCCATTGGATTATTTTTCCTCAATATTCTTTTATCAGTTTTACTATCGATTCTTTTTTCATTCATTTTATTTCTTATCTTAAACAAGACTACTTTAAACATTAAGTTCTTTCTTGTTTTTGCCTTGTTGATATTCCTCTATGTTGGAGGGAAAATGTTGCATTTACCTTCACTCATTATTATTCTTGTTTTTGGTTTATTAATGAACAACTGGAGCATACTCAGTGATAAAATACGTTGGTTAAATAAATACTTTGCAGAGGATGAAGTAAAAGAAACCACACATTTCCTGCATTCAATCACTGCCGAAACTTCTTTTTTGCTAAGAACCTTTTTCTTCATTGTGTTTGGATACTCCATCAATGTATCATTAATCAATAACGGAGAAGTGATTCTAATCGGTGGCCTTATCATCATCGTTTTATTACTAACGAGGTTCTTATACCTGCGTTTCTTCCTGAAAGAAAGAATTTACCCGGAAGTATTTTTTGTACCAAGGGGATTAATCACCGTATTACTTTTTTATAAGATCCCCGAATCGCTGCAACTCCCATCTTTTAACCTTGGCATATTATTTTTTGTAATCCTCATCAGCAGTCTTATCTTAATGATCGGAATGATCTTTTATAAACAACCTTCTTCAGGTATTATTGAAGAAGATTAAACACTTCCGATGAAACATCTTAGAATTTATAATAAGCAGGATGTGCTTTCTGTTACTGCTATACGCCGCTTTGAAACAAGGCTTGGTGAAAGAATTCAGGTAGCCGCAAATGCAAGTAACCTGGAAGATGCTATCAAAACATCTTCTGCGAAGTTTGTTCTGGTAGGTGTACCTGAAGATATCGGCGTAAAAGCTAATGGTGGAATAGGAGGTGCTGACAGTGCATGGCTTTCCTTCCTTCAAGCTTTTTTAAATGTGCAAAGCAATGATTTTTTAGATGGTAATGAAATATTGCTTATAGGCCATTTCGATTTTTCTGATATCGAACAATTGATAGAAAAAAATGCCCATGATCCTGAAGAAAAACTGCAAGCCTTTCGGCATGCTGTAAATACGATAGATGATGAAGTGGAACAGTTGGTGCACATCATCACTCAAAACAAAAAATTACCTCTTGTTATAGGGGGAGGACACAACAACGCATATCCATGCATCAAAGGCGCAGCCAAAGGTTGGCATAAAGCCGGTGTGCTGGAAATAGCGCAGATCAATGCTATCAATTTGGATGCTCATGCAAATTACCTGCCGGAAGAAGGCAGGCATGCGGGGAATGCATTCCGCTATGCAGAAGAAGACGGCTATCTTGAAAAGTATTGTGTGATTGGCTTACAGGAAAATTATATCACCCAAAATACATGGGTAGATATGGTAAACAATCCATTTATCGACTGTATCACATTTGAAGATATTTTCCTGCATGAAAAAAGAAACTTCATACAGGCCATATCGCATGCCACTGCTTTTACAGATGATACGCTTGTTGGAATTGAACTGGATTTGGATGCTATTCAAAATGTATTATCCAACGCCATTACGCCTGTAGGAATTACTACTACCAATGCCCGCCAATATCTTAATTATGTTGCAATGGATAGCAGACCTGCCTATCTGCATATTTGTGAAGGAGCCATCCAGTTATCGAATGGGAAAAAAGATGATTCCACAGGGAAACTGATAGCTTTTTTGGTCTGCGATTTCATCAAAGCTATTCTAAGCCAGCTCGAATAATAAGCCAACTCCTTTCATTTAAGAATGAAGTTGTATCTTGTAGTGCAAATAACCACTATACAAGAACCCTTTTCGCCATGAGAAAGTTGACAGGCTTTATTGTTTTTTCCTGTTTATTTTCACAGTTGTATGCCCAGGCGTTCCAAATAGAATATCCCAAAAAGAAAGATCGGTTTGCTTTTGAATTGATTTCCATCCTGAATGATGCTCCTTTTAAATTCCAGCATATCAAGGGAAAGCTTCTGGCTAAAACAGATTCTATTCATCTCGAATCACAAATCTTCCAGGTTAAGCAGGTACTGAATGGCGCAACACTCGGCCGTTATGTTCAAGACAGTACATTTTATGTTGAATATTTCTTTGGCGAATACACTGCTATTGAGCAAGGCCGGCAGGCTCAAAAAGAACTGACCCAAAAAATTTCAAAAGCACTCAACAGGAAAGTGGTAGTGCTGACCAACGATTGGGGGAATGATAACAATACGATTATTGAAAATAAGCTGGCTTATTGCATGCACAATGGATTTTTTCATTACAACATGGTAGTTCAACTTAACAAAGTAATGAAAAGGGATGCATACCGGCTTGTATTCCAGGTATATTATGGCCGGCCCAATTACTATTACTGGATCATGAGAAATGAACCTGTGGGAAGCTTTAATTTTACTTTAGGAATGAAAAATGTGATGATGATGAATAATAACCAGTACAGCAAAGGTTGCCCGATAGAAATACCGCCTTTACTTTGTAACGGAAAATTTGAACAGCACGACACTTCTTTCATTGAATATAAAAAAACAGGATTCGACGGATTAATGAATGCTCGATCGGAGTTTGATGCTTTATTTGGAAATGTAAGAGCTGCATTAGGAAGTGCCTATGTTTTCTTTGCTGTAAACACCAAAGCGCCGGTATTAAAAAAAGTAGCGTTTGTAAAGTTTGATGATATTGACAAACCCAAGCGAAAAACTTTATTCCTTTCATTGGTTGATACCAATACATTCAATGTGTTCAATCCCTCTAAAAAGGAATACAATATACTTGTAGATTTTGCATACTAATCTAACCTTCCAATTCCATTATCTTTTCAAATAAAGTTTCATACTGCTCATTCGCCGCCACCATTTTCTGTTGAATAGTTGCATAATCCTTTTCAAGCTGGGCAAATTTGCCAGCTTCCTTGTAGCTTTCTGGTTTAGCCAATTCTAATTCAAGTGTTGTTTTCTTAACATTCAATTGGGCAATTTCTTCTTCCAGCTTCTGAAACTGGCGCTGCATGCGTTGCAGTTCTTTTTTCTGCTCCCTATCAAGGTTATTACTTTGCGTATTGGTTTTAACGGGAGATACAGGTGTAGCTACTACAACCGGCTGATTAAGCGTTTCTGTTTCTTTTTTCTTTACCGCTTCGAGCTTTGCCATTCTTTCTTTCCAGTCTATCCATTCTGCATAGGTACCTTTAAACTCCTTGATCTTTCCATCTACAATTTCCCATATTTTATTGGCAGTTTTTGAAATGAAATAGCGGTCGTGACTAACTAGTATATAACTGCCTTCATACTTATTCAATGCATCGGCCAAGAGTTCAACCGAGTGCATATCAAGGTGGTTGGTAGGTTCATCCAACAAAAGAAAATTGCTTTTACTGATAATCACTTTCGCCAAAGCAACACGGGCTTTTTCGCCCCCACTCAATACCCTTATTCTTTTATCAGCATCTTCTCCGCTGAACAAAAAACATCCCAGTAAACTCCGTAGTTCAAGATCGGTTTTGTTGCTACCACAATGCCGCATCTCATCCAATATCGTATTGCTAAGATCTAATGCTTCCAACTGGTGCTGGGCATAAAAACTTTCTTCCACGTTGTGCCCCCAGATCCTTTCTCCATCAAATTGTTCAGTACCCGCAATGATACGTAACATGGTAGATTTTCCTTTACCGTTAGCGCCAATCAGTGCAATCTTATCCCCACGGTCAATTTCAGCTTCAGTATCTTTTACGATTTCAATATTTCCGAAATTTTTAGAAATATGTTTCAATGTAGTGATGATCTTTCCAGGCTGTTTATCTACCTGGAAATTGATCCGGATATTTGGTCGTTCTATCTCAACATTTTCTATTCTTTCAATTTTATCCAAACGTTTCATAGCACTCTGAGCAGCAGCAGCTTTTGTGGCTTTGGCCCTGAAGCGCTCAATAAAACGTTCCTGCTGCCTAATGTATTCCTGCTGGTTCTCGTAAGCTTTTTGCTGCAGCTCTATACGCACTGCCTTTTCTTTTTCGTAAAACTCATAGTTGCCGGAATAAACATGTAGTTCCTGCTGGTACAGCTCTACAATTTTATTCACCATCCTGTTGAGAAAGAATTTATCGTGACTTACAATCACCACACTTCCCTGGTAATGCTGTAAATACTTTTCCAGCCATTCGATGGATGGAAGATCGAGGTGGTTAGTAGGTTCATCAAGTAATAGCACATCAGGTTGTTGCAAAATCATTTTAGCGAGCAACACACGCATTCGCCATCCACCACTGAATTCTTTATAGGGCCTCTGCAGGTCTTTATTGCTGAAGCCTAAACCTTGTAAAACCTCTTCAGTACGGTGATGAATAGTATATCCGCCCAGTACCTCCAATTCATGCAATTTATCACTGTATTCGTGCAATAATTTTTCATCCGAAGAATGCTCTAGCTCTTTTCCCAATGTTTCAATTTCCTTTTCCAGTTGTTTCACCTTTTCAAATGCACCCATTGCTACTTCGAGTATAGAATCATTTGTATCAAAACTGAGCAAGTCCTGGTGCAGGTACCCAATGGTGGTTTCCCGGCTTTTTTCAACAGTTCCTTTTGAAGGGAGATATTCACCCACCAGCACCTTCAATAAAGTAGATTTACCGGTTCCATTATAACCGATCAGTCCAATTCTTTCCCCTGGATGAATGTGCCATGTAGCATCCTCTACAATTATTCTTGCCCCAAATTCAAAGGTTACATTTTGAAGTCCTATCAGCATTTGTTCAGTTAAATTTTTGCTGCGCAAAGGTAATTGTTAGGTCAGCAATAAATTGCTTTACTTTTGAAAGTAAAAAGTAAATATGAAGAGACTCTTGTTATACGGTGGATTGTTTTTTATGGTGGCCTGTAAAAGTGGAGAAGACAAAAAAGCTGAAATAACTACAGAACCAGCCCCTTTATCGCAAAGCAGCAATACGGAACAATTCAATACAGCTTTCGGTAAGCTGATGGGGGATTATTTTCACCTGAAAGACAATTTTATTACCGAAAGTGATACCATTATTACTGTTTATGCGAAGAATATGATGCAGGATATAGATAGCCTTCCTTTCAATGGTATGAAGGCCGATACAGCTATTGTTGAAACTGCTAAAACATCTGCACAAAGCATGTTTGCTGAATTAAAAGGCCTATTGGGAGAGAAGGAGCTGGAAGGAAAAAGAAAGTCATTTGCCACGCTGAGTGAACAACTATATGATCTAATAAGAACTGTACAATACGATAAAGCAGTGATTTACCATCAACACTGTCCCATGGCATTCAATGAAGCAGGCGCTAATTGGTTAAGCAGTTCAGCGGATATTAAAAACCCTTATATACCTAAGAAGATGCTAACCTGCGGTGAAGTGATCGATTCGCTGGATTTCAGGAAGAAGAACTGATAAAATTTTCAATAAAAAAACCAAACGAAGCGATTGTTCTTAGAGGAACTGAAGATTAATACAATTTAATTCCTTCGTTTGGTTTGTATTCAATCAGCACTTTAGCATTTCTTTTTTCATCCGATGTAATAAAAATTTCAAATCGTTTTTTACCGGCAGTAATTACCATTAATGCAGTATTAGGGGGAACGTCACCAAGGTTTTCGGCAACAGTAACTATTTCATGCACCGGATGTTTTTCATCAAGATGAATATTGATGCTTAGTGGTGTATAACTTAACCTTCCGTGATTGATGATCTCTTCATTATTATGATAAACAGAAATGGTATCATTATCAATTTGCCCATTATCGTAATAGTCAATCTTCACATCCTGCACATCTACCTGTAAAGTATTGACCAATGGATTTTTTCTTTCGAGCAAAACTTTGGGCAAATCTGCATTTCTTGGTTGGATAGTATCTTTCGGAGGTGCCGGAGGCTCAGGTGGATTTAACGCTAACAATGAATCTTTCTTAAGCGAAACGGGAGGGATGTTCTGCTTCTTCACAACAAACTCTTCTGCGCCGGGTTTAACGGTGTGCTTCGGTTTGACTATCGCAGGTAATTTTTTATCAGCAGTATTTTTGGGGTGTGAAGTGGTTGCTGATTTGTTTGATTTAACATCTTTACTTCGGCTATTGCTTTCAGTACGTTTACCGCCACCTTTAAGCGTATTGGTTTTTCCTGCAGTACTGCCATCTTCCTTTTTAGGTAATGTGCTCTTTTCTTTATTATGATTCAGTAAAAAAGGCTCTACTTCAAAATCAGATTCTTTAACTTTCTCAAGATACAAAGTACCATCGCCACAATCTTCTTTTCGATCTGTATTCACACTTGTAAATGTTCCGGATAACATTTCCAGCTTTCCTACTTTAGAATAATCAAGATAGCATGTCATTACACAGGGAACGGATTGATCACTGGTTTTTAATTCCAACATTTTCAATTCCTTTATTACCAGGTTCTTTGTTTTCGCTGTATAAAGCCCTTTAAATGCTGCTTTACCATAAAAGACAGTCGTTTTATACGAATAGGTTACTCCTTCCACTGCATTATTCTCTAAATGATTGATCTGGACTTCGTATTTATATTTTTCTTCTATAAATTTCCCTGTGAAAGGGTTGAATTGCTTTTGTACAAAATAGCCCCTCCAAATACCGGTAAGCTTTTGGGCTGATGAATTATACGTTGCCGAAATAAGCAGAATGAGGGTAAACAACAGTCTCATATAACAAAACTACGTTACCATACAATGGTTTTTGATAAAGAAGCGTTAAGGTTTTTTATAGCCAATTATAGCATCCAGATCTAAACTGCAGTTGTTTTGTTACTTTTGTGCTCTTTTAAAATTCTACCAGCCTTAGAAAGTATGATTAATATTAGTTTTCCGGATGGAGCCGTACGACAGTATGAGAATGGCGTTAGTGCATTGGATATTGCAAAATCTATTAGTGAGGGCCTTGCCAGGAAAGTGCTGGCGGCCAGTGTTAATGGACAGGTTTGGGATGCAACACGCCCAATTTACAACGATGCAGCATTAAAATTATTAACATGGGATGATGCGGATGGTAAATCCACTTTCTGGCATTCCTCTGCTCACTTGATGGCTGAAGCAGTTGAGTCTTTGTTCCCCGGCGTTAAATTCTGGGTAGGCCCAGCCTTGGATAAAGGTTTTTATTATGATATGGATCTGGGAGATAAAAAACTCTCGGAAGAAGATTTGGCCAAACTGGAAAAGAAAATGAACGAACTGGCCAAACAAGGGAGCATATATATAAGAAAAGAAATTCCGAAAGCTGAGGCCATAGCATATTTTGCAGAGAAAGGAGATGAATATAAACTTGACCTGCTCAATAATCTTAACGATGGCGAGATAACTTTTTACACACAAGGAAATTTTACCGATCTCTGTCGTGGGCCACACATTCCCAATACATCTTTCATTAAAGCCATTAAACTCACCAATATTGCCGGTGCTTACTGGAAAGGTGATGAGAAGAATAAGCAGTTAACAAGGGTATATGGCGTTACTTTCCCTAACCAGAAAGAGCTGGATGAATACCTTTTAATGTTAGAAGAAGCGAAGAAAAGAGATCATCGCAAGCTGGGTAAAGAATTAGGTATTTACACAATGGATGATGATGTGGGTCAAGGGTTGCCTTTATGGATGCCTAACGGAACAATCATCATCGAAGAGCTGGAAAAACTGGCTAAGGAAACAGAATCGGCAGCAGGGTATAAGCGTGTGGTTACTCCGCATATTGCCAAAGAAAGCATGTATTTAACCAGCGGTCACCTGCCTTATTATGCAGATAGTATGTTCCCGCCCATGGAAATGGATGGAGAGAAATATTATCTCAAAGCCATGAACTGTCCGCACCACCATAAAATATTTGCTGCAGAACCGAAGAGTTATCGAGATCTGCCTTATCGTATTGCAGAATATGGCACTTGCTATCGCTATGAACAGAGCGGCGAATTATTTGGATTGATGCGTGTTCGTTGCCTGCACATGAACGATGCTCATATCTATTGTACGAAAGAGCAGTTCTTCCAGGAGTTTAAAGCAGTGAACGATATGTACCTAAAGTATTTCAAAATATTCGGAATTGAGAAATACGTGATGCGTTTAAGCTTGCACAATCCTGAAAAACTCGGACAGAAATATGTGAATGAGCCTGAACTGTGGAAAGAAACCGAAGAAATGGTAAGAAAAGTATTGATCGAAACTGGCACACCTTTCATCGAAGTGCAGGATGAAGCTGCGTTTTACGGGCCCAAGATCGATGTGCAGATATGGAGTGCGATCGGTCGTGAGTTCACACTGGCCACCAACCAGGTTGATTTTAATAGCGGTCGTAAGTTCAAATTAGAATACACAACGCAGAATAATGATTCAGATGTTCCTTTAATCATTCACCGTGCACCACTGGGTACACATGAGCGCTTCATTGGGTTCTTATTGGAACATTATGCAGGCAAATTCCCGGTATGGCTGGCACCTTTACAGGTGAAGATACTGCCTATCAGTGAGAAGTTTGCAGTGTACACAGACCATGTACTACGAGCATTACAGAATAAAGGGGTACGTGTGGAAATAGATGAACGTAACGAAAAAATTGGGAAAAAGATCCGCGAAGCAGAATTGAGTCGTGTTCCTTATATGTTGGTGATCGGGGAAAAAGAAATGAATGAAAACAGGCTTTCTGTAAGAAGACAAGGCAAAGGAGATCTGGGTTCGCAATCTGTAGATGAGTTTATTAACACTATTGTGGATGAAATTGAACAACGCAAAACCGTTGAATAGAAAAATTTATCTTTATTTTTAACAACAAAAATTTTTAACCAAACAAGTTTTAATGGCATTACCTTTTAGAGGAAACGGTGGGGGCGGAAGATTTAACCCCAGATTTCAAAGACAACAAGAGCCCGAACATCGTATCAACGACAGAATCAGGGTACCACAGGTAAGGTTGGTTGGAGACAATGTAACTGTTGGTGTTTATCCTACACATGAGGCACTTCGCATTGCACAGGAACAGGAAATGGATTTAGTGGAGATTTCTCCTAATGCCGATCCACCGGTGTGCAAAGTGATTGATTATAAAAAATTCCTTTACGAGAAAAAACGTAAGGAAAAAGAGATGAAAGCCAATGCCAAACAAAGCGAAGTGAAAGAAATTCGTTTTACACCAGGCACTGATGATCACGATTTCGATTTCAAAGCCAAACATGCAGAAGGCTTTTTGAAAGATGGCAACAAAGTAAAAGCCTACGTACAGTTCAAAGGAAGGGCAATTCAATTCAAAGAAAGGGGCGAATTGGTTCTGCTGAAATTTGCGGAACGTCTGGCCGAAGTGGGACAACCAGAAGCCTTACCTAAATTGGAAGGAAAGCGAATGTTCCTAATGCTTACCCCGAAAACAGGGAAAAAGAAAAAAGAAGGAACAACCGCCTAACAATAATACAACAGCACTTAAGGGTGCTGTTTTTATTTGTAAAGTGAGTCACTCTTCAAGAGTGACTCACTTTTGTACAACCCTTACCTTTGCACCCTTTACAGCAAAGAGGATCATTTTATCTATTGTTATTAGCATGAAATACGAAAAAGAAATTAGTAGAAGAAGAACATTCGCCATCATTTCTCACCCCGATGCCGGTAAAACCACTTTAACGGAGAAACTGTTGCTGTTCGGTGGTGCCATTCAAACAGCCGGAGCGGTAAAAAGCAACAAGATCAAGAAACACGCAACGAGTGATTTCATGGAAATCGAGCGGCAGCGTGGTATCTCGGTGGCTACGAGTGTGATGACTTTTGAATATAAAGATTGTTTGATCAACCTGCTGGATACGCCTGGCCACAAAGACTTTGCGGAGGATACCTACAGAACCTTGACTGCTGTGGATAGTGTTATCCTTGTTGTAGATAGTGTGAATGGGGTAGAAGAGCAAACACGCCGACTGATGGAAGTGTGCCGAATGAGGGATACTCCTGTTATTGTATTCATCAATAAAATGGATCGTGATGGAAAGAACCGTTTCGACCTGCTGGAAGAGATTGAAAAGGAATTGAAGATATCATTACACCCGATGACCTGGCCCATCAACAGCGGTAAGGATTTTAAAGGCGTGTACGATTTGCATGAAAAAAGTTTGTTGCTGTTCACTGCCAATACAAAAGCTGATGATGAGGATGCGATTGTTATTGAAGATTTGAATGATCCCATACTGGATGCAAAGGTTGGAGATACTGATGCACTTCATTTGAGAGATGATGTAGAACTAATCGAAGGGGTACACGGCGAATTGAATGTGGAAGATTATTTACAAGGGCAAGTTGCCCCCGTTTTCTTCGGTAGTGCCGTGAACAATTTTGGTGTACGCGAAATGTTGAACACTTTCATTCGTATTGCACCAACTCCCCGCAGCAGGGAAACATCTACAAGGCAGGTAGATGTAGGTGAAGATAAATTCAGCGGTTTTATTTTTAAAATACATGCCAACCTTGATCCCAAGCACCGCGACCGTATTGGCTTTATGCGTGTATGCAGCGGCAGGTTTGAAAGGAACAAATACTATCATCATGTAAGACTGGATAAAGATATTCGCTTTAGTAATCCTTATTCTTTTTTAGCAAGAAGCAAGGATGTGATTGAAGATGCTTACCCGGGTGATGTTGTAGGCTTATTCGATACCGGCAACTTTAAGATCGGCGATACCTTAACTGAAGGTGAAGACTTTTATTTTACAGGTATTCCTACTTTTTCACCGGAAATTTTTAAAGAGTTGGTGAATAAAGACCCGATGAAAACAAAACAGCTAGAGAAAGGAATACAGCAGTTAACTGATGAAGGCGTTGCCCAATTGTTCACACAGTTTGGCGGTACAAAAAAGATCATCGGTTGCGTGGGTGAACTGCAGTTTGAAGTGATACAATACCGCTTATTGCAGGAATATGGTGCAGCTTGTGAATTCAGATCATTACCTTTTTACAAAGCCTGTTGGCTCACTTCGAACGACCAGAAAAAACTGGATGATTTTCTTCGTTTTAAACAAACCAACAGTGGTGAAGATAAAGATGGCAACCCGGTTTATTTAGCACAAAGTGAATGGTTCCTGAATACAGAAATACAGAACAATCCTGATATTACTTTCCACTTCAGTAGTGAGATTCATAAGCTATAAAACAGAATAGAGAAGATAGTTTAAAAGTATTTGATATGGAGGCTACAGCAATTTTTGATGTATTGATCATTGGCGGCGGGCCGATAGGACTAGCCTGTGGTTTAGCAGCGAAAGCCAAAGGATTACAGTATGCGATTGTTGAGAAAGGCTGCCTTGTGAATTCATTGTATCACTATCCGCAAAACATGACTTTCTTCTCCACCTCTGAAAGACTGGAAATTGGTGACATCCCTTTCGTAAGCAATAACGCCAAACCTACCCGTAACGAGGCATTGGAATATTATAGAAGAGTGGCTGTTTCAGCCAAACTCAATGTGCATTTATTTGAAGAAGTGAAAGAAGTGAAACGTGAGAAGGGAGATGCGAACGGCGAAGGCGAATTGTTTACAGTTGCTACTTCTAAACAAAAATATCAAGCTAAAAATATTGTGATCGCCACTGGCTTTTATGATATTCCTTTTTTACTGAATGTACCTGGCGAAACGTTACCTAAAGTAACACATTACTATAAAGATCCACACTTTTATGCTTTTCAGAAAGTGTTGGTGATCGGCGCTAACAATTCAGCTGTAGATGCGGCTTTGGAAACGTGGCGGAAAGGGGCCGACGTAACCATGGTGGTTCGTGAAGAAGAAATAGGAACAAGAGTAAAATATTGGGCAAGGCCTGATATTATCAATAGGATTGAAGAAGGAAGTATTAAAGCTTACTTCAATGCCACTGTTGCTGAGATTAAGGAACATGAAGTTGTGCTTCAAACACAAGATGGATTGATAACATTGCCCAACGATTGGGTAATTGCAGCTACCGGGTATCAGCCGAATCTTGCTTTTCTTGAAAAGATGGGTATTGAACTGGCCAATGATGAAGTGAGAAAACCCCACTACAACGAAGAAACTCATGAAACCAATGTGCCGGGTATTTACCTCGCCGGTGTGGTATGCGGTGGCATGAATACACACCGCCTGTTTATTGAAAACTCAAGGGAACATGCGGTGAAAATAATGGATCATATAGCTTCAAAAAGTTGATGCCTTTCTGCCCGTACAGGTTC
The DNA here is from genome assembly GCA_028875875.1 of Bacteroidota bacterium. GTDB lineage: Bacteria > Bacteroidota > Bacteroidia > Chitinophagales > Chitinophagaceae > JAGWUV01. Next base: position 35,256 of record JAGWUV010000034.1, read on the forward strand.
TGAACCCCGAAGTGTGCGACGCAACTGGTGTTGTCACATGCACAGCAGCTGGTCACCCAAAAACTCCCGCTTTCTTTTTCTTGTAAAATCTTAGGCCGGACAAACTATCTTTGCCGCTTCTATGAAGGCAAAAACTCTGAAAAAAGATAAGGTAAACATCATTACGCTGGGTTGCAGCAAAAACCTGGTGGATAGTGAAGTGCTGAGCGGTCAGCTGGCAGCGAATGAAATTGAGGTGGTGCATGAAAACAAAAAACTCGATCACAATATAGTGGTGGTGAATACCTGCGGCTTTATTGATAAGGCCAAAGAAGAGAGTGTGAATACGATTCTCGATCAGCTTGAGTTGAAGCGCCGAGGCAAGTTAGACAAAGTGTATGTTACAGGCTGTTTGAGTGAACGCTATCGTGGCGACCTGGAAAAAGAAATTCCGGAAGTGGATGCCTGGTTTGGCACCTTGGAGCTGCCTTTAATTTTAAAACAATTTGATGCCGATTATAAAAGCGAACTCTTAGGAGAACGTTTGTTGAGTACGCCCCAACATTATGCGTATGTGAAGATCAGCGAAGGTTGTAACCGCACCTGTTCTTTTTGCGCCATTCCGTTGATGCGTGGCCAGCATGTAAGTAAACCCATTGAACAACTGGTAACTGAAGTGGAAGGGTTGGTACAGAAGGGTGTGAAGGAAATCATGCTGATTGCACAGGAACTGACGTATTATGGATTAGATATTTATAAGAAAAGAGAATTACCGAGATTATTAAACGCATTGGCTGATATTAAAGGATTGGAATGGATTCGCTTGCATTATGCATATCCTTCCAAATTTCCTTTGGAAGTACTGGATGTGATGCGGGAAAGAGAGAATATTTGCAAGTACCTGGATATGCCTTTGCAACATGCCAGCAATAACATGCTGAAAGCCATGAAACGCAATATTACCAGGGAAGAGATGAGTGAGCTGATTCACCACATCAGGGAGAAAGTACCGGGCATTTGTTTGCGTACTACGCTCATCGCAGGTTTCCCTGGCGAAACGGAAGAAGATGTGGAAGAATTGAAAGAATTCTTACAGGAGCATCGTTTTGATCGTGTGGGTATATTTTCTTACAGTCATGAAGAGAATACTTCTGCTTATGAACTGGAGGATACTATTCCGCAGGAAGAAAAAGAAAGAAGGGCACAGGAAATAATGGAAGTACAACAGGAAATTAGTTATGAGAAGAACCAGGAAAAAATCGGCAAAGTATTCAAAGTACTCATTGATAAGAAAGAAGCAGGCCGTTATTTAGGCCGTACTGAATTTGATAGCGTGGAAGTAGATAATGAAGTGGTTATTCATGGAAAGAACCTTAAGCCCGGCACTTTTGTTAATGTTCGTATAACCAAAGCGTACGATTACGATATTGAAGGCGAAGTTGTGTAGCAACTGAATTTCGAAATACGAAATACAGCAGATGAATGGCACACCTTATTGCATAAAATATTCTTACTTCGTATGCACAATAAGAATATGGAAAGCAGTTGTACATTTATTTCGTTTGAAAGCACCGGATATTTCTCAAAGATCGTTGCCGATTATATTCGCCAGGCTGAAAGCCTTCGTTCATTTTATCAGCATCCCGTTTCATTGGATGGCATAAAAGCTGCGATTGAAGCCAGGAAAAAATTTCCTACCAACCGGACATTATTGGTAGAGGAGTTGCAGAAGCAATATGAAAATATTAACCTCTCTGCAAAGCAGGAAACCAACCTGCAAAGCCTTTTACATGAAAACACTTTCACCGTTACAACAGCACACCAGCCGAATATTTTTACAGGCCCGCTGTATTTCATTTATAAGATCATGCATGCGGTAAAGTTGGCGGATGAGCTGAACGCTACATTGCCACAATATCATTTTGTTCCCGTGTATTACATGGGCAGTGAGGATGCTGATTTGGATGAGTTAGGTTATCTCTATCTCAATCAAACAAAATTGAGTTGGCACACCAATCAAACCGGAGCTGTAGGAAGAATGAAAGTAGATAAAGCATTCATGCAGCTTATTGAGCAGATCTACGGGCAAGTGGGTGTTCATCCTAACGGAAAAGAATTAACTAACTTGTTCAGAAGGGCTTATACTGAAGGCAAAACGATACAGCAAGCCACACTGGAACTTGTAAATGCGTTATTTGCAGAGTATGGTTTGTTGATCGTTATTCCGGATAATGCAGCCCTTAAAAGAGCTTTTAATCCTGTTGTTGAAAAAGAACTTACCGAGCAATTCTCTCACAAAGCTGTTGAACAAACCATTCATGAGTTAGGTAAAAAATACAAAGTACAAACGGCTGGAAGAGATCTGAATTTGTTCTATTTAATAGATGATAAAAGAGAAAGAATAGAGTTTCAATACGAAAAATATTTTGTGCAGAGTTTAGGTAAAGAGTGGAGTAGGGAAGAGATATTGGCAGAACTAAATGAGCACCCTGAAAGATTCAGCGGCAATGTTATACTGAGAGGAGTTTTCCAGGAAACCATATTACCAAACATCGCTTTTATCGGTGGTGGTGGCGAGCTGGCTTATTGGCTTGAATTGAAAGGCGTGTTTGAAACCGCTGGCGTTCCTTATCCCATGCTGATCGTAAGAAATTCATTTCTATATATTGAACCTAAGCAATGGCAGCAATGGAATGAATTAAATTTTTCCAATCAAGATCTATTCAGACCCGGAACAGAACTGCTGAATGAATATGTAAAGAAACATACCGAAAATCAAATACATCTTACAGAAGAACTAGCACAAGCTAATGTTTTATATGAGCATTTGAAGCAGCTTGCAAATAAAATTGATGCGACACTTGAACAACATACAGAAGCCTTGCAGGTAAAGGCATTGCAGAAACTCCAACAACTTGAAAAAAAATTACTGAGAGCGGAGAAAAGAAAATTTTCTGTGCAGCAGCAGCATTTAGCCACGTTGAAAAAAGCACTTTTCCCTCATGAAAGTTTACAGGAAAGAATAGAAAATTTTTCTTGTTACTATGCCCGCTTCGGAAGTGCATGGTTACAGGATGTATACCAACATTCTAAAGGATTAGACCAGCAGTTCGGCATTATCCGGCTGCACTAAACATCAAATTTATTTTCCCAGTTGGCTTTTAGTCCTTCTGCTTTTTTCAATACTTCAGCACTGAGATCGTGTTTGTATTGTTGTAAAGCAGCAGCAACAAGGCCATCGGATGTACCAATGATTTGAGCAGCCAGGATCCCGGCATTCTTAGCGGCATTCAATGCCACTGTAGCAACAGGTACCCCGTTAGGCATTTGAAGAATGGATAAAACTGAATCCCATCCATCAATGGAATTAGATGATTTTACCGGAACACCTATTACAGGTAATGTGGTAATGCTGGCAACCATTCCAGGCAAATGAGCAGCGCCACCTGCACCGGCAATGATCACTTTGATACCTCTTTTTTGAGCAGATTCCGCATATTGAACCATGCGTAAAGGAGTGCGGTGTGCAGATACGACCGTTAATTCAAAAGGGATATTAAAGTGCTTCAGCATATCTGCGGCAGCTTGCATCACCGAAAGATCGCTATCGCTTCCCATAATGATACCTACTAATGGATGGCTCATAATTCAATCAAATTAATAATTCTTGCAAGATACTTTATTTCAACCAGTTCATTTTGAATGAGCAATAAGCTCATCGGAAGGAAAGTTTGTGTTATTTAGAGTAACTGTCTTTTGTACAACTGTATAGTATTTTCGTAACCGAGGTACAAGGCATCACAGACAAGAGCATGACCAATACTTACTTCATCAATCCATGGAATATTTTGTTTGAAGTAAGCAAGATTCTGCAAGTCGAGATCATGGCCGGCATTTAACCCCAATCCAAGTTCTTTTGCTTTAGTAGCGGCAGCAACATAAGGAGCGATGGCATCTTCTTTATTGCCTGAAGCAAATTTCCGGGCATATCCTTCTGTGTATAATTCAATACGATCAGTACCTGTTAACGCAGCCCCTTCTACCATTCCAATAATAGGATCTACAAAAATAGACACCCTGATACCTGCATTTTTAAATACTGAAATAATATTAACCAGGTACTCTTTGTGCTTAATGGTATCCCAACCATGGTCACTGGTAAGTTGTCCTAATGCATCAGGAACAAGCGTAACCTGGTGCGGTTTTACTTCCAGTACAAGATCAACAAACTTTTGCTCGGTAGGATTGCCTTCAATATTAAATTCCGTAGTGATGATGGGCCTGATATCTCTTACATCTTTATAAGTAATATGCCTTTCGTCCGGTCTTGGATGCACGGTAACTCCATCGGCTCCAAATTTTTGAGCATCGATCGCAGCTTTGACTACACTAGGGTTATCGCCCCCCCTGGAATTGCGAAGAGTAGCAAATTTGTTGATGTTTACGCTGAGTTTCGTCATGTTGCAAAGTTAATACAGCAAAAGAAAATTTATTGTTGAAATGAGAAAGATGAGAAATAAACAGAACGATGCAGTGTGCGACGCAACAGGCGATGCCATTAAAACATTGGCTTGCAACAAAAATAAAAAAGCCGCAATAACTGCGGCTTTTAGGATTTGGGATTTTATGGCTAATGCCAGCCGGAGATGATACCACTGGCTACGGCAATGCCCACAATATGATAACCTCCATCGATAAAATAGAGCAATAAAGGCTTTTTAGTATAGAGGTAATTAACGCTCATGGTGGTAGCAGCAAAACAAATACCCATGAGTAACCCAAGTTTAATACCGCCGATCAAATCTATGGCCGGTAATACCTGTTGCATTACCGCTAAGCCAAAACAAAGGATGAAGATGAGCAAGAAACTTCCTGCAAACAAAGACCCCATTCCTTTTTTAGCGTTGGGGTCATTCATGTTTAAATTCACCAGCTTTATCCATTGCCTGGAAAACATTGCCGGGCTATACCAGAAGGCACCCAAAGCAAAATAAACCACTGCGGCTACAACAACGTGTAACCAATTGATATGTGTTAATACATTGCTGAACATAAAATTGTTTTTAGGGTTACATTAAACAAGATAGAAACAATTTTTTAGTAATGCAATAGGCAAAATTCTTGGGTAAGGGCATGTTAGTGCAGCTATTTTTTCATTCGCTATCGATTACCTTTACTTTGTACGATCGTAAACCTTAGCTGTATAAAATTGTTTGAAGATTTATGCATTATTCATCGTTAGAAACGTGTTTGGTTGACCTGGAACGTAACGGGCATTTGGTAAGGATAAAAGAAGAGACCGACCCATTCCTGGAAATGGCTGCTATACATTTAAGGGTTCATGAAGCAGGGGGGCCTGCTTTGTTGTTTGAAAATGTTAAAGGCTCCAAATTCAGGGCTGCTTCTAATATTTTCGGAACAGTAGAAAGAAGCAGGTTTATCTTCCGTAGCACTTTTCAATTGGTGCAACAATTAATCGAACTGAAGAATGACCCTATAAAAGCTATTAAACATCCTATCAAAAATTTAAGAACAGGCTTAGCTGCGTTAAAAGCCTTACCTCTTCGAAATCCTTTGCAGAAGCCCGTTTTGCATGAAACAATACAAGTCGCGGATCTTCCCTTGATACATCACTGGCCAATGGATGGCGGTGCCTTTGTTACTTTGCCGCAGGTATATACAGAAGATGCAGATCAGCCAGGTATCATGAAATCGAACCTGGGCATGTACCGCATACAATTAACAGGCAATGAGTATGAACTGAACAAAGAAATCGGTCTGCATTACCAGTTACACAGAGGCATTGGTATTCATCAAACAAAAGCAAATGCTAAAGGCTTGCCTTTAAAGGTAAGCTGCTTTGTTGGAGGGCCTCCTTCACATACATTATCTGCTGTAATGCCTTTGCCGGAAGGCATTACTGAGTTAACCTTTGCAGGTGTATTAGGCGGAAGAAGATTTCGATATACATATGAAGATGGATTTGCCATTAGCACCGATACCGATTTTGTTATAACCGGAGAAGTATATCCCGGCGAAAATAAACCGGAAGGTCCGTTTGGTGATCACCTTGGTTATTATAGTTTACAGCATCCTTTCCCTTTGATGAAAGTGCATAAAGTGTATGCACGTAAAAATGCTATCTGGCCTTTTACTGTAGTAGGAAGACCTCCACAGGAAGACACAAGTTTTGGCGCACTTATACATGAACTTACTGGCAATGCCATCCCCCAGGAAATTCCAGGAGTAAAAGAAGTACACGCTGTTGATGCAGCAGGAGTGCATCCCTTATTGCTGGCCATTGGCAGTGAACGTTACACACCATATTTGCAAAACAAACAGCCTGCTGAAATATTAACCATTGCGAATCATATTCTGGGAACAGGTCAGTTGAGCCTTGCGAAATTTTTATTCATCACTGCGGATGATGTAGGAAGCCTATCCACGCACCATGTGGAGGAATTTATGAAGTATGTGCTGGAAAGGATCAATTGGGAACGAGATGTTCATTTCTATACAAATACTACTATTGATACTTTGGATTATAGCGGAACAGGATTGAATAGTGGTAGTAAGGTTGTATTTGCCGCTTATGGTGAGGTACAAAGAACTTTATGTACATCAGTTCCCGGAATATTTAAGGAGCTAAAGCACTTTGAAAACCCTGTGTTAGCAATGCCTGGAGTTATAGCTCTGAAAGCCCCGGCGTTTACTTCATACAATAAAGCGAGGGAAGAATTGCATGTACTGACAGAGCAATTACTTCCGCATATTGATGAACTAAAAAGCTCACCATTGATTATTTTATGTGATGATGCAACATTCACGGGCGCCACACTAAATAATTATTTGTGGGTTTCTTATACAAGATGCAATCCTGCAAAAGATATTTATGGAGTAGGGGCGTTTGTGGAAGACAAGCATTGGGGTTGCAGAGGATCACTGATTATTGATGCAAGGATAAAACCGCATCACGCACCTCCAGTTGAAAAAGTACCCGAAATTGAAAAGAAAATTGATCGCTTATTTGATAAAGGTGGAAGTTTATATGGTATACTTAAATAAGAAAGCACTCCTTTGGGGAATGCTTTCTTATTTGAAAAATTAAATATTGATAATATAATTAAGCTCCGGCTAAAATTACAAGCAATGCATAAATAATACCTGGTAACCAGAACAATAAGGTTAATAACAAACTGATCCAGAATTTTGTATTGATTTCTTTTTCATACAGGTAAACGGCCAATGGTGGCAGAAGGATAGCCACTATACAAAGCAAAATGGTGTTAGTATCTGCATCTCCACCTGCCTTTTTCTCGGCCTTATATTCCTTCAGCATTGACTTAACTTCTTTCAACCTGCTGTTTCTGTCTTTTCTTGAAAGGCTTTTATACTCAGCCAATGCCTCTTTTACAGCTGAAGAAGCAACTTCTTCTTTAGCCATAGCAGAATCAACAGGCTTAACAGTCATAGGTAATGAAGCGCTGGCAGAATAAGAGATCATTGTTAATACAGCGATACTCGCAAGAAGGAAGGATTGTTTAATTCTCATAAGACTGAATTTGAGGTACAAAGTAAATTAAAATAAATTTATCCTAACATGATAATATGATTAAGATATTTACATTACAGGTTCCGCTGCTTCAACCCATGTATGATCAGCTAATAATCTTACCGTTGCAACATATTGTTTAAAAGGGCCATTGCCTCCCCATTCCTGTGGGGCAACCAAGGATAATTGATGGCTGCCATCTCTCTTTTCGTAAAGATGGTAGGTATGACCTATCTGCGGTTTGAAACTGATCTTGGCTTCATAAATCATCATACTCAATTCCTTTCTTTTTCTTATTTCCTGGGCCTGCTTAGCGAGTAATTCAATTTGCTGTTTGATCTGATCTAACTGCATATTGGTTTGCTCTTCCATGGCCGAAAGTGCTTTATGCCTGATCATTCCTTCCTTGGTTGGCCTTATAGCCACACTTCCAACAGAAGAGGCATAAGGTAATACGCTCATTTGTTTATGATAAAGTTCTATGTTTTTGAATTGATTCCCTTCCCTGTTTATCCCTTTTTGTGTTATACGCATATATCCGTTGGACAGTATTTCATTGGTTACTTCAAGAACTTCTTTTTCTTCTTTGATGAATTGTACTTGCAGGGTAGATGCATTTAAGATTTTTGTTATTACAGTATCGGCCATTTCCTGGTTATCAAAGGGACGCTTCTCTCCATCCGGAACTATGGTATATTGAGTATAAAAAGCTTCATTTTCTATACTTACCCAATTAATACTAATGCTTAAAGCATGACCATTATTGATGCTTTCAATTTTATAATTGCCGCTCTTGGGAGCGATACCGGATTGAAAATCGCACTTCTCGGGAAACAATTGCCAGCTTGCTAAAAAATTGTAGGCCTGAACCATATTTCAGTTGTTACTTTTATTCTGCATAATTACAATAAAAGAGGATAAATGTTGATGAGAACTGCATTAGTTAGCAGAAACAAAATCAGGACGTTTAATATATTGGCTTATGTAACGGAATTGAAGCCCTGTTTGCACAGATATATTCCAGGGCGTCATCGTTGGTGTAACTCTTGGAAAATATTGAACTCTTAATTCTATGGTTCCGAAAACAAGGTTCTCATTACGTGTTCTAACACCACTTCCCCAAGAAGTAAAAATATCACCCTGTGCAGGTATTGCTCCTTTTGCTTTGAGATAAGTAACATTACCAAATACAAAAGGTGCAAAATTAAAGCCCAAGAATTTCCATGTGTTATAAAACACAGATTCGCAGTTCATCGTAGCTCTCGAAGTAGCATAATAAGTAAGTAAATTTTCGTAGGCAGGTATACCGTAAGTACTGTTAAGTCGTAAAGGTTCATTTAAGAAAGTATTCAGCTGTTGGGTTACACTGCCACTTAAAAAATGACGCAACAACCAGCGACTACTTCCCAAACGCCGAAGCTTACTAAAAGATTCGACACTCATCAGCATGCTGATATCCTGGAAATTTTTATTGTAAAAATATCCGCCAAGTCTTAAACCTAAGTTGATGTATTGTTGCTTTTTAGTAAAAAGTTCCCTTGATGCATCAAGTCCAAGATAGGGCCTTACATAATTGTTTTTATTGGTCCATCCGCCAATTGCAGAAACATTAAAGCCTTCGGGAACGTCTTCATTTCTACCAAAACCATAAATATAATTGGTTCTATAATATTCCTGCTTAAAAGTGGTGAAGGCCACCAAAACACTCATCAGGTTGGCATATTGATAATTGTAGGTTGTTTTGTAAATATTGGGTACTTCTACAAAGTTGTTTTTGGCGGCACGTATTGCCACAAAGTTTTTTATGTACCGTTTGCCATTTTCATGCAACAATGATTTAGCCGAAATATTATACCCGATCCATGCATCGTAGGAATAGTACTTGTAGTTAAAGTCTGACCAGTACAACGAATCACTGATGTAATTGTTCTTAGTATAGTGTACAGAAGCCTGAAACGAACCAGTCCATAAACGATATGGACTTACCAATGGCAGATCAAAACTGATATAGCCGGTAGTTTCTTCCCTTCTGCCACTGTTAAATGCAGGTGCCATTCCCTGGTATCCCATTGTTAAGTCTATAAAACTGCCCTGTATATTACGTTTGAGGTATTCAAATCCGGCAGCGTACTGGTTTCGCCTTGCCAGATCAAAAAGTTGCTGCACTTTTATTCGTTGCCCACTTCCTAAAAAGTTATCATCCTGTCCCTCTGCAAAAATACTTGTACCACTGGCGCTTCCATCTCCACTAATAGAAAACACATCTTTGAACAAAACAATCACATCTACCTGATTATCGGCGCTATCGCTATCCCGAACAATAATTCTCGCATCCTGCAAATAGGGCTGATCACGGAGATACCTATCATTTTCTGCCAAAAGATATGCCCTTAATGTATCCCCGGCTTTAAAGAATAAATTTTGCCTTATGAATTTTTCCTTTGTGCTTTTATGAAGAGATTCACCAAGATCATTAAAAAAATTTTTATTCTTCTTAGTGGTATCATTCACTGATTCGCCAAAGCCTACCTTTTCAATTTTTATACTCCTGATAACAGCACCGGCGTAAATAATAAAGGGGTCGATATTTTTTGTGGCAATGGGCACACTATCGTCCGGGAGCGGTGTTTCAACAGAAATACTTTTACCCAATTTTCCAAGCCAGCCTTTTTTCTTGGCGAGAAAGAAAGTATCATTCTGCTGCTGCGAATACGTGGTAGCACATAGAATTAAACAAAATACTATGCACAGGATTTTAAAAACAATATCTCTCTTGCCATGCAGCATCAAAGAATGGAGGTTTGGCGAATAATGGCCAACAATTTAGCAAAATGAAAACGAACAACAATGGTTTGAAGGAATGATTACGAAAAGCTTATGAGTTTACAGGCTTTTCCATTACAATAAACTCCAGTGGTTGTTTCGGAATACCAAATTTAGGGTCTGATGGAAATGGTTCTTTTTCTCCTGTACTTTTAAAACCTTTTCTTTCATACCATTTAATCAGCTCATCACGAACGGAAATAACAGTCATAGTAACATGGGTACAATTATGCTCCAAGGCGTATGCTTCAGCAGCCTGCAACAACATTTTCCCAATTCCTTTTGCTTGCATACCAGGCTGAACACTCAGCATACCCAAATACATTTTATTCAACTTCTTTTCAAGATACACACAACCCAGTAATTCATCCTGTTCAGTGTATTTTAAAATGGATGCATTTGTATTATTCAATAACGCCGCAAGAGATTCTGGATCTGTTCTTATGCCTTCCAGCAGATCAGCTTCTGTTGTCCAGCCTTTTTTTGAGGCATCGCCGCGGTAGGCACTGTTTACTAAATTATTCAATGCGTAAATATCTGCCGGTGTAGCTTTATGAATGTTCGTTGCAGTCATAATTCAAATGTAAGTTGTCATAAAAAATAAAGCAGCATTTTACTGCTGCTTTATTTTAGTGATATTAAATAGCTTTCTATTATTTTTTCTGAACAGAAGGGTAGTGGTCTATTGTTTCAAAAACGTTACGAGGATCTTGTTTTAGAACGCTGATGAATTTTCTTAAAGAATCTGCGTATTGTGCTTTTTCAAACAGCCTGTCATGTGATAAGATAACGATCATATTTTGCTCATTGGTACTACCATCATCCAGTTTTTGGTTAACACGCTTTACCATCTCGTCGGCACTTTCGTTAGGTGCTTTATTTTTACCCTGCTGGCCCCATTCCAAATCCCATCCAACAATCTTATAACCTAAAGAATCCAACCTTTTTACTAAAGGATTTTCAGCTTTTTGACCATGAATACTTCCGTTTGAAGCCCATGTGTTGTTACCCGGCAAACGAATAATTTTCACACCGATCTTTAATTCCTTCTCATTTCTCATAAAATCTTGGAATGCACTATCCGGCATACTATAAAATTTGCTGTATTTATCGTTGAACCCATGAGAGAAGCTATGATTCGCCAACAGAAATTCGGGATAGCCATTCCGAAGTGAATCTATTATTCTTTTTTTGAATGGGCCAACCTGATTAAAACCAACAGCAAAGAAGGTGGCTTTAACTCCCTCCTGATGGAAGATAGATTTACAGTTGGTTGTTCCGGGAGGTTGAGGAGAATCATCCCATGTTAAAAAAATATATCGTTTTGAACTATCATATTTGATAGGAGAACCCGGCTCTATTTTCGTTGTTTCAACTTTTTTTGTGGAATCGGCAGCAGGTTTATTCTCTTTCGCATTGTTGCAGGATGAAAGTATTGCCAATGCAGCAATACAACCTGCGAGATAAATATTCTTCATGCTATTAATTTACATCAAATGTAGCAGTACACTGCTTCACTTGTATGCGTTAATTATCCCACTTGTGTGAATAAACAGATAAATTTTTGTTGAGAAGATTTTAATCAAACAGATCCGAGGATAAATATCTGTCGCCACGGTC
>JAGWUV010000057.1 GCA_028875875.1 Bacteroidota bacterium
AGATTTTGTTACAACAATACAGTCGCTTTGAGTATTAACTACAAAAAAGTTTGATCAACAGAAAATCATCCATCTTCTATTTTACTCAATCACCTATTCTGTATAATGAAATAATTGATTTGTTTTATTATACTTAAATTATTGATATACCTATTTATAAACTGATAATCAGTTTTTTTAGAAAATATTAAATTTATACAAAACTGATTTTAACTCTATTAAAATAATTGATTTTAATCCAGACAAACGATTATCACTTTTAAAAGTTAATTCTCATTTAAAATATTATTTTAATTGTTTAATAATTTGATTATCATTATTTTAAAATAATTTAACTAATTATTTTAAATACCATATCCCTAACTGCTGAACATCCATTGTCCGTCTAAGCAATTGAGATTTGCACTTATTCAATTTCATCCCCCATAAAAAATTAAATAAACAATTCAATAAATTGATTATCATTACTTTAAGCAAAAAATAATTAAAATCACTTAACTTACTTCTATTGATTCACCATCGAATCAATACTGTATCAAAAGCAAATCCAACGACCAGTAGCATGCCCAATTGTATATTTTTACCTTATTTTTTAATTTTTTCAACCTTTTATAAATCAATTAGTTGAGAGCATTAACTAAAATATTTTATCTGGTTAAAATTGAAGAATAAAACAACATGCAAAAGAAGTATTCGCCTTTACATAGAACGGAACCTGATGTTAATGAAATGTATTTCCCAAAGCACAAAAAACCATCCATAAGTTATTTTAATCCCGCCTAGCTTGCAGTAAGCAATAATCCTGTTACTTTATGTTTTCAAATATTGCTTACAATGATTGCTTTGATAAGACGCTACCAACTGCTATATGTCAGCATACTTTACCTGTTTATGTGCAGCAGCATCCGCTCCTATTCCCAAACGGATTCTATTAGCTCTGGTGTTTATTCTGTACTTCCCAATCATAAGATACATGGCCCCACCAGTACACTGACCATGCTCGACCTCCATACTTCCACACTTGCTCCTGGCAGAACCAACCATCCCGCCCGTGCATTGATGAACAGGGAAGAACTGGTTATTGTAAAAGAGGGAAGCTTAACCTTAATCATTAACGACAGTAGCAAAATCCTTGGCAAAAATGGCATTGCTTTGATCATGGCCGGAGATACCCAAAGTTTCAGCAACCACTCCAGCCAACCCGTGAGTTATTATGTGATTGGCTTTACCCCATCCAACCCAGCAGATACTGGACGCGGCAAACACAATGGAGGTTCATTAGTAAAAAACTGGAATGAATTGACTGTAAAGAAAACTACGAAAGGAGAATCAAGAGCAGTATTAGATAAACCCAGTTCTGCTTTTGGAAGATTTGATGTACACGCTACTACGCTAAACGAGGGGCAGGAAAGCCACCCGGAGCATACTCACCCGCAGGAAGAGATTATGTTTTTAATGAAAGGAAATGTTACAATGCATATCGACGGAAAAAATGTCACTGCTAATGAAGGAAATGCCATTTTTATCAGGCCCAATATACCGCACCATCTTACCAATACAGGTTCAACACCTTGTTGGTATTATGCCATAAAATGGTATACAGGTGTTAATTAAAGAACGAAAATGAAAAAAGGGATAAAATAGTATAATTCGCAATCAAAGTGTCCCCCCGAACCGTCCTCCAAAAGAAATAAAAAGCCTCGTTATCTATGATTAACGAGGCTTTTACAAATTTAAGTGGTGCCCAGGACTGGATTCGAACCAGCACATCCTTGCGAACGCTGCGACCTGAACACAGTGCGTCTACCAATTTCGCCACCTGGGCATCCGTGTTCGGGGCAGCAAATATAGATTGCCAAAATATAATTGCCAAGTGAATTTTATACAACCAGTAAACTGCATCCCCTGATATCGCTGTTATCCAATCTCCCCCATACCTCAAAACTGCCATCTTCGTATACAATACCTACATCTTCTGTAGCGATGAACGCACAACTATACAAATTAGCCAGGTCAATCACATTTAATACCCCACGACCGGTAAGTTTTACCAAGGTCGGATCTTCCTCATCCCTCACCACTACTTTCATCCATGGCGGACACATAAATCTTCCCTCCCCCTTTGAATAAGCTTGCGACAATAATTCAGTCATCCCATATTCCGAATGTATTTGCTGTACACCACTTCTTTCCTTTATAAAATCATGCACTTCCTGGCGGGTAAGTTCTTTACGCCTTCCTTTCATTCCCCCCGTTTCCATGATTACTGTATGCTGCAACTGCGTAGGGTATTGTTCAAAGAAATCGAGCAGGCCGAATGTTACCCCTATCAATAATGTTTTCTGCCCGGCTTTTTCCAATTCCTCCAGCACTTGCTTCAACTTATCAAATTCATACAGGTAAAAACCACTTTGCCGGTGTGCCGATGCCTGGATCAATTCATCCACCATCATTACCAGCGAAGAATTCTTTCTTTCCAGGTAAGAGGGTAATAAACCGATCACACACCATTCGGCAGCTAGGCCATAAAACTGTTCAAATGCCGTAGTAAAACTTCGCCTGTAAATACTGATATCCTTTATAAAATGTTTGCTGTTGATGGTTTGAGTAGTACCGCTACTTTCAAAAACCTGTTGCGGTTCGAACAGCGTTGCTGCCACATGATGTGTCTTAAAAAAGGAGATAGGCATAAAAGGAACAGTAGCTACATCAAAGCTGATAATAGAACTTACGTTAGGCATAAGATCACACCATTGACGATATACCGGGTTATGCTGATACTGGAATTCATACACAGCCGAGATCACTTCAATTTCTGATGAAGGAGTGATTGAGAAAATCTTGTTAAGAAGTGATTTATCTTCTGCCATGTGTTGATTTGAATTGTTTATTTTTGAAATGAATACCTCAGATATGGCAACAAAAATATCGATCGTACTGTTAACCTGCTTTTTAATTGGTGCTTGCAAGAAAGATCAATATACAACCAGGCCGCAACTTACTTTAAAAAGTGTAAGCAGCACTTCCTTACACCAGGGAGATGTGCTCAATTTTGATATAGATTTTACCGATAAGGAAGGCGATATACAGGATAGCATCTGGATCCAACGCATATCCAGCGTTTGCCCTGGCACTTTCGCATCTATCTTTCAATATAAAATGCCGGACTTTAGTCCTACAAAAGATTTAAAAGGCACTATTTCCATTGGCTTTATTTACAACGTAGCGAACGATCCTTACTATCCTTATCTTGGATCCTGTGCCAACAAAGTAGATACCTCTATATTTAAGTTCTGGCTCAAGGACCTGGGAGGCCATGTAAGTGATACCATTACTTCTCCTAAAATCATTTTCAATTAATCCTTGAAACAACAAACATTTACTGAGTCATTTTTCTACGGTAATTATTTTTACGGTTTATGCACTGTAGCACTTTCTATTGAAGCTGCTGTACAACAATATACCGCTCTCAATCCTTTTTGGTATTACTTATTTGTTTTTACGGGAACAGTGGTTTACTATACCAAAGCTTATATTACGGAGTCAACTGTTGAAACACACAACAAACGGGCACGCTGGTACATTCATAACAAAACATTTGTCTTGTATTCACAGGTGATCTTAACACTTGCGATGCTGCTGTCCCTGTTTTTCCTGTTACAACATCACGTACAGCAATTATTCAACATCAACATTACAGAATGGATATTGTTACTGGTATTTCCGGCAGTAGCGGCGCTGTACTATGGCATCGCCACACCGTTGCTCTTCAAATATAATTTACGCAATACCGGTTGGATGAAGCCCTTTGTAATTGGCTTTGTGTGGGCCGGAGCCGTTACCGTTTATCCCATCGTATTCCAACATATACTGGCAGGACAACCACACGAACTCAACTTCTTCGGCGTATTACTCTTCATTAAAAACTTCATGTACATCAGCCTGCTGTGTATTTTGTTCGATATTAAAGATTATGCGGCAGATCATAACCAACAACTGAAAACCTTTGTGGTGAGAGTGGGATTACGCAAAACCATCTTCCTTATCATCATTCCCCTAAGCATTGTAGGATTGGGAACGTTCTTAATTTATGCCTCACTTCTTCAATTTCCTTTCGCAAGAATACTTATCAATACCATACCTTTCATCCTCCTGATCATGGTGGCATGGTCGATGCAGCAACGGAAAAGTATTCTTTATTATCTTACAATCATTGACGGGCTCATGCTGGTTAAAGCGGCATGCGGTATTACCGGAATGACACTCATAAAATAATATGTTATGGCAAAAGA
Organism: Bacteroidota bacterium; assembly: GCA_028875875.1. Classification (GTDB taxonomy): domain Bacteria; phylum Bacteroidota; class Bacteroidia; order Chitinophagales; family Chitinophagaceae; genus JAGWUV01. Next base: position 4,293 of record JAGWUV010000057.1, read on the forward strand.
CAAAAAATCAAAAGCAAAAAGTAAGTCTATTCTTACCGATGATTCTCTAAAGTTCCTGAAGAATTATATCAATACCCCTTCTCCCGTAGGCTTTGAAAGCAGCGGCCAGAAAGTATGGCTTGATTATGTAAAGCCTTTGGTAGATACACATTTCGTTGATCCATACGGAACAGCAGTGGGTGTGATCAACCCTTCTGAAACTTTTAAAGTAGTGATCGAAGCACATGCAGATGAGATCAGTTGGTTTGTGAATTATATTAACGACCAGGGCTTGATCTATCTGAAACGTAATGGGGGTGTGGATCACCAGATTGCTCCTGCCAAACGTGTTTGGATACATGGAAAGAAAGGGCCGGTAAAAGCTGTATTCGGATGGCCTGCTATCCATACCCGCATCAATGCACCCGATCAGAAAGAAACAGCACCTAAAGTAGATAACCTGTTCTTAGACTGCGGTGCCCGCAACAAAAAAGAAGTAGAAGCATTAGGCATTCATATTGGTTCTGTAGTTACTTATGAAGAAGGTTTTGATGAACTGGCTCACGATTATTATATAGCCCGTGCATTTGATAACCGCATTGGTGGTTTTATGATCGCTGAAGTGGCTCGTTTGCTGAAAGAGCATAAAAAGAAACTGCCATACGGATTGTATGTGGTGAATGCTGTGCAGGAAGAAATCGGTTTACGTGGCGCTGAGATGATTGCCCGCCGCATTAAACCTGATGTGGCCATTATTACCGACGTAACGCATGATACACAAACGCCGATGATCAACAAGATCATTGAAGGAGATGTAGCTTGCGGTAAAGGTCCTTCCCCTACTTACGGACCGGCAGTACACAATAAGTTACTCAACTTTGTACAAGATGTGGCTGAGAAGAATAAAATCCCATTGCAAATGCGTACCGTTAGTCGCAGCACTGGTACGGATACCGATAGCTTTGCGTATGCCCATGAAGGTTGCCCCAGTGTACTTATTTCTATTCCGCTGCGTTACATGCATACAACGGTGGAAATGATTCACAAGAGCGATATTGAAAGCACTATTGAACTGATGTACGAGACCTTGTTGGCCTTAACACCCAAGACCAATCTTAGTTACCTGTAACTGGGATAATTGAGTAACTGATCATACAACAAAAGCCTTGCAAGTGCTACACTTGTAAGGCTTTTTAAGTGAGAATAGTTACCATATTTGCATATTCCCGGCTAAGTTTTATAAAGAAAAAAGAGTCTATCAATCCGTCGATTTGCCGTCCAAAATAGCCCAGGAAAAGATGGAAAATCCGGCTGTACTTCTGACAGAATTACGCAACATCCTCTTTAGAGAAACCTTGCTGAGAAAAAATTACATTTGCTTTCCTACTTGTATCGATGAGATGCATTTTTGCCATCAAAAAGATTATTGTTATAGCACAGATGAAGCTGCATACAATCGCCACCTTTAATAAAATGAGTTCAATTTGTATAAAAAGCTGCGAAAAACATACTTTACTAGCAACCATACGTTTTATACTTTTCGCTTGTCTTGTTTTGATACATTTCTCCACTTTTGGAAATAGCACAAGCAACACCAAAGATTCGAGCTACCCATCTATAAATGTTTTAAGAAAAATAGCTTCACTACAGGATGAAAAAACTGGCAGCTTCGAGAGTGAACGAAAATATTTTTATAGCTGGGATTGGAAAAAAGATGATAACGTGTTTTTTACATCACTTGTAATTTTTACGATCAAGCATTATCAAAACCAGCTAAGTGATGAAGAAAAAAACATCGTTGAAAATATCCAATGTAACAGCCTCCCCTATTTTCAGCAATTCAGAAGTCCGAAAAATAAATACAGGTATAATTTTTGGCGAAAAACACCTCCGCAAGTATTCCCCAATGGAGGCTGGTTGAACTTATTCAATAAATCCATGGCTTTGCCTGATGATATTGACGATTGTGCCATGGTTGCTATGGTATCTGAAAACGATAAAAACCGGGTAGCAGATTTGAAAAAGCTCTTTTCGAAATATGCAAGCGGTGTTCTTAAAAGGAATAAAACATTTTACAGGAAATACAGAGAAGACCGTGTATACAGTACATGGCTATCAGAAAAATATCCGGTTGATATTGACATTTGTGTGCTTTCGAATGTATTATTAATGAACTACTTTTTTGATCTTCCATTGAATGCCCTCGATAGCAGTTCTATGAATTTGATCATACATGCCATTAAGGATAATAAACACTTAACTGATGCTGAATATGTTTCCAAACACTATTCCAATAGCTCAACTATCATTTATCATATGGCCAGGCTAATGAGTTTTTCGAACTATGAACCATTGCAAGAGCTAAAAGGCAAATTAATCTCAGATGCAAAAAACTTATTAAGCAAAACCAATCATTCTTTAGAAAAATTACTTTTATACAACTCCTTATTATTAATGGGAGATTACTCCATTACACAAGAAAGCATTACAGAAGATGATTTACAGGAAAATACCTATCCTTTCTTTGTAGCAAATATGACCGCTACATTAACCAATCCATTCAACAGGATATTTAATTTCTTTAGAATAGGAAGATTTAATTATTACTGCAATGCCTTCAACCAATCATTACTATTCGAAAATATTATGTTGCAAGAAAGGAAGCCGCTTCATAGCCCAAACACTTCTACTAATAAACACAGCCAACAACAGGAACAGCATAACTAAGAGAGCTAATACTAACTACTATTATTCTCTCAATCTATATCAGAACAAGGCATTCACCATTCACTACTCCTATACCAACGCTTCATACAACACTTCTACCGTATGCAAGGCTTTACGATGTGCACCATCTTTGATCTGGTGACGGCAGCTGGTGCCGGGTGCAGCAATAATGGTATCATCCGCTTGTTTACGTACCGTTGGCAATAACACCAACTCACCTATTTGCATAGACACATCGTAATGTTCTTTCTCATAACCAAATGAACCAGCCATACCACAACAACCCGACGGAATGGTTTGTACTTTATAATTCTCAGGGAACGACAACATTTGAACCGATGCAGCTAAATTGCCCACTGCTTTCTGCTGGCAATGCCCGTGTAATTGTATCAGCTTCGCTTCTTTTGTAAAGAGGTCTTTTGAGATATTGCCTTTTTGCATTTCCGCAGCAATAAATTCATCAATAAAAAATGTATGCTTTGCCAATTGCTTTGCAGCTTCTAAGTTGGCATCACTTGCTAAATCAGGATATTCATCCCTGAAAGTAAGAATGGCCGAAGGTTCAATACCAATCAATGGTGTTTGTTCAGAGATAACATCTTTCAGCATGTCAATATTCTTATTGGCTATCTTTTGCGCTTCACGTACCAATCCTTTTGAAAGCCAGGTACGGCCGCTTTCCAAATGTTCGGGTATCGCTACTTCATAGCCTAACTTCTCTAATAACTGTACCGCTGTAGCACCAATATGAGCATCATTGTAGTTAGTAAACTCATCGCAGAACAAATACACTTTACGTTTAATAGATGAAGGCGAATGAACAGCAACCTGCCTTCCAGCAAACCATTTTTGTAAGGTCACTTTCGATAGCTTAGGCATAGAACGTTGTACGGCAAAGCCTGATAAGCTTTTGATAAGAGAGCCTGTTACCGCATTGGTTACTGCGAAATTGTATAAAGAAGGGAAAAATGAACCCAGCTTTGCTGTTTTGGTAAAATTAGCGATGAGTTTAGAGCGGAAAGGAACACCATTGGCATCGTAATAATGTTGCAGGAATTCCGCTTTCAGTTTGGCCATATCTACATTCGAGGGGCACTCACTCTTACAAGCCTTACAACTCAAACACAAGCTCATCACTTCATAAATTTCTTTATGATCGTAACGGTTCTCTTTGTTTGAACGAGTCAAGAACTCTCTTAAAATATTGGCCCTTGCCCTTGTAGTATCTTTCTCATTACGGGTAGCCATGTACGAAGGGCACATGGTACCACCTGATAAATGCGTTTTCCGGCAATCGCCTGAGCCATTACACTGCTCGGCATGCTGCAAAATGTTTTGCTTATGAAAACGGAAGATGGTTTGAAACTCAGGCGTGAATTGCCCGGGCTCATAACGCAACATCGTATTCATTGGCGGCGTATCAACGATCTTATTGGGATTGAAAATATTATTCGGATCCCAAGCCAGTTTCACCTGCTTCAACAACTCGTAGTTCTTCGCTCCTACCATTTGTTTGATGAACTCACCACGCAATCTTCCATCACCATGTTCCCCGCTCAATGAGCCGTTGTATTTCTTCACCAACGTAGCCACCTCAGCAGCAATGGTATGGAAGAGTTCATTGCCTTCTTTTGTTTTTAAATTGATGATAGGTCTTAAGTGTATCTCACCGGAACCCGCATGTGCATAGTGCACAGAATACAAACCATACTTCTTCAATATCTCGTTAAAATCACGGATATAAGCAGGAAGATCTTCCACATCAACTGCTGTATCTTCAATCACAGGCACCGCTTTTTCATCGCCGGGTAAATTACCCAATAAGCCCAGTCCGGCTTTTCGCAATGTCCATATCTTTTTAGTATCGGCACCAAACAACACAGGGAAATGATAACCCAATCCGGCGGCTCGCATTTCTGCTTCAACCTCTTTGGTTATCGCCAGTATCTCTTCCCTTGTTTCCCTTGCAAACTCAATCACCAAAATAGCACCGGGATCACCCTGCACAAAGAACCTGTTCTTGCTTTGTTCGATATTATCTTTTGTACATTCCAAAATATAATGATCGATCAGTTCACTGGCACTGGGCTTATATTTCAGGCCAATCAAATTTGCATGTAAGGATTCATCAATAGAATTAAAATGCACACACAACAAACCAATTTCCTTCGGCGGCTGTGGTACTACATTCAGTTTAATTTCTGTGATAAAAGCCAGTGTTCCTTCTGATCCTGCAATGAGTTTACAGAAATTAAAATCTTCTCCACCGGCTGTGAAAGGCGCCGTTTCTACCAGCAGGTCTATTGCATAACCCGTATTCCTTCTTTCTACAGATTTCTTCGGAAATTCTTTTCTTATCTCTACCTGGTTATCATAATTGCTCAACAGGCTTCTAACATTTTTATAGATCTTTCCTTCCAATGTATCCAGTTCGCATTTCGCATGAAATTCATCAGGCGAAAGTGTGGAGAACACTGCTTCAGAACCATCGCTTAGTAAGGCTTTCACTTCCAGCAAATGCTCCCTGGTACTTCTGTATACAACTGAGTTAGAACCACAGGAGTTGTTACCCACCATACCGCCGATCATGGCACGGTTGGCAGTAGAAGTTTCAGGGCCAAAAAACAACCCATGCGGTTTGAGGAACATGTTCAGTTCATCACGGATCACTCCGGGTTGAACACGCACCCAATTTTCTTCTGTATTTAATTCCAGTATTTGAGTGAAATTTTTTGAAACATCTACTATAATGCCTTTACCCACTACCTGCCCGGCCAGCGAAGTACCCGCCGTTCTTGGAATAAGCGAGGTATGTTCTGCATTGGCGAATGCAATTAATTTTTTGATATCCTCAACGGTCTTCGGTATCGCAACGGCCAGCGGCAATTCGCGGTACGCAGAAGCATCAGTGGCATATAGGGTACGGATGGTTGTATCGAAAAATAAATCTCCTTCTAATTGATGAGCTAGTTGCTGCAGCTTCTCCTTCATTGTAAAATTGTGATGAGGTTGAACTAAGTCGCAAAAATAACCTTTTACCATTAAAACACTCCGATTGAAAAACGCAATCGAATTCACATAAAAACAATGCAATATTATGCTTGTTTACCGGTACCAGTTTTGGTGCAATAACTGAAAATGCAAAATGGCTTATGTTTGCAGCCGTTTTAAAAGATAGAGAAGATCACATGGTGCGTATTGCAATATTAGATTTGTATGATGGCGTTGCCAATGAGGGCATGCGATGCATTCGTGCGATCTTACAGCAATGGAGTGAAGTAAATGCTGTTGTACTGCATTGCGACGAGTTTGATGTTCGTCAACAATTACAATTACCCGATCTTTCTTACGATGCCTATATCTCCAGTGGTGGACCGGGCTCTCCCTTGGAAAGCGAAGGACTGGAGTGGGATAATCTATATATGCAATGGTTGCAAAAAGTAGAGGATTTTAATAATAGCCCTACTAACCCTATTAAGAAAAAAGTCTTTTTTATTTGCCATAGTTTCCAGTTGGCATGCAGGTATTTTAAGGTAGGAAATGTATGCCGGCGAAAGTCAACCTCCTTTGGTGTTTTCCCGGTACACATGATGAAAGAAGGATTACAGGAACCTGTTTTCCAAGGACTGAAAGATCCTTTCTATTCGGTTGATAGCCGCGATTTCCAGGTGATTCAACCGGATCATAAAAGATTAAAAGAAATTGGGGGGAAGATACTGGCAATAGAAAAAGAAAGGCCACATGTGCCTTTGGAAAGAGCCGTAATGGCCTTGCGGTTTACAGCACATTTTGTAGGTACACAATTTCACCCGGAAGCAGATGCGATAGGTATGAGCATGTATTTACAAAGGGAAGATAAAAAGCAGAGTGTGATCAATAACCATGGCGAAGCCAAATGGACCAGCATGGTAGAACAATTACAAGACCCCGATAAGATATTATTCACCTATAGCCATGTGTT
>JAGWUV010000058.1 GCA_028875875.1 Bacteroidota bacterium
TAGGAAATACTATTTTCCAACCCTAGCTCATAAAATATTTTTTTTTCTTTTTCAGTAAAATCACCACCGCCTCCACAAACCAGTTTTAAGTTTTCTTTTTTTAGTATGCTGACGGTGGCCTTAACAAGGTTTGTAAAATTTTTATGTATCCCCTTACGATTGCCTATAAACAGAATATATGAGCGTTGTTTTATGCTTAACTCGGCCTGTTCGGAAGAAATAGTATTTAATGAGTTGCCATGATAAACCACACTGATTTTATCTGCTTTTATTCCATATGCTTCGATGATATCATTGCGAGTTGATTCAGAGACGGCAATTATTTTATCTGCCCTATTTACTATTCTTTTTCGTTGTTCAATCAGGTTTTGAAGTGAAGGGATGTTCGTATGGAATTTTTCGTCAATCATATCATGTATTGTAATAACCAGAGGTTTGTTCTTACAATGTGATACTAATGGCCAATTATAATAGGTGGGATGATAGATGTCGTATTTTTCTGATTGCAATACTTTTTTAAATATGGTTTTATTTATAAACCTCGCCAGGTCTTTTCTTCCGGTAAACTCTCTCCAGATGTTCAATTTGCATTGTTCAAGCTCTTTAGCATAGTCGCTACCGGATAAGTAAATATTAAAGTCAGATATTATTATATCATCATAACCTTGTAAGCCTTTCATTAATTCGAAAAAATATCTTGATATTCCTCCAAACTTTTGCTCAATAAATATCTGGTAGTCGTATAGTACACGCATGACTTTCTTGGTTTATTGCTCAATTCCCCTCCATTTATAATAAAGCTGTTTCGCATCTGGTGTAAGATCAAATAAGAATATTCCTCCGATCATCAGGCCTGAAAACAATACACTTCTTACAATGATTCCGATCCAGCCGTTAATGCCGTTTAACAAATAATAACATAAAACATAAGCTACTATCCCTAACACAATGCTGTAAAGTGTTTTAAGATTAAATGGCTGCATGTTGAATTTCCTTCTTAAAAATTCAAAACGAACAAGGTTGTACATGGTCATTGAAAAAAGGTCTGCATATGCTGAGCCAATGATACCGTAATGCCCTATCAAAAACCATGTAAGCGGTAATCGCATGGCCAGTAAGAATATTCCACTTACAAAATCAAAGCGCCAAAAAGTAGAGGTGTTGATCACCATATTATTAATACCCGTTCCTGCGTCCACAATTCTTGCTGTGGCTAAAATGAATAATGTACTTAATCCTGCTAAATAATTTTTTTGAACATCCATTACTTCCAATCCTTGCCTGATGTTGAGCCATATATTACCAAAAATGAAAAGAGACATTAGCAAAAGATTAATAGAAGATCTGTAATAGATCCTTTCAATTTCCTTCATGTTTTTATCTTTCCATGCCCTTGATAAAATTCCTGCAGAGGCGGGTTGAATACTTCTTTGTGGCACCTGTATCAAATTAGAAACGTATTGTGCTAGTGTGAAAATACCTACAGAGGCCAATCCAAGATTATGGAAACCTGCGATAATGAAACTGTCTATCGTTGCAGCAATTGAAACAATCCATGTGCCACTGAACAATAGTAGTTGCATGCTAAGCATCTTCTTATAGAATTTTTTGGTAACCCTGCTTATGGTGAATGAGAAATGTAGTTTACCTATTTTCAGTACATAAATTACCAGTACAATGAAAATGATTAGATAAAGAGAGGAAAATAAATAAATAAAAGTTGAGAAGGATATGATCTTAAGATAAAATAAAAGAATAAATATTGTTGTAATGAAACGCATCAGCGTTTCTTTAAGAAAATTAGATATTACGGTTTGATGAATAGCCCAGCAAAAGCTTTCCAGCACTGAAAAAAAAAGCATACCTAACGCAAACGGAAACATCCAGTAGTAATAATCAATAATGAGTTTTGATTTTTCAATGTAATTATGAACGATGAAAGGCTTAAGATATAAACCTGCTATTACAACGAGTATAAAGCCTATAAAAGAAGCCACCATTGCCCAACTCAGCAGGTCTATCTCATTTTCTTTTAAATTATCTTCATAGTAGGGGTAAAACTTATAAATAACCGGGATCACTCCCATACTGGCAAAGGCATACATGTTTTGTCCAAAATCGAAGAATATTTTGGTTAGGCCGAATTGTTCCTGGGAAAAAGATCCGTTTCTTACATAAAAATAGGTGTTGATGAGCCCAATAAAAAAGCCGATATATACAAGTATACTGGAAATTAGCGTTTGCTTTCTTAAACTGCCCATGATTTGAAAATTCTGTTATTTTACAGCATTCAAATGTAAAGATTAACCTAGCAATTTAGGAAGACGGAATATGTAATTTGTGTATAAACCCCTTATTTTGCTGCGAATACATATATTATGGTTCCTGAAAATTTTAACCCCAGGGTATCGCATCCATTATATTTTATAAGAAAAGGATTGTTTAACAAGATTAAGCAATATGCACCTATGCTGAAAGGTAATTTACTTGATTTTGGGTGCGGCGCTAAGCCATATAAATCACTATTTACAAACGTGGAATCTTATGTTGGGGTTGAATATCATAGCGAAGGTCATAGTCATGTTGATGAGCAAATTGATTTTTTTTATGATGGAAAAACCTTGCCCTTAAAAGATGAATCTTTTGATAGTATATTCAGTAGTGAAGTTTTTGAGCATGTTTTCAACTTGCAGGAAATCTTACCTGAACTTAAAAGAGTACTGAAAATTGGTGGGCAAATGCTTTTTACCTGTCCTTTTGTTTGGGAAGAACATGAAATACCGGTAGACTTTGCAAGATATACTCAGTTTGCATTGAAAGATATGTTGGAGAAGAATGGTTTTAAAGTAGTAATCATTGATAAGAATGGTCATACGCTTTCTGCTATTCATCAGTTGTTTATAGTTTATTTGAATGATCACTGGTTGAATAAAGTAATTATATTTTCAAGGTTTAACTTTTTTAAGAAAATAGTTCGGCAGATATTGGTTCCGGTGCTTAATTATTTGTTTTTACTGTTTGAGCCATTGTGGCCCAAAAATGATCGCTTATATTTAAATACAATCATCCTGGCAGAAAAAATAGCATGAAGAAAATAGCATACAGCGTTTGTTCGGCCAATCATTTGGCTTATGCCAAAACCATGGCAGATTCGTTTACTGCTCATCATCCCGAGTATTCTGTAATTATTGGTTTAGTAGATAGGATCGAAGGACGTTTTGGTGTGGCAGCATTCCAGCCGTATATCATTATTGAAGCAGAAGAAATGGGCATCACGAAATTTGCCCAAATGAGCCAGCAATACACAATAATAGAATTGAATTGTGCTATAAAACCCTTTCTGGCTCAATACATTTTCAATACATATCAGCCGGAAATATTATTATACTTAGATACTGACATTTTTATTTATCAACCATTACTTCCTGTTGAAAGACTTTTAGAGAAGAATGATATTGTGTTAACGCCACATTTTACAACTCCTGTCACCGATGAAAAAGAACCAAGGGAAAGAGACATTTTAAGATCTGGCTTATACAATGCCGGTTTTATTGGGATGAAAAAGAGTACAACTGTTGATGCTTTTTTGCAATGGTGGAGTAGCAGATTAGTAGATCAGTGCTATTACAATTTTGCGGAAGGAATGGGGGTGGATCAAAATTGGTTGAATTTAGTACCTCTTTTTTTTGATAATGTAGCCATCTGCCATCATAAAGGGATAAATGTTGCTTACTGGAACCTGCATGAAAGGGTGTTTTCGGTAAAAGAAAACCTTGTTATGGTAAACGAAAAAGAGCCTTTGATTTTCCTTCATATCAGTGGGTATAAATTTAATTTTCCGGATCAGTTATCACTGCACCAAACCAGATTTGTGCTTTCAGAATTACCGATTCTAAAAAAGTTATTAGACGATTACAGGAGTGCAGTGAATGCTAACGGTTACGAACGCTTTATTCATTTATCCTGTTACTTTTCTAAACCCAAAAAGAAGTCAACGGGGTTAATGGCAACAGTCAATAAACTGATTAAACCATTGGGGATTAAAATAACTAACGTATAATTTTTAATTGCCTATCAACGTTACCTACCTATCAATCCTTTCAATGCGTCTATTCTAAACTGAATAACGGGCCATGCCTGTGCAGGATGGCCTTGTAACGTGTACTTAATGCCCAGTATAACCGATGCTCCCAGTTTAAAAAGATATTCGGCAATCTTTTTATAGAAAACTTTTTTACTGATCTCCAAAACCCTTCTTCTTTCGCCACGGCCAATGCCACTTGCTACACGGTACATGTATTCTTTCGTAAGCTTTTTTACTTCTACGATGTGTTGCACTCTTATGAGAGGATCGTAATAAATCTTTTTTCCTAAGGCTTGTAACTTATAAAAAAAATCCTTCCCCTCACCGCCAATCCTTAATGTGCCTACAACACCGGGTAAAGCTGTATTGAAGCCATTTACTGCATGAAAATCTTCTGTTTTGATGATCATGTTTGATTCTAAAGGATATTTCCCGGGTTTGAAAACCGTTGCAACAGGGCTATAATCGAAATTGCCCACCAGCGATGATACATAATAGCTCATCCATTTCGGTTCCTCAGGAATATATTTCGGAATGATCCTTCCTCCAAGTCCGCCTGCATCGGGGTGATTTTCAAAAAATGTAACGATTCTTTCCAGATAGTCTTTATCAGCTATGGCATCATCATCCATAAAACATAACAAAGGTGCTTTGGCCATTGCAGCACCTGTGTTTCTTGCAAATGATGCACCCTGCTGCGTTTCCTCTACAAAGTAAAAATTTGCATCCGTATGTTCCTGCAGGTATGATGCACAAACTTCCTTTGTATTATCAGTAGAATTATTGTTTACGATAATTACTTCGAACAATTTTTTAGACAAAGTTTGGTCATACAAGCTTTGCATGGCTTCGCTGATATAAGCAGCACGGTTATAAGTGCAGATAACTACAGATATTTTTAACAATGAACTCATAAACTGCGTAAAGATAGGAGGGCTTTATCAATGATGTTTCCCCAATAGAAGTTTTTATAAAACGATGCAGCTATTGTAGAATCATTGTTGAATGGAATGTTGATCATTGCTTCCGCAAATGCTATTATATCATTATCGTTGATTTCCTGTACTTTGTTGGTTAAGTAGGAATGATGTAATCCCCGGGCTGAAGACCTGCTGCAAATAACAGAAGTGTTATTTGCTAAAGCTTCTACCAGCTTTGTTTTAATACCTGTAGCAGCACTTGAAGGATTAATAAATGCATCAGCGCCTTTTAATAAAAGACTGATATCGTCAACAAAGCCTGTAAAAATAATTTCAGGGGCGGCGGTTAATTCTTTTAGCATCGCTGCATCGGCTCTGTTGCCGCTAATAATGATCCGATAGTTGAAGTTTTTATTCCTCAGGTAAGGGATTAGCTGGTGTAGAATAATATTGATAGAAGATACATTTGGCGAAAAGTCTAGCGTGCCATTGAACAAGAATATACAGGATGATGGATCGATGTTATAGGCCGCACATATCTTTTTCCTGGCCTCTTTTTTTTCTTCCTGTGATGGCGCTGCTGAAATCCTTGTTCCAAAAGGAATAATGCAATATAAATGCTGTTTTAATTTCCATTGCTCTTTTACATAAGCTGCGTCTTCTTCACATTTATATAAGGTAAGCCGAGCTTTTGAATGTATCCAACGTTCATATACTTCATATATTTTCCACCATTTTTTGCCGGTAATTTTAAAACGATGTGCTTCGATATTGTGTGAATGAATAAGGAAAGGTTTACCGGTAATAAGGTGCAACAAAAGGCCTATCCAGCCGAAATAAGAGTGCTCAATGATAATCACATCTACCTTATGTACTCTTATCAAATGAAGGAGCTTACGGATATGTAAAATGTTTCTCCATCCACTATTATGATTTTCAAGAAATGAATACCACTGTTGAAAAGAAAAAGTCGGCACAGTGTTTTCTTTCGTGCCGACTATTACAACTTTTTCTTTCCTAGATAAAAACTCGTACCATTCAGCAATACCTTTTTGTCCGCCCATTTGTGCCGGGAAAACACGGTATGAGATAAGGCCGAGAATGGTCATTATTTACATTAAACTGTTGGTTCTTTTTTCTTTCTTACTGCAGTAGCTGCGGCACCCATCAATAATAACCAAATGATCACTGATGATGCTACTGATGCTTTATTGCCGGTATAATAAGATGCTGGTTTGAATTCGAAAGCGATCATATGTTTTCCGGCCGGAACAGATAATCCTCTCAGCACATAGTTTACAGGAATAATATTAGCTTCTTTTCCATCGATGGTTGCTTTCCAGCCACCATCGTAATACACTTCACTAAATACGGCCAGTTGGTTGCTGTTAGATGAAGAACGATATTCCATATCGTCATTATCATTTTTAACAAGCTGAATAGAAGCAGTGCTGTCTGCATTGCCAACCTGTATTTGCTGTTTATAGTATACTTCAACGATAGCCGTATCCTTCGGATTGAAATAGCTCAATGCGTTCATAACATCGGCTGCACTGTTCTCATAACGTATACCCTTTACAAACCAGCATGGGCCCAATGCATCAGGATTCGGTTCCGCCATCGGCTGGCCATTCTGGCGGTTAGGCAGGATGATGTATTTCGCATTCAGCATGTTTAAAACAGGCATACAATTGGGAAACTTTGAAAGCTGTTTTTCAATCAGATCCTGGTAAATACTCAGTTTTGCCGGATGGTAGCCTCCAACGGATTTATGAAAATAGGAAGTCATCGCATCATTAAAAGTATTCTGTGTAAGATTGAAAACACGGTAGTAGCTGGTATCTTTTAATATAGCTTCATCAACGGGAGATGGTTTAAAATTAGCTTCATAATCGCCTTCATCCTGGTAGTGATCGCTGTTGAGGTATTTGGAGTCAATGCCAAAAATATCTATCAATGCCGCAACGCCGGCCACAGCCATCACAATTGTTGCGTTGATCTTCTTCTTTATATAAAACCAAATGGCAGCACCAATAATCAGGCAAAAGATCAGGGTTCTGAAAATATCTCCAAGGAATAAACTTTGCCTGTCTTCTTTTAAGCCATTTAAGAAAGCATGAACGGGCTGGCTGATTGCTTCTCTTTGTTGTGGGTCGCTGATGGAACTAATTTGTTTGTTCAGCATGTTATCCGCATCACTTGTGAAATCCGAGCTCACATATACTAACAATGCCAGTGCAAAAAAGCTGCCCACTATGATCAGGCCTTTCTTGTACTGGTTCCATAATGCTTCTTTATTTTCCGCAGAGATGATCTTTTGCAACGATAAAACAGCCATCATGCATAGTAAAAAGGTAGGTATTACCAATATCATACTTGGTGCCCTGAACTTATCGTACATAGGCAAATATTTCAGTAATGCCACATTAAAACCAGAAAAATATTTACCCCAACTCATCATAATGGTTAATATGCCAGTTGCCAGTATCCACCATTTATATTCTTTATCTACAAAAACAAAACCGATCAGTGCCAAAAAACAAATGATGGCTCCAACGTATGGCGGGCCAGCTGTTCCAACGCCATCAATACCGCCCCAGTAAAATTGCAGGAAGCCCTGAATTTGTTGTCCTAACTGTTGGGGCATTTGTTGTAAAGCTTCAATGGCTTTTGATTTATCTTCAGAAACTTCAAGGTTGCCGCTACTTCCGCCGTATATCCTGGGGAACATCATTACCAGCGGTTCTGTTTTGTACATGCTATAACTTAAAGCATAATCAGTGGTAAGTCCTGTTTTGGTAACATTGCTTTTCCCATCTGCAAGAACACTGCCGCCGCGTATCGATTTTTTAGCGTAATCGTAGGTAGTGAAGAGCATTACGGCATTTACCAGTACCCCCAAAACAGCAGCGCCCAGTGCAATACCTGCCGCAGTAAATAAGTGTTTAAAATCTTTTTCTCTGATCCAGTAAATCGCATAAGAAATACTCATTACGCCAATGATTATGCAGGTGTAATAAGTGATCTGTAAGTGGTTGGAGCCCACCAGGAGTGTGATGAAAAGGGCTGTAAGTGCTGCTCCGGTTAAATATTTTTTATGATAGATAAGTAACAAAGAACCTATTACGGCCGGCATATAGGCAATGGCCTGCATTTTTGTATCGTGTCCGGCGGCAATAATGATGGGGTTATATGTGGCATAGGCATACGCCAAAGCTCCGGCTATACCCACATAAGGATTGATGCGTAATACCTGCGTGAGGAAGTAAAAACAAATACAGGCTAAAAAGAAAAAACTAATGGGCTTGGGTAAATTCAGTGATAGAATATTTCCTATGATGCCCACAGATACCGGATTATCTCCAACACCGGTAATTTGATAAGCCGGCATACCGCTGAACATGCCATTTGTCCATAAAGGGAAATGGCCGTGTTTTTCTTTGTACTGAAAAGAGTTCTGTGCCATTCCTTTCCATTGTGTAACATCATGCTGTTGCAATACTTTTCCTTCTAAGGCTGGCTTACAATAGATGGCTGCCACTAACAAAAAAACAATGATTGCAATTACATGCGGCAGCAAAGTTTTCCATTGAAAATTTTTCATCCGGTTGGTTTTATGAAGTCAGCAAAATAATGCTATTTTGAATCAAATTTTTTTATGCGTGTTCTTTTATTTTTAAACAGGGTGGCTTTGTTATGCAATATCCTGTTTGTATTTTGTTTAATTGCACAACGGGTGGAGCACATTATTACAGGAGAAGATATTAATAACTACATCATTATATTAGGTTGGGGCGTTTCACCGGTTTTGAATATTACCGTGAACATTATGGCTTTGATTATGTTAGTTCGAAGGAGAGAATTTAGTGGAAAAAGGTGGATTTTATTGACGAATTTTTTATTTCTTGCATTCCAAACTATATATTTTTTAATTATCCGATAATGATCAGTAATATTCTGAAAGATAAACCTACCAAGCTTTTCCTTGGATTCACTGCTTTTTTTTGTTGTAATGCTTTAATAGCAGAATGTATTGGTGGAAAAATATTTTCCCTTGAAAAAACATTGGGACTGCCGCCTGCTAACATTTCTTTATTCGGCCAAACAGGGTTATCCTTTAACCTTACCTGTGGTGTATTACTATGGCCACTGGAGTTTGTGATGACGGATATTGTGAATGAATACTTTGGGCCTAAAGCTGTTAAACGTATCAGTTACACCGCCGTTATCCTTATTTCATATGCTTTTTTAATGTTTTACGGAAGCATCAGCATTGCACCTGCTGATTTTTGGGTTACCATCAATAAAGACAGTGGCATTCCTAGTATGCAAGATGCTTTCAGCGGTATTTTTGGTCAGGGTATGTGGATCATTTTAGGAAGTTTAACGGCGTTCCTGGTGAGCCAGTTGGTGGATGTTACTGTATTTCATCGCATTAAAAGAGTAACGGGGGAGAAGAAGGTTTGGTTGCGGGCAACCGGATCTACGCTTGTATCCCAACTGGTAGATAGTTTTATTGTACTGGCTATTGCTTTTAAACTGGGAGGAAAGTGGACTTGGTCTGAAGTATTTGCTGTAGGTACGATGAACTATATTTATAAGTTTACACTGGCCATTCTATTAACGCCTGTTATTGTGTTTGTAGAAAAAAAGATTGAAAACTATGTTGGCCATGCTACGGCTCACAAAATGAAACTGGCCGCCATGGGGCAGGAAACAGACGGCTTTCAAAATATTCCAACAGCTGGATAGTTGCTTGTTCTATTGTTGCTTTAACATACGCACTACAATTTTATCAATGGGAAGGTGTACGCTCTCTTCTGAAAGATCATGCCATTCTATCCAACGTAAAACTTCGCTTTGTCCCATAGGATCAACTACCTGTTCAGGAGTAAAATCGAACGGAGCTATTTTTACAGGAAGATGATGAACAGAGCTGTTGGCATGTGCATAATAATAAATGGAAATGATCTGGTCTTTCGTGTTAAAGGCCGATACTTGATAATAGTCGGTGGTGTAAATATGTTCACCAATGGTCACATCCAATCCTGTTTCTTCCCAAAATTCACGTTTCAAACAATCTCTTGTGCCTTCGCCCAGTTCTAATCCGCCGCCCGGAAATTTGGTGAAATAATTACCACGGATGTATTCGTCACTTACCAATATTCTTTTGTTTTCATCTAATAAAATACCATAAACACGAATGGTAAACCGGCCGGGAACAGGAAGGTTGCTGTAATCTATAGGTTTGTTCATAATTGTTTGATCTGTGATTGATGCCCTATGCACTGCTGTACAAGTGAGTGACACAAGGGACGATGAGCAAAGTTATTAAGCCGGTACTAAAACCATTTCTTTTTCATTAAGTAGCGGGCAATGATGAATGCTACAGCTAATGAAAGTGCCATGGGAATGTAGAGTAAATGTGAACTGTTTACACTTAGCGAACTGTTGTTAACAATGTATAAACCTGTTAGTACTGCGGGTAATGTGATAATGATGAAAATAGATGCAAACTTTTTCATCATGGCATTTTGGGCATTGTTGATAATGCTTGCAAATGCACCCAAAGTGCTGTTGAGAATGTTGCTGTACACGTTGGCCATTTCTAAAGCCTGGCTGGTATCTACGATAAGGTCTTGCAAGAATTCTCTTTCTTCTTCATTCAGGCCGAGAAAATTGGTGCGTTCCAGTTTCATCATCAGCATTTCGTTGCTTTTTAAAGCGGTAACAAAATACACCAGGCTTTTTTGTATACGCATAAGCTTCAGCAGGTCTTCGTTACTGTTGCTGTTGTATAAACTCAGTTCGTATTGGTTTCTGCGGCTGTTGATCTCTTTTAAGTATTCCAGGAAAGTTTGTACCACTTT
>JAGWUV010000003.1 GCA_028875875.1 Bacteroidota bacterium
TATTATGGTACAGCTACCTGCAGGAACAGCTAATTACACGATTCAGGTAAGGGACATGGAAGGTAGGTCAGTGATGCAGGTTAATGGAAACGGAGGAAATACAGTGAAGTTACCGGTAAGTGGCTATAGCAGGGGATATTACGTGGTAAGTGTGAGCAATGGACAAACTGTTACAAGTCAAAAAGTTTTGAAAAATTAAAAACAATTACATTGAAAAAAATAATAAATATTCAAACATTGTTGATACTGGCAATTTTAGTGCTTCCTGTATTGGCACACGCACAAACAGACCCGGGCGCAGATCCCGAAAGTGCCCCAATAGATGGAGGTCTATCAATTCTGATCGCCGGAGGTGTGGGTTATGGTATTAAAAAGATAAAAAATAAGATTCAACAAGATAAATAAACATTCAATAATATAACTGAATGACTAATGGCAATTCTCATAGAGGGAGTTGCCATTTTCAATAGTAGATCTAAAAAATTTAACTCATCATAAAAGAGACAGTACTAAGCTACAACATGATAGAATACTATTATTTCGTTACTCTCACTCCGCTCTACAAAACTTACAACTTCAAAAGTACCTTATTGTTGCTTACAGTAACACCTACCATCGCAGGCTCGCCGGCCCACAACATGGGCTAAGATTGACAATACTTTTTTCCAGCGAAAAAAATATAATAGCCGAAGGCTATAGCATGAAGCTTTCGAAGCTACCTGCTCCGAAGCGCATATATACATGGAAACAGTCGACTATCAACGGTTGATGTACAACAGTTCAGTTCCTCCTTTCAATATCTATCATTATTTGCTAAGTTTTGCCATAATCATAATGTTTTGAGGTAATAATTTAAGTAAAGCCGGGATTAAACGCAGTTTAAAATGAGTACATTTTTAATACAAACCAAATTGAAGGCATATATAAACCATATCTTTAAAGAGTTGGGATATATATGAGACATATATGGCTTGTATATGGGATATATATGACTTATTGAGGGTTTTGGATCGAAGAAAGGTCTTTCTGACAAGGACGCTATTTTAGGGTAGATGCCATCAAACTATTGAAAAGTGCTGCTGATAGTTTGAATAATCTTCTAACTCCTTTACAAGTCTAAAGCTGAATCAGCATAGGGCATACAAAAGCAAATCCCCTGCTTCTTTTGAGCAAGATGCAGGGGATTTAACTAATCACCGGAATAAAAAGCAATTATATTGTTTTCCCCTTCAACGCTCCGCTTACGGCTGCATCCATGGCACGTTCGGCGAAGGGACGGGTTATTTCATTCAACTCTTCCACTTTTTTGTGGATGAGGTCTTTATCCTCCATAGTTAATGCTAATTGCAAAGCCTGCATCGCCTGTGCCGTGGTGATCATCTCCTCTGGCGCTATGATCGATGAATTTTTAGTAAGGAACTTCTCTGTTACTTCCAGGATCTGCTCGCCTTCTGTCCTGGCTTCTACCAATGCCCTTGTGGCGATATCATCCTTTGCGTGAGTGATGCTATCCATCAACATTTGCTCTACTTCTTCATCCGTTAACCCATATTGCGGTTTCACTTCAATGCTTTGCTCTACCCCACTTCTCAGTTCTTTGGCTTTCACCACCAGAATACCATCTGCATTGATCAAAAAGCTCACTTCCACTTTGGGTAACCCGGCAGGCATACCTGGAATACCGGTAAGGTTAAATTCGGCCAGCTTACGATTATCTTTCACCAGGTCTCTTTCTCCCTGGTAAACAGAGATACGCATAGCACTCTGCCCATCTTTCTGCGTAGTATATTGTCTTCCCACTTTTGTAGGGATCTTGGAATTACGGGGAATCAGTACATCCATGAGCCCGCCCATGGTTTCAATACCAAGGCTTAACGGTGTGATATCCAGTAACAAAAACTCTTTGTTGTTACCGGCTAAAATATCGGCTTGAACGGCAGCACCCAAGGCCACTACTTCATCGGGATTTACCTCATCATGTACAGGCTTGCCAAAGAAATTGCTTACAGCATTCTTCACTGCAGGAACACGGGTACTACCACCTACCATTACCACGGTATCAATATCTGCTGCATTAAGTTTTGCATCTTGTAAAGATTGCTTACAACATTGCAATGTTTTATCGAGTAAAGGTTGTATGAGTGATTCAAAGGTTGCTTTCGAAATGGCAAGTGTATCACCGTTCCATTCTACGGAAAAAGTATCACTATTGCTCAAATGCTTTTTGGCTTCTTCTGCCCGCAACCGCAGTCCTTGTGCCAATTCTTTATTGGCCTTCAGTTCATCCTGCGTAATACCGAATTCCTGCATCCAGTATTGCACAATGGCCCGGTCGAAATCATCACCACCCAAATAGGTATCTCCGTTGGTGCTGAGCACTTCGAAAATGCCGTTGGAAATCTTCAAAATAGAAATATCGAAAGTGCCGCCGCCGAGATCGTACACAGCCACAGTTTTATCTTCTTCTTTATGCAAACCCAATCCATAAGCCAGCGCTGCTGCCGTAGGTTCATTCACAATACGCAGCACATCCAGCCCTGCTAATTTTCCTGCATCTCTTGTAGCCTGGCGTTGTGCATCATTGAAATAGGCAGGCACAGTGATCACCGCTTTCGTAACCGGTGTTTTTAAAATATGCTCTGCTCTTGCTTTCAGTTCTTTTAAAATGAAAGAGGATAATTCAATGGGCGAATAGAATTTCTCACCCACCTGCACCTTCACCAAACGATCGGTATCATCGTCGATTACTTTATACGTAAAGAAGGAAGCATGCTCTTTAATATCGTTATAATTCTTACCCATCAGTCGTTTAGCACTGAAGATGGTATTTTGCGTATCCGTTTCTAAGTATGTTTTGGCTGTTTCCCCCACTTCTGCATTTCCCCATGCATCGAAGTGGATCACACTTGGCACCAGGCTACTGCTGTTATGTTCTTTCAGTGCCACAGGATTTTTTGATTCGGGATGAATGATGGCTACCAGGCTATTGGTAGTTCCCAAATCAATGCCTACGATCATTTCAGACTGCTGCAAACTTCCCGTTGCGATATTGATACCTATTTTAGCCACGACTAATAAATTATTTTATGGATTCAAGATAAACCGGTCAAAAATAAAACAATGAAAACAGAGGCAGATTACGAATTGCGGATTATCGGATTGAAGTATTTCTTCATTCTATCATTCACTCCTTGCTTTTGAGTCTTTGGCATATGGTCTTTGGTCTTTAGCAGTTGCCCACGACTTATTCACTATTCACTACTTACTATTCGCTCCTCGTCTTTTTACCTCTCTTCCTTTATGCCTCCTTGCCTATTACCTCCTCCTACACTTCCACCACCCTTGTCTTGCTCAGGTAATCATGCAAAGGCATATCCAGGAAAGGAATGAAAAAGGGATCGATCACAGTTAACCTTACCAGGCTTCTGAATAGGATGACCGCCAGGCCCGGTTTCTGGTTTTGCAGGTCCACCACCTTGGAATAACTCAGCCATTTGCCGGGTGTTCTTCCCCATATTGATTCACAAAAGGTATAATACAGCGCCAGCGCCAGCGCAAAAAATACACCAAAGTTGAACATGTGTATGCTATAATAAAAAACATACCAACGCCAGATATGATGTATGATGTAGGCGATCCAAAAAATAATGAAAGTATCTGCCAGAAAATTTAAAACTCTTGAGCCGATTCCTATTGTACGCATGATGCAAAATTAGTGGTTACTTTTGCCGCAAATTACAGATTCATGAATTTGATTGAAGAATTAAGATGGAGGGGCATGATACAGGATATAATGCCCGGAACGGAAGAGCAATTGAATAAGGAAATGACGAGTGCTTATATTGGTTTCGATCCAACGGCTGATAGCTTACATATCGGCAGCCTGGTTCCTATTTTGTTACTGGTGCATTTACAGCGTGCCGGTCATAAACCTTATGCCCTTGTAGGCGGGGCCACCGGTATGGTGGGCGACCCCAGCGGTAAAAGTGAGGAAAGGAATTTATTGAGTGAAGAAGTTTTGCAACATAACCAGGCCTGCGTAAAAGCGCAACTGGAAAGGTTTTTAGATTTTGATGAAAGCAAGTCCAATGCGGCGGTAATGGTGAATAACTATGATTGGTTCAAAGATTTTACATTCCTTCATTTCATCCGTGATGTGGGTAAACACATCACCGTTAACTACATGATGGCGAAGGATAGTGTAAAGAAAAGACTGGAAGGAGAATCGGGGATGAGCTTCACAGAATTCACCTACCAGTTGGTACAGGGCTACGATTTTTACTGGCTGTACACACATAAGAACTGTAAACTACAGATGGGGGGCAGCGATCAATGGGGTAATATTGTTACCGGTACAGAACTGATCCGTAGAAAAGCAGGCGGCGAAGCTTTTGCTTTTACTTGTCCGCTTATTACCAAAGCCGATGGCGGTAAATTCGGGAAAACAGAAAAAGGCAACGTATGGTTAGATGCGAAGAAAACATCGCCTTACCAGTTTTACCAGTTCTGGCTGAATGCAAGTGATGAGGATGCAAAGAAATGGATCAAGATATTTACCCTGCTCCCTAAAGAAGAAATTGAACAATTATTAGCTGAACACGAAACGGCTCCTCACCTGAGAGCATTGCAAAAGAAACTGGCTGAGCAACTGACAACCTTTGTACATAGCAAAGAAGACTATGAGTTTGCAGTAAAAGCCAGTGAAATATTGTTCAGCAACGATACCGCTGAAATATTGCAAAGCCTGAATGAAGAGCAATTGTTGCAGGTGATGGAAGGGGTGCCCAGCGTAGAAGTAAACAAGGCAGAACTTACGGTAGGTTATGACCTGGTAAGTTTTTTAGCCGATACGAAAATATTTCCGAGCAAAGGAGAAGCCCGTAAAATGTGGCAGGGCGGTGGGATCAGTATCAATAAAATTAAAGTGGGTAACGAAAAAACAACTGTTACTGAAGCTGATCTTTTGCAAAACAAATACCTGCTGGTACAAAAAGGAAAGAAAAACTATAATCTTGTTATTGCTAAATAAATCTTACAGTGTTCCGGGTTATAACTTAATAACCCGGAACATTTAATGTATTACTTCACTGCTTTGATCGCATTCCACATTGCCTCTGCCACCAGTTCATTACCTGTAGCATTCAAATGCACCCTATCTACCGTTAAAATACCTTTCTCTGCATTGGTTGTATTGTGCTGAAGATTATAGTCGATAAACATTTTTCGCAGATCAATTAAGGGAAGGTTTTCCTGAGCAGCAAAGCTTCTGATCCAATGGCTGTATTGGTTCATATCGCCATCCTGCTGGTTGCTGTTGTCTGTTTTCTCTCCAATAACGGCCGGTGTACAAAGAATTACTTTGATATTAGCAGCCTGTAATTTTCTTACGATCGCCTGGTAAAACTTTCCAAACTTATCATAATCGGTTCCTGTGCCGGATGATGTTTTGTGCCATACATCATTCACACCAATATAAATCACCACAATATCAGGTGATTTAGCCAGCACGTCTTCTTCCAGTCGCAAATACAAATCGTACACTTTATTACCGCTGATGCCTGCGCCTATCGTTTCATATTTATCATTCAATCCTTCCGCACTGATCATAGAATCAATTCTTTTGATATAGCCGCCCGGGTTTACGGCAGCCTGTGTGATAGAATCGCCAAAGAACAAAACCTTCTTCTTTTTAGTGGATGTGTAAGACATGAGAATCGTAGACATAACAAATAATGCAAGCAATAGCAATTTAGAGGTCATAATAAATGATTTTGCTAAAGATAAGTCAACATTCCATTTCGTTAATGAAGGAATAAATTGGTATGGATTCAGGGAACGATTTGCATCTTTACAGTATGAAAATATTCTTCTCTTTTATTATTACCCTTTTTTGCCTTGGGGCAAAGGCCAGCGATACTACCAGTGTACGTGTTAATTTCAGTCACAATTCCTTTGCATTAGATTCTACTGCAAAAGCTATACTGAATGATGTTTGCCCGGATGATAGTACCATTACTTTAAGAAGAATTGCCATCTACACTTATCGGGATGTTGATGCGAAGAAAAAGGATAAAAAGAATATCGCTTTGAAAAGGGCCGCTGTGGTAAAAAATTACCTGCTTGAAAAAGGACTGGACGATGCAATGATTACTACCGAAAAGACTATGAGCGGTACCAAGGAAGAACAGGATTCAGTGATGGTACTGATTGAATACGATGCCCAGGTGATCGAGCAAACCATTATACTTCCTGCAAGAAAGAAAAAAGAGGACTAAAAAAGAATGTGGAAAGATTATTGCCCATTTCTTCAATTTTTTTTGGAACATTTTTAGTCGCCCCCTATTTTTGCACCCCAATCAGAAATGATTTACAGGATTGGGTTATGGTGTAACGGTAGCACTACAGATTTTGGTTCTGTCTGTCTAGGTTCGAATCCTAGTAACCCAACAAAAAGCTTTGCAAACGCAAAGCTTTTTTATTTCCATCTCTATCTTCCGTATCACTTCATTTTACAAAAAAAGAATTGAGTGTTTCAGGCCAAGCGCTTCAGCTGCTTGGGTCTTATAATCATTATCATTATTTCTCCTTCAAGGCCGGGAGACCGTCATTTTTGAAGCAGGCCGTTTATTATTAAAGATTAGAATCATGGTGTTGATTTTACCTGATCCAAAATAAAAATCCATCCGAACTAATCGGATGGATTTCACTTATAAAAATAAAACCAATGGCACTATTTACCGGAACCTAATTTTTGCATGGGATTAACGCCCATACTTGGATTCCTTCGGTTCATACTTCCGGCTTTGAACAACTGGAACTTAGTAGGTTCATCCACTTTAGGCCAGTTATTGTTGCTTTCATCAATATCAGCTGTTTCACGCATAGGATCCAGCTTAATGCTTACCGCTTTTTTATTGGTTACGAAAACCTTGGTCACTTTGTTTTCATTCTTCCTCCATATTTGTGCTGCTATTCTTTCATCCTGATAAGTACCATCTTCAAAATTGAAGCGTACAATAATTGGCATGATCAAGCCACCCTTATTACTGAACGTTACCTCGTACAAATGCAGGTTTTCATATTTGGCTTTTTCTTCCTCTGTTAAAGGTTCCGGCTTACCACCAAATGTTGGTGCAGGTACTTTTATGGCTGAATCGTAAGGGATCAGGCCCCTGTCGTATTTCCAGTAAAAATCACGCAAAGAAGTGTCAGCATCAGTTAAGAACACAATGCTTTTATCTTCCCTGTTCCTGATCTTGGAAACATCTTCAAAGGCATTCAGGATAGGCTTAGCCAGGCTCATCGGTGGCCTTCCGGCACCATTCATACCCACCATCGGTGCAGTTGCATTGGGATCGAATACTGCATGCTTCACTGTATCGATAGCAATATCGCATGGGTCTGTACCAAAGAACCATCCTCTCCAGTACCAATCTAAATCCTCAGCACTGGCATCTTCCATCGTCCTGAAGAAATCTGCCGGAGTAGGATGCTTGAATGCCCAACGCCTTGCATATTCTTTGAAGGCATAATCAAATAATTCACGGCCCATCACCGTTTCACGCAAAATATTCAATGCAGTAGAAGGTTTGGAATAGGCATTTGGACCAAACTGTACAATATTCTCGCTATTCGTCATAATAGGTTCCAACTGGTCTTTCGGCAGTTTCATATAATCAGCGATCGTCCAGGCCGGGCCGCGACGGGAAGGGAATTTATTATCATACAACTCTTCTGTGAGGTATTCTACAAAAGTGTTCAATCCTTCATCCATCCAGGTCCATTGCCTTTCATCGCTGTTCACAATCATCGGGAAGAAATTATGGCCCACTTCATGAATGATTACCCCCAGCATTCCATTCTTTACATTCTCACTGTAGGTGCCATCTTTTTCGGTTCTGCCATAATTAAAACAGATCATCGGGTATTCCATACCATTGCTAGCCTCAATACTTTGTGCCACTGGGTAAGGGAATGGAATGGTGAACTTAGAATAGGAACGAATGGTATGTGCTACAGTTTTGGTAGAGAACTTACGATACAAGCCATATGCCTCTTTACCATAAGCACTCATACACATGATCTTTTTGCCGTCGATTACGGTTGGCATGGCATCCCAGATGAATTTCCTTGAAGAAGCCCAGGCAAAGTCACGCACATTAGACGCATTGAAAACCCAGGTTTTCCTTGCACTGCTTTTGGCAACTTCTGCTTTTTTTGCTTCATCGAGAGTTACCACTTCAACGGGTTCTTTGGCAGTTTGTGCTTTTTGCCAGCGGGCATATTGTGCTGAAGATAACACCTGCTGGTAGTTCTGGCACTGGCCTGTTGCCATTACCACATGATCGGCAGGAACCGTCATCTGTACTTTAAAATTACCGAAGGTTAAAGCGAATTCGCCTCTTCCTGTGAACTGGTGGTTTTGCCATCCCTGGAAATCACTGTACACGCACAAACGGGGATACCATTGTGTAATGGTGAACAGGTAATTACCATCTTCAGGAAAATATTCATAACCACCACGGCCGCCGAAGGTCATGCGGTCTGATATTTTATAACTCCAGTCTACTTTAAAAATAAACTGCTGACCGGGTTTGAGCGGTTGAGGTAATTCAACACGCATCATGGTTTTGTTAATGGTATAATGTAAGGCTTTGCCTGCAGCATCGGTGAGTCGGGCAATCTTATCACCATAACCATTGTCTGTTTTAGCTTCCAGCATACGGTCAATGGCAGTTGTGGAAGCCATCCTTCTGTCTAAAGAACTTGATTCTTCATACCCTGAATTGTTTATAGAGCTATGTTCATTCTCATCTAATTGCAGCCACAAATACGTGAGCACATCAGGAGAATTGTTGTAATAGGTAACTGTTTCACTCCCTGTTAACTTCAGATTTTTTTCATCCAGATCGCACTTGATATCGTAATCACAGCGCTGTTGCCAGTACTTGGGGCCGGGTGCTCCGCTGGCAGTTCGGTATTCATTGGGTGTGGGAAGAATGGTACCCAGTTGCTCAAACTTATTACCGTGGTTTGAACCGGGATTGTTCATGATGTTCTGAGCCTGCGCAGTAACCAATGCCGACAACAGCACAAGGCTTAGTGCAATTTTTCTCATTGTAATAGATGGTTTTTATTTTATAGTGTAAATGGCAAACGTTCTAATGCCATTTCTAACGCCAAAGCAAATATACCTGCCGAAACAAATAAAACATACTCTCTTCGTGCAACCCTGAATAAAGAAACCACAATGGCCGAAACAAACAATACAGCGGTTACAAAAACCAGTTGTCCCGCTTCTATTCCAATATTCGCCGCAATAAGTTTTATTACCACATGCCCCTCTCCTGCAATCAAACTTTTTAAATCGTTGCTAAAACCCAGTCCATGTATCAAACCGAAAAAAAGGGCAAAGAAATAGATCAACGGAAATTTGGATTTGAAGCTGAACTTCTTCACAAACAAATTACTGAATGCCGTAACAAGGATAGTTACAGGTATCAGAAACTCGATCCATACTTTTGAAAGATGCAATACATTAAACACTACCAACGCCAAAGTTGTTGTGTGCCCAATGGTAAATGCAGTGATCAATACCAATACTTTTTTCCAGTCGCTAAACTGGTAGCGAAGGGATAAAGCGATGATGAAGAGGATATGATCTAATGCCCCTTTATTGAGTATATGATGAAATCCGATCTGAAAATAAATGC
The DNA here is from genome assembly GCA_028875875.1 of Bacteroidota bacterium. Lineage (GTDB taxonomy): Bacteria > Bacteroidota > Bacteroidia > Chitinophagales > Chitinophagaceae > JAGWUV01. Next base: position 9,714 of record JAGWUV010000003.1, read on the forward strand.
TGAAATTATCCATGCCTTACGGTTTCAAATTAATAACGACATTTGGCCTGTTCAAAAATTAATGTTGAATGGCAAATAGTTTATTTCAATGGCTGATCACCGGATGGATGGCTTTGATGCATCCATTTTATGTTTCCGTAATTGATATCAACCACAACCCTAAAGATAAGGCTGTTGAAATTAGTGTACGCATATTTACGGAAGACTTAGAAACAACGCTGAACAATAATTTTCACAGTAACCTGCATCTGGATAAAAAAGCCGATCCGAAAACGGCCGGAAAATTCATAAATCAATACATCCTTCAAAAATTGCAGCTGAAAGCAGATGGGAAGCCACTGAACCTTCAATATGTAGGTTATGAGATCCAGGAGGAAAGTACCTGGTGTTATTTTGAGGTGCCGAATACTGCTGCGCCTAAAAAGTTAGATGTGAATTGCAATCTTCTTTATGATTTCCAGAATCAGCAGATCAATATTTTTCATGTGAAAGTGAATGAAAAAGAAGAAAGCTATAAATTGGATAATCCGAAAACACAGGCCAGTTTTAATTTTTAACTAAGCCACAGTTGAATGGGTTTGAGGTAAGTGAAACCGCTTGTTTCCTTTCAGGTACAGGGACGCCATAACCCATCCCAGGAGCATGCCCAACAATGCACCGGAAAGAACATCTACAGGGTAATGCACACCAACGTAGATCTGTCCGTAACTAACGGTAATGGCCCAACACCAAAATAACCATCTCCATTTGCCCAGTATCTCTTTTAAAGTGATCACCCAAAAAGTAGTAATGCCAAAATGATTGGTAGCATGAGAGGAAGGAAAACTAAATTCACCCGAACAGTGGCCCAACAACATGCGTACGTGCATCCACAAATGCTCATCGGCACATGGCCTGGGCCTGGCAATAAGGTTCTTTAATAAACTACTGCTCACCTGGTCGGTAAGTGTGATCGTAATGATGGTAAATGCGATCCATATCCAAGCCTTGTTGCCAAAGTTCATTAGCATGAACAATAAGAGAAATAGATATAAAGGCACCCATGTAGCGCCATCCCGCCACCAGGGAAAAACGCTATCCATGAAAGTATTGGTCCATTGCGTATTCACCTTCAGAAAAAGCCATGTATCCCAGGCCTTGATGCTTTCTATAAATTTATACAGCCATTTGGCCAGGAGTAAATGGTTCGGCATAGCATAAAAGTAAACAGGCCCATTCATTCCGGACAAAAAAGAAAATAAAGCTTATGTTATACTTTACTAGGAACTACCTTACTTTTTTAGCCAGTATAATCAAACGGGGAGAGTTATATAAATGGTAGCTTCCCAAATGATAATCGCCAAACACTTCCTGTACCTGCATATGCTGATAGGCCAGCATTTCAGTAAAATCTCCCAAAGAGAATTTGGCTACCCGTTCTGTGTATAAATGTTTTTGCGTTTGCGTAGAAGGTTCAAACACCTGAATCTGTTTAAAAAAATGTTCTTCGGTATGCCACTTTGAAATCTGGAATTTATAGCCATCTACTTCCTTCACTTCAGACCTTTCCATATGATTTTCTACATAATGCACATTGAGGTAATCAATCACAAATAAGCCATTCTCTTTCAGGCTTTGAGCAATGGTTCTCAGTGCATCATCATGTTCCCGCCTGGTTCTGAAATAACCAAAGCTGGTAAAAAAATTAAAAGTGTACTCAAAATAGTTGATATAAAAAGGCAACCGCATATCGTGCAGGAAAAATTGCAGATGCTCATTCTCATTTTGTTTGGCCTCTTCAATAGAAGGCAGGGAAATATCTATCCCAGTAACATCAAAGCCCATATCGGCCAAAGCCTTGCTGTGCCTGCCCCTTCCACAGGCAACATCAAGCATTCGACTGCCGGGTTTGGGGTTAAGGTATTCAATCAAAGTTTCTATGAAGGCATTCGCTTCACTTTCATCCCTGTTCTGATACAACTTGTAATAATAGGGTGAACTAAACCAGTCTTTAAACCAATTGCGATAGGGCATAGTATGTTTCCTTAGCTGCCACAAAAATAATGCTCACCAAACGAAATAGGCTTTAAAATAAAGTCAATTTAATTTTTTGAAGATCAGTATCAAAAACCCGAATTTCAGTTATGTTTGCATGCCCCCACAAGTTTAACTTAAACCCATACTTATGGCTTTAATAAAAAGTATCTCAGGTATACGAGGAACCATCGGAGGCAAACCCGGCGACACATTAAGTCCGCTTGATGTGGTACGCTTTACAGCAGCTTTTGGCACATGGCTTGGCCAACAATCATCCAATAAAAAAATAGTGATCGGTCGTGATGGAAGAATCAGCGGTGAAATGGTGCAACGCTTGGTGATCAGTACACTCAATGCATTAGGACTTGATGTTATTGATGTTGGCTTAAGCACCACACCCACGGTAGAAATGGCCGTAGTATTTGAAAAAGCAGCAGGCGGTATTATTTTAACTGCAAGCCACAACCCTAAGGAGTGGAACGCATTGAAGCTGTTGAATGGCAACGGTGAATTTATTAGTGGAGAAGACGGCGCTAAAGTGCTGGAACTAGCTGCCAATGATGATTTTACTTTTGCATCCGTTGATAAATTAGGTTCTTACACCGTTAATGAAACAGCCTTGCAACAACATATTGATGCGGTGATACAATACCCCTTGGTTGATGTTGCTGCCATTAAAAAACGTAAGTTCAAAATTGTTATAGATGCCATTAACAGTACAGGTGCTATTGCTGTTCCTGCACTTTTAAAGGCATTAGGTGTAGCCGCTAAAGATGTAACGGTGCTGAATGCCGAAGTTACCGGTAAGTTTGCCCACAACCCCGAACCGCTTCCACAGCATTTAACAGAGTTGCGCAACGAAGTAAAAAAGCATGAAGCAGATTTGGGAATAGCTGTAGACCCTGATGTAGACAGGCTTTGCTTTGTGTGTGAAGATGGTTATTTATTTGGTGAAGAATATACCTTGGTAGCTGTGGCCGATTATGTTTTACAGCATCGTAAGGGCAATACCGTTAGTAATATGTCTTCTACAAAAGCATTGAAAGATGTTACGTTGAAACATGGCGGTGAATATTTTCCTTCTGCCGTAGGAGAAGTGAATGTTGTTACAAAAATGAAGGCCGTAAATGCGGTGATCGGCGGTGAAGGCAACGGTGGCATCATTGTTCCCGACCTGCATTATGGCCGCGATGCACTTATTGGTATCGCCTTGTTTTTAACACATCTTGCCAAAGAAAATAAGTCTGCCAAGCAGTTACGAAAAACTTATCCCGATTATTTCATCAGCAAGAATAAAATTGAGTTGGAGAAAGGCATTGAGGTGAAGAAGATTTTCGAAGGCATTAAAAAGAAATACCATAAAAACCCGATCAATACGGAAGACGGGTTGAAAATAGAATTCGAGAATGATTGGGTGCATCTGCGTACCAGCAATACAGAACCCATTATCCGCATTTATGCAGAAAGCAATTTCGAAACCACAGCCGATAATATTGCCAAACGCATTATGCAGGATATCAGGGAAGCTATGTAATATCACTCTGCTGTCTTAACTTTTTAAAATCCCTCTCACAAAGAGGGATTTTATATTTTTGTTCCGGCTTTTGATTATTAATTAAACAGATGTTGCGTCGCACACTTCAACATTGTGTCCACTCCTGAGCTTATTTATGAACAACAGAATCTACCTGGATAATGCCGCCACCACTCCATTAGACCCAATGGTACTGGAAGCAATGATGCCTTATTTAACTACCCAATTTGGCAACCCTTCTTCTATTTACAGTTATGGTAGAGAAACAAGATTAGCCATTGAGAATGCCAGGAAATCGGTTGCTAAAATTTTAAATGCCCATCCTGCCGAAATATTTTTCACCAGTGGAGGAACAGAAAGCAGCAATACAGTGATCACTGCTGCAGTAAGAGATCTTGGCTGTAAGCACATCATCACATCACCCATTGAACACCATGCCACCCTGCATACGGTAGAACATCTTTATCATACCGGGGAAGCTGCATTAAGTTATGTTAAGCTGTTGCCCAATGGTCACATTGACCTAGAAGATTTAGAAAAGCTTTTATCGCAAAGTGAAGAAAAAAGCCTGGTTAGTTTGATGCATGCCAATAACGAGATTGGCAATATGCTCGATATACATGCCGTTGGCAATCTCTGCAAATTATACAATGCGATTTTCCACAGTGACACTGTTCAAACCGTAGGTCATTTTCCTTTCGATCTCCGCAATACACCTGTACATTTTGTAACCGGAGCCGGACATAAATTCCACGGTCCGAAAGGTGTGGGTATGTTGTACATCAACGAGAATGTAAAGATCACACCCTATATACACGGTGGCTCCCAGGAAAGAAATATGCGTGCCGGTACTGAAAACGTATATGGCATTGTAGGCTTTGCCAAAGCACTACAATTGGCAACAAATGCTTTTGAAACACAAAGTGCCTACATTAAGGGGTTGAAAGTGTACATGATGGAGCAATTGAAAAAACAAATCAAAGGCATTCATTTTAACGGGGATCCTTTGGGAACAAGTCTTTATACAGTATTAAGCGTTAGTTTCCCAAAAACTGAAAAAAGTGAAATGATATTGTTCAATCTTGATATCAATAATATCTGTGCTTCCGGTGGAAGTGCCTGTACAAGCGGTGCCGATGCGGGTAGCCATGTGATCAGGGCTATTAATAACAATCCCAACCAGGTTACCGTTCGGTTTTCATTCAGTAAAAACAATACCAAAGAAGAAATTGATACTGTAATTGCAAAGCTTACTGAGATGATTTAGCCCAAATGGAAATCATCAACATAAAAAAGCCCCTGCAAATGCAAGGGCTTTTCATTTTCATAGAGCTATCTGTTTAAGCCAGTTTAAGGCTATAAGTTCTTTTAGCTAACAGGTTGTATAAACCGATCGATGCCGGCACATATACCAAAGTTGCTATTAATGCATTTTTGTAGAATGGCAATCCATCTGCATAACACAACAATAATCCGCCAACCGTGTGCGGACGCTGGTAACCACCATTACCGGCCCATACCATAAAATTGGAGATCAAAAAGAAAACAGTGGGTGCAGCTAGGGTGCCAATCAGTATATTCAGGTAATTCTTACCCTGCACAGCCCAGCCTATTAAAACAGACACTAACAGCAGGGCATAGTTAAATAACTGGTATTTATAAAACCCGGCAAAAGGAAACATTCCTGCCAGGTAAAATATTTGAATAAGTACATCACTCATAACCAGTGCAACCAATGGCAGTAAAAATGATTTGCTTTTATCTTTTACAATCATACCTGATAACAAAGCGATGGCAATAACCGGTGAAAAACCAGACCATTCTAATTTAGGAGCAAACAATAATTTAGAAGCAGTTGCCAGAACCACCAGCAATATGGTAAAAAGTATTAACCTGCTATTCAGTTTCATTTATTCAAAAGTTTGTAACAAAAGTAAGTTGAAAAAGTATTTGTACAACCTCAGTTTTCCTCATTGTGTGGATTAGGCCGGAACAAAGGCCTTGAATAACAGGCAATGCCCCGAAGATTCCATCGAATATTCTTCTCCCGGCATTACAGCCACCGCCTCCCCCTGCTTTAACACAATGTTGGTATGATTGCTTCCGTTAATGACACAGCCCCCTTCTACGGCAATAATAATTTCTAGTGATGCCGATATGGCTGTGTACATATCCGGCCCATTCAGTTCAATTTTTGTAATTCCAAAATCAGGAACCGGGCAAGGGTAATTGGTTTCCATCGTCCTGAAGGTGTTTCCCTTCATCACATTAGGCACTATTCCTTTAAACAGAGTATGTTTCAGCAGTTCCGGCACATCAATATGCTTTGGCGTTAAGCCTCCACGCAAAACATTATCGCTGTTAGCCATCAGTTCCACATTTTGCCCCTCAAGGTAAGCATGCGGTACACCTGCACCCTGGAATACAGCCTCTCCCCTGTTCACTTTTACGATATTAAAAAAGTAAATGGAAAAAATACCCCTGTCAATATTGTCAAAGCTCTCTTTTCCTTCAAATAATTTTCCAACCCACCATGCAGGATGTTCTTTTGTTACTTCTCCGGCTTGCTTCTTCCTTATTTCTCTTTTCACCAATGGCGTGAGCATTCTATCAACATCGGTTTGTGCCATTTCCATTACAAATTGGTAAAGGCTTTTGTAACCTTCTTTCCTGAAGAGTGGCAGCAAAATATTAAACTCGTATACCTCCTGTAAGGTCCGCTCCAGTTCTTCGGGCATTTTAAAGCCATGCAGTAACCAAAACTCACTTAATGCCACCATCACTTCAGGTTTATGGTTCTTATCCTTATAATTCCTGTGAGGAGCATTGATAGGAATACCTGCCGCTTCTTCTGCATCAAAACCTTTCTCAGCCTCGATTTTAGAAGGATGCACCTGGATAGAAAGCATATCCTTAACATCTAAAATCTTGAACAAATAAGGTAATTCTCCAAACTGCCGGAACACATTCTCAGTAATAACAGAAGAAGCATCGCGTTGAATTAATGCATGCAAAGAAATATTCCCATTTACAGTTACGAGCTCTGATGAAGCAGAAGGATGTGCCCCCATCCAATATTCTGCACAAGGCTTATGTTCATCGTTTTTAAATCCTAGTAAAGAAGGAAGAAAATCGTATCCACCCCAGGCATAGTGTTGTACTTTACCTTTTAACTTGAAAATTTTTCCGTTCAATTGCATACCAATTTATTTATATTTATCTACATGAAAAATAAAGATACAGGCAATCGGGGAGAAAATATCGCTGCTGAATTTTTATTATCGAGAAACTATATTTTGCTGGAGCGGAACTGGCGTTACAGGTATTGGGAAATAGATCTTATTGTTTCAAAAGAAGATACGCTTCATTTTATAGAAGTAAAAACCAGGACCTCTGAACAATATGGCAAACCTGAAGAAAGTATCAGCCCACAAAAAATGAGCGCCCTTAAAAAAGCGGCGGCTGCTTATTTAGATCAGCATAGCCAATGGAAAAAAATTCAATTTGATGTTGTGGCTATTTTACTGGAATATTCTGCTGCTAAAGAAATATTTATGATCGAAGATGTTTATTTTTAAACTACAGCCGGCGATAAAAATTATAATTGAACGAACTGCGTTACATGAGAGCTATCATACATAAACTAAGCACATTTATCACAGTACCCGCTAACTCAAAGTCTGCCAAACATGCTTCAAAATATAAACAGGCGAAGCATTACAGGCAATTCAGGCTACTCACACGCATCACTATTAAAGAAGTGATTTTTATTCTATTGGGAATCTGTTCTGCAGCTTTTGGACTAGAAAGCTTTTTATTGCCCAATCAATTTATTGATGGTGGTGTTACCGGTATTTCTTTGTTGGCTTCCGAACTAACTAAAGTTCCTTTATATATTTTGGTATTAATCATCAACATACCATTTATCCTACTCGGCTATAAAGTAATTGGTAAGCAATTCTCTTTTAAAACAGCTATTGCCATCACCTGCCTGGCGATTTGCATTGCAGCAATAAAGTTCCCTGAGATAACGCATGATAAATTATTGGTGTCTGTTTTTGGCGGTTTCTTTCTGGGTGCGGGTATTGGTTTTTCAGTAAGAGGCGGTGCCGTACTCGATGGCACAGAGGTACTGGCTATTTTCCTGAGCCGTAAACTCCGCACTACTGTTGGCGATATAATTATTCTCATTAACATCATCATCTTTTCCGTTGCTGCATACTTGCTTTCTGTTGAAACAGCTTTGTATTCTGTTATTACTTATTTAACGGCATCGAAAACATTAGACTTTATTATTGAAGGAATTGATGAATATACCGGGGTTACCATTATCTCACATAAGAACGAGATGATCAGGCAGATGATTATTGAAAAAATGGGAAGAGGCGTTACTGTTTATAAAGGTAAACAGGGCTTTGGGAAAAAAGGGCTTACCGGAGAACTTGATATTGTTTACACGGTTATCACCAGGTTAGAGTTAAGTAAATTAAATACTGAGATTGAAAAAATAGATGAGAATGCTTTTGTGGTGATGAGCAGTGTTAAAGATACCCGTGGTGGTATGATAAAGAAGCGGCCTTTGCATTAATCTAAAACCGTTCTATCATTTTTTCCACCATCCTGTACGTGGCAGGGCAATACTGAATGTTCTGCTGATGCACATGAATATATTCCACCATTTTCTTTTTGGTAAGATGCGGAAAACCTGCGCAGTCGGCGGGTCTCACTTCGTAAATGCTGCACATGTTGGTTCTCAAATCTAAAAACTGGCAAGGCTGTTTTGTATTCATCCAATCCTTATCCTTCTTATCGAGATACAACCATTTTTCTTTGAACTCGTCAGCCGTCATACCTACATGTGCCGATATTCGTTTAATATCTTTTGTTGTAAAAGTTGGACTCATTTTTTTGCAGCAGTTGGCACAGCTTAAACAATCAATTTCCTGCCAAACCTCTTTATCAATTTCTTCAGCAATCTTATCCAAACGGCGCGGCGGATTTTTTTCTATTTTCCCAAGGTAACGTTTGAAAGCCCTTTTGTTATGCCTAACTTTTTGGTTAAAGGATCGAAGGTTTACAGACTGCATTTATGGATGATTGAAAATGGTATATTAATATTGATGTGTCAAGCGAATATAAGGCAGAAATGAAAACGCCGAATAGTATTATTGCAGTACAAGAGTGCGACGCAACAGAAGGCGAAGCAGGTTACTGCTGCCGGTAACATAAAATAAAAAAAGCATAACAAGATGTGGGAAGCGTATAAGAAAGGATACAAAGCCTGGCTGCAACTGGAAAAATCGCTCAGCGATAATTCGGTTGAAGCCTACTTACGGGATGTAGATAAACTTACCTCCTTCCTGCTTACAACGAATAATACCAAAGCCCCGTCGGACGTAGATTTGAAAGACCTGCAAGCGTTTTTAAAATGGATCGGTGCATTAGGAATGACAGCTACTTCGCAGGCAAGAATTATTTCGGGTATCAGGGGATTTTATAAATATTGTTTGATAGAACAGATCACTACCAAAGACCCGTCATTATTACTGGAAGCACCAAAAACAAGAAGGGCTTTACCCGATGTACTGACTTTTGAAGAGATAGAAAAAATAATAGCACAGATTGATCTCAGCAAGCCCGATGGAGGCCGCAATAAAGCCATTTTAGAAACCATGTACAGTTGTGGTTTGCGGGTAAGCGAAGTAGTAAACCTGAAGATCAGTTGCCTGTACCTGGATGTTGGTTTTATACGGGTGATTGGTAAAGGTGATAAAGAAAGACTGGTGCCTATTGGTACCGATGCAGTTAAACACATTAAAATTTATAGAGAAAATATTAGGGTACATCAACCGTTACAACCGGGTTTTGAAGACATTCTTTTCCTGAATAAACATGGAAAGGGCTTATCGCGGATAATGATATTTTATATTATCAAAGACCTCGCATCAAAAGCCCGTATTACAAAAAACATTTCGCCACATACATTTCGCCATTCTTTTGCTACACATTTGGTAGAAGGCGGTGCTGACCTTAGAGCCGTGCAGGAAATGCTGGGGCATGAAAGTATTACCACAACTGAGATCTACACGCATTTAGACCGCGACTTTCTGCGTTCCACATTACAACAATATCACCCGGCTTTTAGAAAATGATTATCTTGAAATAATGATCCCGGTTAGGCAAATAGAAAAAACTGCATCCGATGAAAATCTGTTGCAACAATACCAGTCTACTGGCGATCAGCAGCTATTGGCTATTCTTTACCTGCGCTACATAGACCTGGTATACGGTACCTGTATGAAATATTTGAAGAATGAGGAAGACAGCAAAGATGCGGTGATGAACATTTATCAATCGCTTATTCAGAAACTGCAAACACATAATGTTGACCATTTCAGAAGCTGGTTGTATGTAGTTACAAAAAATCATTGTTTGATGCAATTACGCAGGGAAAAGAAGAATATCGCTGTGGAATTTCAGCCGGTACATATGCAATTGGAAGACTTTTCGCATCTTGATGCTGTATTGGAGAAAGAAAAGGAACTACAAAGACTGGAAAAATGTATTGAAACATTACAGGAGGAACAGCAAAGAGCCATAACACTCTTTTACCTTGAAAATAAATGTTATAACGAAATAGCTGATGCCACAGGAATGGAATGGAATAGAGTGAGAAGCCTTATTCAAAATGGCAGAAGAAACCTGAAAAACTGTATGGAAGAAAATGGCCGATAACAAGCAACATATACACTATTCACTGGAGGATATTGAAAAATACCTGCAGGGAAAATTGTCTGCCGCAGCCATGCATGAGCTGGAAAAAGCAGCTTTACAAGATCCCTTCCTGGCCGAAGCAATAGAAGGTTACCAGCAAACAAGTATAGCAACAGCGAAGCGCCATTTAACTGAAATAGACCAACAGCTCAACGGTTATAAAGAAGCAACGAAAGTCATCCCGCTACCTTCCTCTTCAAAAAGATGGTGGAATATTGCTGCGATATTGGTGCTGTTTATTGGAGGTGCCGCACTTTGGCTATCGAGATCTTCTACACAAAAAGAAAATCAACCCGCCCTGGCTGTAGTTACACCTTCTCTTCAACAACAAGAAAAAAACATTCTCTCCAAAGACAGTACCGGCAAACCTGAAGCTGCTGAACACGAATTAACTGCCTCTATTGAAAAAAAGAAAGAAACACCAAAACAAGCTACTGAACGCAAGAATATAAATGTGGATAAGGTTGATCATGTTGCAGCTATAACAGCAGAACCTTCTCATGAGGCTATTCATGCAATGGCTTCCAGCACAAGCGATACGCTAAATACCCCGGGAACTCATCAACCGGTTGCAACCAGTAAAAAGCAAGTTTTTACAGCAACAGCCATGGCATTTCGCTCAACCCAATTATTGGCAGATAGTTTACGTTTGTTCAAAGTAAGAGTTACCGATGAAAATGGAGGCCCTGTTGGTAATGCGTTAATCCATTTGGATGAACTCAAGAAAGATTTTATAACCGACAATAATGGATACTTCTCCTTCACAACTAATGATAGCTTAACCAATACAACCATCAGTTCTGTTGGTTTTACCAATAACCAGGTTACTTTATCCGCCAATCACATCAACCATATTGTTTTAGATGAGAATAAAGCGTCATTATCAGAAATAGTGGTGACTGCCTTAGGCAAGAAAAAAGAAAATAATTCATCCATTATGCCGAATTTTAAAATAAAAAGCTTTTTTATGCCAGTCGGCGGATGGGATGATTTTAAAGATTATGTAATTAAAAAAGTAGGCAGCGGAGAAACGGAACTGGAAGGAGATGTTGAATTTGAGTTAGAACTGGATGATCAGGGAAAAGTAAAAGATGTTGCCATTACAGAATCTCCCAACGAAAAAATCAATGAGAAGTTAGCCAGTGCCATTAAAGATGGCCCAAGGTGGATTCATCCTATTAAAAAGAATAAAACAAAAGCTCATATCAAGTTTTAGTATTTCACCTTTCCTGTAAAAACCTTTTTTCTGTTCGGTGGTTATTTTAGGTTTGTACTTCAAAAACAATCATAAATTATGAAGAAGATTCTTTTGCTTGCTGCAACATTGTGTACCATTGCTGCTCAGGCACAGATAAAAATGCCCGCTGCTAGTCCAACACAAACCATCACACAAGATTTCGGCCTAGGCAGATTAGAGCTTACCTATTCACGTCCTTCTATCAGAGGCCGCCAATTATTTAAGGAGAACAGCGAACTCGCTCCTTTAGGTAAAGTATGGCGTACAGGTGCCAATGCTGCCACCAAGTTAAAAATTACAGATGCTATTGCTATTGGTGGAAAATCTTTAGATACGGGCAGTTATGCCATTTATACGATTCCTGGTAAGAAAGAATGGACCATCATCATTAATAAAGATTCTAAAAACTGGGGAACACAATATGCTGAACAGGATGATATTTTCCGCTTCACGGTTCCGGCTGAAAACAGGAAAGAAAGTGTTGAAAATTTTACCATGCAGTTTGCCAATATCAAACCTGAAAGCTGCGAATTAGATTTAATGTGGGGCAATACAGCCGTGGCTATTCCTATCACTACTAATGTTAAAGACCGTATCAGGGCCTCTGTTGAGAAAGCATTAAGCGCCGATAATGTTAACCCTAATGCTTATTACGCCGCTGCCAATTTTTATTACGATATGGATAAAGACTTGAACAAAGCCTTACCCAATGCAGCCAAGGCAGCAGAAGCCAATCCTAAAGCCTATTGGATTTTATTATTGAAAGCTAAAATTGAAAAAGATTTAGGTGATAAAGCCAGTGCCAAAGCTGATGCTGAAAAATGCGCCAGCGTTGCAGCCGAACAAAAAAACGATGATTATGTAAGGATGGCTCATGAGCTAATTCAAAAGTTATAATACAAACATAAGACATGCATTAAAAAAGCCTTCCCAGGAATGAGAAGGCTTTTTTATATCTATAATTCCAAATTTATCTTGCTTCCGCCATATCAGGAATGGCTTCTACTTTGTAAGCACCGGCATCCAGCTTAGCTTTGGTTTCACTGAATGCTTTCAACGTTAATTCAATGTCTTCATCGGTATGTGCTGCTGTAGGAATAAGGCGATAAATGATATGCCCTTTCGGAATAACAGGATACACCACGATTGAACAGAAAATATTATAGTTCTCACGAAGATCCATCACCATTGCCGTAGCTTCTTCTACGCCACCTTTCATATAAACAGGTGTAACCACAGAATCTGTATTCCCAATATCAAACCCCCTTTCTTTCAATCCGTTCTGCAGTTTTAATGCATTGCTCCATAACTTTTCACGCAGTTCGGGCATGGTACGCAACATATCCAAACGCTTCAGGTTACCTAATACAAGTGGCATGGGTAAACTCTTTGCGAAGATTTGAGAGCGGATGTTATAGCGGATATAATCAATGATCACCCTCGGACCTGCCATGAATGCCCCGATAGAAGCCATTGACTTCGCAAACGTACTGAAATACAAATCTATCTCATCCTGACATCCCTGTGCTTCGCCTGCACCGGCGCCTGTTGCACCCAAAGTGCCAAAACCATGTGCATCATCAACCAATAAACGGAACTGGTATTTCTTTTTCAATTCAGCAATCTCTTTCAATTTGCCCTGATCGCCAGCCATTCCAAACACACCTTCTGTAATTACCAGTATTCCACCGCTTTTTTGTTTTTCAATCAATGCAGCCGCCCGTTCCAATTGTTTTTCACAATCAGCCACATCATTATGCTTGAATACATAACGATGACCGGGATGCAAACGCAAGCCATCGATAATGCAAGCATGACTTTCTGCATCGTACACAATCACATCATGCCTTCCGCAGATCGCATCAATGGCACTCATGATACCCTGGTAACCAAAGTTCATCAGTATTGCATCTTCCTTATGTTCAAATGCAGCCAATTCTTGTTCAAGCTGTTCATGATAATTACTGTTACCACTCATCATCCTGGCCCCCATTGGTAAAGCCAGTCCAAACTCCGCGGCAGCATCTGCATCAACCTTTCTGATCTCAGGATGGTTAGCCAATCCAAGATAATTATTCAAGCTCCACACGATCATTTCTTTTCCACGAAACTGCATACGGCTGCTAATTTCACCCTCCAGTTTAGGAAACGCAAAATATCCATGTGCTCTCTCACGGTGTTGGCCAATAGGGCCGTAATTCTTGATCAGTTTTTCAAAAATGTCTGCCATAACTGCTATTTATGTTCTAAAGATTAAGTAGTAAAATTTTGGGTACCGGGCTTCCATACCAATCTTGATGCATCGTTGCGTCGCACTCTTCAACATTCTGTTCGCTAATCAGCAACCTTCCTTCAACACAAACCCGTTTTAAAATATCGCCGCAAAGGTAACTTATTGATAACAATAAGCCAACCATAAGATTTTACCACTTGTTAACCTAACTTCAATTTCACTTGCATACGATTACCTTTACATTTGTACTTTATCGAATTAAAACACAGCTAAATGAAACGTATTACACTGTACCTGTTCTTCTTTTTTATCACTTTTCATAGCACAGCACAAACAAAATCTACCAGTCCTGTTGCAAGGCCCAAACTGGTGGTGGGTATTGTGGTAGATCAAATGCGTTGGGACTATCTCTATCGTTTTTACGATATCTATAAACCCAATGGTGGTTTTAAAAGATTAATGGGTGATGGTTTTAGTTGCGATAATACCATTGTTCCTTACTTACCCACAGTTACGGCTTGCGGCCATTCCTGCGTGTATACTGGCAGCGTTCCAGCCATTCATGGTATTACAGGCAATAATTGGTACGATAATAACCTACAAAAAGCAGTGTATTGTGTGGAAGATAAAAATGTACAAGGCGTAGGAAGTGATGCAGGAGAGGCTGGCCAAATGAGCCCTGTTAATTTGTGGACCACTACCATTACCGATGAGCTTAGGTTAGCCACCAATTTTCATAGTAAAGTTATTGGTATTTCCATGAAAGACCGTGGTGCTATTCTGCCAGCCGGCCATGCCGCCAATGCTGCTTTTTGGTACGATGGCCAAAGTGGCAACTTTATTACCAGTACATATTACATGCAACAATTACCTGAATGGGTACAACAATTCAACAATAGAAAACTGGTTGACAATTATTACGAAAAGAATTGGAACCTTTTCTTAGACCAAAATGTGTATGAGCAATATTGTGATACAAAAGAAAACGAATATGCTTCTAAACCTTTTGAAAAAGACCAGTTGGGTTTACCCTACAACTTGCAACAATACAAGGGAAAGGACTACAGTAAAATAGCCTCCACTCCATTTGCCAATAATCTCTTAGAAGAATTAGCACAAGCGGCAATTAGTAGTGAAAAGCTGGGAAAAGGAGCATCAACAGACTTTTTAGCTGTGAGTTTCTCCTCTCCTGATTATGTAGGTCATGCTTTTGGTCCTAATTCCTGGGAGCAGTTAGATACTTATGCCAGGCTGGATGAAACCATTGGCAACTTGCTTGATTACCTGGATAAAACAGTTGGTAAGAATGAATATACAGTATTCCTAACTGCAGATCATGCCGGTGCACATATTCCTGAATTCTTGCAAAAACACCATATCCCGGGTGGCAGGTGGGATGATAATGCCATTAAAAATGAGCTAAATGCTATTTTTGAAAAAGCAGTAAACATTGGAGACCTGGTGAGTGCCGTAAACGAGTATAATGTTTACCTGAACCATGCGGAGTTTGAGTATATCAAAAAATTCCCGACAGTAAAAATTGATGAAACCACCGCCAAAGAAATGATAAAGCAATACCTGTTGAAGAAGGATCAGGTTTTAAATGTAGTGGACTTAAAGAATTGCAACACTTCTGCACTACCACAAACTATTAGAGAAATGTTGAATAATGCCTATGCCCCCCAGCGCAGTGGCGATTTGATGATTATTGCCAAATCGGGCATTATGGATGCAGGAAAAACGGGTATGAGCCATGGGGCCTGGTATAATTACGATGCCCATATACCGCTTTTATTCTATGGCTGGGGCATAAACCATGGAAGGCTGAACCGGGAAACATATATGACCGATATTTCTGCAACCATTGCGTCTCTGCTACATATACAAATGCCAAGCGGCTGCGTAGGTAAAGTAATTGGCGAGGTGTTGCAGTAACCTCACTAATATTCATCATTTAATTATAATTATTCATCACAAAAACATATTTTTGAATAACTTTCGTTTCCAATCCTTGTAAAATCTCCGTTTACTTTTTATTGGTTGACTAATTAAACATTCATACACATGAGGTTAATGTTACTATTCACCTTTTTGCCAGCGTTTTTTGCTGTGCCCGTGAGTGATTGGTTTGAGATAAAAGGACTGGCAAAGAAAGATATTAGCCCTAATATCATTCAACCCAATTTTAAACTACCCGATAATCCTTTCGATAACGCATCGGAGGCTGAAAATATTACATTACAGGAAGTGGATGCAGAAGCCGATAACCTGGCTCCATTAAACAAAGTTTATACTTATAAAGAAGCGATTGAATTAAGAGAAAATTTACACAAACAAATCAATAATAATCCCAAAGACATGGGCTTATATTGGGCTTTATTACGCTTCTACGCCAATGCCCCTAATTTTGTAGGAGGCAACAGCAACATGGGCTTACAGGTAGCTGGATATATTTATGGAATGAATAAGTATATAGGATGCCTGGCTTATGAGTACGTGTATAGCCGCCATTACCAATTTGATCTTGCAGCAGAATGGTATAAAAGGTCTACACTTATACCATTAGCTAGAAACATGCACTGGCAGGAAATTACTTATGCTAAAACGGTATTAACGCAGGTGAAGGTTTCGGGTAATTTCAACAATTGGAAATCCCAGCTGATGTACCAAAAAGATAATGGTGAGTATAGCAGAAAAATCATGATACCAACCTGCGAGAACTGTAACTACAAATTAATCCTCGACGACAGAAAATTAACAGATCCTACAAAAACGGAAATGGCTTTTTCGAGATACTAAACTTGTTTTCTATTACTTACAGAATATAAAAGAGGCGTTACGAATAATTATGTAACGCCTCTTTTTTATTAGCTAATTGAAAGGTTTAAGCTAACTTCCTCTGAAGGTTCCTATCTAATTCATCCAGAAATTCTTCAGTATACAAGTAATGCTCACCATGGGTTACTTTATTTCCGTAAATACAAACGGCCAGGTCTTTTGTCATTTTGCCACTTTCAACAGTTTCCACACAAACCTCTTCCAGTGCATGACAGAAGTTAATCAGCTCCTGGTTGCCATCTAATTTACCACGGAATTCCAGTCCCCTTGTCCATGCAAATATTGAAGCAATTGGGTTGGTTGATGTAGGTTTACCCTTTTGATGTTCACGATAGTGGCGGGTAACAGTTCCGTGCGCTGCTTCTGCTTCCATTACTTTACCATCAGGAGTTACAAGCGTGGAAGTCATTAAACCTAAAGAACCGAAGCCTTGAGCAACGGTATCGCTTTGTACGTCGCCATCGTAATTTTTACAAGCCCAAACAAAATTACCGTTCCATTTTAAAGCAGAGGCTACCATATCATCAATCAAACGATGTTCATACGTAATGCCAGCAGCATCAAACGCAGCTTTAAATTCATTTTGATAGATATCTTCAAAAATGTCTTTAAAGCGACCGTCATATTTTTTAAGGATGGTATTTTTGGTAGAAAGGTATAAAGGCCATTTCTTCATCAAGGCCTGGTTGAAGCAGGCACGTGCAAAGCCTTTGATACTTTCATCAGTATTGTACATGGCCAGAGCAACACCATCACCTTTGAAATTAAATACCTCGTATTCCTGAACGGTTCCATCTTCACCTTCGAATTTGATGGTTAATTTTCCTTTGCCTTTTGTAACAAAATCTGTAGCCCTGTACTGATCACCAAAAGCATGACGACCTATACAGATAGGTGCCGTCCAGTTGGGAACCAGACGAGGAACATTTTTACAAACGATGGGCTCACGGAACACTGTACCATCCAAAATATTCCGGATGGTTCCGTTGGGGCTCTTCCACATTTGTTTCAGGTTGAATTCTTTTACACGAGCCTCATCTGGTGTAATGGTAGCGCATTTAATACCAACACCATATTCTTTTATAGCGTTGGCTGCGTCAACGGTAACCTGATCATTGGTTTGATCCCTATATTCAACACCCAGATCAAAATATTTGATATCTACATCAATGTAAGGAAGAATCAATTTGTCTTTAATAAACTTCCAGATGATTCTTGTCATCTCATCGCCATCCAGTTCTACTACGGGGTTGGCTACTTTAATTTTTTGAGGCATAAAACAGCTGCTTTTAGGTTTTTAAAAACGTTCACAAATGTAGTGCTTTACACATTTTATAGACCAACAAAAACTAAGTGGTAGCAAAACGGGTGGTACGTTTTTTTAAAAACTTTACCCCATTTTACGAGCATACGGATCGGATTTCAGGCTGCATAGGGTTTTCTGGAACGACAGCTGGATGAGAAATTAGAAAAGAATTTTTACGCAAACGATTTCATTGTTTATATCATAAATAAAAAACAGCGGTTGAAACCGCTGCCGAAAAGTCAATGACTTTTACTCCCCAATAAGAAGATTGTAATTAATTATGCTACTATCATTATAATTTTGCTAAGCAAAGAAATTTAAAAAAATAACGATCACTGCCCGTAAAAATCCCATTAAAAGAGGGGGTTTTTCCCGGGTAATAAAGTTGATTACTGGAATATTAGAGAATTGATTATCAAATATTCCTTCAGTCCAAACATTAATAAAGAACCATAATGCCCAATACGCTTCCAATACATGTATCTGAATTTTTAGCCCTTATGAGTGGATTAATCAATTATTCCAATCTTAAAAAGACAATATTATGGTGGTTTGTACCTATGTTAATTTTCACGAACATCGTTGAATTGGGCTCTTTATTTCATCTTTTCAACTACAAGAACAGCAATCATTGGATCTACAATATCCAGATTCTAATAGAATTGAATTTTTATTTTTTTTTATTTTTTAATTTTTTTCAAACCCAAAAAAATAAAAAAAATATCAAGTGGCTGTTGGCTATAACATATGCAGTTATAATTGTGAATCTCATTTTACAAAGAACTTTAAACGTTTTTGCCACTTACGGATATATGGCAGGTAATACTTGCATTTCTTATCTGTGTCTTGTTTATTTTAAACATGCCATAAACAATCTATACGAGGTAAAGCTTATTAAAAATCCTTACTTCTGGATTACAACAGGGCTGCTTTTTTACTCACTCGGAAACGTAATACTTTATACATTTTTTCAATATTTTTTAGCAATACATAATTTTAGTAGTTTTATTTATCCACTCAGCTTTTTCCTAAATCTCATAAATACTATATTATATACGTGCTTTACAATTTCTTTTTTCTTCAAAGTTCCGCTACAAAATACATTGTAATTGGAACAATATTCGGAACTCTGTTTGTGATTTTTGTGGGGGTACTGATTGTTTCATTTGTTTTTGAATATCAAAAAAAACAGAAACTACATCAGAAAGAAATTTTATTAGCCAAAGCTGAATTTGAACAACAATTATTGCAAGCCCAGATAGAAGTTCAGGAAAATACGCTTTCTATTCTAGCAAAAGAATTACACGATAATATTAACCAATTACTCGGGAGTACTAAAATGTTATTAGGTGTAACAGAAAGAAATCTCTCTGAACCACCGGCTACATTGCTGGAAGCAGAACATACACTTGCTAAAGCAATAACAGAGTTGAGGGCTCTTTCAAAATCGCTGAATAAAGAATGGCTAGAACAATTTAGTTTTTCCCAAAATCTTAATACTGAAATTAACAGGTTAAGAACTGCTAAAGAAATGCTGATCAGTGTTCAACTACCTCCTTCTATCCAATTAAAAAAAGACGAACAAATAATTTTGTTTAGAATTGTACAAGAAGCAATGCAAAATATTTTAAAACATGCTCAAGCTTCCGAATTACATATTTTGGTGGAGGAAATAGATAAATCACTGATAGTGGTTATTAAAGATAATGGAATTGGGTTTGATATTACTAATCAGATGACCGGGATGGGTATTATGAATATCAAGCAAAGAACACGATTATTGGGAGGGCATGTTCAATGGATGTCTGAACAAAATAATGGGACCAAAGTTGTAGTTAAACTGCCGATTAAAATGAATATTGCCTGATGAAAACGAATATTGGATTGGTTGATGATCACCAACTGTTCATCAAATCTCTTGGACTAATGCTCGCTACTTTTAATAGCTATGATGTTGTGGTTGAAGCATCGAATGGGAAAGAATTACAAGATAAGTTCGTTACCCTTAAAGTATTACCGGATATAATGCTGATAGATGTTACGATGCCTGTAATGGATGGTATTCAAACTGCAGAGTGGCTGCACAAAGAATATCCCGCCATAAAACTGGTAGCGCTTTCAATGAACGATAATGATGATTCTATCATAGCAATGCTTAAAGCTGGCTGTTGCGCCTATCTTTTAAAAGATACACATCCTTCTGAACTAGAAAAAGCATTGCACGAAATAGATACCAAAGGATATTACAATGGCGATGCCAGTAACATCAACTTTCGCCGTTTACTTTTAACCGAATCGAGAAACGAACAAAACCAGATCACCGAAAGAGAAAAAGAATTCCTGCAATACGCCTGCAGCGATCTTACCTATAAACAGATAGCTGCCATAATGAATGTTAGTGAACGAACCGTTGATGGTTATCGTGAATCTCTCTTTGAAAAATTAAATGTTCAAAGCAGGGTTGGTATGGCACTGGAGGCAATCAGGAAAGGATTTGTGAATCTTTAGTTTGTAATTATACATTTACAATTAACACGGGTATTAATACTTCATGCCGAACTGCTTCAATCGTTTCGCCGAATAAATAATCTTTTATCCCGGTGTGCCTATGTCCGCCCATCACTAAAAGATCTACATTATACTCTTTTACTATTCTTACTATTTCTCCTGTTCTGTTTCTATAACCCAATTCATATTCAACAGAGTAACCCATCTGTGTTAATTCTGCTGCATATGTTTTCAATCGCTCCATATCCTTTCGAGTTTCATCATCATCACTTTCTTCTCCTAAAAATTTTGCGGAAACACTTTCTACCACATGCAGTAAAACGTAAGTAGCCATTTTATTTCCTTGTGAAACTGCATGTGCAATAAGCACTTTATCGTTTTCACTAAAATCTAATGCTACTCCAATTTTAGTTGATGTTTTTACTTCAAGATTTTGAAGAGAAGGAATATCTCCATGCAGCTTCGATAACTTAAGCTGATTTCTTCGCTGAACAACAGGCAAGAAAGTCATCATTATAAACAGCCATATAAATAAAGCAGCAGCAATTATTATAACAGCCTTCCAAACAAACATTCCGCTGCTATTAAAAACTGCAAGAGATTGCTCTGCTACCATTTTAACGTTTAAGAAAACCAACGCAGCAGCA
Source organism: Bacteroidota bacterium (assembly GCA_028875875.1). Classification (GTDB taxonomy): domain Bacteria; phylum Bacteroidota; class Bacteroidia; order Chitinophagales; family Chitinophagaceae; genus JAGWUV01. The sequence goes on from JAGWUV010000003.1 coordinate 30,807, forward strand.
ACCAGCCATGCCGCGATTTTGGTGAGAGGTTTAATAGCAAATGCCCCCATTGATCTTTTATCGCTCACAAAATGTATAAGCGGAATAACTGCAAAACCTAATTGTACACTTAATATTACCTGACTAAGTATTAAGAGATCATCAATCTTAGCATCACCATAAAGAAGAATTGTGAGCATCGCCGGAATAATGGCAATCAGCCTGGTTAATAATCTTCTGAGCCATGGATTAATACGCAAACGAATATATCCTTCCATTACTATTTGTCCGGCTAATGTGCCTGTTACAGTAGAGCTTTGACCAGCAGCAATTAATGCAACGGCAAATAATATTGGCGCCACTTTACTGCCCAAAAGCGGCTTTAACAGTTCATGAGCATCTTCAATCCTTGCTACCTGGGTATTACCTGTAGTAAAAAATACCGATGCTGCCAGAACAAGGATAGCTGCATTTACGAGGAAAGCTGCATTCAACGCAATTGTACTGTCTATAAGATTATATTTTATAGCACGTTTTATCCCGTTTATATCCCACTTGATTTTTCTTGTTTGTACCAGTGCAGAATGCAAATACAAATTATGTGGCATTACGGTAGCCCCAATTATTCCAATAGCAATATACAACGATTCATCATGCAACATAGATGGAGCGAACCCTTTAAAAACCGAAGGCAAATGAGGTTTGGCAAGAAATATTTCAATTAGAAATGAAAGACCGATGATGGCTACAAGTCCGATAATAAATGCTTCCAGTTTTCTAATACCATAATTCTGCAACCACAATAAAACCAATGTATCCAATACCGTAATTCCAACACCCCATATCAATGGCAATCCCGTTAGCAGATGAATACCTAATGCCATCCCCAGCACTTCCGCCAAATCACAGGCTGCTATTGCTACTTCAGCAAGTATGTACAAACAAAAATTTACAAGAGGCGGATATACTTCCCTATTGGCCTGTGCCAGATCTTTTCTTCTTACAATACCCAAACGAGCACTTAGTCCCTGTAACAGCAATGCCATCAGGTTACTCATTAACAAAACCCATATGAGCTGATATCCAAACCTGGCCCCTCCCTGCAAATCGGTTGCCCAGTTACCAGGATCCATATAACCAACACTTACCAGGTAGGCCGGGCCAATATATGCCAGTACCCTCCTCCACCCTTTTCTGGGTTGAGTGGTATCTACACTTTCGTGTACATCTGCTAAAGAATTTTCAACCTGATGATGTGTTAAACTCATAACAAGGTAAAAACCAAATTTAATATCATATTGGTTACCACCCCATTAAAACTATTTGCAGAAGCTTTACTTTTATCGAAATATATTTACTGCATGAAAAAATGGATAAGCCTGTTTGCAGCAGTTATATTGCTCGCCTGTAAGGAGAAAAAAGTGGATTTATCCGGCGATAAGCCAGTTAAAGTAAATGATTTTATCGCTGCTTTCAAGCCGTTGGCACTTCCTTTCAATGCTGCTGATACCAACATTAACAAATTAGCAGATAGTACGCTGATCGGTTACAAAGTGCTTACTCAATTCATACCGGATAGTTCTGTTAATAGAATCATTCACAATGCTTCAAAAGCTGATATTCATCCTATCGGAAGAATAGAAAAGCAAAAAGAAGATTACCTGTTGGCCAATTTTATCCATAACAAAAAAACACAGATGGTGGCTTTTGTTTTAGATAAGAAAAATAAATTTCTTGCTGCCAAAGAAATATTATCCAATACATCAAATGATGGTTACTATCATTCTGTAAACATTAATAAAGAGCCAACCTTTTTACTAAGCAGAGAAAAGCTAAATGCAGATAAGCAATTAATGTTCACACGCATTGGATGGGTCTATAACACCGGAAATAGTTTTATGGTAATTATTAACGATGGTAATGAAGATGCTAAAAAAGCTGATGAGATCATAGACCCGATAGATACATTTCCAAAAAAGAATAAATACAGTGGTAATTATGTTCAGAATAAAAAGAATTTCATTTCTATCAGAGATGGAAGAAACCAGCAATCTTATTTATTCTTTATTCACTTTGAAAAGAATGATGGAACATGCATTGGAGAATTGAAAGGCCTAATGAAACTTACCTCTGCAACAACTGCTATTTATAGTGAAGGTGGAGATCCTTGTGTAATTGATTTTTCTTTTAAAGGCAATGAAATACATTTTAAAGAAAAAGGAAGTTGTGGTAACAGGCGGGGCATGCAGTGCTTTTTTAACGACACGTTCGTTAAAAAGAAAGAACCTAAAAGCTCAAAAAGGAAATGATAAGAATGAAAGCTTTTTACTCACTATATAAAAGCATTTACCCCGCAAAGGTTTGCGGTGAAAAAGTGCAGGTTGACATATTAGGTAAACTCAACCAAAATTGGAATATTTGTTACTTACGCACAGCTAATGTGTAAAAAGTACATTTTAAATAAAAGCAAGTATATTGCACCCCTAATTGATCAAAGAAACAATCGCTTATGAACTTCAGAAGCTTCCATGTGCCCTACTCTATTGATGAGCAATACGCCAAGAAAGTGGCTTATTTTTCAATGGAATTTGCCATTCATCAACCTCTCAAAATTTACAGTGGTGGATTAGGTTTCTTAGCTGGCTCTCATTTAAGGAGTGCGTATGAGTTAAGACAAAATATGATTGGTATTGGTATTCTTTGGAAATACGGATATTACGATCAAACCCGCAACCAGGACCAAACATTGCAACCTGCATGGATGGAAAAGCATTATTCTTTTCTGGAAGATACCGGTATTAAATTTCAAATCCTTATTCACGATCACCCGGTTTGGGTTAAAGCATATTACCTCAATCCAGAGACTTTCAAAAGTGCTCCGCTCTTTTTGTTAAGTACTGATATGCCTGAAAACGATTATGTTTCCCAAACCATTTGCCATCGCTTGTACGATGCCAACGTTGCAACTAAAGTGGCTCAATTCATTTTATTGGGTGTTGGCGGTGCAAAACTGATTGATGAATTAGGTTTCAATCCGGATGTATATCACCTGAATGAAGCACATGGTATATCATCAGCTTTTTACCTTTTAAATAAATTCAAGAGTGTTGAAAAAGTTAAAGAACACCTTGTATTTACTACACACACACCGGAGGAAGCCGGTAACGAAAAACACGATATTTACCTCTGCCATAAGATGAGTTACTTCTGCGGCTTAAGCATTGATGAAGTAAGGCGATTAACCGGTGTTAAAGATGACCAGTTCAATCACTCATTAGCAGCTTTACGTTTTGCAAGAAAAGCCAACGGGGTAAGTGCACTGCACGGAAATGTTAGTCGTGCTATGTGGAAAGATTATGAAGGTGTTTGTGAGATCACATCCATTACCAACGCACAAAACTGGAGGTATTGGGCAGACAAACAATTATATCGTTTCATGGAAGAAAGCAATGATCTTGCTTTTGACGACAGAAAAGTATATTTAAAAAAACGTGCATTTGAAATTGTTGCCGATCAAACAGGAAAAATATTCGATCCAAATGTTTTAACCATTGTATGGGCAAGACGTTTTGCTGGTTATAAGCGTGCAGATTTCCTAACGCAGGATCTGGAACGTTTCGAAAGGATGATCAACAATGCAACAAAACCTGTTCAGATTATTTGGGCAGGAAAACCTTACCCGGTAGACTATCCGGCTATCAGTCAGTTCAACAATCTTGTACATCTCAGCAAGAATTATAAAAACGTAGCGGTTGTTATTGGCTATGAACTGGCATTAAGTAAACGCCTGAAACAAGCTGCTGATATTTGGTTGAACAATCCACGTGTACCACGTGAAGCATCAGGTACAAGTGGTATGACAGCTGCAATGAATGGAGCCGTTAACTTTTCAACTGATGATGGATGGATACCTGAATTTGTAAATCATGGCAATAACGGCTTTGTTGTTCCGAAAGCAGATTACCATAATATGTCTGTTCACGACCAGGATGCTTATGATTTAAATAAGATGTATGAAATACTTGATAACCAGATCATACCATTATATTATGATAGCTATGATACCTGGCGCCAGATTATGAAAAATGGAATGCGTGATGTGAGATTCCAGTTTGATAGTAACAGGATGGCACACGAATACTATGAGATCATGTATAAGTAAACTATCATTATAACAATACTAAAAAAGCCTCTTTGTTCAAGAGGCTTTTTTAGTATTCATTATTCAATCGAAAAGTAAACCGAATGATGCAAAGTTTACTTCTTCACCTTAAATTCAACTCTTCTATTCATGGCTCTGCCCTTTACTGTTTTGTTATCAGTAATTGGGTTTGCATCGCCATAGCCTGTAGCAGTTAACCTACCTTCGGTAATGCCTTTCTTCATTAAATATGCTTTTACAGCATCAGCTCTTTTTTGAGACAGTTCTTTATTCTTTGCAGGCTTACCGCTGTTATCGGTATAACCTTCTATCAAAATATTCAAGGAACTATGTTCACTTAAAATAGTAGCTCCTTTATCCAGTTCAGCCAATGCTGCCTTTGTTAATTTAGCACTACCTGTTTCAAACTGAATATTCTCTGCTTTGAAATTAAAATCCTTTAATTCAGGGCAACCACTATTAGCTGCGGTTCCTTTTTCTGTTGGGCATTTATCTTCTTCATCGTTAATACCATCACCATCCGTATCTGGAATAGGGCACCCGTTATAACGGGCAACGCCGGGAACATTCGGACACTTATCTTCTTCATCATTGATACCATCCTTATCTGCATCAGGTATAGGACAGCCGCTGTATTTAGCCAACCCTTTTTCTGTTGGGCATTTATCGTTTTCATCATTAATCCCATCGCCATCAGTATCCGGAACCGGGCATCCATCATATTTTGCTACACCCGGAACAGTTGGGCATTTGTCTTTATCATCTGTTATACCATCATTATCCGAATCTTTTGGTGCTTCTTTTACCGGAGCCGGAGGTGTAGGAGCTAACTTCACAGGTTTTTTATCTGTTAAAGGAGATGCAAAACCAAGAGAATAATGGAAATTATTATTGGTAAGATCACTTACACCTATCCTGTATTGCCATTGCAGGTTTATGAAATTACCTTCACCAAGCCTGAATTGCAACCCTGTACCTACTGGCATATAAGCACCAAAATAACTACCAGCATACATAGATGCACCAACACCACCGGTAATGTAAGGAACCATAAAATATTTATCGGTAAGAAGCTTAACATTTACGGCCGCATCAGCTTCCATTAAAAACTTATCTTGCCCTAAATTGGTTCGGCCACTTTTAGAAAGAAATGGATAATCAAGAAAAGAACCGCTTAATGTAGCCATGAAATCTACATAATCTGATAAACCATCAAAATAAGAAAGAGATAAACCCGGGGTCATGTCTGAAACATTGGTCCACTGTTTATCCCGCAGAACACTTGCTAAAGATGAATTTCCAATGGCAGCAGGGGTTTTAAAGTCTTTGAGAAAGAAATTTACACTCAAGGTTGGTCTTTTTTTCCATTCAGTTGTTTGTGCAAATGAAGACACAAACAAGCCAAATGCAGAAAAGAGCAGTAGGGTTTTCTTCATAAAGTATTTTTTTGTGTGAACAAAAATAATAGCAGCAACTTATTTAGAAAAATTACGTTAATTCTTGAAATTAACCAATTGCTTCCTATTCTTCACTACTTATTTCTTCTACCCTAACCTTTGTTAAACCACGTTTTATAAACCCTAGTTTCTTAGCAGCTGCTCTGCTCAAATCAATCACCCTACCTTTTTTAGCCATTTTTTTATGCATCCTATCATTAATCCGAACCACAACAGTTCTGCCATTACGCAAGTTAGTAACCTTAACCCTTGTACCAAGTTTAAAAGAATTACTTGCAGCCGTCATTTGATCATTATGAAAACGTTCTCCCGAAGCTGTTTTAGTACCATTCAGGCTTAAACTGTAAAAGCTGGCAGTACCTGTAACGGTTTTAGTATGCTTTACCTGCACACTATCCTGCTGAGCTGAGACACGCACAGTAGTAATCAATATGGTAAGCAGTAAAAAAAGTTTGTTCATACATTCAAATTTGTACATTCAACTCCAAAGCCTCTATGCATGATGTTGAAAATTAATCAATTACCAATGATAATCCTACAAGTAAGTACGATTATTTTCATATATGGTTGTAGCCCTATTGCCAATTACCATGCCAAAAAAGAAAACTCTTTACCCTTAACCACATCGAAAAGAGCGTACCTGCAAGCACTTCAACAAGATCCTAATGAAAAAATGATAGATATTAAACAGTACATCCCATCGATTAGCCTGGATCTTAAATATGCAACAAAGAACAACTTTACACATAAGCGGATGTATTCTGCGAACACAAGCACAACATTTTTGAGAAAGCCCGCGGCCAACGCATTGCTTGCTGTTCAGAAAGAACTGAACAACAAAGGACTTGGACTAAAAATCTTCGATGCTTACAGGCCTTTTTCAGTTACATTAAAATTCTGGGATTTGATACATGATGAAAGATATGTTGCCAATCCATCGAAAGGTAGTGGCCATAACCGGGGCACTGCTGTAGATCTTACCTTAATTGAATTGAATTCAAAACATGAGTTAGATATGGGAACAGGGTTTGATAATTTCAGCGATTCAGCACATCATTCTTTTACGAAATTTTCAGAAAACATTTTGCACAACAGGCTTTTGTTACAAGAAACAATGGAAAAATATGGATTTAAGAAACTGGATACCGAATGGTGGCATTATAGTTGGCCCAGGCAATTTAGTGTACTCAATCTTTCTTTTACAGACTTACAAAAGTTGCAATAGCATTATTTGAACTTATCTGTTTTCTCTTCACCGGTAATATCACCATTACTTCGAATCTGGATTTGCAGATTACTGATCCATTCAGAACAATTCCGGGAATATAAATATTCATTCACATCATGTATCACCTTCATCACTTCATCATACCGGCCTTCTAAAACGGTAGCAAAAGGACCCACCTCGTGTTTAATACCAGATTGTTGAATAATCGCAATAGCCTCATCTACCCATTCATAAGGATGCTTATCCTGCACTACAGGAATAATTTGTATAGAAGCATTAATAATAAACTGATGCATAGCACAAGTGAAATTGGTTTTATTAATTAAATCGAACACTAGCAACCTCTATCACAGCATCCAGGTTCAGCGTACCATAAATATGCGGGAACACCTCATTAACCGATGGAGCTAATTCATATTTCAATACATTATTCAACTTTGAAGTATCAATCGTAAGTTTTACCAGGTCTGGTTTTCCCTTAAAATATCTTTCTAACACACCATCTACTTGTGCTGCCAGACTACAATGAATAAAACCTTCCACAGATAAAGAAACTGCTTCGTAAAAACCTTTTGTTTTTGCCACATTCCATTCCTGCAATGTTGTGATATGATAAATTATATTCTCCATTATTAGTCTTTAATTATTCTTGGAATCCTTTGTTCCAAGAGCATAGCATCTGCCAATACCAATGCGGTAGCAGCTTCTACAATAACAGGAGCTCTTAATGCAACACAGAGATCATGCCTTCCTTTAATAGAAAAAGTTTCTTGTTGTTGCGTTTCCCAATTCAAGCTCGTTTGTTCTTTAGGGGTAGAAGAAGTTGGCTTAATTGCGATCCTGAAAACTAGATCATTCCCATTACTAATACCACCGACAATTCCACCGGCATGATTGGTTGTTGTTTTACCCTGCATGTTTTCGATGGCATCGTTATGCTCACTTCCAAACATTTTGGCAGCAGCAAAACCAGACCCAAATTCCACTCCTTTAACAGCCGGGATCGCAAACATCATATGTGCCAAAGAAGATTCCAATGAATCAAAATAAGGTTCTCCTAAACCTACTGGTAATCCAGTAACCACACACTCAATAATGCCCCCAACAGAATCTTTAGCATCAATCGCTTTTTGCAAGCCCTTCTCAATATCTTTCTCTCCCCCTACTTCTGTTATAGAAGCAGTGATATTTATTTGATTCAGTAACTTTTTAGCTATAGCACCTGCCGCAACGAGGCCTGTTGTTAATCTTGCGCTGAAATGCCCGCCACCTCTGTAATCTTCATTGCCACCAAACTTTTCATGTGCTACCCAATCCGCATGGCCCGGCCTTGGGATACTTCTTTGTTTTTGATAATCTTCGCTACGTGTATTATTATTTTCAAATAAAATGGTAATGGGAAATCCGGTTGTTTTCCCATTGAAAACACCGCTTTTAAAAAAAGGGTAATCAGCTTCCTGGCGAGGCGTTGTTCCTTTTTGTTTTCCACCTTTTCTTCTTTCCAGATCAGACAACAAATCTTCTGCAGATAAAGATAATCCTGCAGGGCAACCATCAATAGTGATTCCTACTGATTCTCCATGCGATTCTCCAAAAATAGAAACACGAAATATGCGTCCGAAAGAATTCATTGTTTGAATATGATTTACAAGTTATGAATTACAGCTGGTTAACTCTTGCACCTAATGAGGTGATGTGTTCATAGAAATTAGGATATGATTTATTAATAGCTTCTGCTTCTTCAATCACCGTTTCTCCCTCTGCTTTTAAAGCCGCAACAGCACATGCCATGGCAATCCGGTGATCATGACGAGAATGTACTTTGGCTCCTTTCAAACCTTTACCACCTTTGATCATCATCAAATCATCCTGCAAAATTATTTCAACACCCATCTTTCCAAATTCATCCTGCAAGGTTAATCCTCTGTTGCTTTCTTTATGTGCCAGTCTTGATACACCTTCAATCACTGTTGTGCCTTCACAATAAGAAGCCAATGCCACTAACGGTGGAAATAAATCAGGACAATCAGTTGCGTTGAAATGAAAGGCTTTCAGAGAAGCCGTTCCTATTTCAATAGCTGCATCAGAGATTGAAATGCTGGCACCACTATCTATCAAAGCCTTTAAAACAGCTTTATCAGCTTGTGTTGATTGAATATCCAATCCCTTCACTACGATATTTCCTGCTACAGCTCCTGCAACTAATAAGAATGCAGCGCCACTCCAATCTCCTTCCACTGTATATTCTATTTTCTCAGGCATTGAACGCTTATTCTTTGAGAAAACAAATTGCTCATAGTTTTTATTCGCAGGCACATTCAAACCAAAGTCGCTCATCACTTTCAACGTAAGATCAACATAAGGTTTGCTTTTCAGGTTGTTCACTGAGATGCTTACAGCGTCTGCATTTGAAGCAGCATAAGCCATTAACAACCCTGTTAAGAATTGTGAGCTCAACGATCCGTCAATAGTGATATTTCTCGGTTGCAGCGGACCTTTTACTTGTAAAGGCAGCTTACCGTTGTTAGAAGTGATTGTAACATCCAACTGCGGTAAAACTTCATCAAAGAAATCCATTGGCCTTGTAGCTAAACTACCCTGACCATTAATTGTTACAGCGGCACTACTTACGGAAACGATAGGAGAAAACATACGGATACTCAAGCCACTTTCACCACAATTGATAGCAATAGAAGCAGGTAAAGAAGCTATTGTATGAACAAAAGCATTACTGCTATCGATGATCAAATCACCTTCTTTCATTTCCCAGTTGCAACCCATTTCTTTGATGATACTGAGTGCAGCTTTATCATCATTACTGATGCCGGGGTTATGAATGATTGAAACTCCTTTTCTCACCAAAGCCGCTGCACATGCACGTTGCATAGAACTTTTAGAAGCTGGTGCATGAATATTTCCGGTTAACGTTGAAGGATATACGCTTACGATCATATTCTTATTTCCCGAAAGAAAAACTTTTAAAATTGATTAATGATATCTTCCAGCTCTGTCAGCGGTATCGATTTAATAACGCCTTTACCAATCCTCTCTAACAAAATATAATTGATGCCGGTTCTTTCCCTTTTCTTATCCATCTTCAATACTTCAAAAACCTTTGGTTTATCGAATGATGCATAAGTAGGTAACCCATATTGTTCTAATGTTTTCACAACGGCATCCGTTTGTTTAAACTTCAGCAATTGTTTTGAAATACCGGCTGCGTAAGTCATCCCTATAGCTACAGCCTGGCCATGATACAATTGATATTGGTTTTCCAAAGCATGGCCTAATGTATGCCCGAAGTTGAGCAACTTACGTTCGCCTTTTTCAAATTCATCATTCTGCACCACTTTGATCTTAATTTTTGCATTACGTTCTATCAATGGTGCCAACACTTTTTTGCTACGCTGTAAAGATGCCAGCGTATGTTGTTGCAATAATTTAAACATAGCTGCATCTTTAATACAGGCATGTTTTATCACTTCTGCAAAGCCATTGCTCCATTCCGCATCAGGCAATGTTTTTAATAACGAAACATCATACAACAAAAACGATGGCTGCCTGATATTGCCCACCATGTTTTTGTATACACCCACATCAATGCCATTCTTACCGCCAATACTTGCATCTACCATTGCAAGTAATGTTGTTGGTACAAAACCAAATGCAACACCACGCATATAAATGGAGGCAACATAACCCGTAATATCGGTAACCACACCACCACCTACACCAATGAGAGTTGTTTTCCTGTCCGCCTCTAATTCTATCAATTGAAGAATGATGGCATCTACGGTAGCCTGAACTTTATACTCTTCTCCTGCCTTTAATACGATTGTTTTCCAGCCTTTGAATTTAGCAGCATGCAGTTCAAAAATATTTTCATCAGTAATGATAATGCTGTGCTCTTTTGAAACGATCTCTTTCAATTGCTTGAAAGAGGCATCGAAATAAAAATCAGTTGAACTGTTGCTGAACCTGAACGTTTGTTTTTTCATGCTCAACCCCGTTAGAGGTGTATTCTTTTGTTGAGTAGAATAACTGCAGTACAAGTGTGCGACGCAACGGAAGCTGATACTTGTACTACAGTTGATAACATAAATAAGATTTATGATTAAGAGTTCATCACTTTATTCTGATGGTTGATACTTTCCATATGTACGGCATCAAAATATTTGGTGATGAATTCCTTGCTAAGTCCAAGTTTTTCGCCTTTTGCAAAAGCTCTTTCGAGGATTGAGTTCCAGCGATTGGTTTGTAAGATAGTGATATTGTTATCCTTTTTATACTGACCAATTTTTTCAGCTACTTTCATACGCTGACCAAGAATTTGCATCAACTCATCATCCAAATGATTGATTTGTTGGCGTAATTTTTCTAAAGCTGCATGATATTCTTCACTGGCTACATCTTCTGTTCTCCAGCGAATACTACCGATCATTTCGCCCAATCTCTCAGGAGTTACTTGTTGCTTAGCATCACTCCAGGCTTTATCGGGATCAATATGACTTTCAATGATCAATCCGTCGAAATCAAGATCAATTGCTTTTTGAGCCACATCCATCAACATATGCCTGTTACCGCAGATATGTGAAGGATCGTTAATGATCATCATACCAGGATTTCTTCTCTTCATTTCAATGGCCAGGTGCCACATAGGTGCATTACGGTATTCTGTGTTACCATAAGAACTGAATCCACGATGAATAAGACCAATATTTTTAATACCCGCTTTTGCTACACGCTCAACAGCACCGATCCACAATTCTAAATCCGGGTTGATAGGGTTTTTAATTAAAACGGGCACATCCGCACCACGTAATGCATCGGCAACTTCTTGTACGCTGAAAGGGTTTACAGTAGTACGAGCTCCAATCCATAAAATATCAATACCAAAGTGCAAAGCATCTTCCACTTGTTTGGCTGTTGCCACTTCAATAGCAACAGGTAATCCTGTAAGTTCTTTTGCCTTCTGCATCCAGGGTAAGCCCTTTGTTCCAACACCTTCAAAAGAACCCGGACGAGTACGGGGTTTCCAAATACCTGCACGTAATACATCTACTTTTCCGGTTGCAGCCAAACGGGTTGCGGTTTCCAAAACTTGTTCTTCAGTTTCTGCGCTGCAAGGACCGCTAATAATTAAGGGACGTTTATTCCATACGTCGCTAATCGTTTTAGAGTGTTCTAATGTTTGCTCCATTTGAGTTTTGAATTATAAGTGATACGTTATTTTATCTGCTGTTGGCATCATTCATACGAATTCTTCTGCCACGATAATTTTTACCATCAATTGCACTGATCATTTGCTTGGCTGCACGTTTATCAATTTCAATCCAACTGTTCATCTCTTTCATATCAATCCTTCCCAGCACATCTTTTTTCAGATCGCTCATATCTAAAATAAACTGCAGGAAACTGGCTTTATAAAAACCATCTTTTGTTCCCAGGTTCACAAACAATCTTGCATATTCACTATTACCATTTCTTACAGCTTTATTATCTCTTCCACGTGTACGGCCCTGGTCTCTTCCATCTCCGGCAAACTCTCTCCTGTTATCCCTTTTTTGTTCACGGATGTTAAGGTCTTCAGCATTTTCATAATACTTCAAAAATCTGTCGAATTCCAGTGCTGCCATACGTTGCAGAATTTCATCCTTACTTACATCTGCAAACTTTTCCTGCAACATGGGTAAGTAAGTTTCATAATCACCATGACTAATATCTAATTGCAATAACTTATCCATAAAGTGGTAGAACTGTTTACGGCAAACATCTTTTCCACTTGGTATTTCTAAACGATGGAACTGGCTTTGCACCAATCTTTCAATCGTTTTCAGTTTATACAATTCACGGCTATGTACAATGCTCATGCAAACACCTGTACTACCGGCTCTTCCTGTACGGCCACTTCTGTGGGTGTACACTTCTGTATCATCGGGCAATTCATAGTTAATCACGTGTGTAATTTCTTTCACATCAATACCGCGAGCTGCCACATCGGTTGCAATCAGCAACTGTAATGCTTTATCACGGAAAGCGTTCATTACTTTATCACGTTGTTGCTGTGTTAAATCGCCGTGCAATGCATCAATATCGTAGCCTTCTCTGGTTAACTTCTCGGCAATCTCCTGTGCATCAGCTTTGGTACGTGTAAAGATGATACCGTACATCCCCGGGTTAAAATCGATTAACCGCTTTAATGCTTCGTAACGTTGCTGGGCTTGTGTTATATAGTATTGATGATCTATATTTTTATTCGCAGTATTCACTTTACCAACCGTTACCTCAAAAGGTTCTTTCATGTAACGTTTGCTCACCTTACGAATTTCAGGGGGCATAGTAGCACTGAATAACCAGGTTGCTTCACGCTGTGGGGTATTTTGCAAAATAAACTCTATGTCTTCCTGGAAACCCATGTTCAGCATTTCATCCGCCTCGTCCAGTACCACGTATTTTATTTGTTCAAGGTTGATCGCTTTTCTTTCAATCAGGTCAATCAATCTTCCCGGAGTAGCTACAACAATTTGAACACCTCTTTTCAAATCACGAATTTGCATTCCAATAGACGACCCACCATACACAGCCAGCACATGCATACCCGGAATAAATTTCTTAAAATGCTCTATTTCATTAACAATCTGCAAACACAATTCACGGGTAGGACAAACTACCAATGCCTGCGGATATCTTTGCTTTTCCTCAATTAAATCTAACAGCGGCAATCCAAATGCTGCTGTTTTACCTGTACCGGTTTGCGCCAAACCGATCAAGTCTTTAGTGCCGCTTAACAAAACAGGGATCGCTTTTTCTTGAATAGTCGTTGGGTTCACAAACCCCAACGCATCGGTTGCCTGAACCAATCTAGCATCTAATCCCAACTCACTGAATGTAATCATTACTTATTAAATTTTGCCGCAAAGGTAACTCAAATCCGCTCCCTTGCTGTATTTTATTTGTTTTAGTTTACCGGCGCCACCCCTTCGTGGCATCGCCTGTTGTGTCACTCACTTGTGCGTTCCGAGCATCTGTTCAACACATCAAAACCTACATTACTCTTTCCTTCAGTATGCCCCCTATTTAATGATCCTTTTAATCTTATTCGCATTCTCCATCAATTCATACAAATACTCCACATTCTCTTTTTCCAGGCATGCTTTGAACTTACGCAATTGAGCAATATGCTCGTTTAAAACGTCAAGTACATTTTCCCTGTTTTGCATAAAAATAGGCGCCCACATAGACGGATTACTTTTGGCCAAACGAACCGTACTTTCAAAACCTCCACCGGCTAGTTCAAAAATGGCATCTTCTTCTTTTTCTTTTTCCAAAACTGTATTGGCCAAAGCAAATGAAGTAATATGCGAAATATGACTCACATAAGCAGCATGCATATCATGTGCATCGGCATCCATGTACACCAAATGCATTCCTAACTCTTTATAAATTTTCTCGATTATTTCAACAGCTTCCTTATCGCTCTTTTCTTTTTCACAAATCACACAAGCCCTTCCGCTGAAAGCATTGTGTACTGCGGCTTCGGGGCCGCTGTACTCTGTACCCCACATAGGATGCGTTGCTACAAAACATTGCCTCATCGGGTGATCTTTTAACGCATCGCACAAAGCATATTTTGTTGACCCTGCATCAGCTACTATTTGTTTATCGGTAACAAGATCCATGATCTGTTTCATCACAGGAATCGTAGCGTCTACCGGGATAGCCACATAAATAAAATCGCTTTTTTTAACTGCCTCTTCCAAAGACAATGCCTCATCAATCAATCCGAGTTCTAATGCCTTTTGTTCACTGACTTTCGTTCTGCTCACACCTATCACATGCTTGGCAAAACCTTTTTCTTTCAATGCCAATGAAAAAGACCCGCTGATCAAACCCACTCCAACAATCGTAACATTATTAAACATTGCAATGCACTATTAGTAATTATGAATTCTTAATTCTATTGATGGCCTCTTCAAATCTTTCAATACTTCCACATAAACTCACTCTTATATATTCTTCACCCGCAGTTCCAAAAATGCCACCGGGAGTGATAAATACATTTGCGTTATACAACACTTTATCACTTAGTTCATAACCATCCTTGTACTGAGCCGGAATCTTGGCCCACACAAACATGCCCACCTGGTTTTTAGCATATTCACATTGTAACAAATCCAGCAACTCGAATACCTTTTCCCTTCTTTCTCTGTACACTTTGTTTACGCCGTCGTACCAACTCTTATCCAGGCTCAAAGCCTTTGCAGCAGCGAGTTGCAGCGGTAAAAACATACCGCTGTCCATATTGCTTTTAAACTTCAGCACATCATCTATATTCTGCTTCGAACCGCAGAGCATACCTACTCTCCATCCGGCCATGTTTTGAGATTTGCTCAACGAGTTCAATTCTAATACTACGTCTTTAGCACCCGCAACGGATAATAAACTTTGCGGGTTATCATTCAGGATAAAACTGTACGGATTATCATGAACAATTAAAATGCCATTCGCTTTCGCAAACGCAACCAGTTGTTCAAAAAATTCCTGTTCAGGTAATTGTCCTGTTGGCATGTGCGGATAATTCACGAACATCAGTTTCACCTTCGAAAGATCTTTTTCAGCCAGTGCTTTGAGATCCGGATGATAATTCAACGACTCTTTCAATTCATAATCTACGCAAATACCACCGGACAGCTTCACTGCACTTCTGTAAGTTGGATATCCGGGATTAGGCACCAACACTTCATCTCCTTCATTTAAAAAGGTCATACAGATATGTATGATGCCTTCTTTACTTCCAATCAATGGCAATATTTCTGTATCAGGATTCAATTCAACGCCATACCACTTGCTGTACCAGTCGCTCATCGCTTTTCTCAAAACCGGAGAACCTTTATAAGACTGATACGCATGTACATTAGGCTTAGCACTTTCTTCCTGCAATACCTTAATCACATCAGGATGCGGCGGCAAATCTGGACTACCGATCCCGAGATTTATAATATTTTTCCCCTGTTTATTTAATTCGTCTATCTCTCTAAGTTTCTGCGAAAAATAATATTCACCAATCCCGTCTAAACGTTTAGCCAGTTGCATATTTATTGTTTTCCGTTTTTATAAATTCCGTAGGTAGTGATGTTTGCAGTAAGCGGCTTAATAGTGTTGAGAACCTTATCAAACTGCTTAATATTATCAAACTCCATATCAGCATGAAAGCTGTATTTAAAGTTGGTACCTGCAATAGGCATGCTTTGCAGCTTACTTAAATTAATACCGCCGTCTGCAATCTTAGAAAGCACTTTAGCCAAACTGCCTTTCGTATGATCGGTTTCAAAATTTACAGAAGCTTTGTTAGCATCTTCAATTACAGTATCTGTTTCCTTTCTTTCCAGTATCCAAAAACGGGTATAATTACTTTTTTGCGTATGAATATTAGCGGCGATGATTTCCAGTTCAAAAAGATCCGCCGCCAAAGAGCTGGCGATAGCCGCAATATGATGGCTCTTCTTTTTATGAATATGCATGGCACTCAATGCGGTATCTTCTGTTTCTACCAGCTTCCATTCTTGCTTATCCAAATATTCCATGCACTGCTGAATAGCCATATGATGTGAGTGTACTTCCTTGATATCTTCCAACCTTACTCCGGGGTTAACCAATAAATGTTGTTTAATCGGCAGGTATACTTCACCAACTATTTTCAGATTACCTTTTTGCAGTAAAGTGTAGTTAGGCAAAATACTGCCGGCTATTGAATTTTCGATAGCCATAACACCACCATTACTTTCTTTCTTGTTTGCAGCAATTTTTACTACCTCTCTGAAAGTAGCACAGGGAATTACTTCTACATCTTCACCAAAGAACTGCCTTGCAGCCACCTGGTGGAAGCTTCCCTCATAACCTTGTATTGATACTCGTTTCGGCATAAAATAAAAATCCCGGCTTTAGGCCGGGACTGTATGTTGATTGTTCTTAATTAAGCTTTTGCAAATACAACCCGGCTACTTTGATTAAAGTAGAAGTAAAAGAAAAAATAAAAGAATGTATTTGCGAAAGATTTTTTCATTGCAGAACAAATGTAAAAAGGATTTTTATTCAAACAAATTTATTTTCAACTTTTTTCAAAAACTAACAGTTGATAGTCGTACAACTTTCAATAAATTGAATGTTTCATTAAAAGTTATCTATTGAATTAGGGTAGGTATTAAAAAGAAAAAAGCCCTTCCGTGGAAACGGAACGGCCTCTAACGATTGCTTGCCATATGAAAAAGAGTTTTTACTATTTCCTGCCGCAAGCTGGCTTTACACTAACCAATCGCACAATAGTAATCTAATCAATTACTTCTTAGTAGTATCTTTCTTAGTAGTATCTACTGGCATTGCAGCAGAATCTTTCTTAGTTGTATCAACTGCAACAGTTGCAGAATCTTTCTTTGTAGAATCAGCTGAAGCAGCATCAGTTTTAGCGTTGTTACAAGCAGCCATTACACCAGCTACAGCTAAGATTGCTAATAATTTTTTCATTGTTGTGAGCTTTTTTTGTGAGTGAATTTTGATGTTAATACCCGACTTAGGAAAAAGGTAACCTATGGTATCAATTTTTTTTGAAAAAATTTTTTAAGGTTGTTTTTGGGTTACTTTTATCCCTCTCCTAGTATTAAATTTCAGATAGTGAAAGCTGAGTTAAACGAACAAGCATTATTAAAAGGATTGGCGAACAATGACTCTAAAGCCATTGAAACCATTTATAAGAACAATTTTAATATGGTTCAGGCTTTCATTCTCAATAACAATGGCTCTTATGATGATGCAAGGGACATTTTTCAGGAAGCGATGATTGCGCTATATGAAAAAGCAAAAAGTGAATCATTTGTTTTAACCTCAAAAATTAACACCTATGTATATTCCATATGCAGGCGTCTCTGGCTCAAACGGCTTCAACAAATGGGAAGATATTCAGGCCAGGTTGATGATATTGAAGAGACTGTTTCGGTTGAAGAAGACATGGAAATTCATGAGAAAAGAAATGCTGAGTTTTCGATAATGGACCGTGCATTGAACAGCCTCGGCGAACCTTGTAAAAGTTTATTGGAAGGATATTATATAAAGAAGATGGACATGCAGGCATTGGCAAAAGAATTTGGATATACTAATGCCGACAATGCTAAAAATCAGAAGTACAAGTGCTTGATCAGACTAAAAAAATTATTCTTTGCTCAATATAATATTGGAGAATAGGTATTATGGAAGATATTCTTTTATTGCAGGCAATTGAACGCTACTTAGACGGTACCATGTTACCCGCCGAAAGAGCGTATTTTGAACAGCTTCGCAAAAACACTCCCGAAATCGACCAAATGGTGGTTGAGCACAGCATGTTCCTTCATCAAATAGACATGTATGCTGATAAAAGCAACATGAAACACCTATTGAATGAAACGCATGCAAAACTGCTGGCTATCGGTGATATTAATGAAGGAGGGGAACTTCCATTAAAGGGTAAAGTGATCCAAATGTGGAACCGTTACAGAAGGGATATTGCAATTGCCGCTTCTGTGGGCGGAGCCATCGCTTTAATGATCAGTGCTCTTGTAGCCTACCTTTCTCCAGTTAACAACTATTCTCAAATTCAACAGCTGAAGGGTGAGATAGAATATGTAAAGAATAAACAAAAAGATCAGTTCAACAAGTTAAGTGACGTTGAATCTAAACTTCCTAAAGATTTTGTTTTTAAAGGTAGTGGCTCCGGTTTCCTGATCGATCCAAAAGGCTATATTGTTACCAATGCACACGTTTTAAAAGGTTCTTCTTATGCAAACGTGATCAATAATGGAGAGGAATACACAGCCAAAATCGTTTACAATGATGATTCAAAAGATCTTGCCATCTTAAAAATAGATGACCACGATTTTAAACCGCTTAAATCTCTTCCGTACAGCCTTAGAAAAAATAATGTTGATTTGGGAGAAGAGATTTACACATTAGGATACCCCAGGAACGAAATAGTTTCAAATATCGGGTATTTAAGTGCCAGGTCCGGATTTAATGGCGACACAAGCAGCTTCCAAATTCAGATGAGTGCTAATCCTGGTAACAGTGGCGGCCCCGTATTGAATAAAAATGGAGAGATCATAGGTATCTTAAGTACAAAAGAAAAGCAAGTAGAAGGCGTTGCCTTTGCTATTAAAACAAAAACGCTTTATAAATTCCTGGATGAACTCAAGAAGACTGATTCGCCTGTAGAAACCATAAAAGTACCCAGTCGCTCCTTAATGAAAGGATTAGACAGAGTAGCTCAGATTAAGCAGATGGAATCATGTGTATTCCTGGTACAGGCTTTCAATAAAAAATAATTACAGTTGGTTTTTGGTTGAATAAAAAAGATCCCGATTGAACTCAGGATCTTTTTTTATTTATGATATTTCGCAATTCCCTATACCCATAATGCTTCAGGATATTCTCCTTTTTCAACCAAACCATGAATACTCGCTTTAACGCCGGGAGCATCTTCTTTATAGGTTACACCAAACCATTGCGCCGAAGTTGGTACAACTTTAACTACTCCTAAACCAGATTGAATAAAATGGTTAGTTACAAAAGGAATAAAAAATTCAGCTTTGGGATCACGTATATTTCTATCAAGGAATTTATTAAACAGATCTTCGCATAAATTGATCACATTCGGGTGAAAGCAGATATAATTCATACTTACAATAGAGCCGTCCGGCAACTCATTAATAGAAGATTCATCTTCATAACAAATCTTGCCTCCATCGTTTCTGTAGATTTTAGTCCTTTCATTAATCTCAACTAAATTCCCCGCAGCATCAACCTTACAAACACCCCTGCTTACACTTCCATTTTCGCTGAGTGTTTTAGCAAGTTCATAACCTACGATACAGTATGTTTTTTCATTCACATCCTGTGTTAAAAACTGGTACGCTTTCTCAAAAGCATCTTTCCCGTAAAAATCATCTGCATTAATTACAGCAAATGGCTCATTTACTTTTCCCTTACAACACAATACCGCATGACCCGTTCCCCAGGGCTTTTTTCTTTCTGCAGGAATAACCCTGTTACCAACGAAAGATTCTAACGACTGGTACACATAATCGGTAGCGATTTTCCCTTTTAACTTTGGCTCAAACTTTTCTTTAAAGGCCTCTGCAAATTCTTCACGGATAATAAAAACTACTTTTCCAAAACCTGCCCGTATAGCATCGTAAATTGAATAATCCATAATCGTTTCACCACTGGGTCCAAATGCTTCTACCTGTTTCATTGAACCATAGCGGCTTGCCATACCTGCTGCCAAGATCACCAATGTTGGTTGCATACTTTTTATTTTAATCTTTGCGAAGCTAAATGATAGCCGTAAACCATCCAATAAATTTATAATAAGCTTTTATGACCTTTCTGCATTTTGAGGAAATATACAATCATCCTATTGCAATAAAATCGGCTATTGGGGATGTAATTTCACTAAATGTAGTGAGGCTTGACAAAGTACACCAAATCGTAAGCGGAAATAAATGGTTTAAACTTAAATACTACCTGGAGGAAGCATTACAAAATAAGTATTCAACCATTGCTACCTGGGGAGGCGCCTATTCCAACCATATTGTAGCCACAGCTTATGCTGCAAAAGAATTGAACCTGGAAAGTATTGGGATTATCAGAGGAGAACAACCTCAATTTCCATCACACACATTGCAACAGGCAAAGGAAGCCGGTATGCAGCTGCATTTTGTTTCAAGAACTGATTTCAATAATAAATCTTTCATCCAACAAAAATATCCGGCAGAAAACTGTTTGTGGATCGATGAAGGTGGCTATGGCACCCTCGGAGCCAAAGGTGCGGCTACTATAGCTGAATTCATTCCCAGCAATACCACCCATATCATTTGCGCTGTAGGAACAGGAACCATGATGGCAGGACTTATTCAATCCGCACAACCAAATCAGCAGGTAATTGGTGTTAGTGTTTTGAAAAACAATTTATCCATTGAAAATGAAATAAAAGCTTTATTGCCGACAAAAGATCTACAAAAAAAATTTCTTGTTCTACATGATTATCATTTCGGAGGCTATGCCAAGCATCCTCCGGCACTAATCGATTTCATGAATGAATTATACCATCGGTACCAATTACCAACTGATATTGTTTACACTTCTAAAATGATGTATGGGCTGCTCGATCTTATACGGAAAGACCATTTTCCTCCCGATGCTGTTATTACTGCAATTCACAGTGGAGGCCTGCAGGGCAATGGTTCATTATCACAAGGCATATTATCATTTTAAAAACATTCAGCCTCTTATATTTGCTTTCGATGAGAAAAATCCGCCTTCATTTTTATGCAATTCTTGTGATCACCCTATTTCTTTCTTTCAAAGGAATGGCGCAAGACACTTTGCCCAATTTTACCATTCACCAGCTAACAAAAGAAAAAAAACAGATCAGCTGGATCAACCCCTATTCCAATTGTATACAATTGGTTGTTCAGCGTTCTTATGATAGCACCAAACTTTTTACAAGTATTTATTCTGCTCAGTCTCCTGCCCTGCCGCAGAATGGTTTTGTAGATAATGTATCTTCTTCCAGAAAAGTATTCTACCGAATATTTTATGTTTTGGAAGACGGTAAGTATTTCTTCACAAAATCAAAATCATCTTTACCATCCAACACATCCAATATTACCGATGCAGGTAATATTGCGGTGAACAATGATATGATGAATAACAAGCCTGCTGAAAAGAGATTTATCAACATTTATAACAGTAGCAGGGATTCTTTATTGCTGGTACTTGAGGAAGCAGATTTCAAAAAATTCCGGGATTCTATCTCCAGGAAAACTAAAGATACGCTTGTGGCAAGCGGCTTGGATGAAGTAATGTTAAAAAAATTCGTTGCCAAACCATCATGGAAACCTTCACAGTTTATTTTTACCAATATAAAAGGGTTTGTAACCATAGCTTTATCGAATACCAAGCTGCACAAATACAGGATTGTATTTTTTGAAGAGTCAGGAAAAGAGTTATTCCAGATTAAACAAGTAAAAGAAGATAATCTTGTTTTAGATAAAGCCGATTTTCTGCACGCCGGTTGGTTT
Organism: Bacteroidota bacterium; assembly: GCA_028875875.1. Lineage (GTDB taxonomy): Bacteria > Bacteroidota > Bacteroidia > Chitinophagales > Chitinophagaceae > JAGWUV01. Next base: position 52,743 of record JAGWUV010000003.1, read on the forward strand.
CATTTCGAGTTGTATGAAGATGATAAATTGAAAGAAAAGAATAAATTCTATTTAGAAAAAGAATTCTAAATAAGCTGAACCTTGAATACTTCTTCAAAGTTCCGTTTCACTTTTGCTTTTACATCTTCCATATTCACCACATACCCCAATTCTTTTTGCAAAGAAGTAACTTGCTTGTTTTGAATACCGCAGGGTACAATATAATTGAAATAATTCAAATCAGTATTTACATTAAATGCAAATCCGTGCATGGTGATCCAACGGCTGCATTTAATACCCATAGCACAAATCTTTCTTTCCTTTCCTTTCACATGCGGATCGAGCCATACACCGGTTTCACCTTGGCTTCTGTCTCCTTTTAATCCATACTCAGCCATGGTTAATATAATTACTTCTTCCAGCGACCGCAAATACCAGCCGAGATCTGTGTTGAATTTATCAAGATCAAGTATCGGATATCCCACCAATTGCTGCAATCCATGAAAGGTTATATCCCCACCGCGATTGATATGATAAAATTCAATTCCTTTTTCCTTTAGCTCTTCCTCTCCAATTAAAACATGTTCTTTCTTGCCACTTTTCCCCAACGTGTATACAGGCGGATGTTCTACAAAAAGAAGATGGTTAACCGTTGTTTCTCGGGTATATTGTAAGGCTTTTTTCTCAACGTTTTGCTTCAGCAGTACTTCCTGTAAATCCCACACTTCCTTGTAAGAACGAAGGCCGAGGTCTTTAAAAAATACATCTTGTTTCATGGGGCGAATGTACAACCAAACAAATGTATTTGAAAACAGAACAGATACTCACTCTATATTTGCAAACAGATGAATACGGAACCTGAAATAGAACAGCAAGACCAGCCGGAAGAGCTGTATGAAAGAAAAGCCTTTACGGTTGATAAAGGGCAGGAACCTTTGCGTATCGACAAATGGGTGCAGATGCGTATCGAAGGGGCTACCCGTAATAAAATTCAGCAAGGTATAGATGCCGGTTTTCTTACGGTGAACGGTAAGATTGTGAAGAGCAATTATAAAGTAAAACCGGGTGATGAAATTGTGTTGATGAGCTTCATCAACCCTGATCATACGGAAATCAAACCGGAAAATATTCCTTTGAACATTGTGTATGAGGATGATGATGTGATGGTGATTAATAAGCCGCCTAACATGGTAGTTCATCCGGGTGTTGGCAACTATAGCGGTACCTTATTAAATGGCGTTGCCTATCATTTGATGCAACAAAACCCATCCGTTACTGAAGATGAATTACCACGTTACGGATTGGTACATCGCATTGATAAAAACACAACAGGATTAATTGTATTGGCCAAAACAGCAGATGCGGCCGCACATTTAGCAAAACAATTCTTTAACCATACCGTTCAAAGAAAGTATGTAGCATTGGTTTGGGGAAATATTGAACAAGAGGAAGGAACTATTGTGGCACATATTGCACGCCATCATCAACACAGAAAAATGTTTGCCGCCTACCCCGAAGGAGAAACGGGGAAACATGCCATTACCCACTACCGGGTATTGGAAAGATATAATTATGTAACCCTGGTAGAATGTGTACTCGAAACAGGTCGCACCCACCAGATACGAGTACACATGAAACATATTGGTCACACTTTATTCAACGATTGGGAATATGGTGGCGACAGAATTTTAAAAGGAACGATTTATACCAAATACAAACAGTTTGTTGACAATTGTTTTGAGGTTTGTCCACGTTGTGCCTTACATGCCAAAACATTGGGTTTCGTTCATCCAAAAACAAAGAAAGAAATATTCTTTGATACAGCATTACCCGATGACATGCAACAACTGATAGACAAGTGGAAACGTTATGTGTCTTTCGTAAAACCTTCTACCGTTGAGTGAACAATCTATTATAAAAAGAATTGTCAAACAGATCATTAAAATCTTTCCTGTTGGTTTAACAGAAAACGAAAGAATAGACAGGCTCACAAATAAAGTAATCAGCAGAGTTAGCAGTGCAGAGAGTATTTTTATAGACGTAGGCGCTCACAAAGGAAAAATTTTGAGGCTAATGCACAAAGCGGCACCTCATCATAAACATTATGCTTTTGAGCCAATAGATGAGTTATACAATATGCTGGAAGCGAAATATGGTAGTATAGCTCATATTTATAAAATTGCTCTTTCTGATCAAAAAAATCTAGCACCTTTTAACCTCGTGGTAACCGATATGGCATATAGCGGCTTACAAAAAAGGGCTTATGATAAACCTGAGAAGGATGTGGCGATTCTAGTGGAGACCGATCTACTTGATAACATAATCCCATCTTCAAAAAAAATTGCCCTGTTGAAGATAGATGTGGAAGGTGGAGAAATGCTGGTATTAAAGGGGGCAGAAGAAACCATTCGTAGATCCAACCCTATCATACTATTTGAGTTCGGGAAAGCAGGGGCTGAAGCTTATCAAAATACGCCTGCAATGATGTATAACTATTTCTCAGAAAAGTTAGGATATGAAATATACACTTTACCATCCTGGTTACAGCAACTATCCGCGCTTTCACCAGCCGAATTTCAGGCGTTTTACGAATCTGGAGAAGTATACTTTTTTCTCGCAGCACCATCAAAATGATATAATTCCGCTCCTATAAAAAAGCACTTTATATATTTGCTCATCAATTTGAAAAATATGCAACAAGATATTCGTACCAACTGGACTATTGAGGAGATCAAAGAAATATACAATGCCCCCCTATTAGAACTCATTTTCCGTGCTGCTTCTTTGCACAGAAAATACAATGATACTGCAGAAGTACAGGTATGTACATTGTTAAGCATAAAAACAGGTGGCTGCTCTGAAGATTGCGCCTACTGCCCACAAGCTGCCCGCTACGATACCGGTATAGGAGTTCAGGCTTTGATGAAAAAAGAAGAAGTATTATCCTACGCACAAAAAGCAAAAGATGCCGGAAGTACAAGGTTCTGTATGGGTGCAGCCTGGAGAGAAGTAAGGGACAATAAAGATTTTGACCGCGTACTGGATATGGTAAAAGGAGTGAATGAATTAGGCATGGAAGTATGTTGTACGCTAGGCATGCTAACAGAAGAGCAAGCCAGAAAATTGGCAGATGCAGGCTTGCACGCCTATAATCATAACTTGGATACCAGCTCTGAGCATTATTCAGAAATCATTACCACAAGAACCTACGAAGACAGACTCAAAACACTAGATAATGTTCGCAAAGCAGGCGTAACGGTTTGTTGTGGTGGTATTATTGGTTTAGGAGAAACACATGAAGACAGGATCAAAATGTTACATACTTTATCTACAATGCAAAAACATCCTGACAGTGTTCCTATCAACGCATTGGTTCCCATAAAAGGTACTCCGTTAGAACACAACAGGAAAGTAGACATTTGGGATATGGTAAGAATGATCGCTACTGCGAGAATATTAATGCCTGCAACCATGGTTCGTTTAAGTGCCGGAAGAACAGATATGAGTGTTGCCGAGCAAGCACTGTGCTTTATGGCCGGAGCCAATTCTATATTTGCGGGTGATAAATTATTAACCACTCCAAACCCTTCATTCGATGAGGATAATGCCATGTTTGAATTGCTTGGATTGAAACCTAGAGTTGCTTTCAAGGAAGAAAAACAATACCTCCACGAAATGATCGAAGCTTAATAGACCAACATAGCTGATTATACCGAAAAGCAACCTGTTATGGTTGCTTTTTATTTACCATTTACAAATTTTAATCTGGCAGAAACATGATTAAGTACACGTTTTTGCATGACAATTATCATTCTGCCCCCTTTTTCCTGTTTCTAATTTCGTTAGATTAAATTCTAACGATATGGATACCCAACACTCCGTGGAACTCCTTGAAGCTCCTGCCCAGAAAAATAAACCCTTCAAAAAATATGTGTTCTCTTTTAAAGAGGGGGATGGAAAGAATAAGCAACTCTTAGGCGGTAAAGGTGCCAACCTTTGTGAAATGACGCAGATTGGTTTAAATGTACCTCCTGGATTTGTAATCTCTACCGAGGCCTGTTTAAATTATTTAGCTGATTCCCATAAACAATTACCGGAAGGTGTGCTGGCTCAAGTGAAACAAAAAATGCTGGAAGTTGAAAATGCAAGTGGTAAACGTTTTGGTGATCCTAAAAAACCATTATTGGTTTCCGTTCGATCCGGCTCTGCCATGTCTATGCCCGGAATGATGGATACTATTCTGAACTTAGGATTGAATGAAGATACCCTCCAGGGACTCATCGCTCAAACAAAGAATGAACGTTTTGGTTATGATGCCTATCGTCGTTTCATACAACTCTTTGGCAAGGTTGCACTGGGTGTTCCCGATGAAAAATTTGATAAAGAATTTGAAGAGGTAAAACGTAAGGCCGGTGTAAAAGTTGATATTGGTTTAAGTGCTGCAGATCTCATAGAGATCAGTAATCGTTTTTTAAACGTTGTAAAAGAACATACAGGAAAGCCCTTCCCTACCGATGTTTTCGACCAACTGGAAATTGCTATCAAAGCTGTATTCAATTCATGGATGGGCAAGCGTGCCGTTGATTATAGAAGAGAATTCAACATCACCCCTCAAATGGCAAATGGCACCGCTGTAAATGTAGTTGCCATGGTTTTTGGCAATATGGGTAACGATAGTGCCACAGGCGTTGCTTTTACACGGGATCCCGGTACAGGAGAAAACGTTTTCTTCGGGGAATATTTAGTAAATGCACAAGGTGAAGATGTAGTTGCAGGAATTCGTACACCCAAGCCCGTTATAGAGCTAAAAACAGAAATGCCGGCACTGTATAAACAACTGGAAGAACTGAGAAATAAACTGGAAAGCCATTATAAAGAAGTGCAGGATTTTGAATTTACCATTGAAAAAGGAATTCTGTATTGTTTGCAAACACGCAACGGTAAAATGAATGCCACTGCTATGGTACGTACTTCGGTAGAAATAGCCAAAGAAGGACTCATTACAAAAGAAGAAGCCTTGCTGCGTACTAAGCCAGAAATGTTAGAACAATTACTGCACCCCCGTTTAGATGCATTACATAAATCAACACCTTTATCACAAGGCCTGCCGGCTTCACCAGGCGCAGCTTCCGGTATTTGTGTGTTTGATGCCGATAGGGCTGAAACACTAGGTCATCTCGGCGAAAAAGTTATTCTTGTAAGAGAAGAAACAAAACCGGAAGATATTCATGGATTTTTTGCTTCACAAGGTATCTTAACAAGCCGTGGTGGTAAAACCTCTCATGCTGCCGTAGTAGCAAGAGGCATGGGTAAACCCTGTGTGGCAGGGGCAGAAGGTATTGAAGTGGATGTAAAGCTTCGCCAGGCTAAAATTGGCGATAAGATTTTACATGAAGGTGATTACATAACCATTGATGGCGGTACCGGTTATGTTTACCAAGGCGTTATTCCTACCGTTGACCCCACTTTCAGCGATGAACTAAAAACCTTATTATCCTGGGCGGATGAGGCTTCTACATTAAAAGTATTCGCCAATGCAGATACGCCGGATGCTGCACAAAAAGCATTAAGCTATGGTGCCATGGGTATAGGCCTCTGCAGAACAGAACGCATGTTCAACGCTTCTGAAAGATTACCGATCGTAGTGGAAATGATCTTAGCCAACACAGAAGAAGAAAGGCAAAAAGCATTAAATAAACTATTACCGATTCAGCGACAGGATTTTAAAGATATTTTACTTACAATGGCGCCAAGACCCGTAACGATTCGTTTACTTGATCCGCCAATACATGAGTTCCTGCCTACAGAAGAAGAATTGCGTGAAGAAATACAGCATTTGCGCCACTTAAAAGATACAGCTAGCGGCGTTTCCAATTTATTCAACTCTCTGCGCTTATTACATGCGGAAGATCTATTCAATGAACCATCTACCTTACCATTTAACGATAGAGGTGTAGAGCTGATAGATCAAGCCATTCTTAAAAAAGAACAGATGCTGAAGAAGGTGCATGAACTGCATGAAATAAACCCTATGCTTGGACACAGAGGCGTTCGTCTTGGACTAACCTATCCTGAGATTTATAAAATGCAGATACAAGCAGTATTAGAAGCAACTGCCGAATGCCAGAAAGTACAGATAGATGTTCGCCCGGAAATTATGGTACCGCAGGTATGTACCGCTGAAGAATTAGTAAAAGTAAAAGGCTATGTAGATGAGATAAGAGCAAAGATTGAAGAAGAACAAAAGATAAAACTGGTATTTAAATTTGGTACGATGATAGAAGTTGTAAGAGCTTGTATGGAAGCCGATGAATTAGCCAAAGAAGCAGAATTTTTCTCTTTCGGAACCAATGATCTTACACAAGCTACATTCTCTTTCTCCAGGGAAGATGCGGAAAATAAATTTTTGCCATTGTATGCCGAAAAGAACATCCTTCATAATAACCCATTTGAAGTGCTCGATACTAAAGGAGTTGGTAAGCTAATGAGAATTGCAGTAGAATGGGGCCGCAAGGTTCAGCCTGAATTAAAGATTGGAATTTGCGGCGAACATGGTGGGCAACCAGAGTCTATTCGTTTCTGCCATCAACTCGGACTGAGCTATGTTTCCTGCTCAGCACCCCGGGTTCCTGTTGCACGTTTAGCTGCAGCACATGCCAAACTGACCTCTAACGATGTAAAGAGTAGTTCTCTTTAAAACCCTTATCCAACCAACCAACACAGGGCCGGCTTTTTAGCTGGCCTTCGTTTTATAGGTCGTCTCCCTTCCAATTTAAGTTAAGCGTAAACTGGTGAAACATGTTTTGCTGGTAAAAGCCCGTTGCATAACGAATATGCAGCTTTTTCAATAAAACACCCAGGCCCATGGTAAAGCCGTTCAAACCATTGGTGGCGTTGTACACATTCAGGTCGAACCTTCGTGAAAAATTATACCCCACCGTGGCTTCGATCTTTTCATCGATATAAAATTGTACAGCAGCTACAAGATGTGACAATATTTTTTCTGCTGTGAATTTTTTACCCGCTGCGTTATCAATCCCTTCTGCAGTATTGAAAGTAGTATCGTTGTAATACGTATTAAAAGCCTGCAAATGATGGGCTGTAAGAGAGAATTGTATCGGCGCATGCAGCAAGCGTTTGGTAATGCCTAATTCAATATCGAAAGGTAATTCTTCTTTCCCGGCACCGTCATAGGTTTTTAATTGAGTACCCATATTTTTTATCACAAATCCTGCCTGGAAATAATTGGATGAATCATAATAATTCAATCCAATATCAAGAGCCAACCCATTGCTTTTATATTGAGCGTAGTTACTGCTGATGAACTTCATTGTAGTACCTATCCACCAGTGATCTTTATAAGCATGGGAAGCTGAAACCTGCACTACGTAATCATTTGGGCGAAATGTTCCGAAAATGTTTCCTGCTGCATCTGTTTGTGTAATGGAACCATAATCCAGGTAATTAATACCCGCTGCAATATTCGTATTGCTTTTATCCAAATGCCAGGCCGATACCAGGCTTGCATTTTTTACACCTGCATAAAAATTATTGAATGAGGCCGAAAGTTGCTGATTCATTTGAGTGCGAAGCAAGGCGGGGTTTTGAAAACTCATGCTCACATCGTTACTGATGTTGGTGATATTTACACCGCCTAAAGCCGAAAGTTGGGATGTATTGGGTTGATTTAAAAAATTAAAAACAGTATTACCACCTAAGGTTTGTGCTTGTGAAAGCAAAACGGTAAAACAAAGTAGGAGCAATAAAAAGGAACGCTTCATTCTAGGTTCAAGATAATGAAATGATGATGATGAAATATTTTTGTTGTAGCCTTTTCTTATAGCCCCCCTTATTCTGCTGTACAAGAGTGCGACGCAACAGCAGCCCAATAGCAATTCACAAGTTGGTCACACCCCAAAAATAACCTCATCCTTTTTATGAACGCAGGTTATATTTGTCGCCATGTCTAAAAGCAGTGCCGATACACCTTTAATGCAGCAGCACAGGGCCATCAAACAAAGATATCCTGATGCCATTTTATTGTTTAGAGTTGGAGATTTTTACGAAACATTTGGAGAAGATGCCGTAAAAGCCGCTGCAGTATTGGGAATTACGTTAACCAAGCGAAACAATGGTGCCGCCTCATCATCAGAGCTGGCAGGCTTTCCACACCATGCGTTAGACACCTACCTGCACAAGTTGGTGAAAGCAGGTTACCGTGTTGCCATTTGCGATCAGTTGGAAGATCCGAAACAGGCCAAAGGCATTGTAAAGCGGGGCGTAACAGAAATGGTAACACCGGGCATTGCCACCAACGAAAAATTACTGGAACATAACAGCAATAATTTTTTAGCAGCCGTTCATTTCACAGAAACGAATTTAGGCGTTGCCTTCCTGGATATTTCTACGGGAGAATTTTTTGTGGCTGAAGGCAATGAAGAATACATTGATAAGTTATTACAGAGCTTAAAACCTGCTGAAGTTATTTTCCAGCGGAGCTTTCAGAAGCAGTTCAAAGAAACCTTTGGCGTTAAGTTTTATACATACACATTGGAGAGTTGGATATTTGATGAGGCTTTTGCAACAGAGAGTTTGCTGAAACATTTTCAAACACATTCTTTAAAAGGATATGGTGTTGAAAATTTACACAGTGGTGTTGTGGCCGCAGGTGCCGTGTTGTATTACTTAAAGGAAACGGAGCATCCTAACCTGCAACACATCACCGCTGTTCAAAGGATAGAGCGTGATGATTTTTTGTGGATGGATCGCTTTACCATTCGCAACCTGGAGATCATCAGCAGTGGGGCAGACAATGGCAATAACTTACTGAAAGTTTTAGACAATACTGTTAGCCCGATGGGTGCCCGTTTGCTGAAACGCTGGACAGTATTGCCTTTGAAGGATATTAAAAAGGTAAATGAAAGATTAGATGCCGTTGAAGTGCTGATCAAAGAAACAGATGCCAGGCATCAGTTGATACAATTTATTAAACAATGCGGTGATATAGAAAGATTGGTGAGCAAGATACCAATGAAGAAGATCAACCCACGTGAAGTGATGCAGCTTGCTAAGGGCTTGCAGCAAACGGAATTGATCAAAGCTGCCTGCACCGCTTCTTCTAACGAATATTTACAACGGTTAGGTGATGCATTGAACCCCTGCCACCTGATACTCGAAAGAATAAAACAGGAGATCGTTGAAACACCTCCGGTGGCTGCCAACAAAGGCGGTGTTGTGAAAGAAGGTGTGCATGCAGAATTAGATGAGTTAAGAAAGATTGCCAGCGGGGGAAAAGATTACCTCGTAAACATTCAGCAAAGAGAGGCCGACAGAACAGGTATCAGTTCTCTAAAAATTGGTTTCAACAACGTATTTGGCTACTATTTGGAAGTAACCAATTCACATAAATCGAAAGTACCGCAAGACTGGATTCGGAAGCAAACTCTTGCCAATGCGGAACGTTATATCACACCTGAGCTGAAAGAATATGAAGAGAAGATCACCGGTGCGGAAGAAAAGATACTGGCCATAGAACTTGCCTTGTATGATGCGCTGTTAATGGCTTTGCAGGATTATATCGCCCCGATACAGGTGAACGGTAATATCATTGCGATACTCGATTGCCTGATTTGTTTTGCAGAGAATGCGTTGAAATTTCAATACAAAAAACCACAACTGCATGAAGGATTGGAACTGGAATTAAAAGAAAGCCGCCATCCTGTTATCGAACGCAATTTACCTGTGGGAGAAAGTTATATTGATAATGATATTTTCTTAGATCCTTCGGCGCAACAGATCATTATTCTTACCGGTCCGAATATGAGTGGTAAGAGTGCTATTCTCAGGCAAACAGCATTGATCACCCTCATGGCACATATGGGAAGTTTTGTGCCTGCTTCATTGGCCAGGATTCCATTGACAGATAAAATATTTACACGTGTAGGTGCCAGCGATAATTTAAGCGGAGGCGAAAGTACCTTTATGGTGGAGATGAATGAAACGGCTAGCATTATCAACAACATTTCACAACGCAGTTTGATTTTATTGGATGAGATTGGAAGAGGAACTTCTACTTACGATGGTATTTCTATTGCCTGGAGCATTGTTGAATATTTACACAGCTCCCCCGCATCCCCTAAAACTTTATTTGCAACACACTACCACGAACTGAATGAACTGGAAGAACGTTTGTCAAGGGTAAAGAACTATCATGTAACGAATAAAGAGGTGGGCAATAAAATCATTTTCCTGCGTAAACTGTCCCCCGGTGGCAGCACACATAGTTTTGGTATACATGTAGCCAAGATGGCGGGCATGCCTCCTGCATTGATCGAAAGAGCTAATATCATTTTACAGCAGTTAGAAGAAAGCAGGGAACAGAAAACAGGTGAGGCAGACGAGGCTAAATTGAAAAGTCATAAAACAAAAATGAATGAGGCTATTAAAAATATTGCCGCCCCGCAAATGCAGCTTTCTATTTTTGATGCTCATTCTCAAACTTTTGATGATATCAGGAAATTATTGAGTGAAATAGACATCAACCGCCTTACGCCTGTTGAAGCATTGATGAAATTGAATGAGATAAAAGGGATGATAAAATAATAAGTTTTCTTACATATAACTCAGCCACCATTTTTTATTAGAAGATTTGTACCGATCATATCTTTTGCAAATAGGATACAATATCGCAATCACGATAATCCACAACAGATACACCACCCATAAAGGGTATCCCCAATGCATCGGTCTGAATAAAAATGGTACATTACTGTCCACTATCTGCTGCATACCGTTTCCCGAAATAAAGAATAAGATCACGCCGATAGTGTGAATCAACAAAACATGAATGGTATAATAGAACATAGGTACTCTTCCAAATACGATAAAGAAATCAGCCACGGCCCCTTTCCAATTTTCTGTCAATGCCAATACAATTAATGCAGGGCCTATCGTAACGCATAGATATAAAAGTGATGGCGGATACTTTGTAACATTAAAGAAAGATAATACAGTATAAACAGAGCCCCTTGGTTGCGCACTCCACAAAGCAGCATCACCATATACATTAACAAAGCGAAGAATTAAAAATACAAGAACAACCATAGTACCAGTTAACAATAAATTTTTCTTTCGTTTAGCAACATCGAAATCCTTTACAAACCAGGTACCCAAACAATATCCTAACATCATTACTGCAGGCCAGGGAATAATTGGATAAAAAAAGAAAATGGAATGCTCCGGGGCAATCATCCTATCAGAAGGCTGGTGCAGTATCGACCATAGCAACGGGGCTTTACTAGCATCTGTATAATTAAACCGATCTAAGTAATTATGCCCGCAAACAATGAGTAAGCCAATCATAAAAATGACCCTCACTGGCAGGTAAATCATAGCAGACATTACCAACATAGAAATACCAATTACCCAAATCACCTGCAAGGCTATAGAATTATAAAACGGGTTAAACGTCCAGAATAAATTATTGAATACGATCTCGAACAACACCAACCATAAACCTCTTGTGAACAGAAAATAAGAGAGTTCTTTTTTTGTTTTTCGTTGCGACTGCAAGAAGATGGATGTGCCCGATAAAAATACGAAAGTTGGTGCACAGAAATGTGTAATGAATCTTGTAAAAAACAATACAGGCGTTGTTGTAGCCAAATTTGTAGGATCATCATCAAAGGCATGGATATGTGTAAAATCTCTTACATGATCAAGTGCCATAATAACCATCACCAAACCTCGCAAAAGGTCAATACTCAATATTCGCCGGGAGAGGGTCGCTGGATTCATGGTGTTTATTTATTCTTTAAATATAATAAGAGATTCCGGCGAATGCAAGTAAGTGTTAAATCTGTTGGAACAATAACTCAATTAGCTAATTTTAAAAAACAGAAAATCTTTCAACCTAAACACCTAAACAAATGAGAAGAGCAGTGTTATGTACACTACTGTTGCTTTCATTATATGCTGAAGATACACTTGCACAGGAGAATCCGAAAAACTTCAATGTTATTGGCTATTATGCCGGCAAAGCTTCCATGATTGATAGTTTTCACCTGGAAAAACTAGATCGTTTCATATATTGTTTTGCCCACTTAAATGCGAACCAAATAGCGTTGAGCAATACAAACGATACGGCTGCATTGCAAAAAGCAGTAGAATTGAAAAATACTAAATACCCAAACCTAAAAGTGATGGTATCGATGGGGGGATGGACCGGTTGCTCTACCTGTTCAGAAGTATTTCAATCTGATAAAGGAAGAAAAGAATTTGCCCAATCTGTAAGCAGCCTGATAAAAAGTTTTAGTCTTGACGGCTTCGATCTCGACTGGGAATATCCTGTGATACCCGGGCCACCTAATCAGCCTTTTTCCCCTAATGACAAAAACAATCTAACCCAATTATTAAAAATACTCCGCGAAACCCTTGGCCCGAAAAAAGAGATCAGCTTTACAGCAGGTGGCTTTACGAACTTCATAGAACATGCGGTAGACTGGAAAGCAGTGATGCCTTATGTGAACAGGGTGAATGTAATGACATACGATATGGTTACAGGATATTCAACTGAAACAGGCCATCACACCGCATTATTCTCAAACAGCAAGCAAAAAGAATCCATACAGCATGCCATTCAAATGCTAACTACATTGCAGGTACACAATTCGAAAATTGTTATTGGCGCTGCTTTTTATGCAAGGGCCTGGGAAAATGTTACTAAGAACAATAATGGTCTTTACCAAAAGGGGGATTTCAAAATGGCAATCCCTTACAAAGATATTGAATCAAACTTTCCATCAGACAGTGGATTTGTGTATCACTGGGATAATATTTCTAAAGCACCTTATTTATATAGTGCCCATAAAAAATGGTTTGTTACTTATGACGACAGTAAATCCGTTCGCCTGAAAACCTTGTATGCATTACAGCATCACTTGAATGGTATTATGTTTTGGCAGTTGGGAGATGACCGGACCGACAGCAAAGCCTTACTTGATGTAATTGATGAAATCAGGAAAAAATACCACCGTATGTGAGAATGCATTAGGTGAACCGTACTTTTTTATAAGTGCTATCAATTTTCCCTACAAAATTTCTGAGACTTATGCAACTGACAGATATCAGTTCCAGGCTTTTTGTCCAGCTTTACCTTTAGCACAATCCATTAACATTTATTGTGAAAAGAAGAATCAAATACTACAGGCTCATGTGGTTAAAACATGATTTGCCTGCGGGATTATCCGTTTTCCTGGTAGCGCTCCCCTTATGCTTAGGTATTTCATTAGCCTCCGGTGCACCATTATACTCGGGTATTATTTCAGGCATTATCGGCGGTTTGATCGTTTCATTGATAAGCGGTTCTGCGTTAGGTGTTTCAGGGCCTGCAGCTGGTCTTTCAACGGTTGTCGCTGCTTCAATCGCATCACAGGGCAGCTATTCTATATTCCTTCTCTCGGTAATTGTGGCCGGCATTTTCCAGTTACTGCTTGCCTTATTGCGGTTGGGGGTAATTGCCAATTATTTTCCTTCCGCCGTTATTAAAGGAATGCTCGCCGCTATTGGCATTATTCTTATATCGAAACAGATTCCGGTGGCTATTGGTTATGATCAGCCTGACTTTTGGAACAGTGGCTTCATCAGCATTTTCACCTCCTCCCGTTTTTTTAGCAGCTTCGATTTTTTTCACCACCATACCAGTGCAGGTGCTATTACTATTTCCATCTCAGCATTGATCGTTTATCTTATTCTCAAAAAATATTTTCCTAAAAGGCATACCTTATTGCCGGCCCCCCTGCTAATGGTAACCATAGGCATACTCATCAACTTTGGATTTGGATACATTGCAGATAAACTGATGCTGAAACCTACACAACTGGTGAATATTCCAGGGAATATTTTTAGCCAAGTATCCTTCCCAAGTTTTCCTCATTTATTTACTAACGGACAGGTATGGAAAGATGGTTTGATCATGGGTTTACTTGCTACACTTGAAACACTGTTATGTGTTGAAGCCATTGATAAACTGGATATCAGGAACCGTATCACACCTGTAAACCGTGAATTATTTGCACAAGGTATTGGCAATGTTTTATGTGGTTTACTGGGAGCCATTCCTATCACAGCCGTGATTGTTCGGGGATCAGCTAATGTTGATGCCGGCGGCAGAAGTAAACTCTCCTCCTTTACACATGGCGCCTTCTTATTACTCTGTGTACTGCTCATCCCTTTTGTATTGAACACTATTCCCTATGCTGCATTGGCCGCAGTTTTGATAATTACAGGATACAATCTTACACAACCGAAATTGTATTCTAATATGTGGAGTTTGGGATGGAAACAATTCCTGCCATTCATACTGACTATTGTAGTAATCCTGGCAACAGACCTGCTGATTGGTGTGTGTATCGGGTTGTTACTATCTATTTACTTTATCATTCAAAATAATTTCAAAGCAGAATATAAAATTCAACATACAAAACAACACGAAACAAATGTTTACTGCATTAAGTTGAATTCTAATGTTACCTTCCTTAATAAAGTAAACCTGAAAGAAGCTTTGGATAAGATACCCGAATACTCAGTGCTTACTATAGATGGCGGAGAATGTAATTTTATTGATTATGATATTTTAGAAATTATTAGTGAATACAGCCAGAAAGCACACGACAGGCATATAGAATTGCATTTGAATGGAATTGAAAAGGTTAATATAACGGCTATTCACTAAAAATAAAGCGCTGGTATTATACGATACCAGCGCTTACGATTATGTTAGGGACAAAGTTTTTCAGAAATATTGGATACGATTGGATATTAGATTTTAAACCAAGCCTTATTTAGGCATTACTACGGTATCGATCACATGAATCACGCCATTACTTTGATAAACATCTTTGATGGTAACAGTAGCATAACCACCTTTCTCATCCCATACCATTAACTTACCGTTTTTCATAGAGAATTTTAATACACCGCCTTCTACTGTTTTTAACTCAGCGGTACCTTTTCCTTCTTTAATTAGCTTGGCAATAGACTTAGCATCGTATTTTCCTGCAACAACATGGTAGGTAAGGATTTTAGTTAGCGTTGCCTTATTCTCTGGTTTTACCAATGTTTCAACAGTACCTGCCGGTAATTTATTAAAGGCTTCGTTGGTGGGAGCAAACACAGTAAAAGGTCCCGCACTCTCCAATGTTTCCACTAAACCGGCTGCTTTCACTGCTGCTACTAAAGTGGTATGATCCTTAGAATTTACCGCATTCTGAACGATGTTCTTAGAAGGGTACATAGGTGCTCCACCAACTTCTACTGTTTTTTCTTTCTGTGCCATTGAAGCATTTAAAACCAATGCTGACATTAATAGTAAAGCAAGTTTTTTCATACGTTTATTTTATTTTTTTGAATGATTGGATAATACAGATACGGTGTTGGGAGATCCTTGGTTTTGCAGATCCTAAAAAAAATTTAAAGAAGATTTTAATCCGGCATTAATCAATACTCATCTCCATCTAATAATTATACATATGAAACAAAGCGAGTTCATCAAACGTTTTGTATACTTGTAATTATTATTGCTTGCCATGAAGAATACCAATACGCTTAAACATCTCTCAGAGGTTTTAAATATTAGCATTTCCACCGTTTCAAGAGCTTTAAAAAATCATCCTGACATTTCGCAACATACTAAGAAAAAAGTACAGGAATTGGCTGCAGCAATGGATTACGAACCTAATTCCCTTGCCGTACAGTTACGCACCAAAGAAAGCAGGTTGCTGGGCGTTCTTGTTCCTCACATCAACAACTTTTTCTATGATTCATTTATTGCGGCAGTAGAGGAAGAGGCCAGTTTATTAGGTTACTCTGTAATGATTATGCAAACGGGAGACAATGCCGACACAGAAGCCAGAAACCTTAAGCAGTTGAAAAAAAATCTTGTTTCAGGAATATTCGTGGCCATTAGTTCCGAAACAGACAATATTACCCCTTTTCTAAAAATGCAGGAATCGAATATACCGGTAGTATTTTTTGATCGGGTTCCCGAAGGAAAGCATTTGAACAAGGTTTGCCTTGCTGATCATGATGCAGCCAGCATTGCTGCCAATGCCATCATCAATGCAAACAAAAAAAACGTACTCGCATTGTTCGGGCATCCCAACCTATCTATTTCCAAACAAAGGCTTGCTTCTTTTAAACAGGTTTTTGAGCATAATGCGCCACAAACAAAACTTACTGTACTGCATCCGGACAATATGCAGTTTTCTAAGATTGCCGTAGAAGAAGCATTGGCTAAATCTGAAAGGCCTGATACTATTTTTTGTATGGGCGACCTTATTTTAATTGGAACGATGCAGGCCATTCATGAACGAAATCTACGCGTACCAGAAGACATCAGTGTTATCAGCATTAGCAATGGATTAATACCAACTTTATATAACCCCAAGATCACATATGTAGAAACAAGCGGTTACACTCTAGGGAAAGCAGCTTTCAAGAGAATGATGAGTTGCATGAACAACATTGCAGAAACTAGAGAAGTGTCTATCGAATCAGTTTTGGTGAAAGGTAACTCTTTGTGATTATCGTAAACGATTGTACAGGTCAGGATAATCAGATATCAGGCCATCAACACCCATTTTCTTAAGTCTTAGCATTGCGTCAACATCATCTACCGTCCATGGTATCAATTTCATACCAAGTGCTTTGCATTGTTTTACCAATAATGCTGTAACAATCGTGTGCTCGGGTGAATAAATAGTAGGGATAAAACCCAATTGCTTTAGCCTTGCTGCTAAACCCTGTAAAGAAGGCGGCTCGAATAAATAAGCCGTTTTAATAGATGGATAATGTTCATGCAGGTATTGTAATGTTCTAATGTCGAATGATTGGATGATCACCCGTTCTTCGATTTTTTTTGCCTTCACAATCGCCATGATCAATTCAACAAAGGCTGCAGGTGCAGGATGAAAAACGCCATCGGTTGCAGGCTGGCTTTTGGTTTCTATATTATATTGAACCGGGTTAAGATGATGATTTATGCAATAGGCCTCAACACTGTCTATTACATCTGCCAGCCGGGGTTTATGTGCGGATATCTTTTGCTGCTTCGGGAACCGTGGATGCAGTTTTAAACCCACATCAAACTGCTGCGTTTGAGCATAACTCATGGTATAAATGTTCAGTTGCTTTTCTTCACCCTCACTCACATGTTTTCCATCGGGCCTGGTAGTGATTTCATGATTAAAAAAAGGTTCGTGGCTAATGATTACCTCATTATCTTTTGTAACCACGGCATCCATTTCAAGTGTTGTTACATGCAAATCCAAAGCCTTCATAAAGGCCGGTATCGTATTCTCCGGCATTAATCCACGGCAACCGCGATGTCCTTCATAATCGAATGGAATAGCGACACCTGCCTGCTGCATATGTTTACCTGTATTACAAGACATGGTTAACATCAACGATACAAAAAAAAGAACAGACTTCATCATTTAAACAATTGGTTCTTATTTGTTTTCATTTCTTCGGCAATGATGCGCTGTTCCGCATTACCCGCCTCTAAGTGCAGTATTATATTTTCATAACTTTTCTCATCTCGATTCTGGCTAAGTTTAAAAACATGCTGTATTGCTGTTAACCTTATCTTGTAGCCTACAATGGCTTTCATTTGCTGCTGCACATATACGGGATCCATGTTTTTAACTGAAGCGGGTGAATGAGGATTCTCCTCGAAATGATCGGTTAATTCTATCAATAACCTATGCAATTCATCATCATCCATTTCTTCCACAATGCCTTTAGCATGTACTGCTTTATAGTTCCAGGTACTAGCCGTTTGCTGCTGTTGGTACCAGGATGCACTGACATAACTATGAGCACCGTTGAAAATTACCAGCACATTTCTGTTTGCAGAAAATGCAAGTGTATGATCTTGTTTTCGTTTCGTATGCATATGCAACACAATAGCCGCCTCTTCTTCCTTCAATATAACCGGAACATGCGTGGCTACAGGTTCATTCTTTTCACTGATACCACAAATGATCACAAAAGGGTGAGCTTTCATGAAATCGATGATCTCTTTATTTTCATTTGCCTTAAAGTGCGGAACGTTATACATCCTATGAAGTTATATAATGAACGGTGGTAAAATAAAAAAGAGTGATGAATACATCCGGCACTCATCACTCTTTCAACTTTAAAGTAATAAACTTAATTTAAGATTTCTATTTTTTGCGTTTGGGGAAGATTGGCATTCCGGATAGCGATGTTTCGTACAGCCAGAGAAGTAAAGTCCCTGAACGCTGTTTGAGAAACACCATCACCACCGATCATAGCCGGCACGCCGCTATCCCCTCCTTCTCTAATGCCTTGCACCAATGGAATTTGGCCAAGGAAAGGCAATTCATATTCTTCTGCCAGTTTCTTGCCACCTTCTTTTCCGAAGATATAATATTTGTTATTCGGTAATTCTTCAGGGGTGAAGTAAGCCATGTTTTCCACTAATCCAATAATTGGTACATTGATCTGAGCCTGGGCAAACATAGCGATCCCCTTTTTAGCATCTGCCAATGCAACATTCTGTGGTGTGGTAACAATTACGGCTCCGGTAACAGGAACGGTTTGCATCAATGTTAGGTGAATATCACCGGTTCCGGGAGGCATATCAATCACCAGGTAATCAAGTTCGCCCCAATCTACTTCTGTTACAAACTGCCTGATAGCACTGCTGGCCATCGGGCCACGCCAAACCACAGCATTTTTTTCATCTACCAATAATCCTATGCTCATCAATTTTATGCCGTATTTCTCTAATGGAATGATCATCCCTTTTCCCCCTACTTCATGCATCATTGGCCTTTCGCCCCTCACCCCAAACATAATAGGTACGCTTGGACCATAAATATCCGCATCCATCAATCCCACTTTAGCGCCCCCTTCTGCCAGCGCCAGCGCCAGGTTTGCAGATACTGTACTTTTACCAACGCCACCTTTTCCACTAACCACTGCAATAATATTCTTCACCCCACTCAACATTTGTTGTGTATCCTTGCGGTTAGTAGATGTATTAGAAGAGAAATTAACTTTTACTTTGGCTTCCTTGCTTACCAATAACCTGATCGCATTCTCACAGGCATTGCCAATCATATCTTTCAGCGGACAGGCAGGGGTGGTAAGCACTACGGTAAAGCTCACCTTACTCCCATCTATCACTATGTCTTTTACCATGTTGAGCGTTACGAGATCTTTTCCCAGATCTGGCTCCTGCACATTGCTAAGCGCCTTTAAAATATCTGCTTCTGTCATCACGAAAGTTTTTGTTAAAAAGAATTTTCCGGCGCAAAGTTAACCATCAGCCACTTTACTTTGTTATGAAATGCAGAAGATATAACGTGATTTTCGTGAGTATTTATTTGTTACTTTTAAATTCAATTTCTTGGCACTGATGAATAGATCTCTACAATTTCTACTACTAGCTACGGCAGTGTTGTTTTCGCAAATGGCCAGGGGACAGCAAACCACTTCCAGGAGAGATTCTGTCATTCAATTATATGGTGTGGTAATGACAGCAGACAGCCTCAGAGCCGTGCCATCAGCCAGTGTAATTGTTGTGGGTAAAGGAAGGGGAACTATCACAAATAATGATGGGGTGTTCTCTATCGTAGTGTTAAAAGGAGATAAGATTACCTTTTCATCCGTTGGTTTTAAAGACAAAACCATCGATATCCCCCATAACCTCGCAGAAAACCAGTACAGCGTTATACAGCTTTTAGTAGCAGATACCAACTATCTTCCTGCAACCATATTAAAACCAAGGCCTACAAGAGAGCAGTTTGAAAGAGATTTTGCCAATACCCGCATTCCGGATGATGAATACGAGATTGCCAGGCAAAATACAGATGAACAGAAACGAAGGGCACTCTTAGCCATATTACCGGCTGATGGCCGCGAAGCTGTAAACAACCAGATACGCCAGCAGGCCCAGAAATACTATTATGCCGGCCAGCTGCCTCCGCAAAATATTTTTAACCCGCTTGCATGGGCTGAATTTATACAGGCATGGAAGAGAGGCGATTTTAAGAGTAAGAATTAAAAATCCTGACAAATTTTCTGATAAAAAACAGGTATCCTGCGCTTTCTTATAACACAGTTTTGTTAAAATAAAGCCGGGGGAAAAAGGAGAAAATCAGAGAATAGTACAACAATTACGACGATCATCGTAAAACATTTGTTAAATGGCTTAAAAACAAATCCTGACGATTAAACAGGTTCGTTTATTTGCAATCGTAAAGGCATACAATTTGAATTATATCATTTTTAAAAAAATAGAACAATGAATCTCAAAAACATTTTAGCCGTTGCGGCCATTAGTGCTTCCACTGCCCTATTGAGTGTTTGGGGTTATGGCAAGTACATGCAATCTCAATATGCCGGTATCCAGGAACCTGGTAAACTTCCCGTTAACTATGCAGGTTTTTTCAATAGCAATAACGCAAGTAATGTGGTTGATTTTACCCAAGCAGCTACTGCTGCTACCCCTGCAGTAGTTCACATTAAAACAAGAACAAAGGCCAAGCAGGTAAGTAATAATTTGCCCAAACGCAGTAATCCATTTGGTGATTTCTTTGGTGATGATATGTTTGGCGACTTGTTCGGTGGCCCAAGGATGATTCCTGAACAACGTGCCAGTGGTAGTGGTGTGATCATCAGTGAAGATGGATACATAGTTACCAATAACCACGTGGTAGATGGTGCCGATGAAATCAATATCACACTTCCTAACAAAAAAACTTACAAAGCCACTGTGATTGGTACTGATCCCAGCAGCGATCTGGCCGTTGTAAAAATTGATGCAAGAGGATTACCTTATCTTGTTTACGGTAACAGCGATGATACCAAATTAGGACAATGGGTATTAGCCATTGGCTATCCTTTAAATCTGGATGTTACCGTTACCGCCGGTATCATCAGCGCTAAAGCAAGAAGCATTAACATTAACGACAGGCAAAGCCAAACGCCTATTGAATCATTCATCCAAACCGATGCTGCCGTTAACCCTGGAAATAGCGGTGGTGCATTGATCAATACCAACGGAGAATTAATTG
This sequence comes from Bacteroidota bacterium, assembly GCA_028875875.1. Classification (GTDB taxonomy): domain Bacteria; phylum Bacteroidota; class Bacteroidia; order Chitinophagales; family Chitinophagaceae; genus JAGWUV01. The sequence goes on from JAGWUV010000003.1 coordinate 73,826, forward strand.
GTATTAATTCTGCCATCGCCTCTCCAACCGGTTCTTATGCAGGCTACTCATATGCTATTCCTGTGAATATTGTAAAGAAAGTTGTAAGCGATATTATTAAATACGGAACAGTACAAAGAGCTTTCCTCGGTATCAGCTATCCGAAAGAAAATTTAAGTGATGAAGACAAAAAAGCACAGGGAATAAAAGATGTGGATGGTGTTTTTGTAATGGATGTAACCGAAGGCGGTGCCGCTAAAGCTGCAGGTGTGAAAAAAGGTGATGTGGTTACGAAGATCAATGGGGTGAAAGTAAGCTCTGGTCCTGAAATGGTTGAACAAGTGGCACGTTATAAACCAGGTGATAAAATTTCTTTAACCTACCTGAGAGAGGGCAAGGAAAGCACCGTAAACATTACCCTAAAAAACAAAGTAGGTAATACGAGCCTGGTTAAAACAGAATCTGCATTGGATAGACTGGGTGCAGACCTCGATAATGTTGATAAGAAAACCGCAGCAGCAAATGAAATAGCTGGTGGAGTGGTAGTGAAGAAGATAAAAGATGGTGCTTTGAAAGCTTCCCGTATGCAGGAAGGATTTGTAATCACCGCAGTGAATGGTACAGACGTAAGAAGTATTGACGATCTTAAAGAAGCATTGAAAGATGCCAGTGGTACCGTTAAGTTTGATGGTATCTACCCGGGCTACACAGAAACATACAGCTACCCTGTTCACCTAGACCAGGAATAAGGATAAAATAAATAAAAAAATCCTGTTCAGATTTGAACAGGATTTTTTTATTGTTGATACATTCGGGTAAGTTTATCTCTTTTCATACAACAAATAGTCTCCAGCCTGCAATTCAAAAGTTTCTTTCCCGTTGAAATCATAATGTATTTTAGAAAATACCCCGGTAAACAAACCATTCACCCACTCATGTTCTACAGTTATCTTTACCCTATCATCAGACGAAAGGTTTAAAATAACCAACAGCACCTGCTCTCCTTTTCTGCGAACATAAGCCATCAATCCATCATGAGAAGTAGGTAAAATAAAAGTTTCTCCCTGGCTAACGGCAGGGGATTTATGGAGGTGCAATAAAGTTGTATAAAAATCCTGCAAAGGCAGCGGCTCCTTCCAATCGATCATATCCTTATCAAAAAATTTCAGTCGCCTGTCTGAAGCGGTTTCCTGTCCACTGTAAATCAAAGGCATTCCCGCCCATGTGCAGGTAAACACGGCCATAGCTTTGGCAGCCTGTCCATATTTTTCATATTCAGTACCGTTCCAGCTATTTTCATCATGGTTAGAAGTGAAAAATAGTTTTTGTGTATCCTTCGGGTATTGCGAATAAGCATGCAGCACATCCATAATATGGTGAACAGAGGCATTACCCTGGAAAAATTTTTCGGTAACATGCATCCACCACCAGGCATAGGTTGTATCAAAAACATCATGATATTCTACCACCTCACATTCGGCTAGCCAGTATAAAGATTTATATCCATCACACTCAAGTCTTGCATCCTGCCAAAAATCAAGTGGTACCAAGTGGGCCATATCGCACCTGAAGCCATCAATATCATATTCCTTCACCCAAAACAACATCGCCTCGATCATCGCCTTGCGCATCTCTTCATTTTCATAATTCAGGTCTATCACATCCTTCCACCCGTTGCGTTCAATAAAATGGCCATCTGCATCACGCATCATCCAATCCGGATGTTCTATCGTCCAATGATGATCCCAACCGGTATGATTCGCCACCCAGTCGATGATCACTTTCATTCCCAATGCATGGGCCTCCTTTACCAATTTACCAAAATCTTCCAGTGTACCGAATTCGGGGTTAACAGAGGTATAGGAACTGCATGCATAATAACTACCTAAACTTCCCTGCCGTTCTTTTTTACTAATAGGTGTTATAGGCATCAGCCACAGGATATCAACCCCCATTTGCTGCAACCTTGGCAAATGCTTTCTAAAGGCAAGAAAAGTACCTTCAGTTGTATATTGCCTGATATTAACCTCGTAAATATTTGCATGCTGGGCCCATTGAACAATAGGAAAGTTGACTGCCATAGTTGATTGCTCTTTGCAACAAAGAAAAGCCTTATTTTGTAACCGCACATGAGTGAAATAAAATTAGATAGAAGGATTAGCCTGCTACAGGGAACTGCAATCAACATGACAGACATGGTGGGTATTGGCCCATTTGTGGTTTTGAGTGTTGTAGCCGAAATTATGGATGGTCCGTGGTTCTTATACGCCTGGATAGCAGGAGCCATTTTATCATTCATTGATGGAATGGTATGGAGCCAGTTAGGCGCAACGTATCCGCTGGCCGGAGGCAGCTATAATTTTTTGAAAGAAGGCTATGGCCCGAAGTACGGGAAATTGATGAGCTTTCTGTTTGTTTGGCAAACCATGATCCAGGCACCCCTGGTAATTGCCTCTGCAGCCATTGGTTTTGCACAATACACTTGCTACCTGTTTGATCTTACAGCGATAGAAAAAAAGTTCGTAAGCGGCAGTGTCGTTATTTTAATTGTGATACTACTGTACCGTAAAATTGAAGCCATTGGTAAAATAAGCGTGCTGTTATGGATGGGTGTTTTAGTAACGATGGGATGGATCATTTGCGGCGGTTTATGGCAGGGCCATTTTTTAGAACCGGTATTGCATATGAATGATGGCTTACAAATCAATAGTATTTTCGCTGCTTCTTTAGGATTTGCGAGTGTTAAAACCGTTTATAGTTATCTCGGGTATTACAACGTATGCCACTTAGGCGGCGAGATCGTGAACCCCCAAAAAAATATTCCCCGCAGTATGTTCATCTCCATTATAGGAATTGCCCTTCTATATTTATTGATGAACATCAGTATTGCCTCTGTATTGCCTTTGCAACAAATACAGCACAGCCAGTTTATTGTAAGCGAGTTCATACAAAAGATCGCAGGCAACAGCGCTGCTAAAGTTGCTACCGTTTTAATATTATGGGTGGCATTCGCTTCCGTATTCTCTGCTACCTTAGGCTATAGCCGTATTCCGTATGCGGCTGCTACAGACGGATCTTTCTTTTCCGTATTCGCCAAACTCCACCCTACCAAACATTTTCCTTATGTATCGTTACTGGTATTGGGAAGTGTAGCTTTTGTTTTTAGTTTACTATTTAAGCTGAAAGATGTGATCGATGCTATACTTGCCATGCGTATCGTTATACAGTTTATTGGACAGGCAATCGGATTACTGTTATTGGTGAAAAGAAAAGGCAAACAGCATTTTGCATGGAAGATGCCTTTCTACCCTATACCTGCTTTACTGGCCATTGGAATATGGACTTTTATATTCTGCTCCACAGGCTATAAAATGATGCTGGGAGGCTTAACGGTGATCTGTGCAGGCATCATTGTATATTTTATTAAACAATACCGAACAAGCCTGCAACAGCATGAACACAAATAACAAACAACATTAAGTGGTGAAGCTATTGGCTGCAAGGTTTGGTTGTAGTATTTGAACCTGTGTTCGAAACGGCAGGCGTAGATGAAGAAAAACAATTTCGCTTACGATTGGAAAAATATCCTGCTGCTGCTATTAATACTTACAAATAAGACCAGATGAAAGCTGTTGTTCCCGGTCTATGATCATCTTGCCATTGGGCGTGTATTGCTAAATAGTTGAATAATCCAACCCAGTGCCATAACCAATACGGCGCCTATTACATTCAACCAAAGAAAACCCAATCCAATGATATTGTATTTATCCAGGAAGAAAACACAGATCACCGCCAGCTCGCTGATCACCGCCGCATAGAACACAGCATTACCTTTTATTTTTTTACAATAGAATGCTACCAGGAATATGCCCAATATCACTCCATAAAACAAGGATCCCATGATATTCACCACTTCTATCAAACTACCCATCCCTGCCGAGAACTCGGCCACTACCACAGAAAATATTCCCCACGCTAACGTAAAATATTTTGAAGCGGTGTATTGCTGTTGGTCGGTTTCAGCCGATTGAATAATTGTTCGGTCTTTTTTGAAACGGAGATAAAAATCGATCATCGTGCAGGAAGCAAGCGAGTTAAGAGCTGCTGCGATAGATCCCCATGCAGCCAGGAAAATAATAGCAATTAATAACCCTACCAATCCTTTCGGGAGATAATCCACCACGAACCGAAGAAAGATATAATTCGTATCATTATCATCACCACCCACGTCGGCAGAAGTGATCAATGATTTATAATGATTTCGCAATTCGGTTCCTTTATCATTCAAAACCTTTAACTGCTTTCTAGCACCATCATTATCTTCCTTCCAGTGCTGTAATACCTGCTGCTTTTTCGTATTGATAGAATCATACGCTTTTTCAATAACAAATGCTTTTTCTCTTTGCTTACTGTGCCACAATTTTTGCTGTTCGGTTTTATTGAAGAAAACAGGTTGCGGCTGAAACTGGTAAAAAGCAAATAATAAAACACCTGTTAACAAAATAAGGAACTGCATGGGAACTTTAACCAATCCATTCATCAATAATCCCATCTTACCCGCCACAGTGCTCTTTGCTGTAAGGTAGCGGCCCACCTGCGATTGGTCTGTTCCAAAATAACTCAGTGCCAGGAAAAAACCTCCAATCACACCGCTGATGATATTATACTTATCCTTCCAGTCGAATCCTTTTGGTGTGATCCCCGTAGTGATCACATTCATTTTCCCTGAACTACCACTGATACGCAAAGCATCCATAAACCCTATACCGCTGGGTAATAAATGTACCACCATATAACCTGCCAGTATCATGCCCGAAAAAATAATGATCAGTTGTAATTGTTGCGTATAGGCAACCGCTTTGGCGCCTCCGCTTACGGTATAGATAATCAGTAATCCTCCCATCACGATATTTGTCCAGAAAATATCCCAGCCCAATAAAGAAGATAGTATAATTGAAGGAGCATAAATACTTACGCCTGTTGATAATCCCCTTGATAATAAAAAAAGAAATGAAGTATAGGTTCTTGTTTTGATATCGAATCTTTGTTCGAGGTATTCATAAGCGGTAAACACACGTAGCCTTGCAAATAAGGGTACGAAGGTTACGCACAATACCACCATGGCGATGGGTAATCCTAAATAATATTGCACAAAACGCATTCCATCTGTAAAAGCCTGGCCCGGTGCTGATAAAAAAGTAATGGCACTTGCCTGTGTACCCATGATGCTCAGTAAAATCAGGTACCAGGGCATACTCCTGTTACTTAAGAAGTAGCCTTCTAGGTTCTTGGTAGTACGACTTTTATACAAGCCATATGCAATGATACCTGTAAGTGTAACTACCAGTATGATCCAATCGGGCAAGCTCATATAAGCACTTGATTAAACTATGAAAAATACCGGGTAACCAAAGCAAAGAAGATGATCATTAATAACAGTACCACAAGCACTGCTGTATACCAATGCTTCCACGATGAAAAAAAAGGTACCTGATCATTCTCTTTCATACAATACATTTATTTAGAGGCCCTGAGCAGTCCGCTTCCCAATAAACCCAGGAACAAACCGATCACAAAACCTTCCTTCACATTTTTAATTAAATATCCGATCGCCAGCCCAATCAATATAACTACAACGAACATAATTTTTTTACGGGGGTGCATTGCTATTGGTTCTTAGGTAAAGCAATTAAGTTGGCTAATAAACGATAGGCCCCGGCAACACCGGCCGGTAACTGCCTGAACAATACTAAACTTACATAAGCAAAGTTACCTTTACCGTACTTGGCCGTGATTAAACTTCCGGCGGATGGTTTTTCACCACTGTCATTCATCGTTAACATCGTTTCAAAATGAGAATCTAACTGCTCTGCCTGGTAAGTGCTCCTCTCCTGCACCCATCCTTCAAAATCTTTTTCTGTGATCTTATTAGGATAATTTAGTACAGGATGTGAGGGATTTGAAAAATGTACCACAGCATCTTCCTGGGTAACACGGGAACCGCCATTTACCGAGAAGTGATAAGGCCCGGCTTTCACAGCTTTACCCCCAACAAGGTTACTCTTCATATACTGTACCACAAGATTGCCACCATTCTCCACATATTGATTCAGTACTGCATTATTATCAGAAAGCCATTCATGAATATTATATGCCCTGATACCAACAATGATCGCATCGTATTGCTTCAGCTTTGCTGCCACCATATCGCTTTCTGAAAGATAATCTACCTGGAAACCAAGCTGCATAAGTGCTTCGGGTACTTTATCACCTGCGCCTTCAATATAACCGATCTTATTCCCCACTAAGTTCACCTCATCATTGATCACATGAATGTTATCCTGATAGAAATAATGAATATCGGGTATATGATCATACTTGATGGCTCTTAAATAAGAACTATAAGAAGAAACCTTACCCTGTTCATTCATCATAACTGCTACATGAATATCATGAAGCGGTAATTGCGTATGGAACTGATTTAAAGAAAACTGCATGGTGTACACTCTTCCTGTTTCAAAATCTATCACTGTGTCCTTTGAAAAAACAATGTCATCTCCCTGCTTAAACTGAAGCTTAACCGGCGTTTTCGCAGCACTGTAATTCGATTTGATCTTCAACTCTACCAACTTGCTCTTCGTAAAACTATTACCGGGAGAAACATGGGTTAACACATTATCGGGAGAAAGCGATATGATGAGTTTAGGAATGATCACCAATGGCTGATACAACTCTCCCTTAACGGGATCTGTGTATTTATACGCAACCGGTTTGTGTACAAAAAAGTCTACCCCATATACCGAGAAAATAAAAGTAGCAGTATAATCAGGGTCAGAACCGCTTTTACCAATCATCATCTGGTCATCAACAGTAAAACTTCCATTGCTTTGGGGTTTCTCCAGCCAATAAGGCTGAGAGAGATGTTCCAATGCAGGTACGGTGAAGGTTTTATCGAAAGAATAATTTTCATTGGTTCCCAAATTAACATTCACGGATGAATCGAATGAAGGCGCACTGGTATTCTTCAGCACAACATTTTTCCATTCAACGGGAATATCATTACGCTTATTCACAAAGAAATTAAGGTTCATCTTTTCACCTTGTACAACGTATTCTTCATTGCTAACAGCTTCTGCAAACAACCCGCTGCAAGCCACTATTAAGTCCTGTATTTCCTGTAATTTTTTATTTCGGATCACAGAATTCTCAATATTGCTACCGATGAATCTGTATAAGTTTACCAAAGGCTGTACGATCGTTTCAGGATGCTCGCAGTTATAAGTTTTCAATATATCATCGAGCATTGCATCTACCTTCTCTCCGTTCTTAAAACGTTTCCAGCTAATATCTATTCCATCCATTAAACTTACATGCGGCGTATCTCCACCCGTAGTGGCAAAATATTCATAAATAGGGCCTTTTCTTCTTGGTCTTCCCTCGCCCTGGCTTTTGTGCATACTTCTTGCTTCACCGCCTATTTCACCATAACTCTTTCCCAATAAAGGATTGAAATTACCTACATCTATTTTTAACTGATTGCTTGCCGTTGTATTGATACTTCCAAAGTTGTAGGTATTCCATAATATCCTTTTTGCCTGCCAGGGAGTAACGCCATACTTCAATTGTTCGGGGAATTGAGTAGGGTCGGCAGCCGCCCTGAATGCTTTATTGGCAAGTATTGCAGATGCCCAGTGATGACCGTGGCCAGCCCTGGCATCCTGCGGGAAACGAGTGATGATGATATCAGGTTGATACCTCCTGATCATCCATACCACATCGCTCAATATTTTTTGTTCATCCCATATCCGCAAAGCTTCTGATGCATTTTTACTGAAGCCGAATTCAAATGCCCTGGAAAAATATTGTTCACTTCCATCAATCCGCCTTGCTGCCAGTAATTCCTGTGTTCTGATCAAACCTAATTCTACACCCTGTTCACTTCCAATAAGGTTCTGCCCGCCATCACCTCTCGTTAAACTTAAGTAAGCTGTTCTGTATAGTTTTTCTTTAGCCAGATAAGGCAATAAACCATTGTTCTCATCATCAGGGTGAGCAGCAATATATAATACCGAGCCAAGTACTTTCAGCTTTTTTAGTTGCAACAAAATATCAGCGCTGGTAGGCGTTTCAGGCATTTGTGCACTGAGCGAAAAAGAAGCTATCAACCAACAGCTGATAAACGTTATCCATCGTTTCATTAGCATAAGTTTACGTACGAAGATAAATGTTGTAATAAGATGTACTTTACCATTTAAACAAAAAGGAGCCGAAGCCCCTTTAAAAATCATTAAATGTTCATGCTTATTGCCCCACTATAAAAACAGCATTAGCAAACATTAGTTTACCGTTCTCCCAAAAAAGGCGGAACAAAGGATTATCAGCCATGTAAATGATATGACCATTACCCGCATCTTCCACACCGAACAGCAGCCCGTCTTTCAAATGATTTTTCACATGGTACCCACTGAAACCTGCTACATAAGCATCTTTCTTCATTACGCCTACATTCCAGCCTTCTTTCATAAACTCGTAAATATTCGCATCCTGTTTTAATGTGTAATAATTATTGCCGTAACCAAAAGCCAAAGGATGCGTATTATCGAGCTCTACCTTATAAATGGCTCCCGGTATGGAATTGGAAAGATCATCCCGCTCCCTTTCCGCATACTTTTTAATATCTGCATAATCCTCCTTACGCATCCCTTCTTCATCCTTATCCTCTTTTAGTTTAACGGCAAATCCGCCTTTTGAAGAAAGCAGCGCCATAGCATTCTGCATGGCTATCAACCTGCCTCCACCTCTTGCAAAATCCCTTAACTTATCAACAATAGTTTTATCATTGAATGAATGATAAGTACCATCCGGCAAGATCACAACATTATATTTTGAAAGTGATACCCTGGGCAGGTCATTGGCATTGATCAGTGTGATGGGATAATCCAATACCTGATCAAAGAAATTCCATACTTCCCCGGCATCAGTGTAAGATACCTGTTCACCTGTGATCAATGCAACGTGGGGTGGGTTGATGATGTGCACATCAGGACTACCAAAGTCTGCTCCCTTATCCATAAAACCTGTGCTAACCACATCGGCATGTACATGAAATTTAGTAGCAGCAGTAAGGATGATCTTATGAATGTCACGATGAAGATTGCTTGTTTTGATAACGATCAACGTACCCGGGTCATAGGTTTTACCATTGTATGAAAAAGGCTTTTCGGCATAGCGAACTTTTATCCTGTTTTTTAGAAGATATGCAAGTAATTGTGCACTGTTGATAGACGTGTATGGAATAATATATCCATACGCCGAATTAGCAATAACAATACTGTCTGCAACATATGAATAGGGCAATATATCTTTTTTCTCTTTCAGAGCATAACCTTCTACACCATACACATAAGGTATGCTCCATGCAGTAATATCATAGGTGGCACTATCGGTAATTTTACTTTTCGGTTCAAACAAAACCCTTACCAAGGTACTGCGGGGCTGGTACATGGAAACTGCCAGTGTATAGGTTTTTAACCGTACCTCTTCTTCCTTTCCGGTGAAATAGCGGAACCCTTTCATGGCTCCGGTAACAGTACCGTATTCTATCCCGTTTTTATCCAGGAGTTGTTGAAGGGCTGTTATTTTATTTTCTTCATCAGCCGTAACCACATAAGTTTTGTACTCACCGTTCTTAGCATTCCTGCTATCATCAAAAAACTTCCTGTATTCAGTAATGAGTTGTGTTGCATTCTTTGAGGCCATTTCAATAGTTGATAAACCTGTAGTGAAATGATGCAGCGCCCTATCCACCAATGTTAAAGAATCACCATCTTCATTTCTTACACCCAATCCCCCACGTGGACCGCCCCCCTGTTCATATGTCATACCAATAGCCCCGTTATAAATTGGATAAGTATCTCCGTAAGAAGGATAAAAAAGATCAAAGCGTTCCTTGGTAAAATACAACCATCCCTTGCTATCAAAATAGTGTGCATTATTTTTCCCGATGGCTACCTGGAACTCACGTTGCCAGGGTGTGATCACTTCATGCAAGGGTTCTGCTGCAGGGGCAAAATAATATGGTTCATTGATGCCCTGCTCATGAAAATCAACATGTACCTGTGGCATCCATTCTTTATACTTTTTTAAACGTTGCTGTGTTTCAATTTGTGTTTGCCATGCCCAGTCGCGGTTCAGGTCAAAATTATAATGATTGGTTCTGCCGCCGGGCCAGGGCTCACTATGTTCCCTTGCCTGCAAATCGATATCTAGATTTTTCCCGGAAACAGAATTATACCAGTTAACATAACGGTCTCTTCCATCGGGATTGATACAGGGATCAATGATCACCACCGTATGCTGTAACCATTCTTTTGCAGAAGTATTATTGGGATTGGTTAATGCATACAATGTAAGCATAGCTGCTTCGCTGGAAGATGGCTCATTGCCATGTACATTATAACTCAGCCAAACAATTACAGGAGTATGATCTGTGAGCGGCATCATTTTGTCTTTCGTTAAACCTGCCAGTCGCAGGTTATTCAGCCTGATCTGCTCCAGCCTTTGCATATTCTCAGGAGAAGAAACTGTTACTGTGATCAACTCCCGGCCCTCATTCGTTTCACCATATTTTTCAAGCTTAACAATATCAGGTCTTGCCTGTGCTACTGCCCTGCAATAGTCAACAATACGTGAGTGGCGTGTATACTTTGTTCCTATAGTATAGCCTAAGAACTGTTCTGGGCTTTGCAGCGTTTGTGCAAAACATAGGGTGGTAATAAAAGCTGCGGTACAAACAGCTATCAATTTTCTCATATAGTAACTGTATGATGGGATGTGAATGTAGGTAAAGAAAAAAAAGCAGCCCAAAATGACTGCTTAATTTTTTGTGAATGGACGAACCAACTATTTATACGGGCTCTGCCGTTAAATGAACTTTCGTCATCTCAAGATAATGATTCTGTAACTGGTGTACATACTGAATGGCCGGATGATGCCTCCTGTCTTCCCTGTACCACATCTCCATATTGGCAAAATCATCTTTATGCGGAACCACAATTCTGAAAGCGCCTTTCTTATATTTAATAGCACCGTCATCAAAGGTTTCTTTTGAAAAATTTAATCGCAATAATTGCTCATCTGAAAGAGGAAGAGGAGACAGATCTTCGGGATCATACCAAAACTCCTGAACAGATGTTTCAACACATACCTGTTTTTCATCACCATTCAAACCGGTTACTTCTCCTTCCCAGGTTTTTCCTTCATAGGAACACAGAACATAGTCTCCAATTTTAAGGTCACTGAATTTGATCATATGGCATTGTTTTAGGACTATAAGTTAGGCTAATTTCTCCACCTGTAAAAATGAAATTTTACTTAACTATTCAGCCCAGCTCATAGTGTACCCGGGATTTTCTATACGTAATGCATCTACCGTTAGCATCAATGGATGAAAAGTATCAATCATTACTGCCAGCTCCCTGGTTTCTTTGGCACCGATACTTTTTTCTACCGCCCCGGGATGCGGCCCATGCGGTATACCGGCAGGATGCAGGGTAATCATCCCTCTTGTTACATGCTTCCGGCTCATAAAATCACCATCCACATAATACAATACTTCATCACTATCAATATTACTATGATTGTATGGAGCAGGGATAGCCTGCGGATGATAATCGTACAACCTTGGCACAAAACTGCATACCACAAAATTGTTGGCCTCAAAGGTTTGATGAACTGGCGGTGGTTGGTGCACCCTGCCGGTGATCGGTTCAAAATCATGAATGCTGAAAGCGAATGGGTAACAATATCCATCCCATCCGATCACATCAAAAGGATGATGAGCATAATGAATGCCATAGAGCATTCCTTTCTTTTTGGTTTGAATCAAGAAATCTCCCGTCTCGTCTTTTGTGATAAGGTTCTGTGGTGTTCTGATATCTCTTTCACAGTAAGGAGCATGCTCCAACAATTGTCCATACTTACTTACATACCGCTTGGGATAACGAATAGGACTAAAAGATTCAACAATCAGCAAACGGTTATTATCGGTATGAAAATGTATCTGGTAAATCGTTCCTCTGGGTATCACCAGGTAATCGCCATAGGCAAAACCGATCATACCATACGAAGTATATAACACACCACTTCCTTCATGTATAAAAATCATTTCATCAGCATCTGCATTTTTATAAAAATAGTGTTGCATACTTTCCTGTGGTGCGGCTATAACAATATGACAATCGTTATTTACCAATACCGGCTTCCTGCTTTTTAAATAATCTTTCTCCGGCTGCACCTGGAAACTTTCCAGACAACGATGCTGCAGCATCTTCTCCTCTGCTATTACAGGCGATACATCAATCGGTGTATCAGTTTTTATGATCTGTGTGGGAGGATGGCAATGATACAGCAAAGAATAATCGTTACTGAAACCTTCAGTTGAAAATAATTCTTCTGCATACAAACCACCATCAGGCTTTCTGAATTGTGTATGGCGTTTATGGGGAATAGAACCCTGTGATGTATAATGAGGCATATTGTGGAGTTATGAGTGATGAGTTATAAGTTGTAGGTAATGAGTACTATGTGAACATAGATGACAGATATTTGATGATGAGCTAACTGGTACATACAAATAACTGTAAACATCTGTAGTAAACATTAAATTAAGCTTGCACTCAACTCAAGAGATGCCAATAAAAAAACATATTTCCATTGACGTTTATCTATCCAGTAAATAAAATTTCTGAAGAAGGGCATGGCGTTCAATCGTTCTATCAAATATACTAAAACAATAAAGGAAGCCTTGCAGCTTCCTTTATATATCTTCTTTTCATTTTGTTAATATAATCCTCTGAACCAGGGCACATCTGAAAAACGGAAAGGCCAGGGCACTGAAGCCAAAATAACTACGAGTGCAATCACATACAAGGTTAGCAGTTTTTTATTCTTCTGCGCAGGAGCGATCTCTTTTTTCGCAACAGACCTGGAAATCGTGATCAGCACAATAGCAATGATCATTCCGGTAATATGTTCTACCGCCCAAAAACGCATCACGCTATTCTTCATCACTTCACCCATTCCATATTCTCTGATAAATACAAAACCTTTAGGGCCTGCAAAATATTGGTAGAGGCCGATCAACAGGTTAATGTGGGCAATGATCAACAAACGCAGGTTCCACTTTTTATCAGCATTGGTAAATGCTTCAGATGAATCTACGGCAGACCTGAAAATATTAACGATCAAAAGTAATAAGATGATCCAGCGAAACAGGCTATGTATGCCTAATAAGCCATTGTACATAATTCTTTGTTTAATTAATTGGTAGGTTACAAGTTGACTTTCTTACGCAGCCGGGGCTTACGTATGAATGCTTTGCAAGATACATTGTTTCAGTGCTTATGCAAATTTATTATCAGCATCAGGCTCATTATAAAGAAAAGAGAAAATCGAATGCCTGCAAAACCCTTCAGCCCATAGGCTTCTTGCGATAAGCTGCTTACCGCTATTTTTGCAGCATGAAAAAAATTGCATTGTTCGCAGGTATTGTTTTTTTCGCAGCCGCCTGTAATAACCATACATCAGATCATCAATCCTCAGACAACCTGTCTGCCAAAGCTCAAGACCTTAGCCAAAAAGTGCAGCAGCACCCGGATAGCGCCGGCCTGCGTTTGCAATTGGTAGATGCGTTGGACAGCTTGAATAATTACAAAGAAGCTGCAGCTCAAATGGATTTACTGATCCGGAAAGATAGTCTTAATTATGGCCTATGGTTCAGAAAAGCCAGGTTACAAGAAAGTGCGAAAGATACTTTGCAGGCCATAGAAGCCTATAACAAGGCCTTGCATATTTATCCCTCCCCCGACGGTATGTTGTCCCTCGCCAATTTACTCGCCGAAAAGAAAAATGAAAATGCCTTACTACTTTGCCAGCGAGTGGCAGAGCTTCGTTTAGGCAGGGAGTATATTGCACATTGCAGCTTCATCAGCGGCGTTTACTATGCCAGAACAGGCAATACCGAAAGGGCTTTACAGGCATTTGACAATTGTATTAATAACGATTTTAGTTATATGGAAGCCTACCAGGAAAAAGGTTTTATTTTTTATGATGCCGGAAAATATGCGGATGCATTGAAAATATTCCAGATGGCGGCACAGGTAAACAATACTTACGCCGATGCTTATTACTGGCAGGCCAAATGCTATGAAGCGATGAACCAAAAAGCGGAAGCTATTAAAAATTATCAAACAGCATTAGGGCTGGATAACCAATTGAAAGAAGCTGCAGCTGCCATTAAACGCCTTCAATAGAAAGCAGTTCAAAAATCTTGAAGTAATTTCGCTGCTCTTTTAATCATTGAATAAAACATCATTCATTTATTTAAAACAAGTATATGCCCATCATTGCACCCTCCTTTTTAAGTGCTGATTTTTTGAATTTGCAGAAAGATTGCGACCTGATCAACAACAGCAGTGCAGATTGGGTTCACCTGGATGTGATGGATGGAAGATTTGTTCCGAACATCAGTTTCGGCTTGCCTGTAATTGAAGCAGTAAAAAGAGGCGTGAACAAAACACTGGATGTACACCTGATGATAGAAGAGCCTGAACGTTATGCCGAAGATTTCAGGAAAGCAGGTGCCGATATTTTAACCGTTCATTACGAAGCTTGCAGGCATTTGCACAGGAACATTCAGCAAATCAAATCTTTAGGCATGAAAGCCGGTGTAGCTTTGAATCCGCACACCCCCGTTCATGTACTCGATACTATTTTAACGGATGTTGATATGGTATTGCTGATGAGTGTAAACCCGGGTTTTGGCGGACAAAAATTCATCCCTCAAACTATAGATAAGATCCGTGCTCTAAAACATATGATCAAAGAAGCAGGAGCAGATGTTTTGATTGAAATTGATGGCGGTGTTACTTTAGAAAATGCCCCTGCCATCTTACATACCGGAGCTGATGTACTTGTAGCAGGTAACACTGTATTCCGCTCTGCAGATCCTTATCAAACCATTGATCTGCTGAAAAGCATGTAATACAAAGCGTGGTCACATTTTTTTAACGAAACATATTGCGGATAATAAAGCAAATTGCAGGAGATATCTATCCACACCTGTGTATAATCTATTGTTGGATGTATCGATAGGAAAAAATTAAATTTGAAGTGGATGGCTTACTAAGTGGGTTCAACATCCTATCACCTAAAAATGGAACAGCTTGACAGACACAATCATCAGCCTTGAATCAGTAAATCCGATTGAATTTTTCGGCGTAAATAACGGCAAACTTGATCTTCTTAAAAAGAAATTCCCTCTTTTAAAAATCTTATCCCGGGGAACACAACTTAAACTCAGCGGTGCTCCTGAACAAATTGAAACGGCCAAAGAAAAAATCGACCTTATCGTTCAGTACCTGGAAAGAAACGGTCACTTAAGCGAAAATTATTTCGAACAGATATTGGGTGGGGATGATGCTGAGACCATCGATAATTTCGTTGACCGCAACCCTAACGACATACTCGTTTTCGGGCCGAATGGCAAAACCGTTCGTGCCAGAACGGGCAACCAGAAAAAGATGGTACAGGCAGCCGACCGTAACGATATTGTATTTGCGATTGGCCCTGCTGGTACCGGTAAAACATATACCGCAGTTGCCTTAGCAGTAAGAGCATTGAAAAATAAGATGGTGAAGAAGATCATCTTAACACGCCCTGCGGTAGAAGCCGGTGAAAGCCTAGGTTTTTTACCGGGAGACCTGAAAGAAAAGATTGACCCCTATCTGCGTCCCTTATACGATGCATTAGATGATATGATCCCCGCAGATAAGTTGGGCTATTATATGAGTACCAGGACCATTGAAGTGGCGCCTTTGGCTTATATGAGAGGAAGAACGCTGGACAATGCCTTCATTATCCTCGACGAAGCACAGAACACCAATGATCTGCAATTGAAAATGTTCTTAACCCGTATAGGTGCCAATGCTAAAGCCATTATTACCGGAGACCCAACGCAGATTGACCTTCCCCGTAACCAGCATAGTGGTTTGAACAAGGCCATTCGCATTCTGAAGAATATCGATGGTATCGGTCATGTTGAATTGAGTGAAGAAGATGTGGTAAGGCACAGGTTGGTAAAATCCATTATCAAAGCATACGACAGGGAACATGAACGTGAGGAACAGGAATACGGAAAGAGGATACATTAATCTTTTTTGATAACAATCAGAAGGCAGCTAAGCTGCCTTTTTTTGTGGGTTACCCACATCTGCAAAATGAATACTTGAAAATGATGCCTGATTATTTATTTTTGAACAACTGGCATCCATCATATACAAACATCGATTATGAAAAAAATTGCACTCCTCGCCTTCATTGCTTTTTCAACAAAAGGATTTGCTCAAAATATCATCGTACCCCAAACAACAACCCCGCAAACAACACCAGCGAAAAAAACAGTCACAAAAACGCCTGTCAAGAAAACGGTTAAATACAGCGGTACGGTAAGAACCGCCAAAAAACCTACAGGAAGCTCCAAAACCCCGGCCGTTTTCCCGGAACAAAATCCTGCTACCAAAAATATCGTATACCAATACGTAGATACCTTATACCCCAATAGTGAGAACCACTTCCCTTTATCCGGCAATGCAGGAATTGGTACGAATACACCGATGGCTGCACTGGAAATTAAAAGAGGGGCCGGCGATACCCGCAAGAAAAATGTATTGCTGCAACTAAGCAATGAATGGTCCCCCAACGGTCAAAACGAGCCGAGCATTATGTTTTCAAACGGAGACAACAGCTCTCCCAATAATGTAAGTTACTGGACGGTTGGTGCAAGGGTTTCAGGTGATAAAACCTTGAATACACCACAAACCTTTAAAGTATGTTACAAAGCCCCGGGATCTAATTTCGAACAGGAATATTTTTCAATTGACTCTTACCAGGGCCGTGTAAAGATCGGGGATGTTTCTACTGCGTTTGATGGATATAAACTGTATGTGGAAGAAGGAATCCTCACAGAAAAAGTAAAAGTAGCCGTTAAAAATTCAGATGATTGGTTTGACTATGTATTTAAACCGGAATACAAACTGATGCCTTTAAAAGACCTGGAAAAGTATATTCAGGAAAATAGCCACTTACCAGAAATGCCCACCACAGAAGAAGTAATGAAAAATGGTGTTGACCTGGGAAAAATGAATGCCCTCTTACTGAAAAAAGTAGAAGAACTTACCCGTTACATGATTGATATAAAACACGAACTGGACCAAACCAAACAAGAACTCCAGGAAACCAAAAAACAATTGAACAAACAATAACAGGCACTTGTAAAAAACGCCATACGCACTTATTTAGCCCATTAAATATTTTATTATATGAAACAGCCTTCATTCTTTAATGAAGGCTGTTTCTTTTTTTGTTCAATGCTTCTTTAAATTGCCACAAGGCATAACCCAATAATAAGTTCGGCTGAGAAAGTAATTTTTTGCTCTTTTGCAGATGCATAAAGCCCTTTTTTTCGGCTCAAACAAGGGTGTAAACCATATGTATCCCATATACAAGCCATTTATATCTCATATATATCCCAACTCTTTAAAGATATGGCTTGTATATGTAAAATTTATGGCTTATAAATGCCTTACAACCGATTGACAGAAGAAGTAGTCTCAAGCTTAACCCCAAGCAGGGTGTATGATAGGTGTAATTAATCACACCTATGTTACTTGTCGGGTACCCTAAAAAAAACTCCCGGATTACTCCGGGAGTTTTTTTTAGGTTTAATCTTCTTTTAGAATGTTATGTCCTAATTTATCTCGCTTGGTAGTAAGGTATTTTTCATTAAACGGATTGGGTGGGATTTCGATAGGCACCGTTTCAACAATCTCGAGGCCATATCCACTCAACCCCGCTCTTTTACGGGGGTTGTTACTCATCAGGCGAAGTTTGGTAACACCTAAATAGCGCAACATCTGGGCACCAACGCCATAATCCCTTTCATCCATTTTAAATCCCAAATGCAGGTTTGCTTCTACAGTATCCATTCCTTGTTCCTGTAACCGATAAGCTTTCAGTTTATTCATCAGGCCAATGCCTCTTCCCTCCTGGTTCATGTACAAGATCACTCCCTTTCCTTCTTGCTGCACCATCTGCATGGCTTTATGCAATTGTTCGCCGCAATCGCAACGGAAACTGCCTAATATATCTCCAGTAAAACAACTACTGTGAACGCGGGTTAATACAGGCTCCTCTTCCGTCCAGCTTCCCTTAATCAACGCCAGGTGCTCACCACCGGTTAATTTTTCCGTGAACGCCACCAATTTAAAATGGCCGTATTTGGTAGGCATTTCAACACGGGTAATTTCTTCTATCAGCGAGTCAGACTTTAACCTGTATTCAATCAGGTCTTTAATAGAAATTATTTTCAGGTCGAATTTCTTCGCAATTTCCAGCAGTTGGGGCAGTCTTGCCATTGTACCATCTTCATTCATTACTTCCACCAACACACCTGCCGGCTCAAAACCAGCTAGCCTGGCCATATCGATGGTTGCCTCTGTATGCCCGGTTCTCCTTAGTACACCTCCATTTTTAGCCCTCAATGGGAATATATGCCCGGGCCTGCCAAGATCTTCGGGTTTGGTAGCGGGATCAATTAACGCCTGAACAGTTTTGGCACGATCATATGCAGATATACCTGTACTTGTACCCTGGCCAATCAAATCAATAGAAACAGTAAAAGCTGTTTCATGAAGCGAAGTATTTGAGCTAACCATTGGCTGTAGATCAAGCTGATCGCATCTTTCCTCCGTTAAAGCCACACAAATCAATCCCCTGCCTTCTTTACTCATGAAATTGATCACTTCCGGCGTAACAAATCTTGCTGCTATCACAAAATCGCCTTCATTCTCCCTGTCCTCGTCATCCACTACGATAATCATTTGCCCCCTCTTAATCGCTTCCAATCCCTCTATAACTGTATTAAGCATACTTTCCTTTATTTAAAAGCAAATGTACAAGCAGCAATCGTTTTTAAATTGTAATTCAGCATAAACATTTCAGCTTTCGAAAACCTTCGGGCAACAACTGACTTTAAAAACAAATTAATTCCAATTAAAAGACTTTAAAATTTGTTAACATTTTGTTGTTATTGCAAAAAGATTATTCACTTTATTTGTGGCTGAAAAATTAACTATTATGCTGAGTAAAAAACTGCTGCAATCCCTGCTAGCCTTATTATTACCTGTATTCCTGATGTCTCAAACAACCACAAGTAGTTTGGGTGGAGTTGTTAAAACTATTACCGGAGAACCACTTGTTGGTGCTGCGATCAAGGTTACACATGAACCCACAGGAACCGTATACAGAACCCAAAGCCGTTCAGGCGGTAGGTTTGATGTAGCCAACCTGAGCCCCGGTGGCCCATATTCCATAGAAGTAACCTTTCTGAATTTTGCTGTAGAAAAACAAAGTGATATATACCTGAATTTGGGAGAAAATTTTAAGGTAGATGTTGCCATGGCACCTAAAGTAACAGACCTCGGAACAGTTACAGTAACCGGCGCAAAGAAAACCACTGAATTTGCCAGTAAAGGCGGTACAGAAGTTACAATAGGAAGAGATAAAGTGGCCAACCTGCCAACAGTTGGCCGTAATATTTATGATTACCTGAGGGCGGTACCGCAAGCAAGACTGGTGGGCGGTACAGAAGGTGCCGTTACAATAGCCGGACAAAACAACAGGTATAATTCATTCTATGTTGATGGCGCTATCAACAACGATGTATTTGGTTTGGCCGCATCGGGAACCAATGGTGGACAGGCCAATAATGCTGCTCCCATTTCAATTGATGCGATAGACCAGTTCCAAGTGGTAATTTCTCCTTATGATGCTTCACAAGGTAACTTCACAGGTGGTGGCATCAATGCTATTACAAGGTCTGGTACTAATAAAATCGAAGGTTCTGTTTATTACTTCTTCAGAAACCAGAACTTAGCCGGTAAAGATCCTACAGTAGATAAATCTGTTGCATCACGCTTCCCTGATTTCAATAATAAAGTATACGGATTTAGAATAGGCGGCCCTATCATCAAAAATAAATTGTTCTATTTCCTGAGCCTGGAACAACAAAAGGATGAAACTCCGCAACCTTTTGACTTTACCAGGTATTTGGGTAATACCAATACCCCTGCTGCCATGCAAACATTAACCGATTATGTGAAAAATACATATGGTTATGACATGGGATCGTATTTACAAACAACCAAAAAATTAGATGTAGACAGGCTGGCAGCTAAAGTAGACTGGAATGTTAGTGATAAACATAAGCTCTCTGTAAGTTATCGCTATAATAACCCGGTAGCTACCAATCCCAGCTTAAGTTCCAGTACCAGTATCAATTTCGGCAATGGAGCAGTATATTTTCCTAACAAAACCAATTCTGTTTCTGCAGAACTAAAAAGTCTTGTGGGAAGAAGCTCTACCAACAAACTATTGGTTACTTATTCAAGCGTGATAGATGACAGGGGAATTGTGGGAAGTCCATTTCCAAGGGTATCTATTGTAGATGGTAGTGGAAGCATCAATTTTGGTTCAGAAAATAGTTCTACACAAAACTTATTGAAGCAAAAGAACTTCAGTCTTGTTGATCATTTCAAATTTAACATTGGCAAACATGCTATGACATTGGGCCTTGATTATGAGTATTTTGACGACCTGAACGTTTTCATTCAAAATACTTTTGGAAACTACAGGTATGGAAATGTTGCCGCTTTTATTGCGAATAATGCTGCACCCACTTCTTACCAGCTTGGTTTCCCCTTAACGGATCAGATTTTAAATGACAATACCAATGCTGCTGCTAAATTTAAAGTAGCCAAAGGTGCTGCTTTTTGGAATGATGAATTTCGTGTAAGCGATAACCTCACCTTAAATATTGGTATCAGAGGCGATCTGTATCAATTCTTATCAGTGCCTGCAACAGATAAATTTACCAATGATTCTGCTTTACCCAAATTCAGCCAATACTACGATTTGAGAGGAGCCCGTTCTGGATTAAAACCGAATATTCCGCTTTCCATCTCTCCAAGAATTGGCTTTACTTATAAAATTCCTGAGGAGAACTTGGTGATCCGCGGTGGCTTTGGTGTATTCAGCGGAAGAATGCCGTTGGTATGGCCCGGTGGCGTATATAATAACAACGGTTTGTTCGTTGGAGGATATAGTGCCAGCGCTTCTACTAATCCAACACTTTCTTCTATTCGTTTCAGATGGGATCCCAATAATATCACAGGAAGTGTATGGGCTTCCGGTCCGGGTACAAAAGGCCCTTTGAACCTGATTTCAAAAGACTTTAAAATGCCCAAACTGTGGAGAACCTCACTTGCTATTGATAAAAAATGGGGAGAAGGATGGAGCGGAACCATTGAAGGTATCTTCAGCAAGAATATCAACGAGATCGATTATTACAACATAAATATTCTTCCTCCTGTAGGTAAATCGCTGGGAGCAGGTTCAAGAAATGTTTATAATTATGCCAGCTCATCCAGCGCTTCGTTAATTCCCATTAGAAGCAATGGAACCAACCCTTATGACAATGCTATATTAGTGACCAATAATGATAGAGGACAAAAAGGCTTTGCGTATAACTTCTCTTTAAGTATCGATAAAAAAACGAGAACAGGATTTAATTTCAGCTTCAACTATGCTTTTGGCAACTCAATTGTATTGAATGAGGCTACCAGCTCTGTAAACCTTAGCCAGTGGAGATTTATGGAAACCGTTAATGGTAGGAATTATATCAACACAAGTATTTCCGATTTCAGCCAGGGGCACAGGATCTTTGCTTTGCTGAGCAAGAAATTCACTTATGCCAATAAAGCCATGGCCACAACTATTTCGCTGGTGTATACAGGACAAAGCGGAACGCCCATCAGCTATGTGTATGGTAGCCAAAGTATGACAAGAGATGATGGTAGCAATGGCGGAAACGACCTCGTTTACATTCCTACAGCGACTGAATTACAGGCGCAAACTTTCTTAAGCAATACCGTAGGTTCAGGATCCAGCGCTATTACTTATACCCCACAACAGCAGAAAGATGCATTAGAAGCATTTATCCAGGGTAGCCCTTATTTACGAAACCACAGAGGACAATTTGCGGAAAGAAATGGAGACAGGTTACCATTCACCAATATAGTGGACCTTAAAATTGCACAGGACTTTAATATCAAAGTTAGCGGGCACCGTTACCAGTTTCAGTTAACATGGGATGTATTCAACTTTACCAATATGCTGAACCGTAATTGGGGTAGAAGCTTCTTTGCCAGTAACGACCAGTTTAGTCTAATCAACTTTGCAGGATATGTTAGTGCTTCTAACCTAACTCCACAATACAGGTTCAATCCACAAATAACAAGAGTTTGGAACTATAATAACTCCGTAACTCCGGCTTATGCCAACCGTTGGGTAAGCCAGTTAGGTGTTCGTTTCAATTTCTAATAAAAAATTCAGAAATAAGTTATTTATTTGCAACGGAAAGCTTCGCCATACCAGTGGCGGAGCTTTCTTTTTTTATGAAATTTTAAGGGATGGTAACAGAAAAATAACCTGTCATCTTTTAAAATGGAGTTAATATTTACTCAATTTTGCAACCTAAATTTTAACTATTATGCTAAGAAAACTACTACTTGTGGTCGCTCTGTTTATTGGAGTGGCAAGTTTAGTCTCGGCACAGGAAACTACATCCGATGTGCAGGGTAGAGTTACAGATGGCAAAAATCCTATTGCAGGAGCAGTAGTTACCGCCATTCACCAACCAACGGGAACTAAATACACCACTACCACCCGTAAGGACGGACGTTACAATTTGGCCAACATGAAAATCGGAGGCCCTTATCAAATCACAGTTTCATTTTTAGGATTTAGAACAGAACAACAAGACAATATTTTCTTGGTGTTGGGACAGGAATTTAAAGCCGATTTCTCTTTAACAGAAACAAGTACAGAATTAAAAACTGTAGAAGTTAAAGGTATCCGCCAGGATAAAGTATTCAATACAGGTCATACCGGAAGCCAGGAAATCATAGGCCGCAGCCAAATTGAACGCTTACCTACCATCAACAGAAGCTTACAGGATTTCACCCGCCTTACCCCTTCTTCAAACGGATTGAGCTTTGGTGGTATGAATAGTTCATACAATAACATTACTGTTGACGGTGCTAACTTCAACAATGCATTCGGTTTATCATCTGTTTTAGGTGGACAAACCAGTTCACAGCCAATCAGCCTGGATGCGATTGAACAAATACAAGTTAACATCTCTCCTTTCGACGTTAGACAAGGCGGTTTTGCAGGTGCCGGTGTGAATACGGTTACACGCAGTGGTACTAACCAGGTAAAAGGCTCTGTGTATACTTATGTTAGAACACCTGATCTGCAGGGGTATAATGTAAGAACCAATACTATTCCAAAACCAAGCTACACCTACAATTTGCGTGGTGCTTCTATCGGAGCTCCTATCATCGAAAATAAATTATTCATTTTCGTGAGTGCAGAGCAGGAGCGAATCAGCCAGCCGGCTACCAACTTTGTTGCTGCTAAACCAGGACAATCTCCTGTTCCGGGAGTTATCTCTCAGGCGGTGGCAGATACATTAAACGCTTTAAGAAACTTCCTTACACAGAAATATAATTACAACCCCGGTGAATACCAGGGATATAATTATGATACTTACAGCGATAAATTAACAGCAAGATTAGACTGGAACGTTGCAAAGAATAGTACCCTTACACTGAAATACAATTACCTGAAATCTTACAGGGATATTTCTGCCAGTAACAGTGGTGCCCCTAATGGTAACAGGCAGCCAAGCAATACAGGCTTACCTTTCAGCGGTAGTGGATACAGGATCAATAACAACTTTAATATTGTAATCGGTGAGTTGAATACCCGCTTCAGTAATAAGGTATCAAACAAACTACAGGTGGGTTATACAGCCTTAAGAGATTTCAGAGCAAGTTTATCAGGCGCTGATTTCCCATTGGTTGATATCCTGAACGGATTGGGCCAAAGCTACACTGCGTTTGGATATGAACCTTTTACTTATAACAACATATTAAGTACAAACGTGTTCCAATTCTCTGATATTGCTACTATCTATGAAGGAAAGCATGAAATTACAGTAGGTACTCAGAACTATATCAAGCGCTTCAAAAATGGTTTCTCACCCAACTATGCGGGTGCTTACCAGTTCAATACCCTCACTGATTTTTATAACAGTGCTATGAACGGTGCAGCCACAGCAGCCAATTATACATTATCATATGCTTTGAATGCGGATGGTTCTTTCCCGTTTGCTTATGTAGGATCAAATGAGTTTGGTCTCTTTGCACAAGATAAATGGCGTGCGAAAGATAATCTTACCATTACTTATGGTTTAAGATTGGATCTGCCCATCTTTACCAACAGCTTTACAGCCAACCCTTATGCCTCTCAATTAGCTTTCAGGGATGGCAAGACATATGACGTAGGACACAAACCCAATTCAAACTTACTGGTATCGCCAAGGTTAGGTTTTAACTGGGATGTATTCCACGATCATAAAACACAGGTTCGCGGTGGTATCGGCGTGTTCTCAGGTCCTCCTCCATTTGTATGGATCAGTAACCAGGCAAGTAACAACGGTGTATTGTTTGGTTCATTCTATCAGGCAAAAACAAATCCTGCTACTGGTAAACCATGGGTATTCAGTCCGGATATCAATGCTTACCGTCCTTCAGCCACAGCACCTAATACTTCCTACAATTTAGTATTCACAGATCCTAGCTTCAAATATCCCCAGGTGATGAAGTTTAGTGCAGCGGTTGACCATAAATTACCGGGTAATATCGTAGCTACTTTAGAATACACTTACTCAAAAGATGTAAATGCAGTTTACTTCCAAAACGTAAACCTCCCTTCTACAGGTACTCCTTTAGTTGGCCCTGATAACCGTTTACGTTATTCATCTTCTAAAATATGGTCAGGTGCAGGTGGTGCTTCTGTAACTAATCCTAATATCAGCAGTGCGATCCTGATGTCTAATACCAATAAAGGATATGCCTATACACTTACTGCTCAGTTACAGAGAAATGTTGGTAACCTGAATACAAGTATTGCATACACCTACAGCAAGGCTAAGAATGTAAACGACGGTGGTTCTATTGCTCAAAGTATGTGGAGAGACAGGCCTACTTACGGCGATCTTAACTCTGATGAACTTGGTTATGCTGGTTACTATCAGCCTCACAGAGTTATTGCTTTTGCACAATACCGTTTTGAATATGCAAAGAACTACGCTACGTCAATCGGTTTAGTATTTGAAGCAGCTACTGCAGGTGTGGGTTCCTATACTTACCAGGGCGACCTTGTAAATGGCGGAACAGGTGGTAACAGTTCATTGATCTACATTCCTAAAACACAATCAGACATCGTTCTGGTTCCTGTAAACACAGGTGGTGGTACGATCACCGATACACGTACACCAGATATCATCTGGAATCAATTGAACAACTTCATTCAGCAGGATCCTTACATGAGCAAACACAGAGGACAATATGCTGAAAGAAATGCTATTGTACTGCCTTGGTACAAACACCTGGATCTGAACTTAGCACAGGATTTCTACATTAAATCCGGCAAGAACAGGCATACATTAAGAGTAACATTCGACCTGATCAATGTAGGTAACTTCCTGAACCAGAACTGGGGTATTGTGAAAACATTCAGCAATACTTCATTCCTGAAATTTGAGGGAATTGCACAATCTGGTGCTAATGCAGGAAAACCAATGTTCTCCTTCCTGTACCAAGATCCTAAAAACCAAATTCCTTTGGTGAACAGTTACCAGGATAACACCAGTATCTTCTCTCGTTGGCAGGGACAAATTGGTGTTCGTTACCTGTTTAACTAAATATAAATTTGATTCTAATAAAAAAACGCTTCAGGTTGCCTGAAGCGTTTTTTTATCATAAGATATTTACTTTCCCCAACCCCATTTTAAAAATGCAGGCAAGGCCTTTGCCCATGTTTTCACATCATGCTTCCCATCCGGAATTTCGAGGTAAGCTATATGTTCATCGGTATATCCTTTTGCTTTCAGCTCAACTATCAGATCTAAAGTATCATCAATGCTATCAATAATACCATTGTTATTGCGGTCCGCAGTTTCATCCATCAACCCGCATTCAAAGAAGAACTTCATCCAGGGATAAAAATTACCCTTACGTATTTGCAAATGCATTAGCCTGTCTTTTTCATCCTCATACCCTTCTTCATAATCTTTTCTTCGCCACCACAGGCTTCCTGAAAAAACACCTATTTTGTTGAATTCATTGGGGTGGTTCCAAACGGTATCCAGTGCTGAAAGGCCGCCCAACGAAAAACCGGCAAACGCTTTTTCTTTAAACGATGGAGCATGATACTTTTTTCGGATAAAAGGCAATAACTCGTCGAACAGGAATTTATTATAAATACCGGCTTTATCCCCTCTTCCTTTGCAGTCGGCACTAAATGCGGTTCCATACTCCCTTTTACGTTCAATGCCACAGTGTATCCCTACACAAAGCAGCGGCTCTATCTCATTATCATCGATTAATGAAGCAAGCATTTCACTGAAGGGCATGTTGATTAAATCCTGCCCATCATTCAATAACAACAAACTGCTTTGCTCAGGATTGGAAAAGGAAGAAGGCAAGTAAGCATCGATCACCACCTCTCTTTCCAGGTAACCTGAATACACAACAAACTGCTCCGAGGTAAGTGTTTTCTGGGAAATGATCTGTGTTTCGGCCATAACATAAAAATAACACAAAGGCCATTACTACATCATGTAATTATCTTTTCTTACCATAGTAAAATCTGTTATTCTTTCCATTAGTTTTCTTATATTGATAATCATTCAAATTAGGTTTATGAAAAAAATCGGCATCCTGTTTGGCAAAGAAAGAAGCTTTCCAAATGCCTTTGTAGATCGCATCAACAGTAAAAAAATAGAAGGGATCATTGCAGAGCCTGTATTGATAGACAAAGTATTGCAGGGAGCAGCCAGCGATTATGCTGTGATTGTAGATAGAATTAGCCATGATGTACCTTTTTACAGAGCCTATCTGAAAAACGCTGCTTTAAACGGTACTGCTGTGATCAACAATCCTTTTTGGTGGAGTGCAGACGAAAAATTTTTCAATAACTGCCTTGCCACTAAAATAAATGTACCCGTTCCCAGAACTGCTATATTGCCCTCCCGGGATATACCGGAAGATACTTCTGAAAAATCGTTTTCGAATCTTGCTTACCCGTTAGACTGGCAGACCATTTTTGATTATGTAGGCTTTCCTGCTTACATGAAACCCTTTGCTGGTGGCGGCTGGAAGCATGTTTTTAAATTACATAATATAGAAGAGTTCTTTGAAAAGCATGCTCAAACCGGGCAACTGGTTATGCTTTTACAGGAAGAGATCGTATTTGAAGAATACTATCGCTGCTATTGTATTGGAGGGAAGCATGTACACATCATGCCTTATGAACCAAGGAACCCACACCATTTAAGGTATTCAGCCGATTTTAAACCTTCGGAGGAAAAGTTAAAAGAGATGGAGCAGATTGTATTACGCATCAATCAATACCTTGGCTACGATTTTAATACCGTTGAGTTGGCCTTGAGAGACGGCGTTCCTTATGCGATTGATTTTTGTAACCCCGCACCGGATGCCGATGAAAATAGTGTTGGGCACAATAATTTTGAATGGGTGGTAGAAACGGCAGCTAATTTTGCCATTGAAAAAGCGCTGCAACATAAAGATGGTTCGGATAACTTAACGTGGGGTGAATTTATGAAACGAAGTATTTTACAACAAGCCTTATAGTAAGCATCATTTTCTTTAATATTACAAACGCAAAGTGTAAAAACTGAAAAGGCTCTCTAACAAAGCATATGTCTAGTTTAAACTATCGCCATTTTACTTTAGGGATCGAAGAAGAATATATGGTTGTTGATCCGCAAACACGTGAGCTGAAAAGCCACGAACAGAAGATCGTTGCGGAAGGGCAAAAGATTTTGAAAGATAAAGTAAAGGCCGAAATGCACCAGGCCGTTGTAGAAGTAGGAACAGATATATGCCAGAATATTGATGAGGCTTTTAAAGATGTAGCATCCCTACGTGGCAATATTGCACAGATTGCAGGTGAACTAGGCTATTGGGTGGGAGCTTCGGGCACACACCCGTTCAGCCATTGGAACAGCCAACTGATCACAGATAATGTTCGCTATCACCAGATCGTAAACGAATTACAGGAGGCGGCCCGCAGTAACCTGATCTTCGGGTTGCATGTACACGTAGGAATGGAAGACCGGAAGATGGCCATTCATATTGCCAATAGTGCCCGCTATTTCTTACCACATGTGTACGCTTTAAGCACCAATTCTCCTTTTTGGATAGGAAGAAAAACAGGATATAAATCTTATCGCACTAAAGTATTTGATAAATTCCCGAGAACAGGTATTCCCGACTACTTCGACAGCATAGAATCGTATGATAATTTTGTTAACCTGCTTATCAAAACCAATTGTATAGACAATGCAAAAAAAATATGGTGGGACCTTCGGGTGCATCCTTATTTCAATACGGTTGAGTTCAGGATTTGTGATGTTCCATTAAAAATACAGGAAACAATTGCCATTGCTGCACTTTTTCAATGTATCTGCGCCAAACTCTATAAACTCCGCAGCCAGAATATGAATTTCATTATGTACCAGCGGGCTTTATTAAATGAAAATAAATGGCGTGCCAGCCGTTACGGCATTGAAGGGAGTATGATAGATTTTGGTAAAGAAACGGAAGTAGCCACCGTACAGCTGATTTACGAACTATTAGACTTTATTGATGATGTAATTGATGAACTAGGTTGCAGGCATGCCATCAATTACATTACAACCATGCTTGAAAACGGAACAGGAGCCGACAGGCAGCTTAAAGTTTTTGAAGAAACCAACAGCCTCATTAGCGTTGTTGATTATATCAATCGCCAGTTTTTAGCTGTTTAATTCATCCTGAAAAATTTACAATTGATCTATTTTCCTTTCATTCCACTCATACTACATACTTCTTTTGAGTAATTTTATCGCGGAGCAATCACTGCCAGGCAACATTCATTCTAAGTAAGGTATCTACATTGCAAACTATAAGCTAAACCCGGCCACTTGACAGAGTCTGATATTATCAAAGGTTGTATCAAGCAACAGCAGCATTGCCAGCGTATGCTATTTGAGCAATATGCGGGTAAGTTTATGTCTGTATGTTTACGCTACGCCCAGGATGCTATGGAAGCTGAAGATATGTTGCAGGATGCTTTTGTAAGAATTTTCAATAATATTCACCAGTTTAAGTTTGAAGGATCTTTTGAAGGATGGATGCGAAGGGTTGTAGTAAACGTAGCACTTAAGCATCTTCAGAAGAAAAAACTCAAGTTTAATGAAATAAAGGAATCGCATTCCGATGCTGTTTCCTTGCAACCTTATGCTTATAATCACCTGGGAGAGGAAGATTTGATGAAACTGATTAACCAGTTACCTGATGGATATAAGATTGTTTTCAACCTGAATGTGATCGAAGGGTATAGTCATGAAGAGATAGCACAAATGCTGAATATCCAGGCCAGTACCAGCCGCAGCCAGCTGGTTAAAGCAAGAAAAATGCTGCAACAACAAATATTACAATTACAAAAAATAGCTGTGTGATGACAGACAAGTTATTTGACAGTTTTGTGAGAGATAAACTGGAGCAACACTCCTCTCCTGTTCCCGATGGGTTATGGGAGAAAATAATTAATGAAAAGGAGCGAAAGCCAAAAATTTTCTGGTGGACGCAACCGGGCTTTTACGCAGCGGCAGCAGGAGTAATACTTATGCTGAGTGGCTATTTCTTATTCAAACACATCTCAAAAAACAATACTAACATATCAAATAATTCTACACTTTCTGTTCCTCAGCAAACTAATACCATAAGTAAAGCCCCGTTATCCCTGCAGGATAAAATTCAGGGTAACAATAACGGCATCTCAAAAAATTTATCCAATACAAGCACTAACAATAGTAGCGCAACATTCAAAATTGAAAACAACAGCACAGCCAAAGCCGATGCTGCTAAAAGTACCATATCATCCAATGTAAAACGGGCCATCATTTCCGGTAACAGGAAAAGTAATTTCCATGCTGTTGAACGATCATCACAACAAAATATCATCCAACAGTTGAACGGACAGTTCTCTACCAATAAGACCATTAATAATGGTTTACAGGAAGAGAGCAATACCGAAATGCAGGAAAGCAAGGGCTTTGCAAAAGGTTCTGTTATGCTTTCACTTCGTTCTTTCGATATTAACAATGCCCTTATTCCCCCGATCAATTTAAGAAGGATCTTAGGTATAAATGATTGTCCGAGTGTAAATGGCAAGCAAAGGAACGACTGGTATGTGGAACTGTATGCCTCACCCGATTACAGCATGAAGACGATTACGGGGAATGGCGCCAGTGCCACCTATCTTCAAAAGAAAGACAGCACTGAAAACCCTGCTGTTGGATTCACAGCTGGTGTCCGTATTACAAAAACGATCGGGGATCATTTGTTTTTAAAAGCGGGTGTTCAGTATGCACAGATCAATGAAAAATTTGCACAACGCCTGGAGAATGAAAGAAAAACAACAACGGTGATCGTTACCCGAACCATCTCCCGTCCGCAAGGCGATACCACCATTACTGATACTTCATCGGTAACCCAGGTAGGTTATAAAGTGCTGCGGAACATTAACCATTATAAGAGCATTGAAATACCAGTATTGGTTGGCTATGAATTTGGAAAAGAAGAGGATGACTGGAAAGTAGCTGTTAACGGAGGTATAATTGTCAATGCATCTTCCTGGTACAATGGTATAACACTTGATACCAGCCTGAATGTAGTAACCATAGATTCGAAAGGAAGCAACGGTGTATTTCAAAAGAATACTAACCTGAGTTTCTACGGCAGTGTGCAGTTGATAAGGAAAATAAGCGATTATATAGACCTATTCGCAGAGCCCTACTTCCGTTATAGCATGTACAATACATCGAGCAATTTTGGCTTTAGCCAGAAATTTAATACGATAGGTGTTTCACTGGGCACCCGTATAAAATTGAACAGAAGGCAGCATTACTGAATGAGATAGTATCTCTATTAAAATGCTAAGGAATGCTGGCATGTTTAAATGATAAGATTACTAAGCTCAACTATACATAAACTGAAAAACTAAAAATGAACGAATGAAAAAAACTGCGGCAATATTGTTCTGTATTATATCGCTGGCGGCATGTAAAAAGGAGTTGTCTGAACAGTTCTATGTTTACAATAATTCTCCGCTGAACGATACCACCTGGAATAACATGCCGTTATCGGACGCATTCATCGATTCAATTGAAGACCATATAGGCATCCCCAACTTTTTTATTGATTCGGCAAATGCCTCAACAGCTACCCATTTAAATCTAAATGATAGTATTGAAGTAACCATACCTGCTAACAGTTGTACAAAAGATGGAAACTATATCATTCAAAACGGATTTATACAAGTACAACTTATTCCCTTATTAAAGCGTGGCGACTTTATACGTTTTCTGGTTCCTACAATAAACAAAAAATATGTTTTAGAAAGTGCCGGCAATTTCTATTTACGATTAATAAAAGACGGACAGGAAGTTTACCCGGCACCAAACAATAGTATCACCATCAAATGGCGTGATCCTGCTCCTAAAACAGGAATGAGTTATACCATCGGTTATCCTAATGGCAGAGATTCTCTATTTGCATGGCAACCACTTTATACTAACGGTGGTACTGTAACAATCTGGGATTCTACCGGCCAGGGAGTTAACAAGAAAGGCTACCTTTTACAAACACCTTATACTGATTGGATCGGCGCAATGAAAGCAGTTGATACCACACAGGGACAAACACGGCTGAACGTTGTTTTACCACTGAACTATACGAATAAGAATACTATGGTATTTGCTGTATTCAACAACACGAAAACTGCTATTAAATTAGATCCCGATTTAAAATCTAGAACATTTTATGCTGCCAATATTCCATTGAATACACCGCTTACTTTGATTTCAATATCGCTAATGGATCAAACTTTTTACGTGGGACAACAATCTACCGTATTAACCAATGCCAACCCCGTTAATGTAACGCCTCAAAAAACAACATTAGGGAATTTGAATAACGTATTAGATAACCTATGAGAACCGGTAAGTTAATTAGAATGATAGTTTAGCGAAAAACCGTAACAATAGTTATGGCTTTTCTTTTTGGAAATTGAATAAAGTAGCTGTAAAAATACCTCTCTCCCTTTTCTTAAAAACAACATCCCAGTTGCCTTTGTAACGCAGCACCCTCGGTACCAATAATCCATCAAAATGCATCATCTCTACATCCATACTTACATCAAAGTCATAAACACCGGCTTTATAACTTAAAGAATAGCTGCGGGAAAGTACTTCGAAATTTTTCATATCAAACCTTGTGGTCATATCATCAACAACAATATCATCTCTTTTAAAGAAACCAAGATCTTCTTTAGGTTTGATAGAAAACACATAACATAACTG
Organism: Bacteroidota bacterium; assembly: GCA_028875875.1. Classification (GTDB taxonomy): domain Bacteria; phylum Bacteroidota; class Bacteroidia; order Chitinophagales; family Chitinophagaceae; genus JAGWUV01. Next base: position 106,479 of record JAGWUV010000003.1, read on the forward strand.
GCCATTATATTCTTGTATATCCAGTTTATAATCATACAGTTTTTGAGCATGCTGGTCGTAGAGATCAAGCTTATCACCGATGAAAGGAATACCGGGGATTTTTTTACCGGGATTGAAGAACAACATTTTTAATTGCTCTTTATGTTTATCGATACCCGATTTAGCTGAAGTGCTCACAACATGGCCTTTCACAATATTATTCTCTCCACACACAGAACCTTTAGTAAAAAATAAGGAAGCATATAATTCAGGCGTAAGATAATTGTAGCGATGCTTTCTATCATAAAAATCACCTGTAGTTGATTCTTCCAAAACATCCATTGTTCGGCACCCATGTAACCTGTGCTGTATGGTTTTGCTGAATAATGAAGCTTTCACGCTGTTATTCTTATCCAGCATTTTAATATCGTTATAGGAAGAAAAACCAAGTACACGAAGATTACGAAAGGCTTTATAAAAAGTGGTATCCTCCTGTATTTGCAACAACAACTTTTTAAAATCGAAGTTGTTACGAACCATTACCTCAGGCAATGTAATTTTTCTCCCATCAAAATTAATAATGGTATCAGTTGCCTTCACTGTAGTATTAGTATTAGCTGTTGCCTGGGCATATGATTGCACCATGAAAACAAACGACAATAAAAAAACAGAAAGTACTTTCATTATTTAGGGAAGACCATTTTATAATCTACTTTTATTTTGCCCTTGGTAATATCATTCAATTTGCCCTGCAGCATTTTTTTGCGAAGCGGTTTAAGATAGTCTATGAAGAGTTTACCTTCAATATGATCGTATTCATGTTGAATAACCCGGGCAGTAATCCCTGTAAATATTTCAGTACGTTTTACAAAGTGCTCATCCTGGTATTCTATGGTAACCTCCATTGGCCTGGTAACATCTTCCCTTATTTTAGGAATACTCAAACAACCTTCATTATAAGGCCACTCTTCTCCGTTAAGCTCTAGTATTTGAGCATTGATAAATACTTTTTTTACTCCCGGTTCATCGGCATACATGCCTTTCTCATCTTCTTCCTGGTTAGCAAATATCTGCTGGCTGTCTACCACAAATACCCTGATATTTTTATTGATCTGCGGAGCCGCTAAACCTACACCATTACTGGCATACATGGTTTCCCACATATCATCGATCAGTTTCTGCAGATCGGGGAAATCGGGGGTAATATCATTCGCTACTTTTCTTAAAATAGGTGCACCATACGCAACAATGGGATAGATCATGCTAATTAACTTATTTCAAGCCGCAAAAATACTGGCAATTCATCAATAATGGTTCAGGAAATGGAATTCATATATTCCTGTAACATGATAGTAGCAGCGATTTGGTCAATATTCCCTTTCTTCTGCCTGTCTTTTTTCTTCATGCCCATTTGTACCATTGCCTGAGATGCCATTTTTGAAGTATAGCGTTCATCTACGGTTTGAATGGGAATATGGGGAAATTCTTTCTGTAATTTTTTGATCGCTTCTTTCACCAGGGGTGTTGCGTGTGTTTCTGTATCATCCAAATTCAGGGGATGGCCAATGAGAATCAGTTCAACTTCCTCCTGCTGAAAATACTTCTTCAAAAAAGGAATCAATTCTTTTGAATCGATAGTTATAAGTGCTGAAGCAATGATTTTCAGCGGATCGGTAACTGCCAAACCTGTTCTTTTCCCGCCATAATCTATACAAATGATACGAGGCATAACGATATACGGTTTACGAAGGATGATTGATGGTTTCAAAAACCTACGTTCTTCTTTATTTTTTTAAGAACAGGTCTGCGATCACAAAAACTGCAAATACAACACTGGCAATACCGTTGGCCGTCATAAATGCGATATTCACTTTACGAAGATCATCAGGCTTCACCAAAGAATGCTGGTAGAGAAGCATACCCGCAAATACAGCAATACCCAACCAATAAAGAATATGAAAATGACCATACCATCCTGCAAATACAACACAAGCAGCGCTTAGCAGATGTAATAATTCTGAAATACGCAAAGCTTTGACTTTTCCGGTTACAGAAGGAATGGAGTAGAGGTTTTGCGACTGATCGAAATCTACATCCTGCAACGCATAAATAATATCAAAACCACTTACCCAGAAGATCACTGCGAACGAGAACAAAAGAGGCAATACATCAAAACGACCTGTAACTGCCAGATACGCTCCGATAGGTGCCAGCGACAGCCCCAACCCTAATACCAAATGACACAATGGTGTAAAGCGTTTGGTATAACTGTAAAATAGAATAACGAACAGGGCTACCGGTGATAAATAAAAACAAATACTGTTGATAAAGAAAGTGGCCAGTATAAATACAAGAGAAGAAAGAATTACAAAACGCAAAGCACTGTTAGGTGAAATGATGCCTTTAGGAATTTCCCGGATGGCGGTACGCGGATTCTTTGCATCAAAGCTTCTATCCAAATACCTATTAAAAGCCATCGCTGCACTGCGTGCCGAAACCATGCAAAGGATAACCAATAAAAAGAGTATTACGGCATGTTTTATATCCGCAACGCCATGCTGCATAATTCCAAGAAAAAAACCAATCATTGCAAAGGGCATTGCAAATATGGTGTGTGAGAATTTTACTAAGGATAAATAATTTTTAACTGTAATCATATGTATATGCAAGGTTGATATTTAGCCTCAACCGGTTTAATTTAATGTCTATTTATACGTTGATGGTTGCTCTAACTAATTCCCAAAGCACAATGCCGGCAGCAACAGAGATGTTCAAAGAATGCTTCATTCCCAGTTGTGGTATCTCAATGCAACCATTGCATTTTTTCAACACTTCCGCATCTACCCCCTCTACTTCATTTCCTAACACTACAGCTATTTTTCCTTCCTTCCCTGTTGTAAAGTTTTGCAGTGAAATACTCCCTTCAGCTTGTTCTACTGCATATACTGAATATCCTTTTTCCTGAAGTGCTTCAACGGCTTTTAGGGTTGTATCCACATACATCCAATCTACGGTATCCGTTGCTCCCAATGCTGTTTTATGAATGTCCCTGTGCGGCGGTTGCGGTGTATATCCACAAAGGCAAATACCCTCTATTAAAAATGCATCCGATGTTCGGAAAACACTGCCCACATTGTGCATACTGCGAATATTGTCTAATACCACGATGACAGGGTTCTTTTCGGCTTCTTTAAATGCAGCGACCGATTTACGGCCTAATTCATCCATGCTCAGTTTTCGCATGGTGCAAAGTTAACAGCGCAATACAGCCGTTACAAAAAAATAATCCCCCATAAAAATGGGGGAACTTAACCCTTAAAACAACCAACATGAAAATCTGTTGATCATCTATTTACAATTTTAAACCCTTTTTGTTTAAAAAGGCAATTATTTTATATCGGCGGGGCCATTAGGTAAGTGCAATATCCAGAACCTGCTGCATGGTTTTCACATAATGAAACTGTAGGCCCTGAATAAAATTACTGTCAATTTCCTGCACATCTTTTTCATTTTGCCAGCACAAAATAATTTCCTTCAAGCCTGCCCGTTTTGCTGCCAGTATTTTTTCTTTAATGCCACCCACGGGCAACACTTGTCCACGTAAAGTAATTTCACCGGTCATGGCCAGGTATGGCTTCACTTTTCTGCCGGTAAAGGCAGATGCCAGCGATGTTAACATGGTAACACCCGCACTAGGACCATCTTTCGGAACAGCTCCTTCCGGTACATGTATATGAATGCTATTCTTGGCAAAAGCATCCTGCGAAATACCATATTTTTTTGCGTTAGCTTGTAAGTAAGTTAATGCCGTGGAAGCACTTTCCTTCATTACGTTACCCAGGTTGCCGGTTAATTTTAAGTCGCCCTTACCTTCACTTAACACCGTTTCTATGAATAAAATATCGCCGCCCACGTATGTCCATGCTAATCCCACGGTAACACCGGGCATATTAGCCGTTTTGTATATTTCGTTACTGTAGCGGGGATGGCCTAATATTTTTTCAACATCTGCCGCAATGATCGTAGGTTTTATTTTACCCTTCATGGCCAATTCCTTAGCCTCGTAACGCATGATGGAAGCGAGTTGCCTGTCTAACTCACGAACCCCGCTTTCACGGGTATAACTTTCGATGATCTTTTCAAGAACCTTATCTGCAATTTTCAGGTTTATCTTATTCAAGCCATGTGCTTCTTTTTGCTTGGGAAGAAGATGGCGCTTAGCAATTTCAACTTTCTCTTCAACCGCATAACCGCTCAGGTCAATGATCTCCAAACGATCACGCAATGCCGGCTGAATATTTTGAATATCATTTGCCGTTGCAATGAAAAGAACTTTACTAAGGTCGTATTCTAGTTCAAGATAGTTATCGTAGAAAGTGTTGTTCTGCTCCGGATCAAGCACTTCGAGTAATGCTGAAGAAGGATCTCCCCTATGGTCATTTCCTATTTTATCGATCTCATCTAAAATCATTACAGGATTTGACGATTTTATTTTCCTGATATTTTGAATGATCCGGCCAGGCATCGCACCGATATATGTTTTCCGGTGCCCCCTGATCTCACTTTCATCATGCAAGCCTCCTAAACTAACACGAACATATTTACGCCCTACTGCATGGGCAATACTTTTACCTAATGATGTTTTACCAATACCGGGAGGGCCAACAAAACAAAGTATAGGGCTTTTCATATCTCCCTTCAGTTTTAGCACTGCCAGGTATTCCAGTATCCTATTCTTAATTTTCTGCATGCCATAATGATCATTGTCCAGCACTTTTTTAGCATGTTTCAAATCGTAATTATCTTCTGTGTAATCCTGCCACGGCAGATCAAGCAGCAGATCCAGGTGATTATACACAACGGAATAATCCGGTGTGCTGGGATGCATTCTTTCTAATTTTTCAATTCCCGTTTTAAACATGACTTTAGCTGATTCCGGCCATTTCTTCGCTTCCGCTTTTTTCTTCATTTCCGCCAGCTCACGTTCATTGGTATCACCGCCTAATTCTTCTTTAATACTCTTCAATTGCTGTTGCAAAAAGTATTCACGCTGCTGTTTATCGATCTCCGTTCTTGTTTTGGAGGTTACTTTATCTTTCAGTTCTGCAAACTGTAATTCACGCTGTAACAATTGTGTTAAACGCTCAGCTCTTTTCTTCACATTACGTATCTCCAGTAACTGCTGTTTTTCTGCAATATCAGCATTCATGTTACTGCTTACAAAGTTGATAAGGAAAGATGGCCCTTCAATATTTTTAAGAATGATGGAGGCCTCTGTTGGAAGATTGGGAGACAATTGAATGATCTGTGTAGCCAGGTCTTTGATAGAGCTGATATAAGCTTTAAAATCTTCATCGTCCTCCGCTTTTTCATCATCCAGTAAATTAATCGTAGCCTTAAAATAAGGATCGTTGCTAACTATTTCTTTTAATTCAAATCTTTTCTTTCCCTGGATAATAATGGTATTACCTCCATCCGGCATTTTTATCAGCTTCACAATTTTAGCAACTGTACCAATCTTGGCCAGATCTTTCATTTCAGGGTCTTCAATATTCGAGTCGGTTTGCGCCAATACCCCTATCAATTTATCACCTTTATATGCCTCGGTCACTGCTTTGATACTTTTGTCTCTTCCTACGGTAATAGGCAATACCACCCCCGGGAACAACACTGTATTTCTTAATGGAAGAATTGGCAAAGAATCTGGAATGATAAGGGCTTCCTGGTCTGCATCATTTTCATTAATCGGAATGATCGGCATAAAATCCATATCATCATCTGCAAATAAAATTTTATTCTTGTTCATACGCTCATTCAAAAGATTGGTCAAAATGTCACCCTTTCTGCTATGCTTTTAAAATTTTCAGGGAAAGTAAAGTAAGTCAATATTAATGCCACCAGCAATTTATTGGTACAAATGGGTACAAATTGACGCAAAAAAACCCGCCGGTACAATTACTGACGGGCACTCACTCGCTTGCTTGCTACTGTAATTAAAACCTAAACCCAATACCCAATTGAATTTGTTGGTGAGTCCATTTATCCTGGTTATCAACATCATTAATGTTGGTTAAGCCAATATTATAACGTCCATATATACGCAATACATTGAAGTTTAGCTGAGCGCCAGCTACCATTGAGAAATCACCATTCTTAAAAGCGTTATTACCATTTTGTAAAAGGGAATTATCCTTATTAAGCAAAATACCGAATTGCGGGCCAAGGTTAAGCGTTAACATCTTACCGATATTGTACCTTAACAGAATGGGAATATTAAGGTAATCCAACCTAACATCCTGGTTAGGTTGTAATAATGTGTTCCAGGTAGAGGTGGTAGATTTAGATTCGCTCCAGAGCAATTCAGGCTGAATACCAAATTTTTTATTGAAGTCTATCTCAGCAAAACCACCAGCCTGGTAAGACAGATCGAATCCCTGGTTGAAAGACTGACCGGAAATCTTAGTAAAATTCCCGCCTAACTTAATACCGGCTCTGAAACCCTGTGCCTGGGCTACCGAAAAAGTGGCCAGGATAATAACAAAGGATGCAATAATTTTTTTCATGATGTTGATTTTCTAAGCATAGTCAATCATTATGCCAAAAAAAATATCTATCACTTCTTCCATCAACCAAATACATATAAGATTGTTAATACAGGCATGAAAAATTTGATGTTAGAAGAAATTGACAGGATTATTGAAATGGCGTGGGAAGACAGAACACCTTTTGAAGCCATTGAGGCTCAGTTTGGACTGAAAGAAAAAGAAGTGATTGAATTGATGCGAGCTAACAGTAAAAAAAGCAGTTTTGTCATGTGGCGAAAACGTATGAGCGGAAGAACAACAAAGCATTCAGCATTAAGGCCCGATGAAGTATCCCGCTTTAAATGTAACAGGCAAAGAACCATTAGCATGAATAAGATTAGCAAGCGATGATCATATCCATGAAGGATTAGCAAACGCAAAGTGAGAGCTGATCTTCACCTGCGATATCAATGTTTCAAAATCCTTTCTTTCTATATTCAGATCGTTCTTTGTGATATTCTCCAAAATGCCAACATTCCAGGGCTTAAGAAAGTTTGTTTTGCTTTTTCCGAAGATCAGGCTGTAAGCAATTACAGTTTTTAAACGATAATCTACTATCGCAGTAACAGGCTTGGACGCTTGTTGTACGTACCTGATCAAATCCATATTCAATGTATCAAAACGAACCCCGTTTTCTTCAAATTCAGGATCAGGGCCATCCACAAAGATCAAATCGTAAGGATGATCAGGTATGGATGCATAAGCTGTTCCCCTGAACATAGAATAACAATATAAAACCGCCGGGGAAAATACGATCTCTACAAAGGGTTTGTATTCCTGTGGAAGATTTTGAATGGCCTCATCGTACCAAGGTTTTTTATCTTCCATGGAAACGATGGTGGCCTTTATGCCTGTTTCTTCAAAATTTTTTTTCACGGCATGGGCTATTACCCAGGTGGATTTGCCTGTTCCGCATTCTAAAATATAGCGAGGCTGATGTTTTCTTATATAACTGTGAAGGCTAACATAATCCTCATAATTCACCCCTGTAGACCCAGACACTTCATCTACATGCTTTATAATGTCAAGTATCCCGTTTTCCTGCAAATACTGCTGTATGAAGCGGTTTGACTTTGAGAGATATTTTTTCCGCTGGACAGCAGCCCAGCGGTTTGCGATGGCGTTCAGCAATTGTGACATAGGGCGAATTGTTCCCAAATATAACAAAAAGCGGCTTTCTATGCCAACTCAATCACTGTGATCTCAGGTAAGATGCCCACTCTTCCCGGGTAGCCAATAAAGCCAAAGCCACGGTTCACGTATAGTTTTTGCTTTCCTTCCTCATATACACCTGCCCATTGTTTGTACATCCACTGAACAGGGCTCCACTTGAAATAAGGATTTTCAATACCAAATTGCATTCCATGTGTATGCCCGGCCAGCATAAGGTCTATATCGGGATATTTTACCCTTACTTCTGCATCCCAATGGCTGGGATCGTGGCTCATTAGAATCTTGAAAGGATATTTTTCAGATCCGGGATACGCTTCGTTCATCTTCCCGTATTTAGGAAATCTTCCTTTAGCACCCCAATTTTCAATTCCGAGTAATGCGATCTGTTCTCCGTTCTTATCCAGCACTACGTGTTCATTCATTAACAATCGCCAGCCCATTTTTGCATGTACCTGCTTGAGTAATTCAAGGTTTTGCTTCTTGGCTTCAGCAGAGGGCCAGTTCACATAATCGCCATAATCGTGATTACCTAAAGTACTGTACACCCCCATCGGCGCTTTTAACTTGTTAAATACATCCAGGTAATCATCCATCTCTTCATGTCTGTCGTTCACCAAATCACCTGTAAATAAAATCAAATCTGCCTGCTGCTGCATAATCATATGTACGCCCCTTTCCACGGCTTTTTTATCCTGAAAGCTTCCGCTATGAATATCGCTGATATGAAGAATTCTCAGTCCTTTAAATGAGGCAGGCAGGTTGCTGAAAGCCATTCTAACTTTCTTAACCTGGTAATTATACTTATTGCCAAATCCGTAGAGAAGCGTTCCAAACAAACTGGCTCCGGCACCCAACCCCATCCAGCTCAAAAAAACCGAACGGGTTATAGTAGTGGTTTCTGAAACCTGTTGAACCCTGGTTCCTCCAATTTTTTCAGCGATCCACATTACACCTCTTCTTATATCATCTGTAAGAAAAAAAACAGAACCAATCAGTTTAGCGAAAAACAATCCCGCCAAAATTGCAAATACATAATTTCTGAATACTTTGGATGTTTGTAAGAATTGGATGTAAGGAAAAGATAACAGAACAATCAATGTACTGGCCGAAACAACCCAGTACACTATATGAACGATCATTTTATTTTTCTCCTGCAATGAAACACTCACTGATTTTACGGCCTGGAAAACATAGAAATCAAGCAGAAGCATGATTCCGGCAATGATCCACCACAAACTTGCATTTCTCATGAATTAAATTTATATCGTGGTTGACGATTTACTTGATTTTTTATTGTTACAAAAGAGTTATGATTTAATTAAACATCTTTGTAATCGTTTTGTTATAGAATGAAATTCAAAATTGCTAAAATAATTCGGTATGAAATTTACTTACTACGGCCATGCCACCTTTGCAGTAGAGATTAAAGGAAAAAAAATTTTATTCGATCCCTTCATTACGTACAACGAACTGGCAAAAGATATTGACATTAATGCCATTGAGGCAGATTATATTTTTGTAAGCCACGGCCATGGCGACCATATTGCAGATTGTGCTGCTATCGCCAATAAAACAGGGGCTACTGTTGTAACCAATTATGAAATTCATGAATGGCTGAATAAGCAGGGCATTGCGAAAACCCATCCTATGAATACCGGAGGTAAATGGCCCTTCGATTTTGGTACAGTAAAATGTGTTGTTGCACAACACAGTAGCGGTTTGCCCGATGGTTCTTATGGGGGTAATCCAATGGGCTTTATTTTTATGACGGATGAAGACAATTTCTATTACAGTGGAGATACAGCCTTAACACTCGATATGCAGCTGATTCCCGGATGGGCTAAACTGAACTTTGCAGTGATGCCAATTGGTGACAATTTTACTATGGATATTGCAGACGCAGTTAAAGCTGCTGAATTTGTTCAGTGCAATACCGTGATCGGTGTGCACTACGATACATTTGGTTTTATTAAAATAGATAAAGCCAAAGCTACCCAATCTTTCGAAGCTGCAGGCAAAAAGCTGCTGCTTCCTGCCATTGGCGAAACCATTTCTTTATAAAACTTTTTTACAACCTTTCTGCAAAAGCTGTATCGCACCGATACAGCTTTTTCTTTTGCTGCAATGGGGATAATTTTTTAAAAATTCCCTGCTTTCAATTCTCTTCCTTTTTATGAAAGAGAATACTTTAGATTTGCAAACTTATCGATCAGAAATCCCCTAAACAGATATTTACATTCATATGGCGAGAATTATAGGTGTGGCAAATCAGAAAGGAGGCGTGGGCAAAACCACTACGGCAATCAATGTGGCTGCCAGCTTTGCCGTTTTGGAATATAATACCCTATTGGTGGATGCAGATCCACAGGCTAACAGTACCACCGGTGTTGGGTTCGATCTGCATAATATTACCAACAGCTTATACGACTGTATGGTGAATAATGCCAAAGCTGAAGATGTGATTTTGAAAAGTGATATGCCGCATTTAGATGTACTTCCCTCCCATATTGACCTGGTGGGTGCTGAAATTGAAATGATCAATTATCCCAACCGCGAAAATGTAATGAAAGCAGTGCTTGATCCTATAAAAGATAAATATGATTTTATTGTGATCGACTGTTCTCCTTCTCTTGGTTTAATTACTGTAAATTCTTTGGTAGCTGCGGATAGTGTAATCGTTCCTGTACAATGCGAATTCTTTGCATTGGAAGGATTGGGAAAATTATTGAACACCGTAAAAATCGTTCAGAGCAGGTTAAACCCGGATTTACAGATAGAAGGTATTTTGATGACCATGTACGATGGACGCCTTCGCCTTTGCAACCAGGTAGTTAGTGAAGTAAGACGACATTTTGATGATATAGTTTTCTCTACCATCGTTCACCGGAATACAAGGCTAAGTGAAGCTCCCAGCGTAGGTAAACCTGCCATTTTGTATGATGCAGAAAGTAAGGGTGCCGTGAATTACCTGAACCTTGCGAAAGAAATTCTGCAAAAGAACGATATGACCAAGATGACCAACGAGGAACGTATCATTGAATAGCAAACAGCGGGCTGCAATAAGGTAAATGCAAATGCAGCAAAAGCCGATCGCTCATAATCATAACTTTTATTGGAATGAGTACACCCAAACAAAATAAAGACCTGCTGGGAAAAGGGATCAGGTCTTTACTTCAAAATATTGATGCCGATTTAAAAACCACTACGGGTAGTTTAAAATCCAATGTAGTAGAGCAGGTTACATCTATTATCAGGATTCCTATTGATGACATTTCAGTTAATCCCAAACAACCCAGACGTGATTTTGATGAAACAGCATTGAGCGAACTGGCAGCCTCTATTAAGCTGCACGATATTATACAGCCGCTTACCGTTTCTAAACTATCCACAGGCAAATACCAGCTTATTGCAGGGGAACGAAGGTTCCGGGCCAGTAAAGTAGCAGGCTTAAAAGATGTGCCTGTATATATTCGACAGGCTAATGATACTGAATTACTGGAACTGGCTTTGCTTGAAAACTTGCAGCGAGAAGATCTTAATGCCATTGAAATTGGCCTGAGTTACAAACGCATGATGGATGAGCTGAACTACACGCAGGAACAAGTAGCTGAGCGGATGGGCAAAGAAAGAAGTACCGTTACCAATTATATACGATTACTCAAGCTTCCTCCCGATATTCAGCTGGCTGTTCGCAATGCACACATCAGTATGGGCCATGCAAGGGCTTTGATCAGCATCGATACGGTTGATAAACAGCTCTATGTATTCAATGAAATTAAAACCAAACAGTTAAGCGTAAGACAAACAGAAGAACTGGTAAGAAAGCTGTATAAAGGCGATGCTAAATCTGCTGTTAAATCTTCCGTAAAAAACCAGTTACCACCTGCTTTCAAAAAGATTGAAGATAATTTAGCAACGCATTTCGGCACCAAAGTAAAATTAGTGCATAGTAAAAACGGCCAGGGAAGTATTACGGTTGAATATTATTCATTAGAAGAATTCAACAAGATCCTTGAGCTGATGAATGCAACCATCAGTTAAGCAACGAATGAAGTTTACCTTTTTCATAACACTTATTGTTTTTTGTTTTTTTTCCTTACGCCTTCAGGCTCAGGACGACAAAAAGCAATTGGAGCAAGTTTCTTTACTGCATAGTAAGGCCCAGGACTCTGCGAGTACAACCAAGCCTACGGATTCTATCACTGCAAAAGACACTATAAAAGTTGTTAAGAAAAAACATGATCCCAGGATCGCTACAAAGCGTTCTGCCATCATTCCCGGCTGGGGCCAGGCCTATAATCATGAATATTGGAAAATACCCATCGTGTATGGGGCATTAGCTGTTCCTACGGCTACTTACATCTTCAACAACAAGTATTTCCAAATGCTGAAGTTTGCTTATCAGGCTTTGTACAATGCTACGGTTCCTCCTTCAGGACAAAGAGACAGCAGTGGTTTGCAAAAAATTGACCCGGAAATTAAAGATGCAGTACTTAGCGGCCGCCTGGATCTGGCCTCACTTCAATCCTACAAAAATCAATACCGCAAAGACAGGGATTATTCCGTTTTATGGTTTTTTATTTTATGGGGGGTAAATGTTGTAGATGCAACTGTATTCGGACATCTGAGAGAGTTTGATGTAAATAAAGACCTGAGTATGCACATTCAACCCAATTTCAATACCATTACCAGAACACCAGAAATTGGTTTCGTCTTCAACTTCAAAAACAAAAGCAATACACGAAAAGATATTGCTCGCTGATTTTTGAACTGATTTGATTTACTTTCGCTGCCATAAAAGGATTTACCAATTATTCTATTCAAAATTCAGATATGAAAATTGCACTCATCGGTTACGGTAAAATGGGAAAAGCCATTGAAGAAATTGCAGTAGCAAAAGGCCATGAAATTGTGCTGAAGATAGATCTTGATAATGCACATGAACTCAATGCTGCTAATGCCGCCAAAGCCGATGTGGCCATTGAATTTACCAGTCCGCACAGCGCCTTCAATAATGTGATGAAATGCCTTGAACTTGGGTTGCCGGTTGTTTGCGGCTCTACAGGTTGGCTGGACAAATGGAATGAAGTAGAAGAATATTGTAAAGCACAAAACGGAACATTAATCTATGCCAGCAATTACAGCATTGGCGTGAATTTGTTCTTTGAGCTGAATAAATACCTCGCCTCCCTTATGAGTAGGCATCCTGAATATGCGGTTCAGTTGGAAGAAATTCATCATACTCAAAAGAAGGATGCACCCAGTGGAACAGCCATTACCCTGGCAGAACAGGTATTGCAGCATATCAAAACAAAAAAACAATGGGTGAACCACATTAGTGATAATGAGGAAGACCTGGAGATTGTTTCAGAAAGAATTGACCCAGCACCCGGAACACATAAAATCAAATACCAGTCTCCTATTGATGATATTGAGATCATTCATACAGCTCACAACAGGAAAGGATTTGCCGGTGGCGCCGTTTTAGCGGCAGAGTTTACAAAAGGCCGAAAAGGCATCTTCTCCATGAAAGAGGTTTTGGGTCTATAAGTTTATCAGGAACATACAGCTGCCAAAGAATAATTACTGCACTTTGCTAATAGTCTGCTATTTTAGTGAAGTAAAAGCATTTAATCTGCTATATTTAACCGATTTTTGATAAAAGTGAATAACCTGCAGAAGTATGTTATCAAAGAAAACACAATACGCTTTTAAAGCACTAATGTACCTGGCTGAAAAGGATGCAGAAGGCCCTGTATTGATCGCAGAGATATCTAAAAAGAAAAAGATTCCTTTGAAGTTCTTAGAGAACATTTTGCTTGAGCTAAAGAAAGCAGACATTTTAGACAGCAAGAAAGGAAAAGGTGGCGGCTATTTTTTTAAAATCCCACCATCTAAAATCAAACTATCACTTGTGCTTCGCTTAATGGAAGGCCCGATAGCCTTGTTGCCATGCGTTAGTTTGAACTTTTATGAAAAGTGTAAAAATTGCGATGAAAGAGCTTGCGGGTTGAATAGAGTTATGATTGAGGTAAGAGATGCTTCTTTAGCAATCCTCGAGAATAAAACAGTGGCCGATATATCTAATTGCTAAATATCCAACTACCATGTTAAAACCAATCGCATCAATACTCCTGTTGATCCCTTTTGCATTACAGGCACAAACAAAACAAGCATTACCTGATTCTCAGGATTCTATTGCTGCAGTAAAACAATATCCCAAGGGAAAAAATATTATCAAAACCAATCTCAGTTCCCTTGTTTTTAACAACTATAGCATTACCTATGAAAGAAGGGTAGCAAATCGCATATCCCTTTCTGTTGGTTACCGATATATGCCCAACGGTAGCTTACCTTTTCAAAGCCGCGTAAAAGATGTAATTAAATCAAATAATATTGATTTTGATAACTTCCAGATCGGCGGGTATGCAGTAACCCCGGAATTACGTTTGTATGCACACCGAAACATGAGAGGATTTTATATTGCACCTTATGTTCGTTATTCCAGCATGGATCTTACCGTTCCCGTTCAATATACATCCACGGTTACTAAAGAAGCACTCTTCAGTGGCACTATTACAGCATTCAGCGGAGGCCTGATGTTGGGAACACAACACAATATTTTTAAAAACTGTGTAATAGATATTTGGATTATTGGTGCCAACTTCGGCAATTCAAGTGGAAGGCTTAATGCAACGTTTGCTCCGCCCATGTCTGCACAGGAGCAAACCGCTTTGCAAAGTTCCATTGATCAAATAGACGCTACTCCTTATAAAGTAACAGGAAAGGTAAGTTCCTCTACTACGGCCTATCTCGATGCATCCGGCCCATGGCTTGGTGTTCGGGCAATGGGAATAAATTTTGGCATCCGCTTCTAGCCTTATCTACAGCTCTTGTGCAAGAAGGATTTCTTATCTGGAAATATTTTGCAGCATATCTTCAGTCATTCCAGGCAGATCATATTCCTGCTTCCATCCCCAATCTTTTCTCGCAACACTATCATCAATACTTTGAGGCCAGCTATCAGCAATAGTCTGCCTGTAATCAGGATGGTATTCCATTTTAAAAGAAGGAATATGTTGCTGAATAGAAGCAGCGATCTCTTTTGGAGAAAAACTCATTCCTGAAATATTATAAGAAGTTCTTACAGAAATATTGGAAGCCGGTGCCTCCATCAATTCAATGGTAGCACGGATGGCATCGGGCATATACATCATAGGCAGGTAAGTATCTTCCTTTAAAAAGCATTTGTATTGCTGGTGTTCCAAAGCTTCGTGAAAAATTTCAACAGCATAATCTGTAGTGCCTCCTCCCGGAGCTGATTTGTAGCTGATCAAGCCTGGATAACGCAAACTCCTTACATCCACGCCATACCTTTGATGATAATAATTGCACCAGAATTCTCCTGCATACTTACTAATACCATAAACCGTGGTAGGTTCTATAATCGTTTGCTGCGGGCAATTTTGCTTGGGAGAGGTAGGCCCGAAAACAGCTATCGAAGAAGGCCAGTATACTTTTTGCAACTGCTCTTCTCTTGCTATATCCAATACGTTTAATAATCCCTGCATGTTTAAATGCCATGCCAGATTGGGGTTCTTCTCTCCTGTTGCACTTAAAATAGCCGCCAGCAAATAAATCTGGGTAATATTTTGCCTGATTACCTGCACATGCAGCATTTCCTTATTCATCACATCTAAACTCACATAAGGTCCGGTACCTTCCAATAAAGGGTTTTGCTCCCTTAGGTCCGATGCAACCACATTAGCACTTCCATATATTTTTCTTAATGCCAGGGTTAATTCAACACCGATCTGTCCGCTTGCGCCGATTACAAGGATTTTCTCTTTTGCCATAGTAGTGTAATTGTTGTAACACTTGTTGTGATTTAACTAACAAATGTTAGGACAAAGAAAAAGAAAATGAATGTAAGTTCGCAGCATATTTTAGAATTATGATACCTACTTTTTTACAAGATTTAGTTAAAGAACAATCCTATAACCCTGATAATTTCTTTCTGATAGCTGGTCCGTGCGTAGTGGAAAGTGAAGAACTGGTTATGGAAGTGGCTGAAAAAGTTTCTTCCATCTGTAAAAGGCTCGAAATACCATATATTTTCAAGGCAAGTTATAGGAAGGCCAATCGCACAAGTGCTACTTCCTTTACCGGCCTGGGTGATGAAGTAGGATTGGGTTTAATTAAGAAAACAGGGGAGCGTTTTCAGCTGCCTACTACTTCCGATGTACATGCACATGATGAGTGCGCCGAAGCTGCACAGTATATCGATATTTTACAAATACCGGCCTTCCTTTGCCGCCAGACGGATCTATTGATCGCAGCAGCTGAAACCGGGAAAATAGTAAACGTAAAAAAAGGACAATTCTTAAGTGGCCCATCTATGAAGTTTGCCGTTGAGAAAATCAAAAAAGCGGGTAACGAAAAAATTATGCTTACGGAAAGAGGTACCACATTTGGGTACCAGGACCTGGTGGTTGATTACAGAAATATTACCTGGATGAAAGAGCTGAATGTGCCGGTGATTATGGATTGTACACATAGCCTTCAACAGCCTAACCAAACAAGCGGCGTAACAGGCGGTAACCCCAAACTCATTGGAACGATTGCCAAAGCAGCAATTGCAACCGGAGTTGACGGATTGTTTATTGAAACACATCCCAACCCTGCGAAAGCTTTGAGTGATGGAGCTAATATGCTGCAATTGGATTTACTGGAAGGCCTTTTAGGGCAATTACTGAAAATTAGAAAAGCTATTGTATAAAAGAACAGATCCCGCAAATGCGGGATCTGTTTTGAAGAGTTTTGGAAACGGTTTCGAAAGAATGTGTACTTCACATGGACTTTAAAAACGGCTGCTGCATATAACCAATCGCACTACCAAACACTCTTCTACTACTGTTACTGTTGTTTCTCATTACTGTTAAACAGTAGCTCTGCAGGGGGTATATTGGGGGTATACTTAATCAGTTTATAAAACCAAAAGTATATATATCTTTTCTAAGATGGAATAGCAGCTTAAACATAAAAGACACTTCCAGTTAACATAAAAGACAGCAAACGATTGCGGTATTTCTTCTAATTTAACTCGCTAGGCAAAAAGCCGAATTCTTTTTTAAACGCAATTGAAAAGTTATGCTGGTTGATATACCCTAACTCCTGTGCAATTTTTTTGATTGAAAACCGGTTGCTTTGTAAAATCTCTTTGGCCACCTGCATCCGCTGTTTCTGAAAATATTGGGTGATTGGTATTCCATAAACCATTTTAAAATCCCGCTTCAGTTTGGTGGAGCTAATATTTACCTTACGGGCTAGTTCACTGATGAATGGCGCCGGCCTGAATACATCATTACTGAGTAAGGACTCTACTTCTATAACACGTTGAATATCTTTCTTGGAGAGTGTAAAGAACTGGTCATTTTGCGATTTCTTCTTTTCCGTCATTCTCACAAAAAATCGCTCTATCAGTTGAAGCATCCTGCTTTTCACAGAAAGGATCGTAAAGTTGCGGTTATCATTTCTAACAATAGCAATGACCTCATCCATCAAACGCTTATACTCCGCATCCAAAGGTTCGTATGTTACTTTTGCATTGTTCAATGCAAGATAATTTTTCAATATCTCATCCTCTTCAGAAATATTGAGGTATTTCAATAACCATCCTTTCGTTAGTATAATATAAATTCCTTTCAGCCGTGTGCCCGCCTGTAATTCAAGGCCCGTATCGAACAAAGAATTCGTGAGCCTTACGGAAGAAAAAGAAGGCTGATCAGGTAATGATTGTTCTTTATGTGTAAGAGAAGGAGATGCCGGTATGGCAGAAATATCATTAAACCAAAGCGAGAAAAATTCCTTTTTTACCTGACTTCTTTTACGACGGAAATGCTGTGAGAATGTGTAATCAAAAACCAAAGCATCAATACCCTCATCCACAACAACTCTCTGAATAAATCCAACAGCCACATGATCGGGAATATTCAGTCTATCATTAGTTACCTTACCTCCCGTTGCATTAGCAAAGGCAGACAAAATATCTCCGTAAGTATTATGATCAAACTCGAAAACGAACATCCCGAGAAGGGTTTTAATTGGATGTAAAAAAATTATAAAATGAATTTACTCCAATTAATTCAATATAATGGAAATTAAAGATATTTTAATGGATTCCTTTTGGCCGCCAATATGTAATCTTTCATTTTCATGAAGAATGCCAGTATCATGTAAACAATAACAGGAGAGCCGAATGTTAAAAAAGATATGTAAATGAACCACATTCTGATGCGGGAAGTGGCCACGCCTAATTTTTCGCCGATAGCAGAGCAAACGCCGAAAGCCTGGAGCTCTACAAACTCACGTAGTTTTTCCATCATATAAATTGTTTGAATGTTACCGGGGGCTTATACAATGCAAATTAGAACAAAAGTTTCTAATAAAAGTTTAAAACAGTTTTCCACAAACTTTGGTTTTGCTGTAAATTCGCACACCGATTCAAAGGCATAAATTGAGAGCCGGCAATCCATGTAAGCTATTTTGCGGGGCTTTTGATTTGCACTTTTGACCAAGATTCGAAATTTTTCATTTTAAAACTCTCCATTGTATGGCTTTTGACATTGAAATGATCAGGAAGGTATACGCCGAAATGCCCGCAAAAGTAGATGCAGCCCGTACTGCATTGGGAAGGCCGTTAACCCTCGCAGAAAAAATCTTATTCGCACACTTGCATGCCGATCAGAAATTACAAAATTTTGAGCGTGGTAAAAGCTACGTAGATTTTGCTCCCGATCGTGTTGCGATGCAGGATGCAACCGCACAAATGGCGCTGTTGCAGTTTATGCAGGCAGGAAGGCCTAAAGTAGCTGTGCCTTCAACTGTACACTGCGATCACCTGATCACGGCTAAAGTAGAAGCCAAACAAGATTTACAGGTTGCTACTACAGAAAGTAAAGAGGTTTACGATTTCCTTGCTTCTGTTTCAAACAAATATGGTATTGGATTCTGGAAACCCGGTGCCGGTATCATTCACCAGGTAGTATTGGAAAACTATGCTTTCCCGGGTGGTATGATGATTGGAACCGATAGCCATACCGTAAACGCAGGTGGTTTAGGTATGATCGCTATTGGTGTGGGTGGTGCAGATGCTTGTGATGTGATGGCAGGTTTACCCTGGGAATTGAAATGGCCTAAGCTGATCGGTGTAAAATTAACCGGTAAATTGAGCGGATGGACCGCTCCTAAAGATGTGATCCTGAAAGTAGCTGGTATCTTAACCGTTAAAGGTGGTACAGGTGCCATTGTTGAATATTTTGGAGAAGGCGCCAGCGCCATGAGCTGTACCGGTAAAGGAACCATCTGTAACATGGGTGCCGAGATTGGTGCTACAACATCAACCTTTGGTTATGATGACAGCATGAGCCGTTACCTGAAAGCAACAGGCCGCGAAGAAGTTGCTGCCTTGGCTGATGGTGTTAAACAATATCTGAATGCAGATGCTGAAGTGTATGCTAATCCTGAAAAGTATTTCGACCAAGTGATTGAAATCAATTTGAGTGAATTGGAACCACACTTAAACGGCCCTTTCACTCCGGACTTAGCTACTCCGATTTCAAAAATGAAAGAAGTGGCTGCTGCTAACGGATGGCCTACAACAGTAGAAGTTGGTTTAATTGGTAGCTGTACCAACTCTTCTTATGAAGATATTTCAAGAGCCGTTTCATTGGCTAAACAAGTGGCCGAAAAAGGTTTGAAAACAAAAGCTCAATACACTATTACTCCGGGTTCTGAGCAAGTTCGCTACACAATTGAAAGAGATGGTTTCCTGGAAGTGTTCGATAAAATCGGTGCTACTGTTTTCGCTAATGCCTGCGGACCTTGTATTGGTATGTGGGATCGTATGGGGGCTGAGAAAAAAGAAAAGAACACCATCGTTCACAGTTTCAACAGAAACTTTGCTAAACGTGCAGATGGTAACCCTAACACATTCGCATTTGTAGCAAGTCCTGAATTGGTAACAGCTTTAGCTATTGCCGGAGATTTAACTTTCAACCCTTTAACCGATACCTTAACCAACGAAAAAGGTGAGCAGGTTAAATTGGATGAACCAACAGGCATGGAATTACCTGCTAAAGGTTTTGCTGTGGAAGATGCGGGTTACCAGGCTCCTGCCGCTGATGGAAGTGGTGTTAGTGTAGCTGTTGATCCTGCCAGCAAACGCCTTCAGTTATTAGATCCGTTTGCTGCATGGGAAGGAACTGATCTGAAAGGATTGAAACTGCTGATCAAAGCTAAAGGAAAATGTACAACAGATCATATCTCTATGGCCGGCCCATGGTTAAAATTCCGTGGCCACTTAGATAATATCTCTAACAACTTGTTGATCGGTGCTACCAACTTCTTCAACGAAAAAACTGATTCAGTAAAAAATCAGTTAACAGGCGAATATGGCACTGTTCCTGCAACGCAACGTGCTTACAAAGCAGCAGGTATCGGAAGTATTGTAGTAGGTGATGAAAACTATGGTGAAGGTTCTTCCCGTGAGCATGCAGCCATGGAACCTCGTCACTTAGGTGTTCGTGTGGTATTAACAAAATCATTTGCCCGTATCCACGAAACCAACCTGAAGAAACAAGGTATGCTGGCATTAACCTTCGCTAACAAAGAAGATTACGATAAGATCCAGGAAGATGACAGCATTGATGTGATCGGTTTAACAGAATTCGCTCCTGGCAAGCCTTTAACATTGGTACTGAACCATAAAAATGGTAGCAAAGATGAGATCGTAGCTAACCATACTTACAATGAGCAACAGATCGGTTGGTTCAAAGCAGGTGCTGCCTTGAACATCATCCGCAAGCAAGTTGCAGGTAACTAAAATGGTCTACTCCACATATAAAAATCCCGCTTCCACAAAGCGGGATTTTTTATTGTCTGTAAAGCAACTGAGTTATATCCTTTCTCACATTGATAGATAATGATCTTCTCATAAAATCCACTCAAGGTTCAATCACTTTTTCTACCTTACAACCTCAAATAAAAGATATGCCTTCTCTTTTCGAGCCAGCAGTAGCGCAATCAATAGAGCAACGTATACAAAGCCTTCAATCCAATTACGAACGCCAATGGGGCAAAATGTCGCTATCTCAAATGATGGCACACGTAAGGTTTGTAATGGAACTGGGCACAGGAGAAAAAACAGAGAAAATAACTTTACTTGGCAAATTGTTATCACCGATCATCAAAAAAGTTGCTTTAAGTAAACAACCTTATAAACAAGGCTTACCTACAGGAGCATCTTTTATAATAAAAGAAGAAAAAAACTTTGAAGAGGAAAAGGAAAAACTGTTACAAACCTATCACCACTTTGTAAGCGCCGGAGAGGCAGGCGTTGCTGGGAAAAGCCATCCTGCATTTGGCAAACTAACAGCAGAAGAATGGGGCTTCAGCCAATGGAAACACCTTGATCATCACCTCAGGCAATTCAATGCTTAGCAAATAAATTATTTCATAATCGAAATAGCAACTATGCAAACAATTAAAACAGCTTTACTTTCTTATGGCATGAGCGGCAAAGTTTTTCATGCCCCGTTCGTTCATCTTCATCAGGGCTTTACCTTAACAGGTGCCTGGGAAAGAAGTAAAAAACTGATACAGCAAGATTATCCTTACGCTAAATCTTACGCTTCGCTGGATGAATTACTAGCTGATGACATCGATCTTGTAATAGTAAATACACCCAACTATACGCACTATGAGTATACGAAGAAAGCATTACTGGCCGGTAAACATGTGATCGTTGAAAAGCCTTTAACAGTAACGGTTACAGAAGGAGAAGAACTGAAACAACTAGCCATACAGCAACAAAAACTTTTATGCCCTTACCAGAACAGAAGGTACAACAGTGATTATTTAACTGTTAAAAAAATAATACAGGAAGGATGGTTAGGAGAAATAGCAGAAGCTGAATTTCGTTTCGATAGGTTTAGTACAGTACTTAGTCCCAAACAACATAAAGAAATACCCGGCCCGGGAACAGGTGTGTTGTATGATCTCGGCTCTCACCTTATTGACCAGGCATTACAACTCTTTGGTAAACCCACTGCTGTTTTTGCCGATATAGCCATTACCAGAAGCATTTCACAGGTGGATGATTATTTTGAAGTGTTGCTTTTTTATCCCAGTACAAGGGTTCGTTTAAAAAGCGGCTACCTGGTTCGTGAACCGTTACCCGGCTACATTGTATTTGGCGATAAAGGAACTTTTTTAAAGAGCAAAGCTGATGTACAAGAAGCCGATCTTATAGCGGGCAAGAAACCTGATGCAGCCGGCTGGGGCATAGAACCTGAAAATGAACAGGGATTGATACATACAGAAAAAGATGGCAAGATTATCAGAGAAAAAGTGCCCACTGAAAAAGGCGATTATATGGCCTACTTTGAAGGCGTGTATCAAAGTATCATAAATGGGAAGCCGTTACCCGTTACTGCAGATGAAAGTATTGATGTGATAAGAATTATAGAAGCAGCTTATAAAAGCAGAGCAGAAAGAAGAATCATTGAATTGTAATCGTACATAAGATGCATCCGTATTTGCTACCTATTACAAAACAGTTTCAGCAACACGCCGATAAAACCAATGCACAAGGCATGAGGGCGTATATGCTGCACCAGTTCGATTTCTTTGGTATTAAAACACCTTTAAGAAGAAGGTTATCAAATACTCATTTTAAAACTTTTGGAATCACGGATATAAAAGATCTGGAAACAATTGTAAAAGAAGCCTTGGAACAACCTCAAAGAGAGTATCAATATTTTGCGATAGAATTATTTTCGTTTCATAGAAAATTATGGAAGCCATCTTCTATAAAGTTGATCCAATTCTGTATCTCACATAAAAGCTGGTGGGATAGCGTAGATACAATTGCAACAGAATGGGTCGGTCCTTTTTTCAAACTCTTTCCCGAAAAGACAATTCAAATAACAAGTGGATGGAATAAATCTACAGACATGTGGTTACAACGAAGCAGCATCCTCTTTCAAAAGGCATATAAAAAAGATACAAACACAGCTTTGCTTGCTGAATATATTTTACACTGCAGGAACTCCAAAGAATTCTTTATTCGTAAAGTAATCGGCTGGGCTTTACGAGAATATTCGAAAACAGATGCCAATTGGGTAAAGCAGTTTGTGGCCAATCATGAACTTTCTTCATTAAGTAAGAAAGAAGCCTTAAAAAGATTAAAGTAGATTATCCTGAAAGCACAAAGCCACAACAATTGTTGTGGCTTTGTTTATTTATAATTCACCGTTATTTACGAGTGGAAGTTACATTTTCTTCGCGTCTTCTAAAAACTTGGCCAAACCTATATCAGTTAAAGGATGCTTCAACAAGGCTAGGATAGAATCTAACGGACAAGTACAAACATCTGCTCCCACTTCTGCACAACGAATGATATGATTCGCATTACGGATAGATGCTGCTAACACTTCCGTTTTGAATCCCTGAATAGAAAAGATCTTTGCGATCTGTTCTATTAGTTGAATGCCATCCCAACCACTGTCGTCGATACGGCCAATGAAAGGAGATACATAACTGGCTCCTGCTTTTGCAGCCAAAATAGCCTGGCCCGCAGAGAATACCAGTGTACAGTTTGTTCTGATACCATTATCCGTAAACCATTTGATG
>JAGWUV010000059.1 GCA_028875875.1 Bacteroidota bacterium
GGGATGTATTCGTTTTCTTTTTTTTGAAGGGCGGAGCTAATTATCTAATGAGCCGATAGGCGAATAAAATTTCTGATGGAAAATTTGAGTTCTAAACAAAAGGATGTTTTAACAAAAATAATTGCCCTTGCTAAGCAAAGAAATAGTATTTACAATTTCAGATTTTTTCACAAAGATTTCCCATCAAATGAAGATAATAGATACCACGATTTTGCTTTTAGAAAACTTATTAAATTGGGCTTTTTTGTTAGACATTCATTATATGAAATTGAATTAACGCCTAAAGGTGAGAAGTTTGAAAGCTTTGAGGTTGAAAAAACAAAAGAATGGTTTAAAAACCTTCCTTCTGAGAATTGGCTTTTAGCAGAAATAATAAAAATAATAGTAACACTAATAATAGGAGCAACCATAGGATGGTTTGGAAAGACTTTATCATATTCATTCCATAATAAACCCCAATTGGTTATACAAAAGCCTTTATCAAATACTGATAGTATCTCCGATAAGAATCATAAGTAAACTTTGGAAAAATCTTCGCTTTCTTCTTCTTCACAATCTTCGCTACGATAAAAGAAGCGCTGGCAAAAAAAAGAAAAAGAATACCGAGACTACTTAACATAATATTAATTATACGGTATTGAATAAGCAAAAATTCTACCTTTCTAAACTTATGTAAATACTGATAATGAATTAGTTACAGATGAAAGCCTATTTGTCGTAAGACTATTTGAAGTGTGCGGCTTGCTGAGATGCTTAGTGTGTCAAGAATCCGTAAGTGGTTATTCTACGTGAAAATTAATCTTAGTCAGGCTATAGAAAAGCCCCGATAGATATCGGGGCCGATTGCTTGTATAATGCACATTGAGAAAAAAAACTTAAACTAACTGTTTAGCTAATTTCAGCAACATATTCATTAGTCAAAAAAAAAGATGATGAACGGAGTATCACGACTGATAAATGGATGTTTGAAAGGATAATTTATCTGATGATACTTTTTTTAGTTTTCATACACTATTCATATTTCAACCATCCTAGCCTTAACATTGCTTCATATAGTGCACCCAATTGAACGCCATGCTGTAGTTTATTTTCTGCAAGCAATGTTCTCATTTCTTCTTTGGTGAATAACAGCACATCAAGATCTTCATAAGGATCGAGATTTAAGGAAGTGGTTTTCACAGCATTACGGGCTAAATAAAAATAAGCGGTATTGTTGTTGATGGCCGGGTTGGGGCGAACTTCAAAAAGATATTCAACTTCATTAGAAGTATAGCCTGTCTCTTCTTCCATCTCACGTAAAGCGGCTCTCTCCGGGGCTTCTCCTTCTTCTATTACACCACCGGGCAGTTCATAAGTAGTGGCATCAACAGGATAGCGGTATTGCCTAACCAGGATCATTTTCTCATCTTCCGTTACAGCCACCATATTGCACCAGTTGGGCACTTCTACCACAAAATAAGGCTCCATTGTTCTGCCGTCTGGCAATAAACAACTATCTGCACGAACATGAAACCATTTTTGTTCGTACACCGTTTTCGATCCTATTTTCTTCCAGCTTAAATCTCTCATATTTCTTTATTGAATCACTACTCTTCCCAATTTCTGTAAAGCAAAAAAGATAGTGGTCATTTGCATCGATTGAACAATGGTATTCGACTTAACCATTGCTACAAATTCATCCAATGAAACCAATACCACATCTACATCCTCATCTTTATCCAATTCCTGTTCCGGATCTAATTCGCCACCTGTTGCCAGGAACATGTGCATTACATTGGTATTGGTAGTAGGGTTAGGTGAAGTATAGCCGAGGTATTCGATGTTTTCAAACTTATAACCTGTTTCTTCGGCCAATTCACGGGCAATAGCTTCTTCGAGAGAAGCATCTGTAGCATCTACACAGCCGCCGGGCAGCTCGGTGGATACCACACTTAAACCATGCCTGTAAATCCTTTCCAGGATCACTTTTCCATCCTTCGTTAAAGCAACGGCGGTGGCATAATCAGGAAATCGGTATACATAAAACGGCTCTATGATCCTGCCATCAGGCCGTTGGCAAACATCGGCCCTCACGTCTGTCCATTTATCTTTTAGTAACTGTTTCGACTCCAGTATTTTCCATTTCAATTCTCTTTCCATTACCATCCTTTCTTTTCTCTTAATGTGGTGATATGTGCGGTATGATGTTTTCCGTGCCATGCATACAGGCCCAGTAAAAACCACAAGCTCATTTGCCTTCCATGCTCCGGGTGAACCACTGTTCTTTCAAATTGCTCTTCTGTAAGACCTTTGAGAATAGCATACCATCGTTGATGCAAAGCATGTAATAAAGTGAGGGATACATTGATGGGCACCAGATCATTGTCCGCTAATTTGGCCCATTCTTTTTCATCATAGGGCTTGATGGTAGGATGATGCTCCGTTAAACCTAATTTAAAACGGATGTAAGCATTCATATGACTGTCAGCCACATGGTGCACCAATTGTTTGATGCTCCAGCCACTTTCCCGGTAAGGTGTATCCAGTTGTGCAGCATCCAGGTTTTGAACCGCAGTTTCTAATTCATCGGGTAAATATTTTATATCCAGGAGCCATTTTTCTTTTACCTCATGCGAAAAAACCTGAGGCTGGTAAATGCCTAAGGGATAACGAGGATCGGTAGACATAGGTGTAGTTTTATAAATTTAATCTTCCCGTAAAGAGTGACCTGTTAAGTGAATGAACACATCTTCAAGGCTGGCTTTCTTTACTTCTTTAGGACGTTCAAAACCACTGGCAACAAGGTCATCGATCAACTGATCCGGAGAAGCAATAGCGATGATTTTTCCGCTATCCACAATGGCAACACGATCACACAATACTTCAGCCTCATCCATATAATGCGTGGTGATAATTACCGTAGTACCCTGTTTCCTGATATCCAATATCAAATCCCATAAATTTCTCCTGGCCTGCGGATCAAGACCAGTGGTAGGTTCATCCAAAAAAATGATCTTCGGCCTGTTGATCAATGTAGTGGCAATGGAAAAACGTTGCTTCTGGCCACCACTCAGTTCTTTGAACTTGGCTTTGGCCTTATCACGCAGGTTTACCTTATCTAATAACTGCAGAGGATCAACTGCCTCATTATACAGGCCGGCAAACAACTGGATCAGTTCCGTTAAATTAAGGCCGGGATAATAACCGCTGGTTTGTAGTTGAACACCGATGATTTTTTTTATGGCATCGGGTGACTGGTCAAGATTCATTCCATCCACGATCACCTCACCGCTTGTTTTCTGGCGTAGTGTTTCTATGATCTCCAGAGTGGTGGATTTGCCCGCCCCATTAGGGCCGAGTAACCCAAATATCTCCCCTTCCATCACCTCAAAACTGATTCCTTTTACAGCTTCAAATTCTCCATACTTCTTGTGCAGGTTGCTTACTTGAATGATCGATCTGCTCATACTTAAAAATTAAAGGCCAATCCTACCCCGTTCGGTGAAAAACCAATACCGGCTGAAACTTTATTATGCCGTTGGTTAAACAGGGCCACAGCTAAGGCCAGGTTTCTTTGTGACGATGTAGTTAAATATGCTCCTGCAATAGTACTTAAAAAACTGGTGCCTGTTGTTATCCATCCCGCAGTTTTTGTATTAGCGTCTCCTGCAAGCTTGATACCGGTAACAATTCCAATCGCTCCGGCAAAATTCAATATTGTGCCCCAGATCTTGTTCGACTGGTGCTTATCGTATAAACGGATCAAATCATCATCCATCGTTCTTAAAAACAGTACCTTAAATTCCTGAGAGCCTTTATATAAAGTATCCCGGTAAATAATACTGTTGGGCTTAGGACTAAATAGGTAATTCATCCTACTCGGGTCTATGCGGTGTTGAGCATTCCCCACAAAGAAGGGAAAGAGCAGCAAAAACACAAAACAAAAACGTTGCAACATAATTAAGTTATTGAGCTTTAGCTAAATGCGTATCCAGTTCATCCATCATATCCTTACTGCCTACAAAAAAAGCTGAACGCTGGTGCAGCTCCGTGGGCTGTATATCCAGGATACGTTGTATACCATTGGTAGCCCTGCCTCCAGCCACTTCTGTAATAAAAGCAAAGGGATTGCATTCATACATTAAACGAAGTTTGCCTTTCGGTTTATCGGTAGTGCCTGGGTACATAAAAATACCTCCTTTGATCAGGTTTCTATGCACATCTGCCACCATACTGCCAATATAACGCTGCGTATACGGCCCTCCGTTATCTTTTGTTTTTTGCTGGCAGGCAGTGATGTAACTCCTTACGCCTTCATTATACCGGAAGAAATGACCATGGTTAACAGAATAAATGTTCCCTGCCGGCGGGCATTTGATATTAGGGTGACTTAAACAAAACTCCCCAATAGCAGGATCCAGGGTAAAACCATTCACCCCTCTCCTGGTACCATACACCAACATGGTAGAAGAACCATATACAATATAACCGGCAGCTACCTGGCGTTTACCGGGCTGTAAAAAATCTTCCCTGGTGCAAGGTTTTCCAATTTCACTCACTCTCCTATACACGCCAAAAATGGTACCGATGGAAATATTCACGTCAATATTGCCGCTACCATCCAATGGATCAAATAACACAACATACTTACTGTTATTACTTACTTCATCATCAAACACCACCACATCATCGAGCTCTTCGCTGCCAATCCCGGCACAACTGATACCATGCTTTAATACGCCCATCATTTGTGTATTGGCATATATATCAAGCTTCTTTACATCTTCACCCTGTACATTGGTAGTACCGTAATCACCTAAAATATCTACTAACCCGGCCTTGTTTACTTCTACATTAATTCTTTTGGCAGCTAGTCCGATATCCCTGAGCAAACTACTCAGTTCACCTGTTGCCTGAGGAAATTCTCTTAATTGTTGCAATGTAAATTCATCCAGCGTTAAAATGTTCCTATTGATTTGCATGATGGTCTGTTTAATAAAATAAAGATAAAGGCAGTACTCTTATCTTATGCTAATTTTTTATGCAAACGCATGAATAAATTGCGGCATCTGCGTTATGTAGCCTACATAGTAAGCGATATTATATAGTTTAACAGTTGTATCATTGTTTAACGTGTTATTTATACACATGCTACAGGCTTATATTTGTAATTCATTATTCAATTCAACGTATGAAAGTATTTAAGTTCGGTGGAGCAAGTGTAAATAATGTAGAGCGGATTCAGAATATGGCCTCTATTCTTCAGTCTTACCAGCAGGAACCATTGGTAGTGATCATCTCGGCCATGGGTAAAACCACTAATGCGTTGGAAAAAGTAGCAGAATCTTTTTTCAATGGCCGTAAAGAAGAAGCATTGCAATTGTTCGATATAGTTAAAAAGCAACACCTTACTACAGCAAAATATTTATTAGTTACACATTTTAATGCCTGCCTTTCACAATTGACTGATTTTTTTACGGAAGTAGAATGGCTACTGCATGATAAGCCTGTTCGAGAGTATGATTATTATTATGATCAGATCGTTTGTGTGGGAGAATTGTTAAGTACCTGCATTATCAGTCATTACCTGAACGAAGTGAAGATAAAAAATGAATGGATGGATGTGAGGGATATTTTGAAAACAGACAACCGCTTTCGTAACGCCAATGTATATTGGGAAGAATCATCCATAAAAGTAAAAGAAGCGGTTTCAACTCCTTCCCTACTGCACATTACACAAGGCTTTATTGGTTGTACAGATGAAAATGAAAGTACTACATTAGGAAGAGAAGGAAGCGATTATACAGCTGCTATCTTTGCAAACATATTAGATGCAGAAAGTCTTACGATTTGGAAAGATGTAGAAGGTGTAATGAATGCCGATCCCAAACAATTTCCCGAAGCAGTGGTAATGAACGAACTAAGCTTTGAAGAAGTAATTGAAATGGCATACTATGGTGCACAGGTGATTCATCCCAAAACCATCAAACCTTTACAAAACAAAAGCATCCCATTGCAAGTAAAATGTTTCTTAGATCCATCTTTATCTGGAACAACCATCTCCAATAAGAAAATTAAGCAATTACCTCCCGTAATTGTAGTAAAAGAGAAACAAGTGCTGATGCATTTGCGTACACAGGATTTTTCTTTTGTAGGAGAACAGCATATTAGTCATTTGTACGAAACGCTGTCCAGGATTGGTTTGCAACCTAATCTTGTACAAACCGGGGCAATCAGCATACAGCTCTGCCTGGACGATAAGGTGGAACAAATAGATAAACTCGCGGCTATTGCTGGTTTTACCTTTGATGTGCAAGTTGAAAAAGAGTTGGTATTACTTACAATTCGGCATTACACCAAAGCCATACAGGAAGAAAAAATAGTAGGGAAAGATGTATTACTTCTGCAGCAAACAAAAGAAACGCTGCAGGCTTTATTCAGATCCTAGCTTATAACGATTATAAACTATTAGTATATGGTAACAGTCTTAGATAAACAAACCGCATTGGTATTAATAGACCTGCAAAAGGGCGTTGTAAACTTACCTTTGGCACACCCGGTAGAAAACGTTATTTCAAATGCAGTTAAACTAACCAACGCATTTCACAAAGCAGGGTTACCCGTTGTAATTGTGAACGTGGATTCAACTAATGCTGCATGGACAAAAACACGGAAAGATGCCAAGCCTGTGAACAGGTCGATGAGTGAAGACTGGACGCAGATCATTCCGCAAATTCAACAGCAGTTGGGTGATATCCTGATTACCAAACATACCTGGGGTGCTTTTCATGAAACAGGATTACATCACACTTTACAGCAAAGGCATATAACCGGCATTGTATTGGCAGGGATCGCAACCAGCATTGGTGTAGAGAGTACAGCAAGACAAGCTAGTGAGTTGGCTTACAATATTGCATTTGCGCAAGATGCTATGACCGACATGTTTGCTGAAGCTCATGAAAAAAGCGTGCAATATATTTTCCCACGTATCGGGGAATTGGATCATACCGATGCAATTATTGAAAAATTACAGGGAAGAGAATAATTAAGGAATCTGATGATTGAGCAAGGCTGCTCAATCATCAAAAAAGAAGAGGTAGCGAATAAAAGGCAGACAACCACTGTTATTTTCGGATGGCTTAGCAGCATTCGCTGCTGTTGATGAAAGTGTTATTTATTCATCTTTAATTATGACTATATAACAATTGAAATTGCTTTGTTATTCATTTGCCACAACATAATTTAATTCGGTTACCCCGCAGCTAAATTGCTTAGTGTTTAATAAGTTCAATTTTATTTTGTCTTTGATACCTGCGAATAATGGAATGCCTTCTCCAAGAATAATCGGGTTTACAAACAGCCAGAAACCATCAATCAAGTGCTGTTGAATAAGAGAATGTGTTGAAGAGGGACTACCGAAAACCAGGATCTCACTCCCATCTCCTTGCTTAAGTTCATTGATTGCTTTGGAAAGATGATCATTTATAATACTTGCATTCGTTATACCGGTATCTTTCATGGTTCGAGATAAAACAATTTTATAGGCTTTATTATACCAGGTTGAGTGATCAATATCATGCTTCGATGCTCCCGGTTTATTCCCGGCATTGGGCCAGTAATTTTCCATCATCTCATAAGTATTTCTCCCATAAATAGCAGTATCTGTTTGGGCAATCCTTTCGCCAACATAATCAAAAATCTCTTCATTAACTTTAATCCAGTTCATTTCGCCATTAGGGCCTGCTACAAAACCATCTAATGACAAATGCATGAACGAAATCACTTTTCTCATATGGTTGTATTTATAAATTATTAAGATTCGCTTGCTTGATTTAATGACAAAATGAGTCCTTTTGATGTAGATACAAAGTTGTAACCAACTATTTCTTCAAAACTTTTATATCGAATTTAATTGCACAAGATAGGATTGATTTGTTTTGTGAATTATTAAAATTATATAACACAGGACGATATGTTAGTACAAATGAAGAATATTTTGCCAACTTCAGCCCTAATCCTAATGTCAAACCGAGTGAAGTTGATAAATAATCTTTGTCTGGCACATTTAGTAAGTCTGAATAACTGTGAAAATGACGTGTTAAGTAGTTAAGTCCTATCAAAGGTTCCACCCTATTTAAGAAAGTATATCTGTATGAACATTCAAAGTAAGAGTTGCCTAATTTGAAATAACCTCCTTTTGGAGGAAAAAGTACAGCGTGTGTTACAGGAGATTCATAGCCTAACAATATTGTATTGTTCTTGAACTTATGGAAAATTGAAGCACCAATACCTAATATTCCAGTGGTGCTCTCTGTCGAATAAAAATTATAATAATCTCCTTTACTAATAATTGGTAAAACAATTGTAAATCCGCTTGAAGATATGGGTTTCACATTTTGTTCATAAGCAATTTGAGATAATAACATAAGCATCATACCCAACAGAAATCTTTTCATGATTTTTTGAGTTTTAAAGCCACTTTTTAAAATCATTATACATTTTAAAATAAAAGCATTATTCTTATTAGTCATTATCTTCTAAAGCTTAATCATAAAAGCCAACAGCTGATATGCTGTTAGCTTTCAGTAACATAAATATGTGCTCATTGGTTTTTATTCCGGTATTTGTTCTACCAAAACTTTATTACCTGCTTTGTCATAATAAGTACAGGTCATTTCAATAAGACTCACGAACCATTTTTCAATACCGGATGCAGCACAATCTCTGCAAAATGTATAATAATCCGTTTTACCTGATTGATGAATTTGCAGGTAATGAGTGAATTTATCTTTATCACTGTTTTCATGGATAACCAGGTTTTCATACATAGGGGCAGATTTTGTTTGATAATCATCTTTTCCAAAATACTCCGTGTGGCTATCAATAACCCATGTTTCAAAAGCAGTTACGCCTAATTGCTTTATTTCCTGGATATAAAGAGGAAAATCTGCTCCATTTTTTACTTTTGAATGAGCTTTTTTAATTTCTTCTACTGTAAACATCTTTCAATTTTTTGATAGTAAATTAATGATGCAAAAATGAAACAAGTCTAAAAGCTACCATTGTAAAAAATCGTTTCGTTACAAGAAACGCTTAAAGTGTTCCGGCGTATCTCCTGTATATTGTTTAAACGTCTTGATGAAATGCGCTTGATCAAAAAAATTATTTTCGTAACAGATATCGGTTAAGGATTTTATGTTTTTTAAATCACTCAAAACTGACTGGAAGCGAACTATAGAGGTAAATTTTTTAGGTGTTGTTCCCACTACTCTTCTGAATCTTTTTTCAAAAGGGCTCTGGCTAATAAATAGCTTTTCGTTTAGTTCTTTAATTTTTATGTTTCCTTTTGAATTGTAGATGAGTTTAACGGCTTCTATGATAAGCTTATCAATTTGAACATCTCTTAATTGAGAAAGTAAAAAACATTCAATGATTTGTACTCGTTGAAGATCTGTTTTCGAAAATGTCAGTTTCTCTTCTATGTAATTGATTTCCCTTTTATTGAAAATATTTTCAAGTGAAACACTTTGATTAAATAATTCATTGGCAGGACAAGAAGTAAAAGCAGCCAAACCAACTTCGGTGAAGTAAACCAGTATTGTTCCGGTATCACTGGAATTTTTAAATAGCTTGAAACTATCAGAGATCCCTGTTATTCCTGATGATTCAAGTTTTGTCTCACTTTTACCAAGTACAGAGCATAGCCGGCCCTTATATTGAAAGCCCATTACAAGATTGGTGGATGGGAAAACCTTATAACTATCTACTTTCCCATTTTCAGAAATCACAATTTCCTTTATAAATGGCTTTAGTCTGTTATCCGGTACAAATTTAACGAATCTCATATAAGTTTCCCGTCTGTGTAAGTGAGCCTCTAACGATCCTTATTTATTCATTGCTTTCTCCGGTTATATTTCACCTTTATAATTAGCATCAAAATCTACCATCCATTCAATTCCGTATTTGTCTCTAAACATACCAAAATAGGATCCCCAAGGACTGTCCGCAATAGGCATCTCAATTTGTCCCCCCGCCGAAAGTCCATTGAATAATTTATCAGCTTCTTCCTTGCTTGCTGCACTAATTACAATTTTACTTCTGTTTTCATTTTCGTTTGTTCGTCCCAATATTTCAGGTACGTCATTAGCCATTAAAACACTTTTACCGATTGGTAAAGCAATATGCATTATTTTATTGGCTTCATTTTCCGATACTGGGAAATCAGCGCTTGCTAAATCTCTGAAACGCAATATTTTTGAGAACTCTCCACCAAATACCGATTTATAAAAGTTGAATGCTTCTTCTGCATTACCGTTGAAATTGATGTGTGGGTTGATGTTTGCCATGATTTCATTTTTGATTATTAATGAGCTTCATTTTTGTCAATTTAAAGCTATACAATGTTACCAAACTTTTTCAGTAGTTATAAGTTCAATACACTTATTTGATAATCTTTATCAAAT
>JAGWUV010000060.1 GCA_028875875.1 Bacteroidota bacterium
AAACTTTTTTGTAGTTAATACTCAAAGCGACTGTATTGCTGTAACAAAATCTCTGGAAGGCATACACTGATAATAGCTATTCAAAAGTTCTATCCTTGTCGTAACTTACCCAACTGGCAGAATAGCCTTCAATAGTATGTTGCTTTCATTCGCTATAGAAAATATCCCGAAAAATATTAAGGTGAGGCGACTGCTAGCTGCTGATGTAGGTGCCACAAAAACCAATATAGCCTTGTATGATATTGGCTTAGAAAGTTGGAAACTAGTGAAGGAGGATAAATACCTCTCTTCTGCATTTCCGGGTTTTATTGCTATTGCAGAACATTTTTTACAGGATACTGTACTGCCTGAGGTGATGAGTATCGGGGTGGCCGGACCGGTTCTTAACAACAAAGCAAAACTGGCCAACCTGCATTGGGAAGTAGACGGAGTTGAGATTGCAAATTATTTCGGAATTAAGAGTGTATATCTCTTGAACGACCTGGAGGCTACGGCCTACGGTTTAGCGTTACTGGAAAAAAAGGATACTAGTATTATACAGGAAGGTGATGCCAGTATACAAGGGAATGCTGCTATCATTGCGCCGGGAACAGGCTTGGGAGAGGCAGGTTTGTTTTGGAATGGGAGGAATTATCATCCTTTTGCCACAGAAGGCGGACATTGTGATTTTGCCCCAAGGGATTCGTTTGATGTAGAGTTATACACTTTTTTGCAGCAGAAATTTGGCCATGTTAGTTGGGAAAGAGTTTTATGCGGTCCGGGTATTGTAAATATTTATGAGTTTCTTAAAGAGATGAAAAAAATGCAAGAACCCGGGTGGCTGAAACAAGAATTCGGGAAAAACGATGCTGCTGCCATGATCAGTAAGTATGTGCATGATGCGGATATCTGTTTGAAAACAATGGAGTTGTTTGTCCGCTATTTAGCCCTCGAATCTGCCAATCTCGTACTCAAATTAAAAGCAACCGGGGGATTATTTATTGGAGGAGGTATTGCCCCGAAAGTTCTTCCTCTTTTACAGAATGGTGTGTTTCGTACAAACTTCCGCCAGTCCGGCCGTTTGAACTACCTGTTAGATATCGTTCCCGTTACTGTTTTGATGAATACAAAAACAGCATTGTTGGGGGCTGCTTTTTATGGCGCCCATTCATCCGGATGATACTTTAATTATTGACTTCAATTTTTGAAGAAGGATCAGCCTTACCAGCCTGTCTTCCAATCAATATCACCCCGATCACTACGAGCAGGGTTCCCACTAACTGGGCGGTAATTATTTTTTCTCCCAGAAAGAAATGTGCCTGCAAAATGGTAGAAACCGGGCCAATACTTGTGATGATGGCCACATTGTTGCTTCCTATTTTTTTCATTCCGTAACTCATCATAAAAGACGGCAGTACGGTAGCGATCAATGCCAGTGCGAGGGAATAACTTATAACGGGTGTGGTGAAAACAACGCTGCTTATTTTCCTGGTGAACAGGAAATGCAGGAAAATACCTGCTGTAGCAAACAACATTACATAAGCCGTATATCTTGAGACACCTGCATTTCCAACGATCCTTCCGGTACCAACAAGGTAAAATGAATAGGTAACGGCACATAAAAAGATCATAAAAGAGCCATAGAAAAAATTAGGATTGGCAGTATCCAGGTGCATTTCTCCAACAAATGCAATACCAATACCGGCATACGTGAGAAGCAACGCAATCACCTGTGCTGCAGATAGTTTTGTTTTAAAATAGAAAGTATTGATCAGCACCGCAAATGTGGGGTAGAGGAAAAGGATCAGCCTTTCCAGTCCGGCAGAAACAAATTGCAAACCTATAAAATCAAAAAGGCTGCTGAGGTAATAGCCGAGAATGCCCATCAAAAAAATCTGGAACCATTGTGTTGCTGATAATTCCATATTTCCCGGCTTCCTCGATTCAATAATTGCAATAACAAGATAAAATGGTAGGGAGAATAACATACGCAGCATGAGCAGTGTTACCGCATCGAGGTGAACCGTATTGAAAGCCAGTTTTACAAAGATGGCTTTGGTAGAAAAGAAGATCGCTCCGGTTAATGCAATAATAAAGCCTGCCAGTGATATGTGTTTTCCCGAGTGTTGCTGCATGAGGCTGCAAGGTACTGAATGATAAGGTAGGATGAGGTATAGGAATGGTAATAAAAAAGTCATAGTTCATGGCAATAAACCACTTACTATGACTCTTATTATCATGAAGTAAACCTAATCTTATACCGCTACATTAAAATCTCTCAATGCATCATTCAAGCTGGTCTTTAGATCGGTGCTCGGTTTACGCTGACCGATGATCAAGGCACAGTTTACATTATACTCACCAGCAGGGAATTTTTTAGGATAGCTTCCCGGTATTACAACGCTGCGTGCCGGAACACGGCCTTTGTATTCTACTGGCTCGCTTCCGCTTACATCAATGATCTTGGTAGATTGCGTTAATACAACGTTAGCACCTAATACAGCTTCTTTTTCTACGCGAACACCTTCTACCACAATACTTCTGCTTCCTAAAAAGCAACCATCTTCAATGATCACGGGGCTGGCTTGTAGAGGTTCTAGCACACCGCCGATACCAACACCGCCACTCAGATGTACACCTTTACCAATTTGAGCACAGCTACCCACAGTAGCCCATGTGTCCACCATGGTACCCTCATCAACATAAGCACCGATGTTTACATAGCTTGGCATTAAAACAACATTCTTGGCAAGAAAAGCACCATAGCGTGCCACAGCATGAGGAACGGCACGAACGCCCTGGCTGGCATAATCTTTTTTCAATGCCATTTTATCGTAAAATTCGAAAGGTGGTAAAGTGAAAGTTTGCATTTGCTGAATGCCAAAGTACATGAGTATGGCCTGTTTTACCCACTCATTTACCTGCCATCCGTTTTCAATGGGTTGGGCTGTACGTAAACGGCCTTTGTCTACTTCTTCGATCACAGCTCGTACAGCATCACTATATTTTGCATCTTTCAATAATTCGCGGTTGGCCCATGCCTCCAATATCAGTTGTTGTAATTCCATTGGTTTGAAAATTTTTGCAAACATAGTGTTTGCTATGGAATAGGAAAAGCTTGCAAAGGGAATATGACTGAACAATGTTTTTGCAGTACAAGAGTGCGACGCAACAGGTGATGCCATGAAATACGCCTGCCGGTACTAACCATTAAAACGGTAAACCTATGCCTAACTGCAATGCCCAGTTGTTCACTACCGTACCGTTGCCTCGGGTTTCGCTGAATTGCATGTTTTTTAAATCAGCCCAACCGTCGTTATATTGCCGGGCAGGGTCTTTGAGCTTGTATGCAGCATCGAGGCGAATTAAAAAGTATGAAAAATCGAAACGAATGCCGGTGCCAACATCCATGGCAAGATCCCTGTAGAGGCGACCGATAGATATTTCTGCATTGGGGTTGGAGGGATCTTTTCGAATGCTCCAGATATTACCTATGTCTGTAAAAAGGGCACTGCCAATTTTGAATGAACTGTTGCTCCAGATATTGAAACGGTATTCAAGATTACCTTCCAGAGCGAAATCGCCAAAACGCTCATTGTAACCATTAATTGTATCAGATGTGATGGAAGAACCCAATCCTAACTGTCGTAATTGCCATCCCCGCATACTGTTGGGGCCTCCGAGAAAGAATTGTTTAAAATAGGGAACTGCCTGTCCGCTCTTGGGAAAAACGCTTCCAAGGTACATTCGGCCCGCCAGTTCTGTTTTAGGAAACTTATGGCTATAGTCGTATTCTGTTTGCAGTTTGATATATTGAAAAAGTTTATCGCTTTGTATGTTGAATAAAGAAAGCAAGGTGGCTGATTCTTCGGCATATAAGCTAAAGCGATGGCTAACGGCGGGATTGTTTTTGCTATTGATGGTTCTGATAACGGATAAGCTGCTACCTACCACGTTCCCATCTTTAAAAATATATTTGAGATAAGAATTGGTATTAAGGCCTG
Source organism: Bacteroidota bacterium (assembly GCA_028875875.1). Classification (GTDB taxonomy): domain Bacteria; phylum Bacteroidota; class Bacteroidia; order Chitinophagales; family Chitinophagaceae; genus JAGWUV01. Next base: position 3,984 of record JAGWUV010000060.1, read on the forward strand.
TTCTAAGGTCAGCGAGTGTATCAAGTTTATACAATTCAACATTGAGCGGTTTGAATGAGAAGGCCCAGCCCTTTTTTTCCAGTCCGAAATCGTATCCCCAACTTGTTGTTAAAGACCGAAGCTTATAAAAATCACGCCTGTCGGTATATGAACCGGCAAAGGCAAGGACCGTTCGTTTATTATCCAGTTTGTTTAAGAAATGCCATCTGAATCTTGGGATGATCAATTTGGGGAAGATGTAAGAATGGCTTAGACTAACCTGGAAGGTTTGTAATAGTTTTGAGCTGTCTGATGCCTGGTTACCTATATTCAATTCCGTACCCAAGCGAAGTGAAGTGGCAGATTGTACGGCCTGCCTCCATACATTCCTATTTCGGAAAGTAAAGTTGGTAGCAATACCCAACAGGTTACCGGAAGCAATATCGTAGTTGCGGCTCCCTTCAAGATCCACATTAAAACTATATTTTAGGGCAGGCACCAGAAAATAATAAACATCAATAGAATCGTTGTGGGTGGGAACTACTTTACCATCCACCTGCTGCCAGGAGCCTATTTTACTTAGTGTATTGATGGTATTGTAATAATTGGTTTCATTATAAACACTATCGTGTCTTAAAAAAGTATGTTCCCTCAACGGCCGCAGTTTGAATTTATTTTCCTTGTAACGGATGATATTTGATCTTCTTACAATTTCGGGTAATGTATTATGCTTAATTAATGTATCAGGTATATCCTGTAAAGTAGCTTCTGGATAGTAATAGGTTTTGTTGACAAAGTATTTGTTGATATGGGTAGAATCTTTGTAAGGTTTTTGTTTAATGAGTACATCCCATTTAGGGTTCTCTTTACGGCTTTTGGCTGCCTCAGCAATGAGCTTCGCTTGTTCTGCAGGATCGAATGAAAGTTGCAGCAGTTTTGCATTGGTGGTATCTACTTCTGCATAGAAATCATCTCTTGATATTTTGAAATAACCATTGTCGCGAAATAAACCTACGATGCGGTCAAGCTCACTGCTGATATTCTGTTTGGTATAAGCACTTCCTTTTTTTAAATAACTATTATTACTACCCGCCATGGCCATCTTTTGCATAGAAGAATCCAGCAGGGCATAACCAACGGAATCGAAAGTAATATTCTTGCCAACCGCAATATTCATCCAAACTGTAGTACGGATTTCATTGGGAATCTCTTTGTGCGGATGTAGTAACCTACTGATGATGCCGGGATGATGCACCACTGTATCGAAAGGAAGAATACTATCCTGCAATTCAGAATAATAATAACCCTGAGAATTCAGATATGAAGACATGAATTTCTTCGACCTTGTTATATTCATCGAATCAAATGCAGGCGGGGTTTTGATAGAGTAAAAGAAAATGAATTTCTGCAGGCGGGGCACTTTTAAACTATCATCCCAATAATTAGCCAACTCATTTGTTAAGCGTTTTTTCTCATCTTTGGAAAGTTTATTATCGTAAATGTTAATGCGTGTGTCGAATATAAAAGGTTTGTTGATCGGATAGTTTTTAACGGAGGAACAGGAGGAGAAAAGCATTCCCAGCACCGCAGTGATGATAATAAATGAAACTACTTTTTTATATGAAAATTGCATACTAATGTTAAGCAAGAATGAGCTCAAATATATTCAATCTTTATGCCACAAAAAACAAAGAGAAGAAGAAGGGCTTTTTGTGGCTGAGGGACCTAAAATAGTTGGCGAATTGCTGCAAAGCGATTATCGTATTAAAAAAGTGTACGCAACAAAAAAATGGATTGAAAAAAATAAAAATATTGCTACATCTTTCGAGGAGATAACAGATGATGAACTGTCGAAGATCAGCTCATTGCAAGCTCCTAACGAAGTGCTTGCTGTTGTTGAGCAAAAAGTACAACCTGCATTGCCACGGCTTCAACAGCATATTACATTATTGCTCGATGGTATACAAGATCCAGGGAATTTAGGTACAATTATACGTATTGCTGACTGGTTTGGTATTACGCAGCTCATTTGTAGTGAAGATACCGTTGAATTGTATAACCCGAAAGTAATACAAAGTACAATGGGGAGTTTTTTACGTGTACAGCTTTGGTACAGCAACCTGTTACCTTTTGTAAGTAAGGCAGAAGTACCTGTAATGGGGGCTTTGTTGCATGGGAAAAGTGTGTATGTCATCAAAAAACCTGTAGAAGCAATGCTTATCATCGGCAATGAATCCAAAGGAATACGTGAAAATTTGTTACCATACATTACTGCTCCTGTTACCATTCCAAGAAAGGGTGGGGCAGAATCGCTGAATGCAGCGGTGGCAACAGGGATTTTATTATCGCATCTTACCTGAACTGTACAGCTTTTACCGGTTGTATTCTTTTTACAACAATACTGGGAATAATTAATGAGATAAAGCAAACAACAGCAGTTGCTATACAAACCAATGCTATTTGCCAGCCGATGATTTCAACAGGAGCAATATGTACATAATAGTTGGATTCATCTAAAGTAATAAAGCCGGTAAGTTGTTGCAGCCAGCAAATACCTAACCCTCCTGCCAAACCTAAACCTACTCCCGTTAGAGTGATAAAACCAGCATAGTAAAGAAAGATCGATTGTATCTGCCAGTTGGTGGCACCTGTAGCTTTTAGTATACCTACCATTCTTGTTCTTTCCAACACAAGTATGAGCAGGCAGGTAATGAGATTGATGATCGCAACAATAGACATGATGATGAATATAACATTGCGGTTGATATCCTGAATATTCAGCCAGTCGAATATATTGGGATAAACATCTTTGATCGACTTAGCCAGCCATACATTCGGAAGTTGATCATTGATACTGCTGGTAATTGTATCTGTAAGCTTGTAATCATCCAGAAAAATTTCATAACCGCCTATCTCGTTAGGCTGCCAGTCGTTGATGCGCTGTATCAGCCGGATATCTCCAATAGCAAAAAGCTTATCATATTCTTCAATACCGGTTTTATAAATGCCTGCAACCAATAGTTTCCGGTAACTGCTCTTTCCTTCTGTTGGTGAAATAAAGTAAATTTTAATGGTGTCATTTACTTTGATCTGTAATTCATTAGCAATGGGCTCAGATATAAGGATTTCTTTGGCATATAAACTATCATCAAAACGGATCCATCTTCCTTTTTGGATAAACCGTTGCAACGAGGCAACATGATAACCGGCATCTACACCTTTGAGTAAAATCCCTTCAATTTCTTTTTTATGTTCAAGTACCGCACTTTTCGTAGCAAATGTGTTGAAGTGATGTACAGAGGGCTGGTGTGCTAAGATGTTTTCTACCGTATCATTCTTGCTGATCGCAGATTCCTCCGCTACCAGGGCTTTATCTGTTTCAAAATGCTGCACCCTGATGTGCCCCCAAAAACTGAATACTTTTTGTGAAACTGTTTTCTGAAAACCATTCACGAAAGATAAAGTAATGATCATCGCCATTACACTTACTGCTGTAGCGGCTATTGAAAGGCGAATGATAAATCTTGAAAAAGATTTTTCTCCGTTAAAGGCAATTCTTTTTGCTATGTTAAATGTAATGTTCACAGATATTCTTTCCAATGCTCAAAACTACAGGCAAGCGGGCAATGCAGCAAAAGCATTTCTTGTAAGGAAAGTTGTATGTTTATGTGTATGAAATTGAGTACTTTTTTGTTATCGTTTTTAATGGTCAGTGCTGTTTTCGCAGATACCACGCCTGATAAAATATATATGTCATCTATTAAAACAGTTCAATTGTTTCAGCAGAATAACCAGGAAAGTTTGCCTATCATTCATTTAGGTTCTTCTGAATTGCTGGAACTGCATTTTGATGACCTGGATGGGTATGTGAAAAATTTCTATTATACGTTCCAATTGTGTAATGCCGATGGTTCTGTAGCAGATGTTAGCCCATTTGATTATATCCGGGGATACCAGCAACAACGGCTTACGCAATACCGAAATTCATCTATCTCTGCAACTAATTATGTACATTACCAGTTGTTGTTTCCCGAGCAGAGTTGTGAACCTGCGATGAGCGGGAATTACCTGTTAAAAGTTTATGTTAACGGAGATACGAGTCAGCTTGCTTTTACAAAAAGGTTTTATGTGCTTGATCCGAGATTTTCAGTGGGGGCGGCCATTATGCAACCCTTCGATAACCAACTTGTCCGTACACATCAGAAATTGCAGTTTAGTATTAGTACCAACCAGGAGAATGTTTTCAATCCACAACAACAGGTACAGGTAAAAGTAATGCAGAATTATCGTTGGGATAACATGCTTTCTAATCTGCAACCATCATTTATCAGGGGTAATGTGCTGGAATATAATGGCGAGCAGGATTGTTTGATGGAGGGAGGGAAAGAGTATCGCTGGGCAGACCTTCGAAGTTTTCGTTTTGAAAGCGACCGGGTGGCGAGGGTTGACAGAACCCGGCAGGTATATACTGTGTACATGAAGCCTGATTTTGTAAGAAGCAACCAGCGTTATATGAGTATGAAAGATTATAACGGTTGGTACAATATAAGTGCAACGGAATCGATTAACCCATGGTGGCAGAGCGATTATGCGAATGTTGTGTTCACTTTTATTCCCCCCAATAATCGTCCGATTGAAGGTAACGATGTTTATCTGATGGGAGAGATCACCGGCAATGCATTAACCCCGGAGGCATTGATGCAATTCAATGATGAGAAAGGCGTGTATGAGAAAACTCTCTTTCTTAAACAAGGGTATTACGATTACACATACGTAACGGCTCCTTCCGGAAATACTAAAGCAGCAGGTGATGTTACATTAACAGATGGCAATAATTGGGAAACGGAAAACGATTATGTGATTTTTGTGTACTACCGTTCTCTCAGCGACAGGTATGATGAATTGGTAGCGATCAGTACAGTGAATTCGAGAAATTTAACGGGGCTTTGATCGGTTACATATAAATGATTTGCTAAAAAAGTTGCTGTAGAATTGAAACATACTCACTTTTAATAAGAATCATTACGTGGAAAAAAATCATCGCAGGAAATTTATTTTCATCCCTTACATTTGCACCCGGCAGGTCTTACACGACCAGCTCCTGCTGAACCTCCCCAGGGTAGGAATACAGCAAGGATAGGTGGTTGAGCGGTGCGATGTGAGTAGCCTGCCTTTTTTATTTGATACATTTCTTGTTGCGAGTACACATGCGTATCATTTTTTAATTCTTAATCGCAAATTTTTTTCAATGAAGTTTTTTATCGACACAGCTAATCTTGCTCAAATCAAAGAAGCAAATGACCTCGGTATATTGGATGGTGTAACAACCAATCCTTCTTTAATGGCCAAAGAAGGCATTAAAGGAGAAGCCGCCATCATGAACCATTATAAAACTATTTGTGAATTGGTGGATGGCGATATCAGTGCAGAAGTATTATCAACCGACTTTGCAGGTATTGTAGAAGAGGGAAAGAAATTAGCAGCTATTCATCCGAATATTGTTGTAAAGGTACCGATGATCAAA
>JAGWUV010000061.1 GCA_028875875.1 Bacteroidota bacterium
ATTGCTGTTGCGGAGTTTGTTGTGTTGCACACTTTCAAAGCCATTGGTCACCAGGTGCAAGGTGTAGCCTTTATTTTGTAGGTAGCCTAAAATTTCAAATGTATAAGGGAATACATTTTTCTTGGTGGGAAGCAACTCCAGAAAATCTGAAGATAGGGTTTTGGATAAGGTTTCATCTGCAATTTTAAAGTCCAGCAGGGCCAGCCACATTCTTTTCCATCTTAGCTCATCCTGTTTGATAAAACCTTTGGTGTATCGGTCCCACAGGCGTTCATTGTGATGACTGTATTGTGTGAAGAAGGTATCAAAATCACTGATGCCACGTTCCGTTAACGCATGTTTATGAAACAGGTCGTTCAGTGTTTCTTTAGCATTGGTCTCAAAATCCCATAATGTATGATCAAGGTCGAAAAATAAATGTTTGTATTGCATGCGGTAAAAATAATGATTCGAAGGCAAGCTGCAAGAAGAGGAAGGAACAGCAAGCTATTGGAGTTTTGATTAAATATTGTAGACAAAAAACTTTATAGATATGAGCTGGCAACCATTTATAGTTTTTATTCCCTCAAGGCCGGGAGGCCGTCATATGGAAAACGTGGCCTGCACCGGCTTCTTTGAAAAAATGAGCTTCGCATTTTTTCAATTCCGGCAAGCCGGAACTGAACCCGCTGATGTCCAGTTTTCAATATGGTTAACAGTATAACCGAAGGCGACAGGTTATTGATGGCAGCTACTGAGATTTTTATTAATGAGTCTACCTAATGCTCTGAACTTTTATCTTCAATAATAATTGTAATCTTGCGCAGGATATTTTATTCATCAAACTGAGAAAAGCATGATTGTAGCGATCACCGGTGCATCGAAAGGATTAGGAAAAGCATTTGCTGCACAGTTTGCAGCAGCGGGCCACACGTTGTTGTTATGTGCACGCAACAGGGTAAGTTTAGAGGCAACTGCAAAGGCATTGCAACAGCAATTTTCTTCGGCCACCATTCATACCCTGGAAGCAGATATGAGTAATAAACAGGAAGTGTTAGCCTTTGCCGCCTGGTGCTTGCGAATGGGCGTTCCTGATGTACTGATTAATAATGCAGGCCAGTTTATTCCGGGTTCGGTATGGAATGAAGAAGAGGGATTATTGGAAGCGATGATCGAAACGAATTTGTATAGTGCGTATCATTTAACCAGGGCCTTGTTACCGAATATGATGGAACGTGAGAGCGGGCATATTTTCAATATTTGTTCCATTGCTTCCTTGCAGGCTTATGCCAATGGTGGCAGCTACAGCATCAGTAAGTTTGCGATGCTGGGTTTTAGTAAAAACCTTCGGGAAGAAATGAAGCCTTACAACATAAAGGTGACCTCCGTTATGCCCGGTGCTGCTTATACCGATAGCTGGAGTGGAAGTGGTGTAGACCCTGAAAGAATTATGGAAGCGGATGATGTGGCAAAGATGGTGTATGCGGCTTCCTTATTATCGCCACAGGCTTGCGTGGAAGACATTGTATTACGTCCGCAACTGGGTGATTTATAATAGCTGCATAGCGAACAAGGCGTTGCAGTGAGTGACACAACGAAGTTGATTAATGATCTAAAAGAGGGTAACCCAATGAATACAGCTTATATCATTGATGCGGTAAGAACACCGATAGGAAGATATGGAGGAAAGTTAGCAACAGTAAGGCCGGATGATATGCTGGCACTGATGATTACGGCATTGCTGCAACGGAATACAAGTATTGACCCGGCAGCCATTGAAGATGTGATAGCCGGTGCTACCAACCAGGCCGGTGAAGACAACAGGGATGTGGCGAGGATGAGTGCTTTACTGGCGGGCCTGCCGGTGAGTGTGGCGGGCAATACGGTGAACCGTTTATGTGCCAGTGGCCTGCAAAGCATTATGGATGCGGCCCGTGCCATTATGTGTAAAGAGGGAATGCTGTATATAGCCGGTGGCGTGGAAAGCATGACCAGGGCCCCCTTTGTTACAGCGAAAGGTGAGGGTGCCTGGAGCCGTAAAACAGAAACACACGATTCTACTATTGGCTGGCGTTTTGTAAATAAAAAACTTACGGAGCAATACTATCCTTATTCTATGGGTGAAACGGCGGAGAATGTGGCGAGGCAATGGAAAATTGGAAGGGAAGAGCAGGATCGGTTTGCGTTATCCTCACAGGAAAAATATGCTGCTGCCTTGGCTGCCGATAAATGGAAAGAGGAGATCATCCCGGTGGCCATTACAGAAAATAAAGAACCTACTTTGTTTGCACAGGATGAACACCCACGCCAAACTTCATTAGAAAAATTAAGCGGGTTGAAACCTGCATTTGCCAAAGATGGAACTGTTACGGCCGGGAACTCCAGCGGTATTAATGATGGTGCTTCGGCTTTGTTACTGGCCAGTGAAGAAGCAGTGAAACTGTTTAACCTGCAACCTTTAGCCAGGGTGGTGAGTATGGCTGTTGCAGGGGTTGATCCGGCGATCATGGGTATCGGTCCTGTTCCTGCCACACAAAAAGCATTGCAACGTGCGGCCCTTACGGTAAATGATCTTGAGCTGATAGAACTTAATGAGGCATTTGCTTCTCAATCATTGGCATGTATTCATGATCTTGGATTGGATACTTCGAACATCAATGTGAATGGAGGTAGTATTGCTATCGGTCATCCTTTGGGTTGCAGCGGAGCCCGTATCTCCACCACTTTATTGCATGAGATGAAAAGACGTAAGAGCAAATACGGACTGGCTACCATGTGCGTAGGCGTAGGACAGGGTGCCGCTATTGTGTATGAAGGATTGTAGTGTTAGCGATAACTAGCCAGTACCTATTCGTTAGCGGATAACCATATTGAAAACTGAGCATCAGCGGGTTCGGTTCCGGCTTGCCGGAATTGAAAAAATGCGAAGCCAATTTTTTCAAAGAAGCCGGTGCAGCTCATGTTTTCAATGTGACGGCCTCCCGGCCTGAGGGAAATATTGTGATAATAAATTTGGTGAAGGCTACATCAGTAGTTCCATCTCTACAATAAAATTTGCAAGATGCAAGGTTCTAAATAGTGATTACCTCTAAGGTTATGTTGCTTAATAAAATTGCCAGCTAAGTTTAGCGATAATATCTTTCATCTAAATAAAATAAACCGTCGGCTTTTTTCCAGTACCAGAACTTTTGTTTGTACACGCAGTAAGTACCTTTTAAGGAATGTTGTGTATATACATCCGAAACATAGATCACTTTGGGTGGTATCATATTGTAGCGGTATTGTAAGTTCTTCATTTGATTTGGGGTGAAAGCTCTAGTGATAGCAGCATAGTTGGGTTGTAAATGTGTGCTGCTATACAATTTGTCTGCTGGTGTTAATACCCTGCCATAACCATCGATCACGATCATGGAAACAGCTGCAGGCGCTGTATGGTGTGCAGCCGGAATGGTTTTGTGCGAACAGGATGCCAGGAGGAGCATCATACCTCCTATGTATAAGAAAAATCGGTTCTTCATGCTCCTGTAAGATCAAAATATCATGCCAAAACAATAAAAGCGAAACAGAAATTTAATGCGCAGGCATTGGGAAAAGCCGAAATGATCTTTAATTTCAGGAATTAATCTTTGTAATTAAATAGTCTTGTATGAAAAAAATCTTCTCCCTTTTTGTGTTCATTTTTATAATTGCGGCGGCACATGCACAAGATGCAGATTCAACATTGAATCAATATGTAGGCAACTATACTTTTCCCGCCGGTGGGGTGATCAGTTATGTAAATATTGTATTCACCAACGGCAGCTTATCTTATACTTCAGATGGTGGTGAGGGTGTGCTGGTAAAACAAGCTGTAGATACTTTTTCAGCACCGGCCCATTCCGGTAAAGTATATTTTACCCGGGGTGATGATAAGAAAATAAAGGGCATAGTGATAGACGCTATGGGTTATCACATGGAAGGGATCAAAGCAGAAACGGCTGCTATGCTGAATAAGAAAGAAGAATGTTGGTGCTTAGATAAACTGGTAATTCATCAACTCGTGAAATGAAACCTGTTGCTGTTCTCCACTCACTAAGTTTTTGATATTGCAAACTTTTTCTTCCAGTTCCTTACTGCCAATGATAACGGCGTAAGGAATTTGTTTTTTATCAGCGTATTTGAATTGCTTGTCAAACTTTGTTTGCTCGTGATAGATCTCGCAGCGGATGCCTTTGCTTCTTAACTGCTGCATCAGCGAAAATGCTGTTTGGCATTCGGCAGTACCAAGGTTAAAGAACAACACTTTAGTGCCGCTTTGTACTTCGGCAGGGAATAGTTTCAATTCTTCCATCACATCATAGATCCTGTCTACGCCAAAAGAAATACCTACGCCTGGAATATTGGGAACGCCAAATAATCCGGTAAGATCATCGTAACGGCCGCCGCCGCCGATGCTGCCCATTTGTACATTTTTGGCTTTGATTTCGAAGATGATGCCTGTATAGTAATTCAATCCCCTGGCCAGCGTAAAGTCTACCACGATAGAAGAAGCTTCTTGTAAGCTGGAAGTATAGTTCAGGATAAATTCTATTTCTTCCCATCCCTTTTGGGCCGTAGTATTATTACCCAGTAATTGTTTTAGTTGTCTTAGTTTCTCAGCATTCGTGCCATTGATGCCAAGGTATTGTTCGATGATAGCGATCTGTTCGTTGCTGAGCCCACGCTGGCTTAATTCTTCTTTTACTTTATCAATACCAATTTTATCCAGCTTGTCAATGGCAATGGTAATGTTGGTCATGTGTTCGGCGCCACCGCATTGTTCTGCCAATGCTGCCAGTATTTTCCTGCTGTTGATGCGTATCTCCACATCGATGCCCAGTTGCTGAAAAACGGTGGCGTAAATATTGGTCAGTTCTACTTCATTCAGTAAAGAATAACTTCCTACTACATCCGCATCGCATTGATAAAACTCACGGTAGCGGCCTTTTTGGGGCCTGTCGGCACGCCATACGGGTTGAATTTGATAACGTTTAAACGGAAAGGTGAGTTGTCCATGATTCATGGCTACATACCTTGCAAAAGGAATGGTAAGGTCGTAACGTAAAGCCCTCTCCGTTATGCCCTTTACATTTTTGCCTTCCAGTACTTTCTCAAAATCCTCTCTCAGTTGGGGATGCTTGGCAGCATTATCCAGGCCGTTATTCAGTATTCGAAAAATTAGTTTATCACCTTCTTCTCCGTACTTACCCATCAGGGTTTCCAGGTTCTCCATTGCAGGTGTTTCCAATGGCTGAAAGCCGTATAATTCAAATACGTTGCGAATGGTATTGAAAATGAAATTGCGTTTGAGAACGGTTGCTGCACTAAAATCTCTTGTTCCCTGGGGTAAACCTGGTTTGGTACTCATGCTTTAAAAATGAATGCTTATAAAAATGGCAAAACTAAATCAGCCGATGTTGAGAACAGAATATTTTTCAATGATCACATCGCAGGCATCACTGATCAGTTGAAATACCCGGTGATAACCTTCCTCCGTTCCATACCAGGGATCAGGTACTTCCCTGTTCTCCAAAGGATATAATTCATTCAGTAAAAGAGTTACTTTGTTTTCATCCCACAACGCTCGGCTCATGCGCTTTACTTCGTTGTAATTATCGGTATCCATCACGTAAATCCTGTCGAATGCAAGTATATCTTCTTTCCTGAACTGCCGGCCTTGCTGGTAAGAGATATCAATACCATTGAGTTTGGCTACTTTTTGAGAAAGTTGGTGAGGTGGTTCTCCGATATGATAGTTACTGGTACCTGCGCTATCTACCTGCCAGGATAAATTCGCTTTCTTTACTTTATCTCTTAAAATGCCTTCTGCCAAAGGGCTTCTGCAAATGTTGCCGAGGCAAACCATCAGGATCTTCATGCGGCAAAGATAAATTCAGCAGTAATATATCGCGGTTGTTCCTTTTCCATTATCCATTTCATATGGATTTTTTTATCCATCGCATCTTTATGGTAACACAGCGCTTTGTTACATTTTTTCAACTTCAAAAAAACATTTGTATGCAACCTGAAAAAATTTTGCAGAGTGATGTATTGGATATTGTGTTTGAGCATAAAAACAAAGCGTATGGCGCTTATGAGCTGCGTAAGCATTATGTACAGAGATTGAGTAAGGCGTTGCTGTTAACGGCATTGCTGGTAGTGCTGATCGCCTTATTGCAAAGCTGGAAAACACCTAAGCGAATAGGTTCTGTAAAGCCGTTGGTATCAGATAGTGTAACACTTGTGGAACTAGATCTTCCCCAAGAAGAAAAGCCTAAAGAAAGGCCGGTGGTTGTTCGGCAGCGGCAACAGGTGGCCAGTATTAAATACAATAATTACCTGATTGTTCCGGATAAAAGTGTGCATGATACTTTGCCGGACATCACACAATTGGAAAACAGTGTGATCAGTAATATTACAAAGACCGGAGTTGAAGCGGGTTTTGAAGAGATCGTTCCCCCGGCTTCGGAAGGAAAGAACGGAAGCGGTGTAGTAGCAGCACCCGCTACGCAAGAAACCTTAGTACCACTTGAGGTAGCCGAAGAAATGCCTGAGTTTCCCGGTGGAAGAGAAGCCTTTTTAAAATTTATGGGCCGAAACCTAAGGCAACCCGATGATATTGACGAAGGTCAAAAAATTGTAGTGATCGCCAGGTTTGTGGTAGATCAGTATGGTAACATCAGTAATATTGGGCTGGAACAAAAAGGTAGGGAAGACCTCGATAGGCAGGTAATAACGGTAATTGGCAAGATGCCTAAATGGAAGCCCGGCAGGCAAAATGGAAGGCCTGTTGCTGTATATTTCAAAGTGCCTGTTACTTTTCTGTCGGGGGATTAAAATTATTTTCTAAATTGCCCAGCCTCAATTCAATTTTTTGTTAAATGGAAGCAGATTTCAGGGAGAAGCAACGGAAAAGTTATACTTTGATGCGTATGATCTACGACCTTACGATGGCCTTACTCTTTATTGGTATGGCGGTGGTAATGTTCGGTGGTGAAGCCTGGAAAATTGAAAGGATTGTTGAATTGGGAAGAACGTTTAGCTGGTTCTTTGGTTCCATTTGCCTGCTATACGGAGGGTTTAGGTTGTACCGGGGTTTAAAAAAAGATTATTAAGCCATGAAAAAGTGTAGTGCAATTGTAGGAGGGCTGTTATTACTGCTGTTTACTGCCTGTGAAAACCAAAGCAAAAAAGACCAGAGAGATTCGCCTACGCAGGGAACGATACATATCAGCGTAGATGAAAGTTTCAAACCCGTGATAGATGCCCAGTTGCAGGTGTATCACGCTTCTTACCCTAACACAAATATCATTGCTGAGTATAAATCGGAAGCAGATTGTTTTAAAGATTTGCAAAACGATAGTACACGTATGATCATTGTGGCCAGGGGGCTCGACAGTAATGAGATTGCTTATTATACAAATAAGCTTTCTTTCAAGCCGCAGTTTGATATTGTGGCTTACGATGCTGTGGCAGCTATTGTCAATGAACAATCGAAAGACAGCGTATTTACCCTTGCACGTTTGAACGCTATTTTAAGCGGGAAGGAAAAGAAACCGGTAGTAATGGATGGCCACAATGCTACCAGCACAGTGCGTTACCTAAAAGACAGTGTGCTGAAAGGCGGTACATTTGGTCCTAACGTAATGGCCGTAAAAGGAAGTGATTCGGTGGTACAGGTTGTTTCAAACAGTGCAGATGCCATTGGTTTTGTAGGTATCAGCTGGGTAGGCAACCCTTACGAGCCTAAACAAATTGAGAATCTTAAAAAAATCAGGCTGGCATTGCTGGAATGCAAGGCATGTGATGAAAAAAATGAATATGCTAAACCATCGCAGGCAACGCTTACATTTGGGCAGTATCCGTTGGCAAGGCCTTTGTATTACATTCTTAAAGAGAATGCCAATGGGCTGGGCACCGGGTTTGCCAATTTCCTGAGTTTGGAAAGGGGGCAATTGGTGTTCAGAAGGGCTATTTTAGCGCCTGCGAAAATGAATTTAAATGAAAGATCTGTTAGATAAAAGCATAAGAGTAACCAAACAACTATAAAAAAAGCAAGAATGAAGAAGACAATTTCTTTTGTTGTAGCGGCGATTGTATCCGTTCAATTCTTAATGGCACAGAGTGTGGCAGATGGGATCAAGTATCTCGATTACACTTTTAAAAGCCAGACTGCTCGTCAGGTACTGAAAAAGAATTATGAATCAAATCCTAAAGATCCCAAAGCCATTTATTGGTACGGACAGGCTATGATTGCCGGTGGAGATGTTTCTAAGGAGGATATTGCAGCTGCAAAAAGTTTTTATCAAAAAGCACTAACAGATGGTGTTAACGATCCTTGGATTTGGGTAGGAATAGGCCATATGGAATTACTGGAAGGTGGAGATATCAACGCTGCCAAACAAAAATTTGAGCAGGCAATCACCGCTACCACAGCAACAAGAGGACGCAATAAAGGAAAAGCCAGTCCGGAAATCCTGGATGCGATCGGAAGAGCCAATGCAGATGGTGGAAGTAAGATTGGAGATCCTATGTATGGTATTGAGAAATTAAAAGAAGCCATTGCTATCGATCCTAATACACCAGATCACTACATTCACATGGGGATCTGTTACCTGAAATTAGGCGGTGAGAATGGTGGTGAGGCGGTAAAAGCTTTCCAGGATGCCATTTCTCATGATCCTAAATGTGCGGAAGCCATGTTCCGTATTGGACGTGTATATGCCAGTCAGAACAACTACGAGGCTTTTTCAAAATATTTTGATGATGCCATTACAGCCGATCCTAATTTCCCCGATGTGTACCTCGCTTATTTCGAGTATTACAAATATAAAGATGTAAATAAGGCTAAATCTTATTTGGATAAATTCATCGCAACAGCAGATAAAGATCCTCGCAATGATTTTTACCTGGCCGATTATCTTTTCCGTGCAGGTAATTACAACGAGTCAATTGCAAAAGCCAAAGAAATTGAAGCTTCTGCAGGTGGTGTTGCGGCTGTTCCCCGTTTGAATATTTTGTATGCTTACGATTATGATAGGCTTGGCGATTCAGTACAGTCAAGGTCTTATCTCGAGAAATTCTTCAATACCGCACCACAAACACAGATTCAGCCTACAGATTATGAATTGGCTGTTAAGGTATTCTCTAAGTTCCCCGGTAGCGAAACCACCGCTGTTGGTTATTTGGAAAAAGCCATTGCCAACGACACTTCAAGGGTG
>JAGWUV010000004.1 GCA_028875875.1 Bacteroidota bacterium
TTCTCTCAATCTCGTCCCGGTGCAAAACAAGGTGCTGCTACCAAAAGCAAAACACCTGTTTTGGATAATTTTGGAAGGGATATTACCAAACTTGCCGAGTCTGGTTCTTTAGATCCGATTGTAGGAAGAGAGGCCGAGATTGAAAGGGTTTCTCAAATATTATCACGCCGTAAAAAAAATAATCCCATTCTTATTGGTGAGCCTGGTGTGGGTAAAACAGCGATCGTTGAAGGATTGGCCTTACGTATCGTTCAACGTAAAGTGAGTCGTGTTTTGTTTGATAAAAGAGTAATCTCGTTGGATCTTGCTGCTTTAGTGGCAGGTACAAAATACCGTGGCCAGTTTGAAGAAAGGATGAAGGCTATTATGAACGAACTGGAGAAGAATCGTGATGTGATCTTATTCATTGATGAGATACATACTATTGTTGGTGCCGGTGGCGCAAGCGGTTCATTGGATGCCAGCAATATTTTCAAGCCGGCTTTGGCAAGAGGTGAGTTGCAATGCATTGGTGCTTCAACATTAGACGAATACAGGATGTACATTGAGAAAGATGGTGCACTGGATCGTCGTTTTCAGAAAGTGATCGTTGAGCAGCCAAGTGTTGAAGAAACGATCCAAATCCTCAATAATATCAAAGGCAAATACGAGGATTACCATAGTGTTGTTTATAATGATGAAGCTATTGATGCTTGTGTGAAATTGAGCGATCGATACATGACAGATCGTTTATTGCCTGATAAAGCGATTGATGTACTAGATGAAGTGGGAGCGAGGGTTCACTTAAAAAATATCAATGTGCCACAGGAAATTGTGGAGCTTGAAAAACAGATCGAAGAAGTTAAGAACGAAAAAAATAAAGTAGTAAAAAGTCAGCGTTTTGAAGAAGCCGCAGCCCTGCGTGATAAAGAAAAAAGGTTGGGTGAGGAGTTGGAAAAAGCAAAGGCTGCTTGGGAAGAAGAAAGTAAGCACAAGCGTTATCCTATCACGGAAGAACATATTGCCGAGGTAGTGAGTATGATGACGGGCATTCCTGTAAAACGCATGGTACAGGCAGAAACTGAAAAGTTACGCCGTATGAGCGATGATATGCGAGGTATGGTAATTGGGCAAGATGAGGCAATACAAAAAGTAGTAAAAGCCATACAGCGCAACAGAGTTGGATTGAAAGATCCGAAGAAACCTATAGGAACTTTTATTTTCTTAGGACCTACCGGTGTTGGTAAAACCGAGTTGGCACGTTCATTGGCAAGATATATGTTCGACTCTGAAGATGCGTTGATACGTATTGATATGAGTGAATACATGGAGAAGTTTACTGTAAGCCGTTTGATTGGTGCTCCTCCGGGCTATGTGGGGTATGAAGAAGGCGGACAATTAACTGAGAAAGTTCGTCGTAAACCTTACTCTGTGATCTTGTTGGATGAAATAGAAAAAGCTCATCCGGATATTTACAATATTTTATTGCAAGTATTGGATGATGGCCAGCTGACAGATGGTTTGGGTAGAAAAGTAGATTTTAAAAATACTTTGATCATCATGACTTCCAATATTGGTGTTCGCCAATTGAAAGAGTTTGGTGATGGTGTTGGTTTCGCTACCGCTGCCAGGATGCAAAGCCAGGAGGAAAACAATAAGGCTGTGATTGAAAAAGCGTTGAAACGCACTTTCTCTCCTGAGTTTTTGAACAGGATTGATGATGTGATCATTTTCAATTCTCTTACCAAAGAAAATATCTTTAGTATCATTGACATCCTGATGAAAGGTGTTATGAAACGCTTGTCAACACTAGGCTTTAGTCTTGAGTTAACAGCAGAAGCAAAAGACTTTATTGCGGAGAAAGGATATGATGTTCAGTTCGGTGCGAGACCATTGCATAGAGCCATTCAAAAATACCTGGAAGATCCTTTAGCAGAAGAGATATTGAATATGAATGTGAAAGATGGCGATACTTTAGTGGCCAGTCTTGATAAAGAAAACAATAAAATTGTTTTTGCCCTGAAGAAAAAGGAAGAAGCTGAAAACGCCAATGTATAAGTAAGTGCCTCAAAATAGAAATCCCACCGTTACGGTGGGATTTTTTTATTCTATTATTAGTTAGCAAAACCATCCATAGCAACTGTTGGCTTGCCCGAATTATCGAAGGCTCCCATATTATAACCTTGCCAGTTATTATGGCATTCCGGTTCCCAGTAAAAAACACCTAATCCCTTGTGGTTGGGGAGTGATTTTACTTTCTGAATAATATCAGTTATAAATTGTTTGCAGGCATCGGGTTGTGTAACGTCCATGCCGATTTCGCAGATCATAATTTCCTTACCGTACCTGTTGATCATATCATTCATATTCACCAGGCACTGAGTTGTAGTGCTTTGCCAGCTTGCAACAGGTGGATATAAAGACATGCCGATCACATCCCATTGTGCATTGTACTTTGTTAAACCATCAAACATCCACCTGAATAAATTATTGTCATAACCATTAGATATATGCACAATTACTTTCGTACTACTATTCACTTCTTTTACGGCTTTATAGCCTGCATTGATCATAGCTGCAAAGTTCGACATGCTGGTGGATGCTCTGCCTGTTTCCCAAAGCATTCCATCATTGGTTTCATTACCTATTTGTACCCAGTCGGGAATAACATTGTTGTTTTTCAGTTGTGTTAATACATTTTTTGTGTAAGTGTAAATAGTGTCTACCAATGAATTAAAATCCAGCGACGCCCATGCTTTCGGTTTGTTTTGTTTGCCGGGATCAGCCCAATAATCGCTGTAATGAAAATCGATCAATATTTTCATACCCATGTTGCTGGCTCGCACAGCTTGCTTAATTATATCGGAAGTGCCGCACCAACCTCCTGCAGGGTTGACCCAAACCCGTAAACGTATGCTATTGATGTTCTTACTTTTCAGAATAGCAATGCAATCTTGCTGCTGACCATTTGAGTTGTAGAATTGTATTCCCGATGCTTCCATTTGACTCAGCCAGCCAATATCTGCTCCCTTTGCAAAGGATGAAGTGTCTGATGTTGAAGTACTTGAAGTGGTAGTGTTTGTTTGTGCTTTTGAGCATCCTGTGATAATTAATGAACAAGCAAGGATGGCAATGAACTGCGTTTTCATATCGAGAAATATGGTGGAATAAATTAACAGTGTGAAGTTAATTTATTTGCCCCAACGAAAGCAATTGATATCAAGGCCCGCTAAATCTAACACACGATCAACAACAGTTGCAGCCATTTCTTCAATTGTTTGAGGTTTTGAATAGAAGGATGGTGTTGCAGGGCAAATGATCCCGCCGGCAAGCGTAACTGTTTCCATGTTACGTATGTGAATAAGATTATATGGCGTTTCTCTTACCAGTAATATTAATTTTCTTCTTTCTTTCAATATTACATCAGCTGCACGTGTAACGAGATCATCACTTACACCGGAAGCTATTCTCCCCAAAGTGCCCATACTGCAAGGGGCAATAATCATGGTATTATATTGTGCAGAACCGGATGCGAATGGAGCAGAAAAATCAGTCTTTTCAAAGTGCTGTATATCGTAATTAAGGTAGTTTTTATTGCCAAGTTCTGTTTCCCAAACCTGCTTGGCATTATTACTCATTACAACACTAAGTTCTTGCCATTGTGGTTTTAATAAGGTTAATTTATCCAGTAAAACTTTTGCATACACAGCACCACTGGCACCAGTTATGGCAATAGCTATTTTATTATGTTGAGGCTGCATAGAGTTAATAACAAAGCTATAGCTAAAATGTTATGATTATTCAGATAAAGCTAGTTCAGTAAAATAGAAATCTTCGTGAACTATTTTTTTAAGTACATCTACTTTAATGGGATGGTTAAATAAAGGGCAATCCAGCACAAGTGTATGGAACTCTCCATTTTCTCCGCAAGGATCAATTCCCAAGGCTTCCAGTTCTTCTATTATTTCAATTGAAAGAATTCTGCCTAAAAACTTTTCACCCATAATTTTATTGCAACTAACGATCATTGTTACAATACCTTCTTCCAGCATTTGTATCACCAGTTTTTTCCTGTCTTGCTGCCATAATGGAAGAATTGCTGTAAGGCCGGAATCAATGCATACTTTCTCTTCCCAGTCTCTATGCGGTTGCAGATCAATGTCGCCAAAAACGGCATGTGTCAAGTGATATTGAGAGGAAAGTTCTTGCAATGCATGAGTGAATTTTATCTCATACTCATTCCAGCTACTGCTAATTAAATGTATGGGTAAGGATGCAGCTGCTGCCTGCGCTGCTAAAATAGCGGAAGGAATACCATGGGACCTGGAAATCTTTCCCTGCTCATTTAAAACATTTAATAAAATCTTTGGTCGATAACCTTGTCGGATGGCTTGCATTAGCGCAAAACAACTGTCTTTTCCTCCACTCCAACTGCATAGTGCATTCATACTTGTAATATTTTCTATAAATAGTATTAGGCTTTTTCCATTTCGTACACTTCATCTATTAATAGATGTTTCCCATCTGCTGCGGCAGTAGCCAATTCATCACAACGGTTGTTGTAGGCATTGTCGGCATGGCCTTTTACCCATTTGAACTTTACCTGAAATTGTTTAGACAAATGATAATACTGCATCCAAAGGTCTTTATTTTTTTTTCCTCCTTTAAAATCTGTTCTTACCCAATTATCCAGCCATTTCTTTTCTACACTGTTCACCACATATTGACTGTCTGTATAAATGGTGAGCGGAATATGTTTGCGTGTTAAGGATTGCAAGGCAACAATAACAGCCATCAATTCCATGCGGTTGTTGGTAGTAAGTCTGTAACCGGCAGAGAGTTCTTTTATTTTATCTCCCCACATTAAAATAACGCCATACCCACCAGGTCCGGGGTTGCCACGGGCTGCACCATCGGTGTATATCAGTAAAGGATGCTGTTGTTGCATGAATATTGAATCAATGGATGTAGATGATAAGTGATAACATAGATGGGGTACCGTTATAAGAAGTATTCCCCCTTCATATATAATACTGCATTACCTGAAATGGTAACACGGTTACCTTGGTCTTCACAGAACAGTAATCCGCCTCTTTTGGAAAGTTGCCTGGCTATCATTGCAGATTTGTTAAGCACTTTACTCCAATAAGGGATAAGTTCTGCATGCGCCGATCCGGTAACAGGGTCTTCTCCAATAACAGAATTTGGAACAAAAAACCTGGAAACAAAATCGCATTCATTTCCTTTAGCAGTAACAATAATGCCGAGTGTATCAACTTTATTTAACCATTCAAAATCTGCAACGAAATTTCTAACCTCTTCTTCCGTATCATACACAAGCACATAGTCACGGGCTTTAAGAATATGTTGTGGTTTATGGTTAATGCCTTCCAGTAAGGCCATTGGCGGATGGTGTACCACATTAGGCATACGTGAAGGAAAATTCATTTCCATCAAGCCTGTAGCTTTTTTTGTAACGATCAACGGACCGCTTTTACTTTCGAAGTGGATCGTATCTTTTGAGTATGCAGAGTGATTGAAAATGATATAAGCTGTGGCCAGTGTAGGATGACCGGCAAGGTCTATTTCTAATTCAGGTGTAAACCAGCGGATATGAAAAATATCTCCCTGTTGAACGTAGAAAGCCGTTTCAGATAAATTGTTTTCCATGGCGAGTTGCTGCATGGTTTCAGTAGGAAGCCATGCTTCTAACGGACAAACAGCAGCAGGATTGCCACCAAAAATTGTATCAGTGAACGCATCAACCTGGTATAGAGGATATGTTGTCATAAAAAACAGTATTGAGAATTATGCATAAGAATGTTTGCAAACATAATTCATATCGCTGCACAGCGCTTAACTTTTCTATACCTGGAAAACACCCGTTTTGAAGTCTTTTATAAACGGCTGATGATCGGCTGCTTTAACAGCTTCGGAAATAACTTTTCTTGTTTGTAAAGGATCTATGATCTCATCAACCCATAATCTTGCAGCGGCATAATAAGGAGAGGTTTGTTGCTGGTATCGCTCTTTGATTTCATTCAATAACTTGTTTTGTTCTTCATTGCTCACTTCTCTTCCCGCCAATTGTATTTGCAGTAAAGTTTTAGCTGCCTGATCTCCGCCCATCACTGCAATCTTAGCTGATGGCCATGCATAAATAAAACGGGGATCATAAGCTTTGCCGCACATGGCGTAATTGCCTGCCCCGTAAGAGTTACCGGTGATGATTGTGATCTTGGGAACTACTGAATTAGCAACAGCATTTACGAGTTTGGCACCATCCTTAATAATACCATGATGTTCGCTGCGGCTTCCAACCATGAATCCTGTAACATCTTGTAAAAAAATAATAGGAATTTTCTTTTGATTGCAGTTCAATATGAACCGGGCAGCCTTATCTGCACTATCATTATAAATTACGCCACCCATCTGCATTTCGCCTTTTTTGGTTTTTACAATTAGTCGTTGATTGGCAACAATACCAATGGCCCATCCATCTATCCTGGCATAACCGCAAACAATTGTTTTGCCATAATCTTTTTTAAATTCATCAAAAGAACTGCTTCCCGGTTGTGTTGATGAAGCATCAGCAATTCTTTCAATGATCTCTACAACATCATAAGGTTTGGTATTCGCCGGCGAAATTATGTTGTATAAATGAGCAGGATCTTTGGCAGGGGCAAGCGGTTTGATCCTGTTAAAACCAGCCATCGTTTGAGGGCCAAGTTTACTCATAATCTTTTTGATATGATCCAAACATTCCTGTTCCGTAGCAAATTTATAATCGGCAATACCGCTAATTTCTGTATGTGTAACGGCACCGCCCAAGGTTTCGTTATCAATGTCTTCACCAATAGCGGCTTTTACTAAATAGGCGCCTGCTAAAAAAATGGATCCATTACCTTGTACCATCAGGGTTTCATCGCTCATGATAGGAAGATAGGCACCACCGGCTACACAGGCCCCCATCACTGCGGCTATTTGTGTAATACCCATGGCGCTCATTTGTGCATTATTGCGGAAAATGCGACCAAAATGTTCTTTATCGGGGAAAATTTCGTCTTGCAAAGGGAGGAAAACACCGGCACTATCTACAAGATAAATAACAGGTAATTTGTTTTCCATGGCAATCTCCTGCATGCGAAGATTCTTTTTTCCTGTAATAGGAAACCATGCACCCGCTTTTACAGTCTGATCATTGGCTACAATTACACATTGCTTGCCACTTATATAGCCAACGCCTGCAACTGTTCCACCGGCAGGGCAACCGCCGTATTCTTCATACATATTAAAACCTGCAAAACTTCCGATTTCTATAAATGAAGAATCCTTATCAATTAAATAAGCTATGCGTTCTCTTGCTGTAAGCTTGTTTTTTTCATGTTGTTTATTAATGGCCTTGGTGCCACCGCCAAAATGAATTTGTGTGATGATACGTTGCATTTCCTCGCATTCATTCCGCATCCACTCTGCATTAGAATCGATAGCTTTATTTGTCATACGAACAATTGTTAGTTTTAACAAAGATAGGGGTCTAATGGTTTGATGCGATGCTTGTTTTTAAAGCTCCTTCAGCATAAATCTTTTTTTAAGATGATCATTCCCCTGAATTCTTCTTTCATGAATTGAAATGTAGGTATTGGTAATTGAAAATATCCTGCCTGTTCATATCCATTCGATCTATAAAAACGAATAGCATCGGCGCTGGAATCCATAGCTTTTAAAAAGATGATCTTTTTATGATGTTGCCTTGCGATTGCTTCACTCCACATAAGCATTTGTTTGCCTAAGCCCCGGCCTGTATATTCTTGGTGAATGTAGATACGTTCCAGCTCTAAGCTATCAGCAGATCTCGTTTCATGCAGATTAGCATTGAGTTTTAATTTAAGATAGCCGATATGGATATTATCCATTACAAGGAAGAAATACAAATTGTTCTTGTCTTCCAATTCTTTTCTGATAACAGAAGGTGCATAAGCAAATTCGTACATATACCATTCGGCCCCACCTTCGTTCCATAAGTGCAGGTAATGTTCTTTGTATATTGATATAGCCAGCTCACTTAGTTTAGCAGCTTCTTGAATTGTAACTGGTTGTATACTTATAGCCATTCAAAATTTTCTGCTTTAGGAATTGCGTTGAAACCTTTGATAAAAAATTCTGGTGGGGTTACGAGTTTTCTTAATTGTGTATTCATCCATGCACCAGATATGGTTACAATAGAACAAAGCGTTTCTTTGTTTTTGGTGATATGATGCTGCATTGTCCACCTGCTCATATCCTGTTTACACTGAAGCATCTGCAAATCAATTTCAATACTATCGTCAAAGTGAATTTCCCTTTTGAATACTGCTTCTTCCCTGAAGAGTATAGGTCCAATGTGGTGTTGGGTCATTACCGCAGGTGTAATCCCATGGTCGTTTAAAAAACACATTCGTATAAAAGCACCCCAATCGTAATATACGCTATGCCGAAGGTGAAAATTAGGATCAAGATCGCTCCAGCGAATCTCTACATTTTTAATATAGGTGTCAGTCATATAAAAAATGTTTATTCGAAGATACAGGATTTAGCTAGCTGTTTATGAATATAACATTTGTGTAACGCTCTTCATATTGCTCTTGTTAAACTATGTGCCGGGAACGTTTGCGTAGTTCTTATTTTTTGAAATACAAAAACAACTGATTATGTGATTAATTTCATCTTATGGCAATCTTTAACTAAAGTGTGGGTGAGTAATAGATTTTATTGCTTGTCGTATCAATTTCAACTCATGAAAAAAATATTTTCGGGTAGTTTTTTTTATGCCTTTTTTATTTGTATCAACAGCTTTCTTTTTAGTGATTACATAATTGCTCAAGCTCCATATGTTTCCAAGGTTTGGGTTGCAGATAATGGTGATGGAACTTATAAGAATCCGGTGCTGAATGCAGATTACAGTGATCCTGATGTGATACGTGTTGGTGATGATTATTACCTGGTGTCATCCTCTTTCGAAGATATTCCCGGCTTGCCAATTCTTCATTCAAAGGATTTAGTAAACTGGTCTATTGTAGGCCATGCGTTGCTTCGGCAGACACCTTTTGAACATTTTTCGCAAGTTCAGCACGGTAACGGAGTTTGGGCGCCTACTATCCGTTACCATAATGATCAGTTCTATATTTATTATCCTGATCCTGATTATGGAATTTATGTGATCACTTCAAAGAATGTAAAAGGCCCATGGTCTGAACCCATATTGGTAGAAGGAGGGAAAGGATTGATAGATCCATGTCCACTTTGGGATGATGATGGTAAAGTATATCTTGTTCATGCGTATGCAGGAAGTCGTGCCGGTATCAAATCGATACTGGTGATCAAACAAATGAATGCTGCCGGTACAAAAACAATTGGTGCAGGGAAAATTGTATTTGATGGGCATGATAGCGATCCCACTGTTGAAGGCCCGAAGTTGTACAAACGAAATGGCTATTATTATATTGTGGCCCCTGCAGGAGGGGTAACCACAGGCTGGCAATTAGTGCTTCGTTCCAAAAACATTTATGGCCCTTATGAAAGAAAAGTGGCGATGGACCAGGGAAATACAAATATTAATGGTCCGCATCAGGGAGCCTGGGTAACAACACAAACCGGAGAGGATTGGTTTTTACATTTTCAGGATAAAGGGGCATATGGGAGAGTAGTACATTTAAATCCGATGCAATGGGTGAATGATTGGCCTGTGATAGGAATTGATAAAGAGGGTGATGGAAAAGGATCGCCGGTAAGCATTTACAGGAAGCCTAATGTTGGTAAAATATATCCACTTGAAACACCACTAGAGTCGGATGAATTCAATGAAAATGAATTAGGGTTGCAATGGCAATGGATGGCCAATCCTAAACCTACATGGTTGTTTATGGATCCGGCAAAAGGAATGTTACGGTTGTTTTCAGACAGGATTGATAGTGTTGCTAATTTGTGGATGGCACCCAATGTGTTATTGCAGAAGTTTCCCGCAGAGGAATTTATGGTAACTACTAAATTGAGCTTTACGCCTAATGCCAAACTTCAAAATGAGAAAGCTGGATTAGTGATCATGGGTTTTAGTTATGCTGATCTTTCCTTAAAACATATGAAAGATGGAATATATGTAGTGCGAAGTGTTTGTAAAGATGCAGACAAGGGAATGAAGGAGCAGGAAGTAGTAGTTGCTAAAGCACCAGTTGGTACAGTTTATTTCAGGGTGAAAGTTATGAAAGGTGCAGCTTGTTATTTCAGTTATAGTTTCGATGGTACAAATTTTATAACAACTGGTGATGCTTTTTCAGCAGAAGTTGGAAGATGGATTGGTGCTAAGTTTGGCATCTTCTGTACAAGGGAATCTCAAAGTAATGATTCGGGTTTTGCTGATTATGATTGGATAAGAGTAGAGCCGGTGCAATAAAGGATGTAACCATATTTTTCTTTTGATCAACAATTATTGATGTGTAAATAAATTCAAGATGAATAAACAACAAAATGTACAAGTGTGCGACGCAACCGCTGTTGCTCAACGATGTAAAGCCGGTTACATAAAAATGCTTTTTGTATTTGTAGCTTCTTTAATATTCATAGTTAGTAGAATCAATGCACAGACAAATATTGTGTACCCGCAACATATAACAGTGGCGATTGACGGAAGTGGTGACTATAAGAGTATACAAGATGCTATTGATGCAATAAGAGCATACTCGCCGCAGCATATAACCGTGTTTATTAAGAATGGTGTGTATCATGAAAAGGTTACTGTACCTGCGTGGGTTACTAATGTTTCTTTTATTGGGGAGAGTAGAGCAAAAACAATTATCAGTTACGATGATTACTCCGGGAAGTTTTTAAGTACAGATACGCTACATAACAAAAAGAAGTTTACCACTTTTAACTCTTACACAATGTATGTACACGGCAACGATATTAGTATTGAGAATTTAACGATACAAAATGTTGCCGGAAGAGTTGGACAAGCTGTTGCCTTGCATGTGGATGGTGATAGGTTTGTAATTATGAATTGTAATTTGCTGGGTAACCAGGATACTTTGTTAACTGCTAATGATAGTAGCAGGCAGTATTATCTTAATTGTTATATAGAAGGTACTACGGATTTTATTTTTGGGAGTGCCACTGCGGTATTTGAAAATTGTGAGATAAAAAGTTTAACCAATTCATTTGTTACAGCTGCATCCACCATGCCTCACCAGGCATTTGGGTATGTTTTTTTTCATTGTAAGCTTACTGCAAATGATGAAGTGCAACATGTATATTTGGGAAGGCCCTGGAGAGCATATGCAAAGGTTGTGTTTTATGAATGTTATTTAGGAAAGCATATTCGCCAGGAAGGTTGGCAAAATTGGGGAAAGGTAGAAAACGAAGCTACTGCTTATTATGCAGAATATCACAATTTAGGAGAAGGTGGTGTAATAGATAAACGCGTAAAATGGAGCAGACAATTAACTGATGATGAAGCAAAGAAATATACACTGGATAATATTTTTCAAGGTTGGAAGCCTGTAAAAGGCTAATTGATAGAAGTGCAAAACAATAAGCAGCAGCAAATAATATTTTATTGCATAAGCGTTGCCCATTGTATTGGTTGAAGAACCTTACAGTGGGCTTTTTGTTTGTGTTATGCTATGGTAATGAAAATACTATCAAGTGTATTTATATTTTGTTCCTGCTTTTTTATTCGGTAAGTGATCAAAAAGAACAACTTTTTACTTGAGATAAGTAAGGTTTGTATGAATTGATATGCATGGTATCGTTCTCGGGAACGTTTGCGTAAAAAAAGTGATTCAATGCTTATTCTGTAAGGAAATAACTTGCTAGCATTGACCTGTAATTGCCTGAGGAAAGCTGCATAAAATCTTCAATTCTCTTCAGGATTATTAGTCAAAATTGTATTGCTATATGGAAAAACTACTACGGTTATTCGCAGTTCTATTTTTGGTTGTGAATTCCTACGCTGCTTTCTCGCAAACTAATCAAACTATTAAAGGAAAAGTTGTGGATGATGCTGGTGCAGCATTACCTAAAGCTTCTGTTATCTTGGCAGGTACAAAAAGAGGTGTTCAAACGGATGAAGAAGGTAACTTCTCAATTCAAGTACCTAACGATGGCAAGCGGTATCAACTCACCATTAGTTATGTAAGTTATGCTACAAAAACTGTAGCCATAGCAGGTAAAGATTTGGGAATTATCAAGTTAGCACGCCAGGCTGGTGAAGCTGAAGATGTGGTTGTTATTGGTTATCAAACAGTGCGAAGGAAAGATGTACTGGCATCTGTTTCTTCTGTAAGTGCAAAAGATCTGAAAGATATTCCTGTAAACTCTGCTGCTGAAGCTTTGGAAGGAAGACTAGCCGGCGTTCAGATCACTACTGCAGAAGGCTCGCCTGATGCGAATATTGTTATACGTGTAAGAGGGGGTGGATCTATTACGCAGGATAATTCTCCTCTTTATATCATAGATGGTGTGCAGGTAGAAAATGGTCTTTCTACTATCTCGCCTCAGGATATTCAAAGCATAGATGTATTGAAAGATGCATCTGCTACTGCTATCTATGGAGCCAGAGGTGCCAACGGTGTTGTGATCATTACAACTAAAGGGGGTAAGTTTAATAACAAGACTACAGTTAGTTATAATGGATTCTATGGTATAAAAGAATTACCCAAAACTTTAGATGTGCTCAATCCCTATGAAATGGTAGAATGGAACTATGAGCGCTCAAGAGGTAATGCTACTGATAGTGCCAACTTTGCTTCAATGTATGGTACTACCTGGGATACATTAAGTGTGTACAAGAAAATGCCTTTTGTAGATTGGCAAAAGCAGGTTTTAGGAAACACAGGTACAACGCAAACGCATAATGTATCTGTTAATGGTGGCGGGAAAAACACATCTTATAATGTAAGCTATACACGTAATGATGATAAAGCAATAGTTCAAAACTCATCTTTCCAAAGGAATAATCTTTTATTGAGATTAGATCATAAAGCCACAAACAAATTAAAGATTGGAGTTACAGCGAGAATTACTAATCAAAATGTTTATGGAGCAGGAACATCTGCGCCAGACAATGGTTCTTCATATAACAGATTGCGTAATGCTGTAAAATACAGGCCATTCCTTTCCGATGGAATTGCAATTGACCAGATAGATCCGAGTCTTGTAGATAATGCAGTTGGCAACGGTCTTGCTTTAACCAATCCAATTGCTCTTACGAATGCAGAATACAGAAAAAGAAGTACTACCGATTATAACATAACAGCATATGCTACTTATCAGATCACTCCAAGAATATCTTTTAAAACAACGGTTGGAATTGATAACAATACGCTAGTAGACAGGCAATTTGAAGATTCCATTGTTCCTTTTGTAGTAACCAACTACGGATCAAAACCAATTGTAGAACTTGATACTACTACCAGGAAAATACTGAATAACTCAAACGTATTCACTTATTCTATTAAAGGTTGGAAAGGTGTACATGATATTGATGTAGTGGTGGGTGAGGAAACATATAGATTACAAACCGACTTTTCAAACAATTTATGGAGAAATATTCCAACTTATACAACACATGATGCAGGATTTTCAGCTCCGGGTACTTTAGGAACTTATGTGGCAGGATATCCTAAGTCTGTCATTACGGATTATACATCACTATCCTTTTTTGGAAGGGTGAGTTATGCTTACAAACAGAAATACCTCTTCTCTGCAAATTTCAGGGCTGATGCTTCTTCTAAATTCAGCCCCGAAAACCGTTGGGGTTATTTCCCTTCCACATCATTTGCCTGGAGGATTACAAAAGAAAAATTCATGGAAAATGTTAAGTTTATAAATGACATGAAGCTTCGTGTGGGCTATGGTAATGTAGGTAATAACAGGATTGGAGATTATCTCTACATTACAACATTTAATCCTAACTCATATTACTATTACCTGAATGGCCAAACTGTATACGGATATACTTCAGCAGGTTTAGTAAACCCCAACCTGAAATGGGAAACTACAACAAGTAGAAATATAGGCTTAGATGTTTCGTTCTTCAGAAACAGGCTTAACTTATCAGTTGATTATTACAATAATTCAACTTCAGATCTTTTGTTGAATACACCTATTGCATCCAGCTATGGTTATCCCACCCAATTGCAAAATATAGGTGCTACATCTAACAAAGGTCTGGAGATCCAGTTAAGCTCTACTATTCTTCAGAATAAAGCATTTACATGGAACGCAACTTTCAACATTGCCTTTAATACAAATAAAATTGAACGTCTTGCTACCGGACAAAGTTCTTACACTGTTCAGGGATGGTCTGGTGTATCAGGGCAACCTACCGATTACATAGTTAAAGTTGGCCAACCCGTTGGTACCATGTACGGATGGGTAACAGATGGTATGTATAAAGTATCTGATTTTAATTATAATCCAAGTACACAGAAGTATACTTTAAAGCAGGGACTGGTTTCAGACTCAGCTTTGATAGGTTCTTCATTTGGACCTGGTGCTTTAAAGCTGAAAGATTTAGATGGAAATGGAGTTGTTGATGTTAATGACAGGCAGATTCTTGGTAATGCAACACCTAAGTTTACCGGAGGATTGAACCAACAATTTATATACAAGAACTTTGATGCGAGCATCTTTGTAAACTTTGTTTATGGAAACAGTATTTACAATGCCAATAAAATTGAATTTACCAATGGATATACACCTAACTCGAATATGTTGGGTATTATGCGAGACAGGTGGAGGACAATTGATCAGAATGGGCAGGTAGTCACTGATCCAACAGCTTTGGCTGCGATGAATGCAAATGCTAAAATATGGAAGCCATTAACAGGGAATGCCGGTTTTTATTTACACTCATGGGCTGTTGAAGATGGTTCGTTCCTAAGGGTGAACAATATTACTTTAGGCTATTCAATAACATCTGCATATTTAAAAAGTATAGGTTTAAGCAAATTGCGTTTCTATACAACAGTGAATAACTTGGCTGTGATTACAGGTTACTCAGGTTATGATCCGGAAGTGAGCGTTAAAACTTCAAACCCTTTAACTCCTGGGCTGGATTACTCGGCCTATCCAAAAAGCAGGTCAATCATTTTCGGTGTAAACGTATCTTTTCAATAACAAAAATGCTTGAATATGAAATCTAATATATATAGCAGGATAACTTTAGTATACCTTGGTGTTTTTGCGCTGATCTTAAGCTCTTGTAATAAATATCTTGATAAGCAACCGATCACAGCTTACGGAACACAATTTGTTTTTAATTCTATTCCCAATGCATACAAGGCTTTGGCCGGTGTGTACAGCAGGCTTACAGGAGACCAGGGATATGGTATACGATTGAGTTTGTATTATACAGTAGATAATGATGAAACGCAAGGACCAACCGGTTCTTCTGATGGAGACAGAAGAGATATTGCACGTTACCAGGCAACACCTAGTAATGCTCAATTAACAGGTCCGTTTAACCAGTTATTCCAGGGCATTGAGTTTGCAAATATTTGTATAAAGAATATACCTGGAATGTCTCAATATCAAAGCTCCAAACAATTACAACGCATGTATGGAGAAGCGTTAACATTAAGGGCACAGTTTTATTTTGAAGCGATCCGTAACTGGGGAGATTTGCCAGCACAGTTCGCTCCAGCAGCCGATTTAGCTTTAGTTAATCCATTACCTTCCAGGATAGATAGGGATTCTTTATACAACAAAATTTTAGCTGATTTGCTCACTGCGGAATCTCTTGTTCCCTGGAGAAATGAACTCGCTGCAATCGGAGATCCGATAGATGAAAGAATTACAAAAGGAACAGTGAAAGCATTGCGTGCAAGAATCGCTTTGTTCAGAGGAGGGTATTCATTGAGAAATTCTTCCGGTGCAATGGCAAGGTCTGCTGATTATTTAAGTTATTATAAAATAGCAAGAGATGAGTGTAATGACATTATCAATTCTGGTCAGCATTCGCTAAATCCAAGTTATAAGTCTGTGTGGAAAGATAATGTTTGTGCTCATGTACAGGCGGATAGTTACGGAGAATTAATGTTCCAGGTAAGTGCTACCGGTGGTACAGGAAACGGGGATACGAAACTGGGATATTATAATGGTCCAACAATGAATGGTTATGGTAACAAGAGTATTAACATACTACCAACTTACTTTTATCAGTTCGATTCCACTGATTTAAGAAGAGATGTTACTTGTTGTCCTTATATTATTGCAAAGGATGGAATCACTAAAACAGGACAGGCTATAACAGCTATCAACGATGGAAAATATAGAAGAGACTGGGCTACGAATCCTTCTTTCGGGCCATCGAGTGCAGGCCAGTATTTAGGATTGAAATGGCAAATTATTCGATACTCTGATGTTTTATTGATGTTTGCAGAAACAGAAAATGAAATTAATGGAGCACCTACGGCAGCTGCTTACAATGCCATTAATATGGTAAGAAGAAGAGGTTATGGAAAGCCTTTAACTACACCGGATGCAACAGTTGATTTACCGGCTGGGCTATCGAAAGATGCTTTCTTTGCAGCATTGGTAAAAGAAAGATCATTGGAATTAGGTGCCGAAGGTATTCGCAAATATGATCTTATAAGATGGAACTTATTGGCTACTACCATTGCCAATACTAAAACAGCTTTGAACAATATGGCAAACCTTATAGCTCCTTATGATAAGTTGCCTGTTTCTATGTATTACAAGAATAACTCTACCGCGGATGATAATACTTTGTGGGCTAACTCTTTTTATACAAAAGCGCCAAGCTCTACACCAAGCGGTACTTCTAAGGTTACCTGGCTAGGTGCGGCAGGAACGGCTAATGCTATTTATTCTTCAGCTTTGGCCCGTTTTGCAACAGGATTTATAGTTAATAAATCTGAGCTTCTGCCTATACCACAACCTGCAAGGGATGCCAATCCTAACCTCACGCAAAATCCGGGGTATTAGAAAAAATTTTCTTTGCTTTTGTAGTTTAGTTATAGTTAAGATGTACCGTTTATGTAATGCACCCTGTCAATTTCAATTGAATAGGGTGCATTTTTAATTTAATTCATTAAAAAGAAATAGAATGAAGAAATTGACTCTAATTATTGCTCTCGCATTATGTGCTTTCATACAGCAACAGCCCAAGATTACTATTTGGATGATCGGTGATTCTACAATGGCGAATAAGCAGGCCAAAGCTTTTCCTGAAACCGGTTGGGGAATGGCGCTGGGTAAATTTTTTCAACCGAATGTAACGATAGATAACAGGGCTCAAAATGGGAGAAGTACCTTGTCTTTTATCAATGAAAAAAGATGGGAGGATGTCTATAATCATTTACAGGAGGGTGATTATGTGTTTATTGAATTTGGACATAATGATGAGAAGATCGATAAGCCGGGCGTTGGAACGTCTTTGGAAGAGTATCGGAATAACCTTGCCCGGTTTATTCAGGAAGCAAGAAGTAAGAAAGCCTTTCCTGTTTTATTAACACCCACCATGCGAAGGAGTTATAAAAATGGTGTGTTCATAGATTCTCATGGTAAGTACCCGGATGTTGTAAGAACACTTGCAGATAGTTTACATGTGCCACTGATTGATATGCATCGAAAAACAGAACAGTTGATTACTTCTATGGGAGAAGAAGGATCTAAAAAATTATTTAATTACGTTGAAGCAGGACATCCAAACTATCCACAGGGAAAAAAAGATGACACGCATTTTAGTCCATATGGAGCGAATGCTATTGCAAGCCTGGCTATTGAAGGAATAAAAGAATTGCACTTGCCTTTAGAAAAGTATTTGCTTAACAACAAATAGAGGCCTACTGCACTGGTATTTTCTTCCCTGAAGATTCCCTTGCATATACTTCGGCTGGTAGAACTATATTTTCAAAATCGGTTACAGGTCTTTTGCTCTCGATCATTTGAATGAGCAGGTCGGTAGCAACCTTACCCATTTCAAAAGCAGGCTGCCTTACAACCGATAATGAAGGCGAAATCAGATCGGTTAGGTCTAAGTTACTATATCCTATTACGGCAATATCTTTCGGAATTTTTATTCCTTTGGCTTTGCAAAAACGCATACAGTTGGTAGTAAGCTTATCTGCTGAAGCAAATATGGCATCAGGTTTTTGTTTCGCTTTCAGCAAGTGGTTCATGGCATCTTCAACTTCACTGTAAATCATCCCGCCGTGCTGAGAATATTGTACATATTGCTCTTTGAAAGGAAGCCCGTTATCTTCTAATGCTTTTTTATAGCCGGCCATTCTTTCCTTTGTAATTGATAAAAATTCAGAATTGGCGAGATGGGCAATTCTTTTATGACCTGTGTCAATTAAATGTTGTGTGGCATCGTAGGCACCTTTAAAGTTGTCAACAGTTACTTTGTGTGTCTCAATGCCTTCAATCACCCGATCAAAACATACAATGGGTAAACCTTTGTTGAACAAATCGGTAATATGTGCGTAATCACTTGTTTCTGTAGAAACAGAAATAATACATCCATCTACAGAACGTGAGGCAAGGAATTGCATATTGCTAACTTCCCGCTCATAGCTTTCAAGGCTTTGCGTGATGATTACATTGTAACCCTTACTGTTGGCTACAGATTCAATTCCATTGATTGCCTGGGAAAAAAAACTATTCGCAATTTCTGATATGATAATTCCAATAGAACGGCTTCTTTTTTCTTTCAGGCTTAGAGCAATAGGATTGGGCCTGTAATTAATCTCCCTTGCATATTGTAATACTTGTTGCTTTGTTTCTTCGCTGATCTCGTAACTGTCTCTCAAAGCACGGCTAACTGTTGATGTTGACAGTCCTAAAGCTTTTGCTATGTCTTTAATGGTTACAGCTTCGAATTTCATTACAAAAGGGTTATTGCATTAACAATAATAACAACGTAAGATAGTTAACTTTTTAAAAGACCATCTTTATTTTAGGAATGCTGCTGATAAGCTGCTTTTAATCGGTT
This sequence comes from Bacteroidota bacterium, assembly GCA_028875875.1. Taxonomy (GTDB): domain Bacteria; phylum Bacteroidota; class Bacteroidia; order Chitinophagales; family Chitinophagaceae; genus JAGWUV01. The sequence continues at coordinate 18,974 of JAGWUV010000004.1, forward strand.
AATTATTATGTGTGCTGTAATTATTGAAAGTTAAAAAATGTCAACGATGTCGGGAACGATTGCGTAAAAAAAAAGGTTTAAAACATCTGGCAATGCTCAATAACAGTGTAAAATCGCTGAACTTTATTCGCATATTACTCTATCAATCATTCTAAAAATCATTCATGAAACGATTGCCTTTTCTTTTAATAGGAATTGCCATTTTATCATCTTCAACAGCACAGCAAAATCAAATAAAACTGCCTGTCATCGTTCAGCCTGGCTTTAAGAAAGATACTTTTAATATTAAACAATTTGGTGCGGTGGCTGATGGTTCAACTTTAAATACGAAAGCGATTAATACAGCCATTGAAACTTGTAGTAAGAAAGGTGGTGGCGTAATATTGGTGCCTGGCGGATTTTGGTTAACTGGTCCGATAATTTTAAAAAATAATGTGAACCTGCACATCAATCGTGATGCAATTTTACAATTCACAGCCGATAAAAGTCAATATGCTTTGGTAGAAGGGAACTGGGAAGGCGTTCCTGCCTTTCGTAATCAGTCTCCTATTTCTGCAACAGATGCTGAGAATATCGCAATTACCGGAACGGGAATAGTTGATGGGAATGGCGATGCATGGCGTGCTGTAAAAAAAGATAAATTAACTGAAAGCCAGTGGAAGAAATTAATTGCATCCGGTGGAATTTTAACAGAGGATAAAAGAACATGGTATCCTTCTGAAAGTTCTTTTCGTGGGAGTAAAGCAAAGAACCCGGGAGTAATCAGTGCTGGCGTTACAAAGGAAGATGTTGAAGCATATAAAGATTTTCTTCGTCCTAATCTACTGGTACTAACCAGGTGTAAAAAAGTATTGCTGGACGGTATCACTTTTCAAAATTCTCCTGCATGGAACTTACATCCATTGTTATGCGAGAATCTTACAGTAAGGAATGTGTACGCAAAAAATCCTTGGTATGCACAAAATGGTGATGGTATCGATATTGAAAGCTGTAAGAATGTGTTGGTGGAAAATAGCACTTTTGATGTAGGTGATGATGGTATCTGCATCAAAAGCGGAAGAGATGAAGAAGGTAGAAAACGTGGTGTGCCTACACAGGATGTAATTGTAAGAAATTGTGTGGTATATCATGCACATGGAGGGTTCGTAATCGGAAGTGAAATGAGCGGCGGTGTAAAAAATATGTTCGTTAGCAATTGTACTTTCATGGGTACAGATATTGGACTCCGTTTTAAAACAGCAAGAGGCCGTGGTGGTGTAGTTGAAAATGTTTATGTGGATAATATCAACATGAAAGATATTGTTGGTGAGGCTATTCTCTTTGATATGTATTACATGGCTAAAGATCCTGTGCCTTTGGCTGGAGAAAGAAGAGAGCCACCGGTAGTGGAAACATTGCCTGTTACAGAAGCTACGCCTCAGTTCAGGAATTTCATCTTGAAAAATATTGTTTGTGATGGCGCCGAGAAAGCCATTTTTATTCGTGGTATTCCCGAGATGCACGTGAAAGATGTTATACTTAAGAATATGGTGCTGAAAGCGAAGAAAGGGATCGATTGCCAGGAAGCAACCAATATTATAATGAAAGATATTACGCTGAATATTACTGAAACCAATCCTGTAACATATGTACTCAATAGCGATCATATCTTGCTGGACAATATTAAATTCAATAAAGGATCAGATTTGTTCCTGCAGGCTCAGGGCAGCAGAACCACTAATGTAACCTTGAAAAATATTGAAGTTAACGATGCGAAAAAGAAGGCAGATATAGGTTTTGGGGCTGAAGAAAAAACAATCATTTGGCAATAATTAATGAAGTAAGCTTCTACAAAATATCAAGCTCGTTCAACATGAAAAAAATAGTTATACTCATCCTCGTAATAGTAGCTGTCCAGTCTCAGGCTCAAAACGAAGGGTGGTCAGAAAAAATGGCTGCTACGGTAATGAGTATCTGGAAAGATTCACTATCCGGGCAAGGTCATTCTGCTAAATGGACTTATGATCAAGGCGTTGTATTGAAAGGGATAGAAGGTTTATGGTATGCAACAGGTGATGGGAAATATTTCGATTATATGCAGCGATGCATGGATGTTTTTGTGAAAGACGACGGTTCTATTAAAACGTACAAACTCAGCGATTATAATATTGATAATGTGTTATGCGGAAGGATACTGCTTACCTTATTTAAAGTAACGGGAAAGGAGAAATATTATAAGGCTTGTATTACACTGCGTGAACAACTGAAAACACAGCCCCGCACACAAGAGGGAGGCTTTTGGCATAAAAAAAGATATGCGAATCAAATGTGGCTTGATGGATTATACATGGGTGAACCTTTCTATGCAGAGTATGCTGCCGCTTTTCATGAAACCTCTGCTTTTGATGATATTGCTCATCAGTTCATTTGGATGGAAAAACATGCTCGTGATGCTAAAACGGGTTTGTTGTACCACGGATGGGATGAAAGCAAAAAAGAAAAATGGGCCAACCCGATAACAGGTTGTTCTCCTAATTTCTGGGCAAGGGCCATGGGCTGGTATGGAATGGCTTTAGTGGATGTACTGGAAAGCTTCCCTCAGCAACATCCTTTAAGGGATTCTTTGCTTCAAATTTTAAAGCGTTATACTATAGCTATAGAAAAAGTACAGGATGCCCAAACGGGTTTGTGGTGGGATATTTTAAACATGCCGGGTAGAGCAAAGAATTATCCTGAAGCTTCTGCCAGCAGCATGTTTGTGTACACAATTGCAAAGGCAGTTAGGCTCGGTTATATTTCTTCTTCACATATTAAAACAGCAACAAAAGGATATGATGGGATCATAAAAAAATTCATCAAAACAGAAAATGGTCAGGTTAATTTGTATGGTACGGTGAGTGTGAGTGGCTTGGGTGGTGAACCTTACAGGGATGGCAGTTATGACTATTACATGAAAGAGAAAGTAATAGAAAACGATCCCAAAGGTGTTGGTGCTTTTTTGTTGGCGTCTAATGAAATAGAAATGTTGCCAACTTTATCCAAGGGTAAAGGAAAAGTTGTTTTGTTGGATGATTATTTCAATGCGGAAAGAAAAAAAGATGTAACAGGAACTATTGTTGCATGGCATTACAAGTGGGATGAAATGGATAACGGAGGCTTTTCTTTTTTTGGTTATACTTTCAATCGTTATGGTGTACAAACTGCAACACTGTCTGCTGCTCCATCAATAAATGCTTTGAAGAGAGCTGATATGTATTTAATTGTGGATGCAGATACTAAAGAAGAAAATCCTGAACCACACTTTATGACAGAAGCCGATGCGGATGTAATTTATAACTGGGTGAAGAATGGCGGTGTGTTGATCTTAATGCACAATGATAAAGGCAATGCTGAATTTGAACACTTCAATATACTTGCGAAAAAATTTGGAATTGTGTTCAATGAAGATAGCCGAAACAGGGTAGAAGGGCACCACTATGAACAAGGGCAATTACTGATGCCTGCCGGTCATCCGATCTTCAAAACAGCTAAGAAGGTTTACCTGAAAGAAATTTCAACTTTAGCGTTAAGTGCTCCCGCTATTTCTGTTTATTCAGCTCCTTCCGATACAAAAAAAGGTGTGACCGATGTATTGATGGCTGTTGCCAAAGTGGGTAAGGGCACTGTGTTTGCAGTGGGCGATCCATGGGTGTATAATGAATATGCAGATGGTAGAAAGCTCCCCGCTGAATATCAAAATGGGAAAGCTGCCAGTGATATGGTACAGTGGTTCATTAACCAACTTCCCAAAAAGTGATGTACATGCATTTTAATAATAAGCATATTATGTGGCGTAGCACCTTTCACAAAATGGCTTTATGTTTATTATTGGGCATGGGAGCAATTGGCGTAAAGGCACAAGATTTGGTGGCTGATAATATGCTCATGTTTCAGCGTTCTTATGGTGGCTGGCCCAAGCATTACCGGGAAGAAAAAATAGATTATAACAGGGAATATCCCCCGGCTGAAAAAGCAACTATTCTAGATGAGAAGAATCGTAACGATGCTACGATCGATAATGATGCTACAACAAAAGAAATAAGGTATTTACTGAAGGTTTATAAAAAATCAAATAACAAAGCTTATCTCGATGCTGCCGAAAGGGGTATCCGCTATTTGTTAAAAGCACAATACAGGAATGGTGGCTGGCCTCAGTTTTATCCTGATCTCAGCTCTTACAGGCATGAGATCACATATAACGATAATGCCATGATCAATGTGATGAATGTCTTGTACGATCTTTCTCATGATATTGGCTATTTTGATGTGGTAGATAAAACCCTGGTACCTAAAGCTGCCGAAGCTGTTCAAAACGGAATTCAATGTATCTTAAAAACTCAGGTTAAAGTAAAAGGTAAACTTACTGTTTGGTGTGCTCAATATGATGAGAGTAATTTTAAACCTGCCAAAGCAAGAGCTTTTGAGCTGGCTTCTTTAAGTGGCGCAGAAAGTGTGGGTATTGTTGAATTTTTAATGCGAATAGAACATCCTTCTACCGAAATAAAAGAGTGTATCAAAAGTGCAGTGGAGTGGTTTGAAAAATCGAAGATCAAAGGGATCAAATTTGTATTTATAGATGATCCAAAGCAACCGGGAGGGAGAGACAGAGTTGTGCTACCTGATCCTGACGGTGTTTTATGGGCTAGGTTTTACGATCTGGATACCAATGAACCCTTTTTCTGCGGAAGAGATAGTATCAAGCGTAAAACACTGGCTGAGATTGAACATGAAAGAAGAGTAGGTTATGCATGGTATGGAACATGGCCCAAAGATTTATTAGAAAAAAAATATCCTGAATGGCTGGCATTGAATCAATAAAAAGTAAAAATAAATCTTCTATGAAGCAGGTCAGTGCAGGTCGCAGGTTTGCAATAGCCTGTTTATTTTGCCTGCCTGTTCTGTTTTTACATGCTGCCCAGGTGAAGAGAATTATTGTAGACGCTTCAGGTAAAGGAGATTTCAGCAGCATACAGGCAGCTATCAACAGCTTGGATAGCTACAGTGCAGAACAAAGGATCATTTATATAAAGAATGGTGTGTATGAGGAGAAAGTGTTCATTGAAAAGAACAATATTGTTTTGGAAGGGGAAAGCAGGGAAAAAACGATCATTACTCAATCTATTGCCCGTGATATTTGGAGATGTGATCATACCGATGATTGGGGCGTTGCTACTTTGAATTTGAAAGGGAGTGACATAACCTTGGAGAATCTTACCCTACAGAATACCTATGGTTTTGAGAATGTTGATAAAACAGTTGCTTGTGTAGCTGATAATGCTTTGAAGCATGAAAAACTGGTTAGAAAAGATGGCCACCAGATGGCATTACGCTCTTTCAGCACTACTCGTTTAAAAGTGATCAACTGTGTACTGAAGGCTTTTGGTGGTGATACGGTAAGCCCCTGGAATGTAGAGGCTGGGATGTTTTACTTTAAAGATTGTGTAATGGAAGGAGGGGTTGATTTTTATTGTCCAAGAGGATGGGCATGGGCGGAGAACTGTGAGTTTATTGCACATACCGGACCTGCAAGTATTTGGCATGATGGATCAAAGTATGAAGACGCTAAAACCGTATTGGTGAATTGTTCTTTTAAAGGATATGATGGCTTTTTATTAGGCCGTTATCATCGTGATGCACAGTTTTATTTAATCAACTGTGTATTTGCAGAAAATATGGCTGATAAGCCTATTTACCGTGTGCCTACAGATAATGTGATCAGGTGGGGTGAAAGGATTTATTATTACAATTGTCATCGTACAGGTGGCGATTATTCTTGGTTTGCCGATAACTTGGAGCAGGCGAAAGGTTCGCCTAAAGTTTCGGATATCAAGGTGTCTTGGTTATTTGGAAATAAATGGAACCCTATTCAATAAGTGAATGAATAAACAGTATGAACCTATCTAAAAGCAATCTTTCAGCAATTAAAACGCAGCCGGGTGTATCGTTACCAGCCGCTTCAGTATTAGAACTCCCCGAAAAAGTTTTACAATTTGGTACCGGTGTTCTGTTACGTGGATTACCTGATTATTTTATTGATATGGCCAATAAGCAGAACGTGTTTAATGGCCGTGTGGTAGTGGTAAAATCAACCAGTAGCGGAGGTACTGATGCATTCGATACGCAGAATGGTTTGTATACTATTTGTGTTCGCGGTATTGATGGGGCACAGAGAGTGGATAAGCAGGTGGTGAATGCATCAATTAGTCGGGTATTGGCTGCCAAAGAACACTGGAATGAGATATTAGAATGTGCTTCTAATCCACAAATGCAAATCATTATTTCCAACACCACTGAAGTGGGTATTGCGTTGGTAGAAGAAGATAAAGTAACTGCACAGCCCCCTGTTTCTTTTCCCGGTAAATTACTGGCTTTCCTGTTAAAACGCTATGAAGTATTTGCTGGTAGTAAGGAAAGTGGTATGGTGATTATTCCAACCGAACTGATTGTTGACAACGGCAAAAAATTAAAATCGATCGTAAACGAATTGGCTAAGCTGAATAATCTAAGTGAGTCTTTCATTGAATGGCTAAATACGGCGAATGATTTTTGCAGTTCATTGGTGGATAGAATTGTTCCCGGTAAATTATCTGCTGAAGATAAAGCTGCTACAGAAGCTAAGCTGGGCTTTACGGATGATTTGATGATTATGAGTGAAGTATATCGTTTGTGGGCTATCGAAACAGATAGTGAAAGAACAAAAGAAATACTTTCTTTTAGTAAAGTGGATGAAGGTGTTGTACTGGCACCAAGTATTGATGTGTTCCGTGAACTGAAGTTGCGTTTGCTAAATGGTACACATACTTTCTCTTGTGGTATTGCATTTCTTTCAGGTTTCGCAACAGTAAAGCAAGCGATGGAGGATAAGATATTCTCTTCTTATATAAGCACTTTGATGCTGGATGAAATTGCGCCGGCTATAACTTATGAACGTTTATCCTTGCAGGAGGCACATCCTTTTGCATATAAAGTAATGGATCGTTTCCGTAACCCTTATATCGAGCACCAGTGGATTAGCATTACCATGCAATATACTTCTAAGATGAAGATGCGTAATGTGCCTATCATCTTAGAGCATTTTGAAAAATTTGGTGTGGTGCCCCAATACATGTCTTTAGGGTTTGCTGCTTACTTGTTATTCATGAAAACACAAAAGAATAATGAAGGGAAATATATTACTGTTCAGCATGGTAAAGAATATATGGTGAATGATGATGTAGCGGGCCAATTATATGAAGTATGGCAAAGCCAGCAAACTGCAGATAAGGTTGTAGACGTTGTATTGAAAGATGGATCATTATGGGGAACGAATCTCGCTGTACTGCCAGGTTTTGCGGAAGCCGTAAAAGGGTACCTCGTATCCTTCCAGGATAAAGGCGTAGCATATACGCTGCAACAATTTCAACTAAATAAAACAGAAGTGTAAGAATATGAAGAGAAGTGTATTACAGGTAAATCCAAAGGACAATGTACTCGTTGCCTTACGGGATTTGAGTAAAGGGGAAACCATTGAGTTTAATGGCGAACAATATGTGTTGCAGGATGATGTTCCTGCCAAACATAAGTTTTATATGAAAGATATGCAGCCCGGTGATGAGGCGATCATGTATGGGGTGTTGGTTGGAAAGGCGCAAAAATTTATTCCGCGTGGTGGCTGGATGAGTACTGATAATTTGAAACATGCTGCTGAACCTTACACCTATAGGGCCAGTAATTATGAATGGCATGCTCCAGATGTATCTAAGTTCAAAGGAAAAACATTCAATGGTTATCATAGGAAAGATGGGAGAGTAGGAACTGCTAATTACTGGTTATTCGTTCCAACCGTTTTCTGTGAGAACAGGAACATGGATGTAATCCGTGAAGCTTTGCATAATGAATTGGGATATGCAGTAACAGCTAAATATAAGCAATATGCTCATCAGCTTTTGGAAGCTTATAAGAATGGGGAAGATTTTGCTAATGTAAATCTTAGCTCTCCTGCACAACAAGCTGCCAACAGGCCTTTTAAAAATGTTGATGGTATCAAGTTTTTAAATCACCAGGGTGGCTGTGGCGGTATCAGGCAGGATGCTGCTGTGTTGAGCAAGTTACTGGCTGCGTATGCCGATCATCCGAACGTGGGTGGTGTAACGGTACTGAGTTTAGGATGCCAGAACTTACAGGTGAATGATTTTTTGAACGATCTGAAACAATACAATCCTTCTTTTGATAAACCTTTATACATTTTTGAGCAACAGCAATCTCAAAGTGAAGAGCAGTTGATTGCAGAAGCGATCAGGAAAACCTTTGAAGGATTGATCGAAATCAATAAACATGAACGTGAACCCGCCGGGTTGGATAAACTTACTTTAGGTGTAAAATGCGGCGGTAGCGATGGGTTTAGTGGAATATCTGCTAACCCGGCAGTTGGTTATTGTGCAGATTTGTTGGTAGCGTTAGGTGGTAAAGTTTTATTAGCAGAATTTCCTGAATTATGTGGTGCTGAACAAGATTTGATAGATAGAACACAGGAAGAAGCGGCTGCTAAAAAGTTCATTTCATTGATGGGGGCTTACAGTGAATCTGCTGAAAGAGTAGGCTCTGGTTTTCATATGAATCCTTCACCCGGTAACATCAAAGACGGTTTGATAACAGATGCGATCAAAAGTAATGGTGCTGCTAAGAAAGGTGGTACTTCTCCGGTGGTAGATGTACTTGATTACACAGAACCTGCGGTGAAACCCGGTTTGAACCTGGTTTGTACTCCGGGCAATGACGTAGAAGCTACTACTGGTAAAGCTGCTAGTGGTGCTACTTTGATCTTGTTCACTACAGGATTAGGTACGCCAACAGGTAATCCTGTTTGTCCGGTTATTAAAGTGGCAAGTAACACAAAACTGGCAACAAGAATGGCTGATATCATTGATATTAATACAGGTTCAATTATAGAAGGTGATAAAACCATTGAAGAAATGGGTGAGGATATTTTGCAGTATTGTATTAAAGCTGCAAGTGGTGAAATAATACCTAAAGCAGTGTTGTTAAACCAGGATGATTTTATTCCATGGAAAAGAGGTGTGAGTTTATAAAATTGTGAGTAATAAAATTATTGTTGAATAAAGTTTAGAACGCACAAGTGTGCGACGCAACATAAGTTGATTAAAGATTTAAAGCCGGTAACATGAAAAATTTCTTAGACGAAAACTTTTTGCTGACCAACAAAACAGCGCAGCGACTGTACCATGAGTATGCAAAGCATATGCCTATTATAGATTATCACTGTCATTTGCCGCAGCAGCAAATTGCAGAAGATAAAAACTTTGAAAACCTTACCCAGATTTGGTTGTACGGAGATCATTATAAATGGCGTGCCATGCGTACCAATGGTGTTGACGAACGTTATTGTACCGGCGATGCCAGCGATTTTGAAAAGTTTCAGGCATGGGCTGCAACAGTTCCTTATACGCTGCGAAATCCATTATATCATTGGACGCATTTGGAATTGCAACGCTATTTTGATGTGCATGATATTGTAAATGCAGATACGGCTAAGAAAATTTATGATGAATGCTCGGCTAAATTGAGAACGCCGGATTATTCCGTGAAAAACTTATTACGCAAGATGAATGTGGCTACTGTATGTACTACTGATGATCCCATTGATGATCTTGCGTTTCATCAACAGCTAAAAGATCAGGGTTTTGAAATACCTGTCCTGCCTGCATTCAGGCCGGATAAGGCCATGACGGTTTCTGATACAGAAGCATTCAATACTTACGTGAAGAAATTAGAAGTGGTGACTAATATTTCTATTTCATCTTTTGATGATTTCTTATACGCTTTGCAAAACCGTCATGATTTCTTTGCGTCTATGGGTTGTAGTGTAAGTGATCATGGATTGGAAGAAATTTATGCAGATGATTTTACTGGCCATGAAATAGATAGCATTTTCAATAAAATTCATTCCGGCAAACAGTTGAATGATGTAGAGCAACGCAAGTTTAAATCTGCCATGCTAATTCATTTTGCGGAATGGGATTGGGAAAAAGGTTGGGTACAACAGTTTCACCTGGGTGCATTGCGTAATAATAATTTAAGAAGGTTGCGTGATCTGGGGCCTGATACCGGTTGGGATTCTATTGGTGATTTTTCACAGGGCAGGGCATTGGCAAGGTTTTTAGGAAAACTGGATGATGATAACAAACTTGCAAAAACCATTTTATATAACCTTAATCCGGCTGATAATGAATTGATGGCAACGATGATCGGTAACTTTAATGATGGTAGTGTGGCTGGTAAAGTACAGTTTGGTTCTGCTTGGTGGTTCTTAGATCAGAAAGATGGTATGATCAAGCAAATGAATGCTTTATCGAACATGGGTTTGTTAAGCAAGTTTGTAGGAATGTTAACTGATTCGAGAAGCTTCTTGTCTTACCCTCGTCACGAATATTTCAGAAGGCTTTTGTGTAACCTCTTTGGTACGGAAGTAGAAGATGGTGAGTTGCCCAATGACATTGCATGGATTGGTAAAATTGTTCAGGATATTTGTTTTTACAATGCCCGTAATTATTTTGGTTGGAGCAATGTGGGTGAAACTATAGCAGTACAACATGCCTAAACTGGCTGATCAATGATTTGTGCAAACGTTTTCCTAAATAAAATGCTTTTCTTTTAGTGAAAAGCATTGAAGTGTGGGTACTTTAGCACATTCATTTCCCATTCGTTTAATCTATTTTATCGTGAGTACACATTTATTTGATCTTACTGGAAAAGTCGCACTGGTAACAGGTTGCAACAAAGGCATAGGGAAAGCTATGGCTTTAGGACTTGCTGAATCAGGTGCAGATATCATTGGCGTTTCTTATTCTATAGAACTTTCCGGAAGTGCAGTGGAGCAAGAAGTGAAAGCATTGGGCAGGAACTTTAAAGCTTATCAGGCTGATATGAGTAACCGTGAAAGCCTGTATACTTTTATTACAAAAGTGAAAGCAGAGAATCCGGTAATAGATATTCTTGTGAATAATGCCGGTACCATCATGCGAGCCCCGGCAGCTGAACATTCTGATGAGTATTGGGATAAGGTGATGAATATTAATCTTGATTCTCCTTTTATCCTGGCCAGGGAAATAGGAAAGGATATGGTGGTTCGTGGAAGTGGTAAAATTATTTTCACTTGTTCGTTACTAAGTTTTCAAGGTGGTGTATTTGTTCCGGGCTATGCAGCAAGTAAGGGTGCTTTGAATACTTTGGTGAAGGCATTGGCCAATGAATGGACTAGCAAGGGTGTTAATGTGAATGGTATAGCCCCGGGTTATATTGCTACCGATAATACAGAAGCTTTGCGCAATGACCCAATAAGAAGTAAATCGATATTGGATCGTATACCCGCTAACCGTTGGGGACAAACAGATGATCTGAAAGGAGCAACGATATTCCTCTCTTCCAAGGCATCTGATTATGTGAGCGGTACCATCATCACTGTTGATGGCGGATGGATGGGGAGATAAACGATTTTAAAAGTTCAAAAATTAAATGTATGGAGATCAGGTTTCAAAATAGTCCGAAAGAGACAGCTACAATGAATACACAGGAAATAAGAGAAAACTTCCTGGTGAGTGGGTTAATGCAGGATGATTCAATGAAGCTCGTGTATTCGCATTATGATCGTGTGATAATCGGTGGTGTAAAGCCTGTGATGAAAAGTATTCCATTGCCCAATGAAGAAGAATTGAAAGCTGAATACTTTTTAGAGAGAAGGGAAATTGGTATCATTAACTTAGGCGGTGAAGGTACAGTAAAAGCTGATGGAGAAACATATAACATTCAAAAATTAGAATGTGTGTATTTAGGTAAAGGAACGCAAGAAGTAAGTTTCGCTTCTGCAGCTAAAAACAATCCTGCATTGTTCTTCTTTTTATCAACTCCTGCACACCATACTTATCCCAACAGGAAGATGACCAAAGAGGAAGCATCGCCTGTTAACCTGGGTGATATTTCTACTTCAAACAAAAGAACGATCTACAAATACATTCATCTGGATGGTATTAAAAGCTGTCAATTGGTGATGGGATTGACTGTTTTGGAACCCGGCAGTGTATGGAATTCTGTTCCGCCACACACACATACACGCCGCATGGAAGTGTATGCGTATTTTGATGTAGCTCCTGAGCATAGGGTCATGCATTTTATGGGGCAGCCACAGGAAACAAGGCATATCATCATGCAAAACCTTGAAGCTGTTATTTCTCCTCCATGGTCTATGCACTTTGGTTGCGGAACTTCCAACTATGGTTTTATATGGGGTATGGCGGGTGAGAACCAGGTATTCTCTGATATGGATCCGGCTCCTATCAATACTTTGCTATAAAAAGTATATAGCCGTTACTAAGTAGCGGCAATGTGTATATAAATGTTTTTTAGATCAGGGTGATGCAGGTTTTCGGTCAGTTTTATTGTTTATGAAATTGATCCTAACTCTTGGATCATCCTGATTTTTTTTAAATGATGATGATATGAAAAAAGTGCTCTGCTTTGGCGAATTACTTCTTCGGATTTCTCCGGCTCCTGGCGATGAAGCCATAGATAAACATCCGATGTTATTATATATGGGTGGTGCAGAGCTGAATGTCGCAACAGCCCTTGCCGGATGGGGCGTTCCTGTGAAATATTGTACCGCTTTGCCTGATAATTTTATGAGCAGGCATGTGATCGATTACCTCGAATACAAAGGCATTTATACTTCTTCTGTTTTGTTTACGGGAGACCGCATCGGTGTGTATTATTTGGAGCGTGGTGCAGACTTGAAAAGTGGTGTGGTATATGACAGGGACCGTTCTTCTTTTTCTTCTCTGAAAAGGGGAATGCTTGATTGGGATAAAATACTGCGTGATGTAGTATGGTTCAATTTCTCTGCTATCTCTCCAGCGTTAAATGCGGACATTGCTGATGTTTGCCTCGAAGCATTAGAAGCAGCTTCTAAAAAAGGGATCACTATTTCTGTCGATCTGAATTATCGTTCAAGGTTATGGAAATATGGTAAACAACCTGTAGAGGTTATGCCTTCGTTATTACAGTATTGTGATGTGGTAATGGGTAATATATGGAGTGCAAATACTTTACTCAACACTTCTATCGATGAACACATTCACGAGAAGAAGAGCCGGCAGGCCTATCTCGATCATGCAGTAGCTACTTCAAAGGAAATCATGCAGCGCTTTCCTAAATGCAGCACCGTTGCCAATACTTTTCGTTTTGATAACGAGGCCAATAATATTCGTTACTTCACCACTTTGTACAGTAAAGAACAACTATTTGTTTCGCAGGAATTAAGTTGTGCCGGCGTGGTAGATCGCAGCGGAAGCGGCGATTGTTTTATGGCAGGATTAATTTACGGTTTATACAATGAGCATGATGCTCAGGAAACTTTGGATTATGCAACAGCTGCTGCTTTCGGAAAATTGCAGGAGCAGGGTGATGCTACAGGGCAGGATGTTTTTACTGTGCAAAAAAGGTCAACTCCTAATAAATAAAAATGGCGAAGCTTCTTTGATGAAGTCATTCGCCATATACTCAAACGGAAGTAGGGTTAAATTTTAACCTTGATCACCAATTTCTTGATCAATCCCTCGCCGATCATCGGTGCATGTACATCATTGGGAAAGAAGATCACGAATTGGTTATCTGTCAAACCAAAATAAGTATCCGGTGCATCATTATATAACTGAACATCTTTTTCAGCATTGTAATCTCCTTTAGGTGCAATACAACCATTACGGGGCTTGTAACCAATCGTTTCCTTGCCCCTGATGCAAACCTGTATGTCAATGTGTTTGTTATGGCATTCAAATTTTGCGGTAGAAGCCTCAGTTGTAACCCCTTCTTTATCGGAAACAATAGCTTTTAAATTATCTCCATCAATTTCAAACTTACCAATCTCCATATTGGCTAAATCCTGTGAAGCAATGTAAGCAAAAGCTTTTTCAAATAAGGGATGCACACTATAGTATTGCTGTGCATTAGCTAACGTATCAAGTATCATAGTTTTTTGTTTTTATTTTTTGGTAACCGGCTGAAGTTTTTCATGGCACCGCCTCTTGCGTCGCACACTTCAACTTTATGAATATAAAAGGAACAGAAATAGAAAAATCCGCCAGTGGTAAGAATACCCGACGGATTTTTTCGCTTGTCTATGAAAAGTATTCACTCAAATACTAACGTTGTACACGGCCTGATCCGTCGCCTTGAACTAAGTCCATTACTTCTTTTACAGTAACGTGGTTCAAATCTCCCGGAATAGTGTGTTTCATGGCAGAGGCAGCAACACCGAACTCAGCGGCTTCGTTAAAAGGCTTACCTGCAACCAATCCATAAATGAAACCGCTGGCAAAAGAATCACCACTACCTACGCGGTCAACGATCCTTACTTCATATTGTTTGGTATGATAAAATTCATTGCCATCATATACCAATGCACTCCAACCATTATCAGAAGCACTGTGGCTTTCTCTTAATGTAGAAGCAATGTATTTAAATCCGAATTTGTCTTTCATTTGTTTGAATACGCTTTTGTAACCATCCAGGTTTAATTCGCCTTTGGTTACATCTGTGCCTTCAGCTTTAAAACCTAAAGTAGTTTCCGCGTCTTCTTCATTACCAATACAAACATCAACATACTGGCATAATTTCGTCATTACTTCTCTTGCCTTTTCTTTACTCCATAATTTCTTACGGTAGTTAAGATCTATACTTGTTGTAATGCCTTTAGCTTTAGCAGCTTTCAAAGCAGCTTCAGTAACGGCAGCAGCTTTATCGCTTAAAGCCGGTGTAATACCTGTGGTATGAAACCAATCTGCACCTTCGAAAATTTTATCAAAATCAAAATCAGACAAATCAACATCGGCTATAGATGCACCGGCACGGTCGTAAATAACCTGTGATGCTCTCATGGAAGCACCTGTTTCCAGGAAGTAGATGCCTAATCTTTTTCCACCTCTGGCAACAAATTGTGTGTCTACTCCATAACGACGTAAATGGTTGATGGCAGCTTGTCCTAAAGCATTATCCGGTACTTTGGAAACGAAGGTTCCGTTCAAGCCGTAGTTGCATAATGCAGCAGCAACATTGGCTTCGCCACCACCGTATGTAACATCGAAACTATCGCTTTGAACAAATCTTTCATGACCGGGCGTTGATAAACGCATCATAATTTCACCCAGTGTAACAACTTTTTTAGACATAATCGTTAGTTGTGTTTGAGGTAATGATTTTTAGTTTTTTGAGAAACCAAAGGTATAAGCTGGTAAAGGATTTGGAACGCAAAAACTACGCTAACGATTGCGTAAAAAAGGCCCTTATTTCTTTTTATTTAAAGCAATAATACGGTGCTTTGTATGCATCGGAAAACAAGATTGCTTTAACCATCAAATAAACTGAAATGGATAAAAAAAATGAGATTCTTTCCAGCGTAGTAAAACAAGGAATCCTGCCTCTCTTCTTCAACAAAGACACAGAAGTTTCAATCAGCGTTTTAAGAGCTTTATATGAAGCCGGAATCACGTCAGTAGAATATACCAATCGTGGTGAAGCAGCTTTGAACAATTTCAAAGCAATGCGTAAAGTTGTTGATGCGGAATTGAAAGGTATGCACTTAGGTGTGGGTACTATCAAAAACGGACAAATGGCTCAACAATTCATCGATGCCGGTGCAGATTACATTATTTGCCCGGGATTAGTAGAAAGTGTTGCTGAAGTAGCCGATAAAAATAACATGTTGTGGGTGCCGGGTTGTATGACACCTTCAGAGATCATCAAATCAGAAACATTAGGTGCTAAGCTGGTGAAATTATTTCCTGGCAATATTTTAGGTCCTGCTTTCCTGTCTTCCATTAAAGAATTGTTTCCTGATCTGTTGTTTATGCCTACAGGTGGTGTAGATTTGGATAAAGACAATATTGGCGGTTGGTTTAAAGCCGGTGTTTGTTGCGTTGGAATGGGCAGTAAGCTGATCACTAAAAAATTATTGGAAGAAAAAAATTATGCTGAAATTACCAAAGCCACTAAGCAGGTGATGGAAATTGTTCAGTCTGTTAAATAAGCAACATGTCTACTACTAAAATCGGCGGATACCGCTGGACGATTGTTACCTTGCTATTGTTTGCCACCACCATCAATTACATGGATAGGCAGGTGATCTCTTATTTAAAAGAACATTTCTGTGCACCTGTAGAACAAGGTGGTTTCGGTTGGAGTAATACAGATTTCTCTTATGTTACAGCTTTCTTTACTGCGTTCTATGCCAGCGTAACTATTATAGCCGGGTTAGTGATTGATAAGATAGGTACCAAGTTGGGGCTAGCCTTGTCTTTAATCATTTGGTCGCTTTTTGGAATGCTGAACGCATTTGCAGGGAAAACTGTTTTAGTGCATGTTGTAATTAGAAGTTTATTTGGTATTGGGGAGGCTGGTAACTTTCCCGCTTCTATTAAAACTGTTGCCGAATGGTTTCCAAGAAAAGAGCGTGCTTTAGCTACAGGTATTTTTAACAGCGGATCTAACATTGGTGCCATGATCGCATCTCTATTTGTTCCCTGGTGTTTAATCCATTTCGGTGTGGAAGCTGGCTGGAAGCTGGCTTACATAATAACAGGTGCAGTTGGTTTTATTTGGTTGTTCTTTTGGTTTGCATTGTATAACTCTCCCTCCAAACATAAGAAGATAACCAAAGAGGAATACGATTATATACATAGGGATGAAGCTACTGATCCGCCTGCCAATGGTAATAAAGTATCATGGGGTAAACTTTTCGGCTACAAACAAACCTGGGCATTCTTTACAGGTAAATTCATGACGGATGGTATCTGGTGGTTTCTTTTATTCTGGCTGCCTGATTACCTGAAGAAACAATTCGGTATGTCGAGCCATGAAGTGATGTTGCCCACATTTGTCGTATATGGTGTTGCTATTGTAGGTAGTGTTTATGGAGGAAGTATTCCTATGTCGTTTATGAATAAGGGCTGGGAAGTATATAGAGCAAGAATGACAGCGATGTTGATCATTGCACTTTGTCCGCTTATATTGTTATCTACACAATATTTTGGCAATGTAGCAGTTTTTGGAAATCATGCTTCATTCCTGGCGGTTGCAGTTATTTGTATCGGAGCCGCCGCTCACCAGGCTTGGAGTGCCAACCTGTTTACAACCGTATCGGATATGTTTCCTAAAAAGGCAGTGGGTTCAGTTACCGGTATCGGAGGATTGGCCGGAGGATTAGGCGGTGTATTGGTTCAATTGTTGGCCGGTAGATTAACTGATTTCTTTAGCGCTACTCCACAAACAGCATACATGATCATGTTCGTTGTATGTGCGTTATCTTATGTAACCGCCTGGAGTATTATGAAAGCTTTAGTGCCAAGGTTTAAGCCAATTACAGACTTATAATTTCTTAGATTTTATAATCATTTAATTGACCTGCGCTAAAGAAAACAATATCTTTAAGCAGGTCATTTTTTTATTTGAATACTAACGATATGCTAAAAAAACTTCTGGTAAGTGCCGGCTGTTTTGCAATATTTTTTGCATCAGCCCAACAAACAAATGGCACACAATGGAAATCCCTTTTCAATGGAAAAAATTTACAGGGCTGGAAAGCTTTGAATGGTCATGCTAAATTTGAGGCTGTTAACGGAATGATCGTAGGTACTACGGTTGCCAACGAGCCCAATTCTTTTCTTGCTACGGAAAAAGATTATGGTGATTTTATTCTTGAATTTGAATTCAAACTGGATGATAATATGAATTCCGGTGTGCAGTTCAGGAGTGAAAGCAATAGTGATTACATGAATGGAAGAGTACACGGGTACCAATATGAGATCGATCCTTCGGCCAGAGCATGGACAGCAGGTATTTATGATGAAGCCAGGAGAGACTGGTTGTATCCCATGGATTATAATCCAGATGTTAAGCCTCTGTTCAAATTGCATCAATGGAATAAAGCAAGGATAGAATGTATTGGTAATTCCATGCGAACTTTTTTGAACGGAAAGCCTGCTGCCAATCTTGTAGATGATATGACTGCAAAAGGTTTTATTGCTTTACAGGTACATGCTATTGGAAAAGAGGACGTACCGGGTAAAAAGATCTACTGGAGAAATATCCGTATTCAAACTTCTAACATAAAACCATCTCCGTTAGATAATATTTTTGTTGTGAACTTGTTGCCCAACAGTTTGTCCGAACAGGAAAAGAAAAACGGAGTACAGTTGTTATGGGATGGTAAAACAACAAATGGATGGCGGGGAGCTTATAAGGATCATTTCCCTGAAAAAGGCTGGGAAATTAAGGATGGTGTGCTGAGTGTGCTTTCCTCTGAAGGCAAGGAGTCGTCTAACGGTGGTGATATCGTAACTGAAAAAGAATACAGAGCGTTTGTGTTGCAATTTGATTTTAAACTAACGGAAGGTGCCAATAGCGGAGTAAAATATTTTGTTACAGAAAATGAACACAATTCAGGTTCGGCTATAGGATTAGAATATCAGGTATTAGATGATGCCCGGCATCCTGATGCCAAACTGGGTAGCATTGGTAACAGAACATTGGCTTCTTTATACGATATGATTCCTTCCATCAAAGAGCCAAGGGCAAGAAAGAAAATTGGGGAGTGGAACAGGGGAATGATCATCGCTTATCCCGATGGCAGGATAGAGCATTGGTTGAATGGTTGGAAGATGTTAGAGTATAAAAGAGGTACCCAATATTATTATGCCTTAGTAGCAAAAAGTAAATATGCTAAGTGGCCAAATTTTGGTATGGCCAAAGAAGGCCATATCCTTCTGCAGGATCATGGCAATAATGTTTCCTTCCGAAGTATTAAAATCAAAGAACTATAATCAAAAAACCTAACGCTTTATGAAAAAATCACGCAGGTATTTTTTACAACAAACAGCAATGGCAGGAGCCGGATTGATTCTTTCTCAAAAAGGATGGAGTGCTCAAAGTTACAAACGGATCATGGGTGCAAACGATCGTGTACGAGTAGGTGTAGTAGGCTTTTCCGATCGCTTTAGGTCATCCCACGTTCCTGCATTCATGCAGCATTATAAAGAACTCAATTTTGATATTGTTGCAGTTTCAGATATATGGAAGTTGAGAAGGGAACAAGGCGTTGCCTTTCTCAAAGAAAAAATGCAACATGATATAACCGGGTTTGTAAATAACGATGAACTATATAGTTCTAATGCAGTAGACGCTGTTTTTATCAGTACTGCTGATTTCCAGCATGCTTTACATGCTATTGAAGCAGTAAAAGCAGGCAAGGATGCTTATGTTGAGAAGCCCTTTGCAGAAACTATGGAAGATAATAGGGCGGCGTTGAAAGCAGTGAAAGAATCTAATTCAATCGTTCAGATCGGATCTCAAAGAAGAAGTGGTGTTAACTATCATGCTGCTGCTAATTTTATACAGTCTGGAAAGTTCGGAAATATTACAATGGTTGAGTTAACCTGGAATGTAAACCAGCCCGGTAGATGGAGGCGTCCGGAACTGGTAGCTAAATTAAAAGAAGAAGATACCGACTGGAAAAGGTTTATTATGAACAGGCCATATGAATCTTTTGATGCCAGGAAATATCTTGAATTCCGTTTGTTCTGGCCATATTCATCAGGTATGCCGGGACAGTGGATGAGCCATCAGATAGATACGGTACATTGGTTCAGCGGGTTAAGTCATCCGCGTAGTGTTGTAGCTAACGGTGGTATATATATGTGGAAAGACGGACGGAGAAACTGGGATACTACAACAGCTGTTTTTGATTATGGAGATGATTCAAAAGGAGAGGGGTTCCAGGTTGTTTTTTCATCGCGTATGCATAATGGTGATGAGCATCCTTCTGAAATCTATTATTCCAATGGAGGTGAGCTGAACCTTATCACAAATACAATTTCGCCTAAGGGTGGATTGCATGAGAAAGAAGCAGCGGCCATGCATATGAAGGCCAATCTTCTCCCAGAGCTGCAACTATCTTCTTTAGCAGAAAAAGTAGTGGCTTCTGCAAATACCGGAGCCGATATTCTTACCACAAACCATGTTCGGAACTGGATGGAGTGCGTTAGAAGCAGAAAACAGCCTAATGCTCCCGTTGAGGCCGGCTATCATCATTCTATTGCTACGATCATGGCGAATGCAGCAGTGCATACAGGGTATAAAGCCACGTTTGATGAAGCAACCCAAGAAGTAATGGTGAACGGCAAAGTATTTAAGTATTAGTATAAATTTATATTAGGCATGAGCAATCTGATCAGTTAACTGTTCTTCAGGTTGCTCATGTTCTTCTTTTAAAATATCATGAACATATTCGTGTTTAAGGTGCTCGTATAATGAGTGCTTATCCACAATTATTGAAACGAAACTGGCGATCATTCCCGAAAGCATCAGGTGAAAGATAATATCATGCCTGTCGGTCATTTCAAGTACCAATATCGCAGATGTAAAAGGTGTTCTTGTAACTCCCGTAAGGAAAGCTACCATTCCCGCCAATATCAACAAATTTGTATTAGCATCAGTTTCATTAAACCAGCTAGCCATAACAGAACCAATACCAGCTCCGGCACTTAGTGCAGGTGCAAATACTCCACCGGCACCACCAGATGTAAAAGAAAGAAAGGAACCTGTTGCTTTTAAAATTGGTAAGTACCAGGGTAAGTGCTTATTGGCTGTGAATAAGGTTTGTGTCATCAGGTCTTTTCCTGATCCTAATACATTTTCATTGATAAAAACAGCCATTGCAGCTAAAATAAATGCAGCTCCGGCAACATAAGCAGGTGTTTTCCAGTCTGCCTTGAAACTTTTTTTCCATCGTAGCGCAACCAGCATCATTTTGCACATGAAACTACTGCCTAATCCTGCAACAATAGCAACAGGAATAACAGCTATAAATATGAAGTGAGAAAGGTGATTCATGTTGGGATAGCCTAAGTATAAATAGGGGCCGGCCAGTGCATCGGCAGTTAATCCCGCTACAATTACACCCGTGAATACTGCTGTTTTAAAATAACTGATATGTGTTTTAGTGAGTTCTTCAACTGCAAAAACAATTCCGCCTAAAGGAGTGTTAAATGCTGCTGCAAGGCCCGATGCAGCTCCGGTCATGATCATATTTTTCTTCGAAATTTTTGGCCACCATTCCGGCAAAAGCATATTTATTTTCCTGAAAACAGATCCGGCAATCTGAATGGTAGGGCCTTCCCTTCCTACTACTGCACCACCTAAGATCATCATACAACTGGAAATGGCTTTTACAATAATTATTCTTAGGCTAAGCAACTTGGAAATCTTGGCCTGGTGTTTTGGAGTGGCAATATCAATGGCTGCAATTACCTGGGGAATACCGCTTCCCCTTGAATAGGGTGCCCATTTTTTTACAACCCACCATGCGATAAGAAAAAAGATGGGTGAACAAATAAATAAAAGCCATAAACGGCCGTGATAAATTTCAGCAGCCATTTTTTCAGAATAGGCGAATAATCTTGCATATAAAACGGCTAATAAGCCTGTTATGATGGAGGCTATCCAAAAAGGAACTGCTTGCAAAAAACCAATTTTTAGTTTTTCATTCCTAATACTATCAAAAATTTTTTTAAAGTACTGACGGATTCGTTTTGTAATTGCCATGGTTTAAGGTAGTGAAAATCAATTGTAGCGCAAAGCAATTGCAAATAATGAAGAACAACGGTTTGTGATGGATTAGAACTTCATTAGAAGTTGTTTCTGTAAAAAATATCTGTTTACATTGGTTGTAATTATGAAATTTGTATTTGCCAAAAAATAAATGAAAGATGGAAGAGCGTAAAATTTTATTGGTGGAAGATGAAAATAAAATTGCATTAACGTTAAAGAAAGGGTTATCTGAGAATGGATATTATGTAGAACTGGCATATGATGGATTAATAGGTAAAAAACTGTTTTTATCGCATCATTTTGATCTCATCATTCTTGATGTAAACTTACCGGGGATGAATGGGTACGAGTTGTGTAAAATCGTCAGAAGTTATAATCAGCAGGTACCCATCGTAATGCTTACGGCCATGAGTACAACAGATGATAAGATCGAGGGTTTTGATGCCGGTGCTGATGATTACATTATCAAACCTTTTGAGTTTAAGGAATTACTGGTTCGTATACGGGCTTTGCTGAAAAGAACAACCAATCAGCTTGTGCCTTCAGGAAACATTCTCAGGGTAGCAGATTTGGAAATGAATTTAGATAGTAAGGAGGTAAAAAGAAGTGATAAGAAAATTCCACTCACAGCAAAGGAATTTCAGTTGCTTGAGTATTTTTTAAGAAATAAAAACAGGGTACTTTCAAGAGCGGATATTGCCTCGAGTGTATGGGATATTGATTTTGATACGCAGACTAATGTGATTGATGTGTATGTTAATTACCTGAGAAATAAGATTGATAAAAGTTTTGGGAGTAAACTCATCCATACCCAAGTTGGAATGGGGTATGTATTGAAAGAGGAAAACGAACGATGAAAATTAAATACAGAATTACCATATTGTTTACGGCAGTAGTAACAGTTATTTTATTGTTGCTCTGTGTATCTGTATACTATTTTTCGAGTTTGAACAGGCAAAAAGATGTTAAGCGAAGATTGACCAATCGCGGACTTACGGCTATCAGTTTGCTTATTAAGGAAGGAAATAAAAGTAAAGAATTGCTAAGGCAAATTGATGCTAATATTATACTGCCGTTTGAGGAGAAGGCATTGCTTGTGTATGATTACAATAACAATGTTTTGGTAGACTTTAAAGATGATACCACCAGTACCATTCACGTAACAAGCGAAATTCTTAACAAGGCAAAACTTAACGGAGATTTTTCTTACACTGAAAATATGCGTGATGTTGCGGTAGTAAGGTATGAAGATCAGAAGCACCGCTACATAGCTATTGCCTCGGCTTACAATAAAGATGGATATGATAAGTTAAACGACTTGAAAATCATCTTACTTATTTCTTTTGTTTTTGGGGTATTAATTAGCTTTTTCGTTGGCTTAATATTTTCCCGAAATCTTGTTGGCCCTATTCAAACTATTACAAACAAGGTAAAAGAAATTTCATCTCAGAATTTATCCAGGAGAATAGATCTTCGGGAACCCAAAGATGAACTATTCGAGTTGTCTTCCACCTTCAACGAGCTTCTAAACCGCCTTCAGGAAAGTTTTGAGATACAGCGAAGATTTATTGCCAATGCTTCTCATGAACTTTCAACTCCTTTAACTTCAATTTCAAGCCAGTTGGAGATTACACTGCAAAACGACAGGAATGAAGAGGAATATAAATCTATCATTCTTTCAGTATATGAAGATGTTAGAAATTTAACACAGTTAACACGAGGGTTGTTAGAAATGGCAAAAGCGAGTGGCACCTCTGACGGCATAGAATTATCACTGATACGGATAGATGAATTGCTGTTAAAATTGCCCTCAGAACTTCGTAAGGCTGATAATAAGTATACGGTAGATCTTCACTTCGAAACATTTCCGGAAGATGAGGACATGCTGTATGTGTTTGGTAATATTGACCTATTGTATAGCGCCATAAAAAACATTGTTTTAAATGCATGTAAATATTCGAGAAGTAACAAGGCGGATGTATTTTTAGATTTTTCTGAAGACCAGTTAAGAATTAAAATTCTTGATGATGGCCCTGGCATTAAAAAAGAGGAAAGCGATTTGATTTTTCAACCTTTTTACAGAGGTGTTGATGTGAAGATTAAGCAGGGATTTGGTTTAGGTTTATCGCTTGCCTCCCGCATTATTAAGTTGCATAAAGGCAATATAGCTATTGAAGATCAGCAAATTGCAGGTACCTGTTTTGTTATTGTTTTGCCCATTGGGCGTAGCTTTCACGCAATTTAATTTCACTTCTAATCACTTTCTAATGCTAAACTAATGCCCGCTTAACAAGGGCTGATTATCTTGCACTCAGTTTATTAAACAACTCTCTAAAATTAAGTTTTCTCATATACTCAAGCAGGGTTAATTAAAGCGCCATCCTTTTCCAAGGATGGCTTTTTTTACCTATTCTAATTCGAATCTAATTTTTATCTAATAGCCTGCTAATGTGGTGCATGTATGTTTGTACTGCACAATAAAATGCAATATTTCAAAAACATATTAATCCCCGTCAGCAATCTGGAAGAGGCCGTATTGGCTGCAGATAAGGCGATTGAATTATACGCCGATGAAATGCATAGTATGCATTTTGTTAACGTACAGCCAAGAATCAACTGGGTTGCTGATCTATTTTCTTTCGCAAGAGAAAAAACTGGTTCGAAAAGTGTAAGTGCTATTGAAATACTGGCAACTTTAAAAGAGACTTTTTCGGCAAAAGCTCCGCATATTACAATTATCACACGCCAGATTTTTTCAGGAGGCTATACACAGGCCCTAATTCAATATATTAATGATAACGAGCTTGAATTATTAATTCAGCCTAAAAGAAAGAATAAAAAGATTTCACTTCCCACTTCAAGTATTAAAATTAATAAGCTTGTCAAGCAAACAGGTTGTGCACTTTTAACTGTTACGCCCAGTTGCTTACATCATCCCATAAAATCTATAGTATTACCTGTAAGTACTTTTATTCCAGAGAAGAAAATAGAGATGGCCTCGGCACTTGCCAGAAAATATAATGCTCATATCTACATCATTACCATTATGGATCTTAATGATGAGGATTCTAAAACAATTGCTGATGCTTTTTATTTAACATATAAACGATTAAAGGATTACGGTCATTCGCCTCAGTATAAAGTTTTGTCGGGCAATCATTCTGCAGATCTTTTATTAAGATATGCCAACCAGGTTAAAGCAGATATGATCTTGCTAAACCCAGGTAAAGAAACTTCCATTCCCGGTGTGATGAATAAAACGATTGTTGATTTATTAAACCCTTTATCACACTTGCATATACTTACTTTAAAACCAGGTATTGTGTAATTGCTAAAACTTTATTGCCAAATGAAAATGAAACTTTACAAGATTGTGTTATTTGCAGCATGTGCATTGCCGGTAGGGGTGCATGCACAGTCATTAGAAGATGGTAAGAAAATGTTTATGTACGAACGTTATAACAGTGCAAGGCAAATTTTTGCTGATCTTACATCGCATAATGCAAATGATCCTGCTGCATGGTATTGGTTAATTAGAACAGATGCAGAGTTGAAAGATAGTGCTGCCGCAAGAAAACATCGCCAGGAAGTGCCGGCAGCTATTGTTTCCAATTCTCTGATACAGGTTACGGACGGTTTTCTTGCATTGGAGACTGGCGATTCGGTAACTGCTCAAAAAGATTTTCAATCTGCTATTGGAACACAAAGAAAAAAGGATCCCGAAATTTTAGAAGCTGTGGCAGAAAGTAACATCGCTTCTGTAAAAGGAAATTTACAATATGCCATCAATTTATTGCAAGAGGCTGCAAAAAAAGACAAGAAAAATCCAGCTCTTTATTGTGCCATTGGAGATGCGTATAGAATGATGTATAATGGTTCAGAGGCATTCAGAGCCTATCAGCAGGCGATGGATATTGATAAAAATTATGCTGATGCTTATTATAAGGCTGGAAAAATTTACCAGTCGCAGAATAACGTAGATATTTTTACTGAGTATTACAATAAAGCAATTGCAGCAGATGCTCATTTTGCCCCGGTGTATTACCAGTTATACTATTACTATTATTATCACGATTTGACTAAAGCTGCTGAGAATCTCAACAATTTTATAGCGAATAGTGATAAAGATATTCAAAACAATTACAGGCTGATGGATATGTATTATCTCCAAAAGAAATATCCAGAAGCAATTGCAATGGGTAAACAAATTGAACAGCAAACACCTAACGATATTAAACCTCGCATGTACAAACTGTTTGCTTACAGCTATTTTGATACCAATCAATATGCAGATGCGGAGACGAATATGAAAAAATACTTGTCTTTAGAACAAGACAGTAACCTCATTGCAAAAGATTTTGATTTAATGGCCAGGGTTTGCGATAAAACAAATAGGCAGGATGAAGCTGCTGATTGGTATAGCAAGGCTTTTGCCAGGGAGAAGGACTCTACTCATTTATTGGAATATGCCAAGAAACTTGCTGCAACTTATACTAAGGAAAAAAATTATCATGAGCAGGCGTATTGGTTAGGTAAAGTATATCAGTTAAATAAAGCTGCTACTAATGTTGATCTTTTTTACTGGGGGGTAGCAGCGTATAAGGCAAAAGAATATGCAAATGCGGATAGCGTATTTGCTAGGTACACAACTAAATATCCTGACCAGGTATTTGGTTATTATTGGCGTGCAAGAAGCAATGCTGCGATAGATACAGCAATGGAAACCGGTATTGCAATTCCCCATTATCAAAAAATGATTGAAGTAATTGGTAAGGATACAGCCAACACAAATAATAGAAAATGGTTGATACAGGCTTATGGTTATCTCGCTGCTTACAAGGCCAACAAAGAAAAACAGTATAATGAAGCATTGGATTATTATGAAAGGGTTTTAGCGCTTGATCCCAAAAATGAAGAAGCTGAAAAGTATAAAGAAGTGCTGGAGAAAATGATAGAAGCGAAACAAGTGAATTAAATATAGCTTTAGGGTGTTAGATTTTCTAATTACAATGGCCGGAAGATTCTTCTTCTGGCTTTCTTTTTTATATATTCAAATCCATGGAAATTAAAATAGCTGGCAGCACAGATCAGAACAGGTTGTTAGCGTAAATAGCTTATTTTGCAAATTACCCAACATCAGCTGTGCTTACCATGCGGAATTTTATTTCATTTTTTTTAGCCTCTTTTTTTACAATCTCTGCTTTTGCTGCTGATACTGTTCAGGTTCATTATCTGGGGATAGAACAAGGGCTCTCCAATAATGCTGTAACCAGTATTTTAAAAGATCATAAAGGTTTTTTATGGATAGCTACTTACGATGGACTTAACAAATATGATGGTAGCGTATTTACTATTTTTCGTAATAAGATTGGTGATACAACTTCGTTGATGGGTAACCAGGTATATTGCTTGGCTGATGATCGGCAGTATAATATTTGGGTAGGTGGGCAAAATGGAGCTTGTGTTTACCATCCGTTGAAGAATATTTTTTCTCCTTTATACATCACCAATGCCAATACCGGTGTTATAAAAAAACTTTCTTCCAGTGTTTCTGCAATTACAAGCGGTAAAAGTGTTGTATATATTGCAGTCAATCATTCCGGCTTATTTGCCTTTTCCTCAGATAAAAGTACCGGTGTTCAAATTCCATTACAGATCAACCAAACGATATCTTATAATTATAATGTAACAGCATTAAAAAATAGTGTTACCAATGAGCTTTGGCTTTTTGTGGAGGATATTGGTTTGTGCAAGTTGGATGAAAAACAGAACAGGATTATTGTAGTTAATAAGGAAATGAAACGTGGTAATTGTTTATTGTTTGATAAGGAAGATAATATTTGGATGGGGAATGATGTAGGATTGTACCGGTATACCTATGCCAATAATCATTTTGAAGGAAGCTTTATTAATGGGAATTATAAAATTCCAACGATCAGCATCGATAAAAAAGGAATATTATGGATCGCAACTGACGGTAAAGGAGTTTTTAAGTTAGATACAAGAACTAATAAAGTTAAACCTTTATTAAGAGCAGATGGTTCCGAAGTATTGAACAGCAGCGCTGTTTTTGCAATCTATCAAGATGCTGAAGAAAGAGAATGGATAGGAACTTTGCGTGGAGGCGTGAATGTAATTGAACCTAAGGCTAACCCTTTTCAATCTGTGTCTTTTCATGAAAAGAACAATCCTAACATCAATTTTATAAGATCATTTTGTGAAGATCAGAATGGTAATCTTTGGATAGGAACAAGTGGTGCAGGTTTACGCTTTTGGAATCGTACCTCTAACACTTATACATTGTACACGCATGATCCAAACAATTCATCCTCTTTAGGAAGCGATTTCGTTACAAGTATTGTTAAAGATACTTTCAACACAATTTGGCTCTCTACTTGGTATGGTGGTGTGAATCGCTTTGGGCCTTCTGCAGGAACATTCAGGCATTATGCTTGTTTTAATCCATATACAAATGAAGAAGAAAAGCAAGTGTGGTTTTTGTATGAAGACAGGTTTAAAACTTTATGGGCCAGCACAAGCAATGATGGAACCTTATATACCCTAAACAGAAAAACTGACCGTTTCGATATTTTTGATAACAGGCTTGTAAATATGCAATGCCTTGAGGAAGATAGTAAAGGTGATCTTTGGGGTGGTAATTATTCTTCTTTGGTTAAAGTGGATCGTAAAACAAAAAGGCATATCACCTATTTCATTGGGTTTACAGTTCGCTGCATTCATGAAGATAAGTTTGGTAATTTCTGGATAGGTACACAAGGAGGAGGTTTACTTTTATTTAATCGTTCTAACGGAACGTATCGCAGGTTTGATGAAGCGGCAGGTCTGCAAGGAAATACTATATTAAGGATACTGGAAGATAAGCAAGGTAATTTATGGATGAGCTCTTTTACAGGCTTGATTAAATATGATGCAAGAGAAAAAATATTCAGATTGTTTTCTCAATCTGATGGTTTGCAAAGCAACCAGTTTAGTTTTAATGCAGCCATAGCTATGCGTTCCGGGGAGTTTATATTTGGTGGCATTAAAGGATTTAATTTTTTCGATCCTACCCAGGTTTACGAACAGGATTCCAAGCCCAATGTTTATCTTACCGGTATTACTATTGCAGGTGAACCTTTGGAGGCTAACAGTTCTTATATCACTAAAAGCAATGACGATAATATTTTAGAAATAACAGTTCCGTTTAATAAGGCATCATTGGCTTTCAGTTTCGTAGCGCCTGAATTTACTTCTCCGGATAAGCTTAGGTATAGTTATGTTTTAGATGGTTGGGATAGAAATCAGAGTATTACACAAAATATTCGTACCGCTAATTATTCCAGGTTATCAGAAGGTACATACTATTTTAAGGTAAGGGTTACAGACATATGGGGTGTTTGGGGAAAGCAAGTGCAGTTGCTTAAGATCACTGTATTGCCACCTTGGTACAGAAGTTGGTGGGCTTATCTTATGTACATTGGGTTATTGGCATCATTAGTTTATACATACGGTCATTATAAGAATAATCAAAACAGATTGCATTATCAGGTGAAACTGGCTCAATTAACTGCTGAAAAGGAAAAGGAATTGACGGAAAAGAAGATCGCTTTCTTTACACATATTTCACACGAGTTCCGAACACCGCTCACGTTAATCATAAACCCGCTTAAAGAGATAATTTTTGGTAAGAATCAGCCTGGAGAAGAGAAAAGCCTAGGTGTTGTGTATCGTAATGCCAAACGCTTATTGAGTTTAGTGGATCAATTACTACTATTTAGGAAGGTAGAAGCGGAGGAGCCGCAAATGCGAATAGAAGTATTTGCTATCAATGTTGTTTGTAACGAAGTTTATCTCGCATTTGAACAACATGCGAAGGCAAAAAATATCAGCTTTTTTATAGAAATCCCGGAGACGGATCTTTTTGTTTTTGCAGACAAAGAAAAGATTGAAATTATTTTATTCAACCTGCTTTCTAATGCTTTCAAGTTCACTCCTAACGGAGGAAGTATTAGTGTAAAGGTCGGGCTAAAAGAAAAAGATGTATGCATTACTGTTACAGATACAGGTTGTGGTATATCTGAAGATGCTGCACCCCGTTTATTTAAACCTTTTTACCAGGCAGATATAAAAGACAGCAATCATCCAACCGGTTTTGGTATAGGACTCTATCTTTCTAAAAGGTTAGCAGAAGCAAACCATGGCAAACTTTATTTCACAAGTGAAACAGGAAAAGGAACTTCATTCACGCTTTCTCTTCCTTCTCATGAGGAGACGGTGGATCAACATAGCCACCTTAGTTCTTCCGATAAAGCTCCGTCTTCTTTTCTTCAGGAATTAATAGAGGATGTAACGCTTGAAAAAACATTTCCTGCAGATGCTCCTGTGGTTCATAATAAATCAGAGATCATTGATAAGTTAGTATCAGACCTG
Source organism: Bacteroidota bacterium (assembly GCA_028875875.1). Taxonomy (GTDB): domain Bacteria; phylum Bacteroidota; class Bacteroidia; order Chitinophagales; family Chitinophagaceae; genus JAGWUV01. Next base: position 49,070 of record JAGWUV010000004.1, read on the forward strand.
CCTCTTATGTTGATTGTTGATGATAATGCAGATATGAGAATGTTGTTACGACAAGTATTTGAACATGAATATAATTTACTTGAAGCAGAAGATGGCGAAGATGGTTTCCAGCTGGCTCTAAAGGAAGTTCCTGATATCATTATCAGCGATATAATGATGAACAGGATGAGTGGTATTGAGCTTTGTGCAACAATAAAAGCAACACCATCCATTGGACATATTCCAGTGATTCTTCTGACTGCCAGTTCTTCTGCAGATAACAAATTGAAAGGGATTGAAGGAGGAGCGGATGATTACATCATGAAGCCATTTGATAAAGACATTATCATGGCCAGTGTGAAAAATATTTTGAAAAGGCGTACGAGGCTGCAACAGTATTTTTTCAATGCCGTAACCTTGCAGCCTAACTTTAATATTGCGGGTGAGTATAAAGATTTTATAGAACAGTGTATAGCCATTACAGAGAAATATCTTGATGATCCGGATTTTAATATTAAAACTTTTTCAAGAGAAATAGGGATGAGTCATCCTAAGCTATACAAAAAAGTGAAAGCGGTTTCCGGTTTGTCGGTTAATGTTTTTATTCGTTACCTGCGTTTACGAAAAGCTGCTGAATTATTGATCAATACAGATAAAACAATAAGTGAGGTTACTTATGAAGTTGGCTTTAGAGATATCAAGTATTTCAGGGAACAGTTCAATAAGCTTTTTGAAATGAATCCTTCGGAATATGTAAAACGTTACAGGAAATCCTTGGGTAGTAAAATATGAGGATGTTTGCATCATCTCATGAAAAAAACTATCATCCTAACTTTCTAATCTTTCATTCATCTTCTTTTGGATGAGTTTGCCCACCTTAATATATTATTTACCCCACCTTAAATACTTGTGAATATCCGAATTTTGAATATGCGGCTTCTAGCCAAAGAATAAGTGATTGCTTTTAAAATAGTTCAGATGAAAAAAATCGTATCGTTCATTTGTTTCTGCTTCTTTTCAGTGCAGCTTTTTTCACAAAGCCCCGACAGGCAGTTTTGGTTAGAGCAAATGGATAAACTGGCAAAGCCGGTGATATTTAATCTTGCACAAAACAGGTTAAAAGAAGTAATGCCGGTAGCGCTTTCTCCGGTAATTGATAATGCTGCCAACAGGAAGAAGGTTGCTTATCTCGAAGCATTTGCAAGAACTTTATGCGGTATAGCACCATGGCTTAATTTGGAGGGTGGTTCGCAAGACGAAATCAAGCTGCGAAACCAATACAGGCAATGGGCTTTGCAAGCTGTTGCTAATGCAGTAAATCCCAATGCTAAAGATTATTTGTATTGGGAAGGCGGCCAGCCATTGGTTGATGCATCCTTCCTTGCTTTGAGCTTTATTCGGAGTCCCTGGCTTTGGCAACACCTTGATTCACTTGTTAAACGGCAGGTTGTAACAGTGTTCAAAATCACGAGAAATACGGTGCCGGTATATTCTAACTGGATATTATTCTCTGGAATGATCGAAACTTTTTTTCATAAATACGGAATGGATTATGATAAGGTACGCATAGAATATTGTGTAAGAGAATTTGCAGAACATTGGTACACAGGTGATGGTATGTTTTCCGATGGGATGAATTTTCATATGGATTACTATAATAGTTATGTGATACAGCCCTTTCTTGCTGTGATCATAGAGACTATGAAAGGAGACTCTAAAACCTGTGAAGCGTTTGCCGGAAAACTTACTTCCATTACTCAGCGCTATGCAGTAATACAGGAGCGTAATATAAATACAGATGGCTCATTCCCTGTTATTGGACGCTCTGTTACATACAGGGCAGGCGCTTTTCATCATTTAGCTGATATGGCTTTGCGAAAGCAATTGCCACAAGCATTACAGCCTGCTCAGGTTCGTTGCGCTTTAACTGCTGTGATCAAAAAAACATTGAGTGTTCCTGGTACTTATAATAAGTCCGGCTGGTTAACAATAGGTCTTTCAGGTTCACAACCAGGTTTGGCAGATGTGTATATTACCGGCGGTAGCCTGTATTTAACCTCACTTGCTTTTTTGCCATTAGGTCTTCCAGATACAGATGAGTTCTGGTCTGCTCCTGCTCGGCCCTGGACATCCGTAAAAGTATGGAGTGGACAAGATATTCCTGTTGATCATGCGATAGACCTGAAATGAAAACCTTATTTAAACGATTGTTATGGTATATACAAGGATTAAACTATTTCTTTTCTTTTTATTATTAGTTTCAATAGGTGTTACAAATGCACAAACTTCAACTAACGTACAGTTATATACCCAGCAAAAGAGGGTTAAGAATGAACCCCTGTTTAAAGTTGTTGAACCTGATTATACTGTAAGCCCTTTTACCGGGATGACTAGAAAACATTGGAAAGATGCGGCCTTGTATTTATTAAGGGGTGCTTTTAGTTATGTAGATAAAATGGATGATCCGATGCAGTTTCCTAAAATGCAGGGTAAGAGTTATCCCCGGATTCCAGAGCAAGTACCCACTGAAAAATTGGAAGGCCTTTGCCGTACTTTGTTCCTTGCAGCGCCTTTATTAAAAGAAGATTCTTCCCTCGAGATCAATCACATTAAAGTAGCGGATTATTATCGATATCAGATCTGTAAACTCATCGACTCAACCAGCCCAAGTTATATAAAACCCCGGCCCCGGAATGGTGGCCCGCATCAAAACCTGGTAGAGTTTGGCGGATTATCGGTTAGTCTTTTTGCTATTCCTGAGATATTGTGGAAGCCATTACCGCAACAGCAAAAAGATAAATTAGCAGCTTTGATGCTGAGTTACGGAGATGGTCCTACCGTTCCTCAAAACTGGAAATTCTTCAACATTTTTATTCTCAGCTTTTATAAAAGTCAGGGTTACTCTGTGAATGAAAAATTATTGGTAGAATACCTGGATAAGGTCTTTGGCCATTATCGCGGTAGTGGTTGGTATGATGATGGTCCGGCTTACGATTATTATAGTATGTGGGCTTTTCAGATGTATGGCATGTTATGGTCGAATTTTTTTGGAGAAAAATATTATCCCGATTATGCCCGAAGGTTCAGGTTAAACTTTAAGCCCATGAAAGATAACTATCCTTATATGTTTGCAAGAGATGGTAAAATGATCATGTGGGGTAGAAGCATCAGTTACCGTATGGGGGCCGTAATTCCATTTCCACTCATGGGGCTGGAAAACGATCCGTTTACCAATTACGGTTGGATGCGTCGTATTTCTTCCGGTGCTATTCTTCAGTTTCTGCAAAATCCTTCTTTCCTTCAAAATAATATCCCAACATTGGGTTTTTATGGCCCTTTTGAACCCGCTGTTCAATCGTACAGTTGCAGAGGCAGTGTGTTTTGGATGGGGAAAGCTTTCCTGGGCTTATTGATTCCCGACGGTAATCCATTTTGGAATGCAAAAGAAAATGAAGGACCGTGGGAGAAAAAAATGCAGAAGGGACAGGTTTACAACAAACTGGAAGAAGGCTCTTATATTTTGATCACTGATTATCCCAATATTGGTGCAGCTGAGATCAGGGCTTGGTGCCACGTGCCGGTTACCGGTGCTGCCGAACCTTACCGTGGAGCGGAAAACTATAATCGCCTATCCTATAATAGTGCTTTTCCCTGGCAGGCAGATGGCAAAAATGGAGAAGTGGCGATGAATTATGTATTCCTGAATAAAAAGAATGAGTGGGAGCCTTTTCGTTTGTACGATTTTAAGCGATATGATGAAGGCTGTTATTATAGGGATGTGAGTCTGGAATCTGATCCCAACATAAAAGCAAACCTTACAGATATTACTTTGCCCAATGGAATTTTGCGGGTTGATCGTTTGTGTACCGATACTTCTGTTGCTATTCGTTTGGGGCATTATGCATTAGCAAATACCAGGGGGGCTATCCGGGAGCAAAGCAGAACTATGAATGGATATACCGTAAAAATCATTGATAATGGAGAGTATCAGTTGGCAATGGTGGTATTGAAAGGATGGAAGGAAATGGAAATCGTAAAATCCCATGGGTTGAATCCGGTTGCCAACGAAAGCAAAGTGATTGATGCAACGGATCGGTTACTACCTTCATCTCCTAAACTTTACATTACACTTATGCTTTGGAAAAAATCAGGAGAAAAATGGACTGATGAGGAATTGGTTCCCGTTCGATCTCTTCAAAGTAATAAGAATAACGATGAGGTTATCATCCAGTTTAAAAATGGAACCGTAAAGAGTATCCATTTTTAAATACCATTTACATACATCCGGATTTATCTTCAAAAGTGGCCTCTTTATAAAGTGGTCACTTTTTTAATAGTATAGAGAAAGAATAAACTGTATCCGGTTTGCTAAATAGCATATCGCTATTGTCAGTAGCGAGGGGGGGATTTTTACTAAAAAGGAGGCTTTAAATGATTTTACCCCCCTTTATATATCATTTGTCCCCTCTCTGCATATGCATTCATTATAGATTTTTGGTTGTCTTTATTCTACGGCTTTGCCATTTCTATTCTTTTAAACCAAAAACGATTGCTTATGAAAGAGCGTAATCCAGATTCTCTTGTTCTCTTTTACCGAATGAATTATCCTGCATTTTTAATTCTATCACCTTCAAATTTTTAAACTGCTTACCATGAAAAAGCTTTTCTTGTTTGTCCAAATACTGCTGATGAGTGTCTGCCTTCTGGCACAGAACCGGGTAATTACCGGAACTGTAACAGATTCTGAATCCGGTGAACCCATAACTGGGGCTTCTGTTCGAGTGATGGGGAGTAAGGCCGGGGTTATTGTAGATGATAAAGGCAGCTTCAAAATACAGGTACCTGCCAATGCAATGCTCGAAATAACGAGTGTTGGTTATAAAACTATTCAATTAAAACCTGAAAATGGTACTATACAAATAAAACTGGTGGCTGAAAATAAACAGTTGAACGAAGTGGTGGTGGTAGGTTATGGTAGCAAAAAAAGATCTGACGTAACAGGTTCTGTTGCATCAGTTCCTAAATCCAGGTTATCACAATTGCCGGTAACCAATGTACTTCAATCTGTGGAAGGTGCTGTGGCAGGTTTAAATATCACCACAACTTCTTCTGTTCCGGGCAGTACACCTAATGTTGTATCAAGAGGACAAAACTCTATCACAGCAGGTAGTACGCCTTACGTAGTAGTAGATGGTTTGCCATTGATCTCAACTGTTGGTTCTGCGCTAAATGATATCAACCCAAATGATATTGCATCTATCGAAGTATTGAAAGATGCTTCTGCAACTGCTATTTATGGTGTGAAAGGTTCTAATGGTGTTATCCTGATTACAACCAAGCGTGGCGCAACGGGTAAGCCTGTTATTCGCTATAATGCTTATGCGGGTTTAGAAAATATAGCCCACATCTTACAACCTCGCAGTGGTACAGAGTATGTACAAAAATATGCAGACTATATGTCGCAAACAGGTCAGCCGCAAACAAGTCCTGTTCCAAACTATGGAGAATTGGCTAACTACAATGCAGGTAAAACATACAATTGGGTAGACTTAGCTACGCAACAAGGTGTGATCACTGATCATAACCTGAGTGTTTCTGGCGGAACAGCCGATGTTAAATATTACTTAGGTGGTGAGTATATGAAACAGCAGGGCGTTATTAAAGGGTATCAGTACCACAGGGCAAGTTTTCGGGCTAATGTAGATATGAACGTAACCAAGTTTTTAACAGTAGGTATGTCTTCTTTATTTACAGCCAATAATTACGATGGTGGTAGGGCTAACTTTTTGTTTGCAACAGCCATGAGTCCTTATGGCCAACCCTATAATACGGATGGTTCCTACGCTATTTATCCAATGTATCCGGAGTTATTGTATACCAATCCATTGTTGGGATTAACAACCGGTCGTATCAGCAGAACATATAACCTCAACGGAAATGCTTATGCTGAAATAAAGTTTACGGGATGGTTGAAAGGATTGAAATATCGTTTGAATGCGGGTTATATCTATTATCCTGAGCGTTATGCGAATTATACAGGAAGAGCAGCCAATGATTTGATTGGTACTGCAAGTATTGAGAACGATCATACGTACAACTACACTATAGAAAATATTTTAACCTATGCAAAAGACTGGAAAAAACATCATATAGATTTTACAGGTTTATATAGTGCACAGGAAAGAAATTACCTGAGAACGGTTGCAGGAGCAAGTGGTTTTATCAATGATATTATCAGTTTCGATAACCTGGGAGCAGGTGCAACACAAACAAGTTATTCTTACGCAGACAGATATGGTTTGAATTCTCAGATGGGAAGGATTAACTATACTTATGATGGCAGATATTTATTTACTGCCACAGCAAGGCGTGATGGTTCTTCCGTATTTGGTGGTAACACTACCAAGTATGGTATATTCCCTTCTGTTGCTTTTGGTTGGAACATAACAAATGAATCTTTCATGAAAAATGTTACGGCCATCAATAACCTTAAGTTCAGAGTATCTTATGGTAAAACTGGTAATGAAGGTGTAGGTGTATATAATACGATCACAACAGATAATGCAGTCCGCTATCCCTTTAATGGTGTAAGTACCATTGGTGTAGTGGCTGGTAATCTTGGTAATGCCAATCTGCATTGGGAAACAACTAAAACCCTGAATATAGGTATCGATTTCAGTGTTGTAAAAAACAGGATTTCCGGTACAATCGATTATTATCATAACAACACTTCCGATTTATTACTCAGAAGAAGTTTGCCCATTATTACTGGTTATGGATCTGTAATGGATAATATTGGTAAACTTTCTAACCGTGGTTTTGAAGTAACGTTGAACACTCAAAACATTGTAGCACGTGATTTCAAATGGGAATCTTCTATTGTTTTTGCAGCTAATCAAAACCGTTTGGTTGATTTATATGGTGATGGAAAAGATGATATAGGTAACAGGTGGTTTATCGGTCATCCGGTAAGCGTTGTGTATGATTATGTGATGCAAGGTATATGGCAAACAGGTGAAGATCCTTCTAAACAAGATCCGGGTGCTAAGCCGGGCGACCTTAAATTCAAAGATGTAGATGGTGATGGTAAGATTACTGCTAATGATATGGTTATCCTGGGCCAAACTGCACCTAAATGGACAGGAGGGTTTACTAATACATTCCATTATAAAAACTGGCATCTGAATATCTTTATTCAAACTGCACAGGGGATGGTGAAAGGCGATCCTGATCTGAATTACAATGATGAAACAGGAAGAAGAAATACACCGGCTGAAATAGGTTATTGGACACCAACGAACCACAATAATTCTCGCCCAGCATTATCTTATAATAATGTTAGGGGATATGGGTATGCAAGTGATGCCAGCTATACAAGAATTAAAGATGTTACACTTAGTTATGTGTTTTCAAATAGTTTAATTGAAAAATTGCATTTAGGAAGTTGTACTGTATACTTCAGTGGCCGCAACCTGTACACTTTTACAAAATGGGTAGGTTGGGATCCTGAAAACAATTACTCATACAGGGGGTCTGGAGACTGGACTAACAACTATCCTTTAACCCGTTCATTTGTTTTAGGTGCCAATATTTCCATTAAATAAACTTGAAAAATATTATTGTTATGAAAAAATATATTATTCCTATACTAAGCTCAGTAATGCTGTTGGGCGTTACGGCTTGCAAGAAGAGTTTTCTGAGCGAAACACCCATGTCTTCATACACACCGGTTACCTTAACTGATTCTTTGGGTATCGAGGCTTCGCTGATCGGGTTGTATAATCATGTTAGTACTATCTACACTTATTCAGGAAGACAAGGATGGGTAAGTGTTTGGCAGGTAGGAACAGATGTAGCAAATGCAACCGCTAACCAGGAGGGAATTGAAATTCCATATTATAACTATTCTTTACTAACCCCGGCAGATGCTGCCGCAGGTTATATCTGGAACCGTTATTACATACTGGTTAATCTTACCAATACCATCATTGATAATATGACCATTGCTTCTCTTTCTCAAAATGGCAAGAACCAGGCAACGGCAGAAGCTATGTTCTTCAGAGCGTATGCGTATAATAACCTGGCTACACTTTTTGGTAAAGTGCCTTTGGTTCAACATGCATTAACGGGTCCTAAAACAAATTTTGTTCGTAATTCACTCGATAGTATCAATAATTTCATTGTTAGTGATCTCACTTTCGCTGCGAATAATTTACCCGACATTGAAGCTGTAAAAACCAATGCAAAGGGTAAAATGTATGAGAGAGCGAATAAATACATGGCCATGCAGTTATTGGCTGAAGTGTACCTAAGAATGGGTAAGCCTGATCTTGCAGAACAACAAACGCAGGCTATTATTAACAGTGGTAAGTTTAGTTTGATTAATAAACGGTATGGGGTGGTTTCTTCTTTGCCGGGAGATTACTATTCTGATATGTTCCATTATGGTAATCAAAGAAGATCCCAGGGAAACACAGAAGCTATTTGGGTTTTAGAGCAGGAGAATACTGCAACTGTTGTAGGTGGAAATACCGGAAACGCCCAGCAGAGAAGGGTTTGGGGTGCTGCTTACTATAATATTAAAGGCCTGTCTATTTGTGATTCATTAGGAGGAAGATCATTGGCTCGTTTACGTTTGAGTAACTGGGTTATTTATAATCTTTATAATAATGACGATATCCGTAATTCGCCTTATAACCTGCGAAGAAGATATTATTATAATGATCCTACTAGCCCGAATTTCGGTCAGCAAGTGCCTTATAACGGGCCGGATACCTTGTTCAAGACTTGTCCAAGTATTACCAAATGGGGACAGTTTGATCCCAATGATGTGTTTGGCTACACAATGGTGAAAGACTTCATTTTAATGCGTTTAGGTGAAACATATTTGTTACAGGCCGAAGCCCAGTTCAAACAAGGAAAATTACAGGATGCTGCTAACAGCATTAATGTATTAAGACAAAGAGCGTTTGGTGCTAATTATCCTGCTGAAGGCCAGGTTCAAGCTTCAGATATAACTATGGATTTTATTCTGGATGAAAGAGCAAGAGAGCTGATTGGTGAAGAGAACAGGCGAATGACTTTAATGCGTACAGGTACTTTGGTAGACAGAGCATTGAAATTAAATCCAAATGATGCTGCGAAGCCGATAACCGGCTTAACTAAAACCAACTTGTTATTGCCTATTCCTTTATCTGAAATTCAGTTGAATAAGGATGCGGTTCTGGAACAAAACCCAGGCTATTAATCAGTAGGAAGGGTTTCATTCTTCTATTATAAAAGTAATGGTTGTTATGGTTTTGCTAACAACCATTACTTACCTTGATATCCTAATTGAAATATATGTTTAAAAGCATTGGATTTTTGCCTTCAAAACTATGTTTTCTTAGTTTCATTGCTGCTGGATTAGCCTTCATTCAAAAAGCAGATGCACAGCAGTCAAAACTGGTGAATGTTGCCAGTGGCTGGGCTAACAATACAGTAAATACAGTTGTTTTTCGGAAGAATGCACTGGTAACATGGAAGGATACGCAATTCATTGCATTTTACAACCAGCAACATTATGTAGTGTTGGGGAAAAGAAAAATCGGGTCAGAGAAATGGGAGCTGAAACAAACAAGCTTTACGGGTAATACAGCAGATGCTCATAATTGCATAAGTATAATGGTCGATGGAGAAGGCTATTTACATGTATCGTGGGATCATCATGGTAGTAAATTGCATTACAGCAGAAGCGTAAGCCCTGGATCGCTAACCATGTTGGCACCATTGTCAATGACAGGTATAGAAGAAAGTTCAGTTACATATCCTGAGTTTTATAGGTTAGCTAATGGTAATCTTTTGTTTTTATACAGGAGTGGCGCATCCGGGAAAGGTAACCTTGTGCTTAACCGTTATGATATAAAAACACACCAATGGAATCAACTGTATAGTAACCTGATCGATGGGGAAGGCAGGCGTAACGCATACTGGCAAGCTTTTGTTGATGTAAAGGGTATTATACACATTTCATGGGTATGGAGAGAGAGTGCCGATGTAGCAAGTAATCATGATCTATGTTATGCCCGTTCTACAGATGGAGGTATCACATGGGAGAAATCTACAGGTGAAAAATATACACTACCTGTTACTGCCGCAACAGCAGAGTACATTTGTCATATTTCCCAAAAAAGTGAATTGATTAACCAAACATCAATGTATGCAGATGAAAATGGAGAGCCTTACATTGCTACCTACTGGAAGGAAAAAAATGATTCTGTTCCGCAATACCATTTTGTTTATCATCAGCAGAAAAAATGGTATGTGCAAAGTCTTTCCTTCCGGAAAACTCCTTTTACTTTAAGTGGTGGCGGCTCTAAAAGAATTCCTATTGCAAGGCCGCAGATTATTAGCTGGATATCTTCTAATTCCAGAAATATAGGCATTGTTTTTCGTGATGAAGAAAGGGGAAATAAACTATCTATCGCAGTTTTTAAAACCAATTTTCCTAAAAATATCTTGATAAAGGATATCACTGATTTTTCAATCGGCTCTTCTGAACCTTTGTATGATACAGAATTGTGGAAAGAACAAAAAAAGTTAAACTTCTTTATTCAGTATACCGAACAAATAGACGGGGAAGGCAAGGCTGATATACCGCCAACTCCGGTTCAGGTACTGGAGTGGAATTATAGCCATTAATAAAAGATCGTAAACCAAAAATATGAGATCCATATTCCTTTTCTGTTGTATAAGTCTTTTGTGTTTGAAAGGAATTACACAAAACGAACGATTGTTTCAGCCTGATGCTAAACTGTTATCGGTAATTAATAAAAATTTTTCAGATGCAGATGAGCAATATAGGGTTTTAATGAAGATGGTGCCTGAAAATGAATTTCCTAAAACATTCTTTCCTGCCACCAGAAAGTATGAGTTTAGTTCTGCAGACTGGTGGTGTAGCGGTTTTTATGCTGGTACCTTATTGAATTTATTTAGAGAGACGAATGATACATTACTTTGGCATGAAGCGATAAAAAGTATGCATTTTCTCCAAAAAGAAGAATTCAATACCGGTACCCACGACCTAGGATTTATGATGTATAGTAGCTTTGGAACGGCTAATAAAATAAGCCCTTCCAAAAACTATGAGCAGGTATTGATGAACAGTGCAAAGTCTTTGATTACAAGATTTAATGCTAAAGTAGGTTGTATCAAGTCTTGGGATAATACGCCTTGGAAGTTTCCCGTAATTATTGATAATATGATGAACCTGGAATTATTGTTTTGGGCTACAAAGTTCTCTGGCGACTCTTCTTTTTATCATATAGCGGTTACACATGCCAATACAACTATGAAGAATCATTATCGCCCCGATTATAGTTCTTATCACATGGTTAACTATGATCCCAACACCGGTAATGTGATCGGGAAAATAACAGTACAGGGATATGCGGATTCTTCTGCGTGGGCAAGGGGGCAGGCCTGGGGGTTGTATGGCTATACCGTTGCTTACAGAGAAACAAAGGATAATAAATATTTACAGCAAGCTGAGTATATTGCAGATTTTATCTTACATCATCCTAATTATCCTTCAGATGGTATTCCATATTGGGATTTTAATGTGCCCAATATTCCGCATGCTCTTCGGGATGCTTCAGCGGCAAGTGTTCTCGCATCAGCTTTACTGGAATTGTATAAATATGTGGATTTGCCTCATGCAAAAAACTATGTTGCCGCAGCAGAAAAAATTATTACTACACTTTCTTCGCCGCAGTATAAGGCCGTCATCGGAACAAATGGCGGCTTTATTTTAGAGCATTCTGTTGGTCATATGCCAAGTAAATCCGAGATTGACGTTCCTTTAACCTATGCTGACTATTATTTTGTAGAAGCAATGATGCGGTATAGAAACCTTGGTAAATAATTTAATTGTTTTAATGACAATCATATGTATAGAAAAATATTCATTTTACTAATGGGAGTAATGCAACTCACATGGGTAGCTGCTCAGGTAAAGATGTTTACTCCCGGCAAACTCTGGCCGGATAATAATGGTGTTCACATCAATGCTCATGGTGGCGGATTCCTTTATTTTAATGAAACCTATTATTGGTTTGGCGAGCATAAGATAGAAGGCAAAAAAGGCAATTCAGCCCAGGTAGGTGTTCATTGCTATTCTTCAAAAGATTTATATAATTGGAAAGATGAGGGAATAGCGTTGGCCGTATCAAACGATTCTACAAGTGATATCGCAAAAGGCTGTATCCTCGAGAGGCCTAAAGTGGTATATAATAAAAAGACAGGGAAGTTTGTAATGTGGTTTCACCTCGAGTTACTGGGTAAGGGATATAGTGCGGCAAGAGCTGGTGTTGCGGTAAGTGATCATGTTACTGGGCCATATACATTTTTAAAGAGCTACAGACCCAATGCAGGCAAAATGCCTTACTATAATGATGTGACCACCTCGAGCGACAAGGTTAATTGCGATCATCCTGCCAATAAGAGCGATCACTTTTTTTGCAGGGATTTACCGGGTGGACAAATGGCGAGGGATATGACCGTGTTTGTTGATGATGATGGAAAAGCCTATCATATTTTTTCTTCGGAAGAAAATTTTACTCTTCAGCTGGCAGAGTTGACGGATGACTACACCGGACACACAGGGAAATTTATTCGTATTTATATTGGTCATCAGACAGAGGCTCCAGCTTTGTTTAAGCGAAACGGGAAATATTATTTAATAGGCTCCGGATGTACGGGTTGGGCGCCAAACACTGCAAGATGGTTTACTGCAGATTCTATCTGGGGGCAATGGATATACAAGGGAAACCCCTGTATAGGGCCCGGGGCTGATACTACTTTTGGCGGTCAAAGCACTTATGTGTTGCCGGTGGCAGGTAAAAAAGATGCTTATATTTTCATTGCAGATAGATGGATGCCCAATAATGCAATTGATGGAAGGTATTTTTGGCTTCCTATAGAGTTTAAGGACGATGAAGTTGAGATCCGTTGGAAAGATTCCTGGAAATTAGATGTGTTTAAAAAATAAGCACTGAAATTGCAGTATAAAACGTTGTTTGGCACATGTACCATTTTGATCATAATGGGAAAGTTTTAAAAATAACCCAGATCGTTCAATTCATAACAAAAGATATTGAACGTAATATTTTACGGAAAGGCGATAAGCTGCTTTCTATCAATGATTTTAGCAAGAAGTATGAACTTTCCCGTGATACTGTAGAAAAAGCCTATAACGAACTGAAGGAAAAAGGATTGATAGAAGCTGTTGCAGGGAGGGGCTTTTATGTAAAAGGGAAAAAAAATGTTCAGCTTAAGGTATTGCTCATTTTTAATAAGTTGAGCTATTACAAAAAGATAGTCTATGAATCAATGGTTCAGGCTTTAGGCTCCAAGGCCAGAATTGATCTTCAGGTATATCATTACGATCCAGGCATACTAAAAGAGATCATTGATGAAAATATGGGGCGATATCATTTTTATGTGATCATGCCACACTTTTTTCATCAGGTGAACTTGAAAAAATGCCTCTCCATTATCAATAAGATTCCTCATGAAGAATTGGTTTTACTTGATAAAAAAATTGCAGAGATCAGGCAACCGCATATTAGTGTGTACCAGGATTTTGAGCAGGATATCTATCAGGTATTAAACCAGTCGGTAACTGAGTTGAAAAAATATACTTCTGTCTCTGTTATCTTTCCCAAACTCAGCCATCATCCCTTAGAAGTGGTTAAAGGCATTAAGAAGTTTTGCTCTCAGCATTCAAAACATTTTACAATTGTAGAAGAAATATCTGCTGTTAAATTATTGAAGAAAATTTTATATATCGTACTCACAGAATCGGATCTTGCTTTATTGCTGAAAAAGATAAAAGCTACAGGATATGTTACAGGGAAAGATGTAGGGGTTATTTCTTTCAATGAAACACCTTTGAAAGAATTGCTGAATATTACGGTGATATCAACAGATTTTGAAGCTATGGGTAAAACAGCTGCAGACCTGATGTTGCAAAGAAATTATGCGAATGTTCATAATCCTTTTTTTATGATTCAGAGAGGTTCTATATAAATTATAGTTTCAGAAAATTAGTTGTATGCGATTGAAAAAAACATGGTTGTTATTGATGTTGATGAGTATGTCCTTTATGCATAATGCAATGGCGCAAGCTAAACATAGTTTTAGTTTGGGTGATTCCGTTTTTCTATTGGACGGTAAACCTTTTCAAATGATCTCCGGAGAAATGCATTATACCCGTGTACCCCGGGAGGCATGGAGGCAGCGAATGAAAATGGCTAAGGCAATGGGGCTTAACACAATTGGTACTTATGTATTTTGGAATGTGCATGAACCACAAAAAGGGGTATATGATTTTAGCGGTAATAATGATATTGCCGAGTTTGTCAAGGAAGCACAGGAAGAAGGTTTGTGGGTGATTCTTCGTCCAAGCCCTTATGTATGTGCTGAATGGGAGTTTGGGGGTTATCCTTACTGGTTGCAAAATGAAAAAGGTTTGGTAGTTAGAAGTAAAGAGCCTGCTTATGTTAAGGAGTATAAGGAGTACATAATGCAAGTAGGTAAGCAATTGGCACCATTACAAGTAAATCATGGCGGCAACATTTTAATGATACAAATAGAAAATGAATATGGCTCTTATGGAAGTGATAAAGAATACCTGGAGATGAACCGAAAAATGTTTGTGGATGCTGGTTTTGATGGTTTGCTCTATACCTGTGATCCTGCTAACGACTTGGCAAAGGGACATTTGCCTGGGTTATTGCCGGCTGTTAATGGTTTGGACAAACCATTACAGGTAAAGAAACTGATCAGAGATAATCATAATGGCAAAGGGCCTTTTTATATTGCTGAATGGTATCCTGCATGGTTCGACTGGTGGGGTACGCAGCATCATACTGTTCCGGCAGAAAAATATGTTACCCGTTTAGATTCCGTGCTGGCAGCCGGCATATCAATTAATATGTACATGTTTCATGGGGGGACGACCCGTGCATTTATGAATGGGGCTAATTATAATGATAAGAATCCTTATGAGCCACAGATCAGTAGTTATGATTACGATGCTCCTTTGGATGAAGCAGGTAACGCTACGGAGAAGTTCATGCAGTTTCGAAAAGTGATTGAAAAGCATTTGCGAATGGGTGAAGTATTGCCAGCTATTCCTGCTGCAAAGAAAAGTATGTCTGTTACAAACATTCACTTTACACAATCAATTCCTGTATTCGATCTGTTGCCGAAGGCTGTCACATCATTATCACCATTAACTTTCGAAGCATTACACCAGGCTTATGGTTATGTTTTATACAGAACAGTTCTTCCAAAACATAGCGCTTCTTTTCTAGCCATAAATGGATTGAGAGATTATGCAATTGTTATGCTAAATGGTAATAGAGTGGGTGTACTTGATAGAAGGCTGAAGCAGGATAGTATAATACTTCCAGCTTCTGCAACCACAGCAACCTTGGATATTCTTGTGGAGAATTTGGGACGAATAAACTTTGGTCCATACCTATTGAAAAATACCAAAGGCATTACCGGACAAGTAATATTTGATGGTACGGAAATACAGAATTGGAAGATGTATGGTTTGCCCTTCGACACGTTACCTGTTGTGAAAAATTTCTCAAAAAAAGAATATAATGCTACTGTTCCAGTTCTTAAAAGAGGTTCATTTGAACTAGGTGAAGTAGCCGATACGTATCTCGATTTCAGCAATTGGGGTAAGGGTTGTGTTTGGGTAAATGGGCATAACCTGGGAAGATACTGGAGCATTGGTCCGCAACAAACTATTTACCTTCCTGCGGAGTGGTTGAAGAAAGGCAAGAATGAGATAGTAGTATTTGAAATGTTGCGACCTGAACAGAAAAAACTGCAAGGCATAGATCATCCTGTTTTGAACATATTACAGAAATGAAATCCACGCAATAAAGCTATACTACTTTTTTAGTAAAGCATCGTAAAGCACTTCCACCGGGTGGAGTGCTTTTTTGTTGGTACCATCTTTTATCTGGTGCCTGCAAGAAGTACCGGACGCAACAATGATCTCTTCTACCTTGGCAGCTCTTACGGCAGGAAACAAAACCAGTTCTCCGATTTGTTGAGAAAGAGCATAATGTTCTTTCTCGTAACCAAAGCTTCCTGCCATGCCGCAGCATCCGGAAGGGATGATTGTGGTTTTGTAGTGAACAGGGATTTCTAAAACTGTTTGTATGTATTGTTGAGAAGAAAGAGCTTTCTGGTAGCAATGGCCATGTATCAATAATTGTTGGGAGGATGTAGTAAATAAAGTACTATCTATCTCTCCTGCTTTGTATTCATTTGCCAAAAATTCTTCAATAGTGAAAGCATTGGCAGCAATGTTTTTAGCTGCTGCTTCATTTTGCTTTTCTGCCAGATCAATATATTCATCCCTGAAAGTGAGGATGGCAGAAGGTTCTATGCCGATCAACGGTGACTGCTCATTAACAAGTGGTGCCAGTAAACTGATGTTCTTATTAGCTATTGTTTTCGCTTTATTCAACAGCCCTTTCGATAAATAGGTACGTCCGCTTTCTTCATATTTCGGAAGATGCACTTCATAACCTAGTGCCTCCAGTAAAAGAATGGTCTTTTTGCCTATTTCAACATCATTGTAATTGGTAAACTCATCGCAAAAAAGATAGACTTTCTTTTTATGAGCAAGTGAATGAGAGGATGCAGATGAATATTTAATGAACCATTTCTTCAAACTTTGTGTTGCGAGTGCAGGCAGCGACCGCTGCACTGCAAAACCAGAAGCTTTTTTTATGAGCGTTCCCGTGATGGTATTCTTTACTAAGAAATTATATAATGCAGGAAATACGGATCCTGTTTTGGCTGATGCAGTAAAATTGGCAATAAGCTTAGCACGGAAAGGAACGCCGTGTTTTTCGTAATACTGCTGTAAGAACTCAGCTTTCATTTTAGCAACATCAACACCGGAAGGACATTCCGTTTTGCAGCCCTTGCAGCTTAAGCAAAGGTCCATGATCTCCTTGATCTCTGAATGATCAAAAGGATATTCATCTGCTTCATTACTTAAAAACTGACGTAATACATTGGCTCTTGCCCTGGTTGTATCTTTCTCTAGCCTTGTGGCCATATAACTTGGGCACATTACCCCACCTGTGATATTTGTTTTCCTGCAATCTCCCGATCCTGAACATTTCTCTGCCAAACGCAGGATACCTTCTTCTTCTGAAAAATTAAAAGTTGTTTTGATCTTTCTGGTGTTTATTTTTTGCTGTACACGAAGATGAGTGTCCATTGCAGGTGTTGCTGTGATCTTTCCTGCGTTAAAAATGTGAGCAGGGTCGAATATTTTTTTCACTTGCTGAAACAATGCATAGGTATCATTGCCTACTACATTGGCAATGTATTCTCCGCGTAATCTTCCATCTCCATGCTCACCCGATAAAGATCCCTTGTATTTTTTTACAAGTTCAACCGTATCGGAAAGAATATTTCTAAAAGTTTGAAGACCTTCTTTCGTTTTTAAATTGATCATTGGTTCCACATGCAATTCACCTGCTCCTGCATGTGCATAGTAGGAAGCCTGCACTTTATGTTTTTGTAACACTTGCTGAAGATCATTAATGTAATCAGGCAGTTCTTCCGCACTTACAGCACAATCTTCTATCAGGTTTACAGGTTGTGTATCGCCTTTTTGATTTCTCAGTAAACCCAGGCCTGCCTTGCGGATATCCCATGCGTATTTAGTTTGTTCGTTGTACAAAACAGGATATGCATAACCTAATCTATGTTTTTTTAAATCTGCAATGAGTTGATGCGCCATTGCCTGCAGTGTTTTCTTATCATCATGCATCAGTTCTACCATGAGTATTGCTTCGGGATCACCTTCAATAAAAAATCTATTCTTGCTGTATTCAGGATGGTCAATGGTAAAATCCATGATGAATTTATCAACCAGTTCAGAAGCCATGGGCTTGTGTTGCAGTGCAATGATATTGGCTTTCAGCGATTCAATTATAGAATTGCAATGCACACAAACCACTGCTATTTCTTTCGGTGGAAGGTTGAGTAAGGCCAGCTTAATTTCAGTAGTAAAAGCAAGTGTACCTTCGGAGCCAGCCAGTAATTTACCTAGATTGAATGGTTGCCCTTGTTCAGTAAACGGCTGCATGGCTAATAAGCTATCCAAAGCATATCCCGTATTTCTTCTGCTAACTGTTGCTTTAGGAAAATTATTTTGAATGAGCTTTTTATTGTGCTCATCATTCATCAATTGAAAAAGTTGTTGGTATATTTTTTCTTTCAGAGAAGCAGGCTGTTTGGCTACATACAGCGTTTCTTCTTTAAATACAACTTCAGATCCGTCGCTAAGTAATGCTGTCACTTCAAGAACATGATCTCTTACGGAGCCCCATACAATGCTATGCAGTCCGCAAGAATTATTGCCCAGCATGCCACCTATCATAGCTCTGCTGGCTGTGGATGTTTCCGGCCCGAACATTAGCCCATATTGCTTTAAATAATGGTTTAGATCGTCCCGTATCACGCCGGGTTGTACACGTACCCATTTTTCTTTTGTATTCACTTCCAGTATATGGGTAAAGTATTTGGAGATATCTACCACAATACCATTGCCTACTACCTGCCCAGCCAATGAAGTGCCCGCTGCACGTGGTATTAAACTGATATGATGTTCAGCAGCAAACCGAATGAGTTTTTGTATATCAGTGGTGTTTACAGGAATGGCAACAGCCAATGGCTTTTCCTGGTAAACCGAAGCATCGGTTGAATAGGCTATTAACTGTGCCTGGTGTATAGTGGTATTGTCGAAGAAAAACAATCCTTCCAAAGATTGCTCCAGTTGCTTTAGTTGTGCTTGCATACAATGAACGTTAATGCTGGTTCAAATGTAACAGCTTTATCTGTGTGATGCAGTAGCAAACTATTCACTTCAAAAAGATTACTCCTATGCTGTGTTTAAGTGTTCAACAATGAGTAACATTGTTTTGCTATCTCGAGTTCCTCATTAGTTGGAACGACTAATATTTTAACAGGTGAATCAATTGTATTGATCTCTCTGATGCCTTTAGTGCCAGCAGTATTCTTTTCTTCATCCAGGTGAATACCCAAATATTCTAATTGTGAAGAAGCCAGTTTTCTTGTTAGCGCATCATTTTCTCCAACACCCGCTGTAAATACAATGGCATCTAATCCATTCAAAACGGCCGTATAGGCACCAATGTATTTACGTATTCTGTACGCATACATATCATAAGCCAGTTGTGCCTCTTTATTGCCTTGGGTTATTTCCTGTTTAATATCCCGCATATCACTGAAGCCTGTTAGCCCCAGCATACCGCTTTTTTTGTTGAGGATATTATTCACCTGGTCAATATCATATCCCAACTGGTTCACTAAGTGAAATATAACGGAAGCATCTATATCACCCGATCTTGTGCCCATGATCAAACCGCTGATAGGACCTAATCCCATCGTAGTATCAAGGCATGTATTTCCATGAACAGCGCTCATGCTGCATCCGTTACCCAAATGAATGGTAATGAGCCTGGCTTCTTTTTTATGCAGGTAAAGCGAAGCCTGTTCTGCAACATATTTATGACTTGTTCCATGAAAACCATAAGCTCTTATACTATGTGTATGATAGAATTCATTGGGAATGGCATAACGGAAAGCTACTTCGGGCATGGTTTGATGAAAGGCCGTATCAAAAACGGCAATCTGTGTAGCTGAAGAGAATATTTTTTCTGCTACTTCAATGCCAAGATGATTGGCAGGATTATGTAGTGGCGCTAACGGGAACAGCTTTTTGATCTGGTCTTTTACCGCAGGTGTAATAACAGTAGTGGCTGCAAAGCTTTCACCACCATGTACTACCCTGTGGCCTACTACTTTTATTTCACCGGGATCATTGATCACTCCCAGTTCATCATGTGTTAACAGTTTTACCACTTCCTGTAAGCCTGTTGCATGATCATCGATATCCATGGTTATTTTATGTACGTACTCTTCTTTGTCTTTGATGGATTTATGCGTGATGGATGAATTGCCAAAACCTATCCGTTCTATCAAACCACTGCATAATAAAGTAGCTTCGGGCATTTTAATGAGCTGGTATTTGATAGAGCTACTTCCTGAATTGATAACAAATATGTTCATGTGCGTAATGCGTTATTGTTGAGATTGAATAGCTGTAATGATCACTGTGTTGTAAATATCATCTACAGTACAACCGCGGCTAAGATCATTAACAGGTTTGTTTAATCCTTGTAACATTGGGCCAATGGCCAAAGCTCCTGTTTCCCTTTGTACGGCTTTGTAGGTATTGTTACCGGTATTCAGATCAGGGAATATCAATACACTTGCCTGACCGGCTACTTCGGAGTTTGGCATTTTTTGTTTGCCTACGGTAGGATCAACTGCGGCATCATATTGTATGGGGCCTTCTACTTTCAGGTCGGGCCTTAATTGTTTTACTATTTCTGTTGCCTTACGTACTTTTTCAACATCTTCACCTTGCCCGGATGTGCCGGAAGAATAGGAAAGCATAGCGATCTTAGGTTCAATACCGAACATTTTACTGCTTTCTGCAGATGAGATGGCTATTTCAGCCAATTGTTCTGAAGTCGGGTTGGGGTTCACCGCACAGTCGCCGAATACACATACACGATCCGGCAGGCACATAAAGAATACGGAAGAAACAGTGCTTACCTCTTGCTTAGTTTTGATGAACTGCAATGCCGGCCTGATGGTATGTTGTGTAGTATGTAAAGCGCCGGAGACCATTCCGTCTGCATGACCTTTGTACACCATCATCGTTCCGAAATAGGAAACATCCGTCATCATATCCCTTGCCATTTCCATATTAACGTTCTTGGATTTACGAAGCTCATAAAGGGTTTCAACATAGTCATCATACAAAGCCGATTCTGCCGGGTTAATGATCTGTACCTTGTTAAGGTCTAACAACAGGTTCAGTCTTTTCACTGAAGTTGCTATTTCTTCTTTTTTACCAAGAATGGTCAGATCTACCACATCTGTTTGCATTAACCTCGCAGCAGCTGTTAATACCCTGTCATCGTTTCCTTCGGGTAATACAATATGTTTCTTTTTAGCTTTTGCCCTTTTCACCAATTGATACTGGAACATTCTTGGGGTGATGCCTTCGGGTTGGAAAGTGATCAGCTTTTCTTCCAGTGTTTTGGTATCAACGTATTTATCGAAGGTGTTAATGGCCAGTTCGATCTTCTGTTGGTTATCAGGATAAATCCTCGATTTTACCGATCCAACGGTATTCACTGTTTGGAAAGTGCCTGTGTTCACAAGAACAATGGGTATCACACCTTCCAAACCCTCTATCAGTCTTACGATCGGTTCTTCCGGCTCTAAGCCGCCGGTAAGAATAATTCCCGCCACTTTGGGATAGTTCTTAGAAAGATTAGCTTGTAGCGTGGCAACAATAATATCTGCCCTGTCGCCAGGGGTTACTATCAGTGTATTTTCTTCCAGTCGTGTTAAGCAGTTTCTCAACTGCATGGCACCAACCATTTCATGATCCACTTGATTGGTAAGCAAGTTCTCTCCAAAAAGCAGTTTTCCTTTTACTGCATCTCTTATTTCCCTCATGGTAGGATTACGAAGGTTCTTATTCAGAGGTACGGTGCTGAACAATACATCTTTGGGCAGTTTTTTTTGCACCAATGCAATAAGGTCTGCTTCTATTTCAGGTGTAATTTTGTTAGCAACCGCAGCTAGTACCTGCACTTCTTTATCACTGAAGCTTTGATAGTCTGATAAAAGATTGGTTACTACTTCATCGGCTGAATTACCTTCTCCGTTAATAATCAATATCACCGGAATACCCAGGTTTTTGGCAATGGCTACATTGGCATCAAATTCATAGGAAAGTCCTTCACCCAAAAAGTCTGTTCCTTCTACCAATACAAAGTCATTGGCCTCTTCAAGTTTTTTGTATTGGGCAATGATTTTATCGATTACAAAAGAAGAATTGCCTTCACCGCGAAACTGTAGTACCTGGTCTCTGGTGAATGCAAACATTTCGCTGTATTCCTGGGGCAGTGCAAAATGGGATGCAATGGTTTCGAGATGTACATCTTTTCCTTTTTCAGGAGATTCATTAATAACAGGTTTGAAATAAGCTATTTTTTTTGTTTTTCCTGCCAGCATATTCATTAATCCCAGTGCTATTAAACTTTTACCGCTATAAGGTTCAGAAGAGGCAATATAAATGGCTTTTGACATGTGTAAAATACTTTGAATAAAGTTGACCAATAAATCAGACTTGCAAAAGTTTTTATTTTTTGTTTTTTAGCAACTGATATATGTCACTAAGTTATTTGGTGAAATATGATTTTTTACAGGTCGTTTTTCAGGTAAAAAAGATATGGGGAGAAAAATACCCATGTAAACTTCTATTGCATAATTACAGGAAAATTTAATTTGCTGTTAAACATGGCAAATAACTAATTGGTTGCTACAAATTCAACATTAAGCAATGAGCTAAGGCATTATTTTCTATTTCATTAAATATTTGTAGTAGTTATACTACATTGTTCGGATCGTGATTTTGGAAGGCTTTGCTGGCTTGTATTTCAGCATTTTTGTTCGATACTTTTCCGAACATCGTTCGGATCGGCTTCGGATCGATCCAAACACGACCCGAAGGAGTATCGAAGCAATATCGAAGAAAGGGTAGCAGGTGTTGGGGGGGCTTGTCTTTGTTTGGATATATGAAGAGATAGGGTGAACAATTGTTATTGATATCAATAAAAAGATTAGATTTAGACCAAGTTGTATAATTACCGTAAAGCAGGTATATGAAAATTAAAATGTTCCTTTATTTTTTCCTGACGTTTTTCTTCGCAGACATGGCCTCTGCCCAACAATTATATCCAGGAAGAAAGCATTCCAAAAGTCATAAGGGATGGTTTGCTGAAGGGTATGGTAGTGCATACAAGAGCAAGCGTTATAAACGAGCACAGATTCATCATCATTATAATCATAAAAGGTAAGATAAAAGAAGTGGGGGTACACCATGTACAGCTGTAAATAATACCCATTTTAGAATATACCTACTGCTAATTCAATCCACGTTAGAATTAATGCAGCTATAATAGCTGAACATAAAGCTATTTGATGTTTGCGTTTAGCTATTCTTCTAAATATAAACTCACACAAAAAACCAGCACCGTAAAGTAAGATACCTGCTACGACAAAATCTAACAAAGACCATTTCACTTCTTCTGTAAACTGCATGGCTAAAGCAGGTGTAAGCAATAATACAGTTGCTAACAATAGAATTATAATCAATCTTTTGTTCTGTGTAGGCATAGCAGGAGTTTTAATTGTGTAGTATAATCTAATGATAAAAGCAAAGCAAAATTAATTTGCTAAGCTCAAGTGCTTTATCAAAACTAAAAAAGTTTTTTTGAGAAAGTATTATAATGAAGCTAGATTATTCTACAGTATAACTTGTTGATTATTAATAAATGAGGCCGATATTTTTGAAGGCAGGATAGAGCAGGATGCGAACTTGTGTCGTTTCGGTAAGTTCGTTGTAGAACGATTTGCTTATTTAAACTGCCATTATGAAAATTAGACTTACTATGTTAAGCACTATTCTGTGCTTTCTATGCATGTTTTTGCATAGTTCTATTTTAGCTCAAAACAATTCAGCGGAAAAGAAAACAGTAACGGGAAAGATTACTGACGACAAAGGCGCTCCCATTGAAGGTGCTTCGGTCCAGATAAGAGGGAAGGCTATTGGTACGGTGACCAAAGCTGATGGAACCTTTTCTTTATCCGCTGATGAAAAAAGTACTTTGGTAATTTCTGCTACCGGCTATACTTCTCAGGAAGTGCAGGTGAAACAAACCACGCATTTTGCTATTAAGTTGGTAGCTTCTACAAGTGCCCTTGATGAAGTTGTGGTGATTGGTTATGGTACTGTAAAAAAGAAAGATGTAACAGGAGCTGTAGCTGGTATCGGTCAGCAGGAACTTAAATCTAGGCCCGTTACAGACGCCTTGCAGGCAATGCAAGGAAAGGTGGCAGGTGTAGACATTTCTTCAAATGAAAGGCCCGGAACTGTTGGAAGTATCAACATCCGCGGTGTCCGCTCTCTTACTGCTTCAAACTCGCCGCTCTTCGTTGTTGATGGTATTCCATTGATGACGGGTGGTATTGAGAATATAAACCCTAACGATATCGAATCTATCGATATCTTAAAAGATGCATCAGCTACCGCCATCTACGGTTCACGTGGTGCTAATGGTGTTGTGATCGTAACCACTAAACAAGGTAAAGCGGGTAAAGTAACATTAAGTGTTAGTCATGCAACTACTTTAGAAAATTTACAGGATAGTAATCCTGGATTCTCAGCCGGTGATTACATTGATTTTCGCCGCTGGGCTTATTACTATTCTAATCCCTCTGCATATCCCCGTGGCGACATGCCCAATATTGCTAATGACCAGAAAATATTCTTAGCAACCAGCGACCCTTCTGCATGGGCCAATATTGCTAAAGGATGGTCCGGTGGTTCATGGGATGGCTCTAAAGTTGCAACAACGGATTGGAAAGGAATGGTTAAACAACAAGGTGTTACTACCAATAATTTATTGAGTGTAAGCGGTGGTTCTGACAAAGTGAAAGCTTATGGTTCTTTTGGTTACTTAAGTAATACAGGTACAATAAAAGGACAATCATTCATCAGGTACACAGCAAAATCAAGTGTGGACATTACAGCTACCAAATGGTTTTCTATGGGTTCTAACGTAAATGTTACCTACAGTGTACAGGAGTATGGTCAGTCTCAAACGAATATCGGAACAATTGGTACACCAGCTTCGGGTTTATATGAATCCGCAAGGTCTCTCTTCCCTTATGCAGTTCCATATGATTCTTTAGGAAACAGAATCCTTTATCCGGGAGGTGATGTGGCATTTAAAAATGTTGCCGATGAGTGGAATTATAACAGGGATCAGCGTGTAACGCTACGTGCATTCGGAAGCTTTTATACTCAAGTGAATTTTGGTTCCATATTTCCTTTCCTGAAGGGATTGAGGTATAGAATGAATTTTGGTCCTGATTTTTCTTTATACCGTGATGGAATTTATATTGATGCTAACTCTGTTGCCAGTGGTGGTTCGAGTTATGCATCATTATCTAAGAATCAAACATTCTCTTACACTTTAGATAACCTGTTATACTACGACAAAACAATTGGTAAACATAGCTTCGGTGTTACTTTGTTACAGAGCCAAACAGCTTATAACAGCGAAGGAAGCGGCCTTGCAGCAAAGGGAATTCCTTTCTCTTCACAGTTATGGAACGCACTTACCCAAACCAATATTCCTACTGCGGCGTTGAGCAGCTACAACTCTTCTTTAACAGAAATGCAGTTATTATCTTACATGGCCAGGGTTAACTATAGTTATGCAGATAAATACCTGTTAACAGTTTCTGCACGTTCAGATGGCGCATCGCAACTTGCAGCTGGACATAAGTACTCATTATTCCCTTCAGCAGCATTGGCATGGAGGATCAGTAAAGAGAAATTTATGAAAGCTAATTGGGTAAATGATCTGAAATTAAGATTAGGAGCCGGTGTAACGGGTAACTCTGCTATCAGTGCCTATGCTACCCAAGGTGCAGTAACACCAATTTTCTATCCTTATCTTTCTTCTATCACAGCTGGAACAACACCTAGTAGTGTGCTAGCTAACCAAGGCTTAGGCTGGGAGAAAACAGCGCAGTATAATCTGGGTATAGATTTCTCCTTATTTAAGAGAAGGGTATCAGGTTCAATTGATGTGTACACTTCTAATACCACAGATTTATTGATGCAACGTAATATCCCTACCGTTACAGGTTTTACTACTACTTATGCGAATGTGGGGCAAACGGCTAATAATGGTTTCGATATCAGCCTGAATACGGTAAATATCAATAAAAAGGATTTTCAATGGAACACAACGTTGAATGTATCATGGCAGAAAGAACATATCGTTTCTCTTTCTAACGGAAAGCAGGATGATATTAATAATAACTGGTTTATTGGTCAACCTATCGGCGTAATTTATGGGTATGCTTCTGCAGGTTTATGGCATGTAGGCGATTCAACACAAATGAAAGCCTTTAATGCTAATGGTCATAAGTTCTCAGCCGGTAATGTTAGGCCTGTTGATCAAAACGGCGATAATAAAATTGATGCTAATAACGATCGTGTAATTATTGGTTATACAAGACCACGGTGGATTGTAGGTATGACCAACACTTTTGAATATAAAGGATTTGAGTTATCCATTTTCTTATATGGCCGCTTAAGATATATGTATAATACAGGTGGTGAAGCTGAAGTAGGTCGTTCTAATCAAAGAAAGATTAATTATTATACTGAGAATAATCAAAATGCAGAATATCAGAAACCTATTTATTCAACAGGAACAGGTGATCCTTATTTCGCATCATTAGGTTATAGGGAGGCTTCGTTTATTAAGATCAGGAATATTTCGCTGGGATATAACTTCAACGGAAAAACATTGGCAAAAGCTGGTATGTCAAACTTGAAAGCTTATTTACAGGTTGCCAATCCCGGGATGCTATTCTCAAAAATCAGCTGGATCGATATGGATGTAGTTAGTTCTACATGGAATCGTGGAATTACATTCGGAATTAATGCATCATTTTAATTACAAACCAAATTTAACAGGAAGCCATGCGTATAAATAAATTATTTACCGGCATAATAGTAGTTGCAGGTGTAATGCTTACATCATCCTGCAGAAAGAATTTCTTAGATGAAAATCTAACTACAGCAAGAAGTTTAGCTTATTATAAAACTGATGAAGGTATACAGTCTTTAGTAACTGGTACCTACTTTCAGGTATTTAATACCCCCTTCAATGGTGAGTGGATGTTTTGTAACACCAATTATGGCACAGATGAATTTCGCGTAGGTGGCGATAACTCGAATGGTGTTTGGAATGCATATGATGCAGGGTTAGCTTCTATCATCCCGGCTGTAAATAGTAATACAGCTGCTGCAAACCTGCAATGGGATAATTTATATATCGGTATTGGGGATGCAAACCTTATCATTCAGAATGCAACGGCCAGTACCTCTACTTCTGATGCGATTAAAAAAACAGCATTGGGTGAAGGCTATTTTTTGCGGGCTTACAACTACCTGAGACTGGTAAGTCAGTTTGGTGGTGTGCCATTAAAGCTTAAACCCAGTACCAGCGTAGAACTGGAGTTTACAAGAGCTACGCCTAAAGATGTATGTGCCCAGGTGATCTCAGATTTTACACAAGCATATAATCTGTTGTCTAATGTTGGCGCACCTGCCAAGATTACTAAAGATGCTGCGGCGCATTATCTTGCTAAAGCTTATTTGTTTCGTGCCAGCGAGATCAATGATTCGTGGAATTCTTCCACTAAAGCTGCCGACTTAGCAGCGATAGGACCTTTGTGTGATGCAGTTATTGCTAATCATCCTTTAACGCCACAGTTCGCTGATCTTTGGAAATATACAGGTCCTGATGGAGCGAATGAAAAATTATCTGAGCTCATTTTATCTGCACAATTTACTGCAGATCCTTCTGCCAGTGGTAATAACACGCAGCATTTGTATTACGATGCCCGTTATGATGATTTACCTCAAATGCAACGCGATGTTACAGGTGACAGGCCTTTCAGTCGTTTAGCTACTTCGTACTTTCTTTATAGAGCTTACGATATGGTTAATGATTCCAGGTTTTGGAAGAGCTTCAGAACCAAACACAGATTAAACAAAGCTGCCGGTTCTTATTATGTGAATGGCGATCTGGGAATTATGTTTGTGATCAATCAACCAGGTGATAATCGTTTTGCTAAGTATAAGTTGAACGATGTTGTAACCTATAGTAAAACAGGTAAAACCATACCCAATGTGTATGTGGCCTATCCAACCGGAGTTACTAATGACGGAGCTTTGTATGCCGATGTGAGATTTCCTTCTTGCAGCAAATTCATGGATGGTTCAAGAACAGCCTTGAATGATGTAAGAGGGTTACGTGATATCATTTTGGCCCGTTCTGCAGAAACGTATCTTATCGCCGCTGAAGCTAAGATTCGGTTAGCCAATCTTGGTACAGGTTCATATGCGGATGCTTTACCCTATATAAATGCAGTAAGAAACCGTGCTACTTATAAAAGTGGGGAAGATCGTTCTGCTTATTATGATGGTGGTGGCGCATTGGGTGCGTCTATTTCCGGTCAAAGTCCAAGCATCAATTCATTTATGGCTGAGAATTCTTATTACGAATCGAATAATATTCCTGTTGTAACTTCTTCAACAGATTTAACGGTAACCAGCACTTCTGCTTTACCTGCTCAAGATGAAAATATCATCAGTACTTTAGGTTATACAAGTGCATATGACAGGATGATGTGTTTCTTATTAGATGAGCGTGCCCGTGAATTGTGCGGTGAGTTCAAGAGGTGGGAGGACCTGTCTCGTACTAAAACATTGGTGGTAAGAGCAAAAGCTTTTAACCCTGATGCCGCACCAAATATCAAAGATTATCATTGTTTAAGGCCAATTCCTCAAACTTATCTTGATGGTATTCAGGCTAGTGGTTCAGCGTTAACGCCTACTCAAAAGCAGGCGCAACAGAATCCGGGGTATTAATCAGTAATTCGAATTCAGGTAGATGCTTATGAATTTATACAAGTGAAATTGATTGTCATAGTTATACAACAGAAATTAAATTTTTATGCTTGTGTAACTATGATATTTCAAAAATATTTTTAGTTGTCCCTGATTTTGAATATTTGACATTTGTAAAGTTGAAATGAACAATGTTCTTAGTAATGAATGGATGACTAAAATGAAAATCGTTTTTCGCATACAGCAATTTAAGACGGCTCGGCTCTTTTGCGCTGAGCCTATTTTATAATCGTAAATTATTTGTGAGTAGCAGCATTATAATTTTTATGCTTCAACTACATCAACCTAAACTAAACATTATGGATAAGGTGAGGATGCAAACAGTTAAATTAGGCATCGGAGTTTGCCTGTTTCTTTTATCAATAAATACTGGTGTTTTGGCACAACATAAACTAACTGATGGTAGCGCTCCTTTGCATACATTACAACCGGATTATCCTGTTCCTTACACTATACCTACAATTACAGCGATTACTAAAAAACTGGATGAAGTATATAACTATCTGAATGCTGTTACTCCTTTTCAACTAATTAACAAACAATCCGGACAAGAAGTAGCATTGGCAGATGTTGATACAAATACTGTTTTTAAAAAAGGTGAGTTCAGGTTAACGAGTTACGAATGGGGAGTCACTTATGCCGGTATGCTTGCAGCCGGTATAGTAACAGGTGATAAGAAGTTTACTAACTATTCGAAGAAGAGGTTAGAATTTATGGCAGATGCCCTGCCTTATCTCAAAAAAGTATATCAGCAGTATCCTTCCGGATCGAACCCTTTGAAGTCTGTTATCGATCCTCAGGCTTTAGATGATGCAGGTGCTATGTGTGCTGCCATTATCAAAACACTACAGGAAGGTGGACGCCAGAATTTAAAAATATTATCAGATAATTTCATTCATTATATTTCTGAAAAGCAATATCGTTTATCAGATGGGACATTGGCGAGAGAAAGACCGCAGCATAATACATTATGGCTGGATGATTTATTTATGAGTGTACCTGCACTGGCGCAGCAGGGAAAACTAACAGGGGAAAGTAAATATTTTAACGATGCTGTTCAACAGATGCTACAGTTTTCTGAACGAATGTTCAATAAAGAAAAAAATATTTATATGCACGGATGGTCTGAATCAATGAACGAACATCCGCAGTTTCATTGGGCAAGGGCCAACGGTTGGGCTATTATGGCGATGGTAGAATTATTAGATGTGTTGCCTGAAACACATCCTTTGAAAACTAAAATTATACATCAGTTACAGTTGCATGTAAAGGGATTAGCATCTTATCAGTCTGATAAAGGTTTTTGGCATCAGTTACTTGATAGGAATGATTCTTACCTTGAAACATCTGCAACTGCTATTTACTGTTATGCTATAGCAAAAGCAATTAATCATCAATGGATAGACGCGAAAGCTTACGCTCCAATGTGTGTATTGGCCTGGAATGCGGTGAGTACAAAAATTAATCAGGATGGTCAGGTAGAAGGTACTTGTGTAGGAACCGGTATGGGATTTGAGCCGGCTTTTTATTATCACAGGCCAGTTAGTGTATATGCGGCGCATGGATACGGCCCCGTTTTATTGGCTGGTGCGGAGATGATACAGCTTTTACAAAAACATAAATTTAGTCTTAATGATATGGCTCTTCAGTTGATCAATTAAGAGATATAATACAGCTTATAGCTCTTATAAAGTGAAACTGAGTAAATGTTATTTTACTCAGTCCATGAATTTTGATTATGTAAAGGCATGCAGGCTATAAATTTACCGGGAACAGGATCGTATGCTAAATATTCTTTTCCTATTTTTTCGCTCGTAAAATAACCTGTTAGAACCAGTGTTTTTATTCTGCGATAAAATGTAAGCTGTTTCGGATGTGCTTCTAAGGGCTTGCCCCACATAGTAAGAGGAAGAGGTGCAGACATTTTATCTAATTCAATAAGCATTTCTTCTTTATTTTTTTTGTTGCAGTCTTTGAAATCCTTCGAATACTTTTTGTTGCAAATTTTATCCAGTTCTTCAATGCCGTGTATAAACATTGCTTGATCTTCTTTGCTGAACAGTTGTTGTACTAAACGATCTATAAATTGAGGAATAGCTATATCCTTAGCACCTGGGCTTTGGGTTGTTGGACAAATGGTATCAGCTATTTCAGATATTGTTTCAGCCTGGTGCTTATTGAAGAAGACCGGATTCCAGTTTAAACTTGAACTTGATTGGCAGGATGCAAGTAAATCTGCAATCAATGTTACTGAAACGGTATAGCCTACTAAAAAGGTAGTATTTTTTATATAATCTCTTCTGTTCATTTGTTAAAGATTATTTTTCTTTAATTCATTTACTGCGAAAGCTGCGGCTCTTGCTGTGAGTGCCATATAGGTTAGACTTGGATTGACAGAATTGGCAGACGTCATACAGGAGCCATCCGTTATAAATACATTTGGTACAGTATGTATTTGATTATGCTCGTTTAAAACTGATGTCTTACTACTTTTCCCCATTCTTGCCGTTCCCATTTCGTGGATTGAATTACCCAACCCGGTAGGATTGTCAAAAGTCTTTATGTTTTTAAATCCTGCTCTCTCTAACATTTCTGCAGCGTCTTCTTTCATCTTTATCCTCATCTTCCATTCATTGTCTTTGAATCCGGCATCAAAAACCAATTGTGGTAAACCCCATTTATCTTTGAGTGTAGGATGAAGACTTACTTTGTTAGCATGATAAGGTAACGTTTCTCCATAGCCCATAATACTCATTGTCCATGATCCCGGTTTCATAAGGTCATCCTTAAATTGAGCACCTACACCAACAGCACTGCTGCCTCTGCTCCAATTGGCTCTTCCTGAATCTCCCTGGTAATTGAAGCTTCTGATAAAATTTGGATTCCTTGAATTGTTATCAATGTTGATGTATTTCGGAATGAAGATACCTGCGGGCTTTCTCCCCTTGTAATAAAAATCTTCCAGGCCTTCAAATGAGCCAAGGGCACCAACATTGTGATGATGATCCATTAAGTTGTGCCCCAATTCTCCAGATTCATATTACCTAAGCCATTTGGGTATCTTTCAGATGTTGAGTTTAATAAGATTTGCGTACTGGCA
This sequence comes from Bacteroidota bacterium, assembly GCA_028875875.1. Classification (GTDB taxonomy): domain Bacteria; phylum Bacteroidota; class Bacteroidia; order Chitinophagales; family Chitinophagaceae; genus JAGWUV01. The sequence goes on from JAGWUV010000004.1 coordinate 80,905, forward strand.
ACGGTAGAGGCACATACGAAAATCACTTTCGCATAAAATTCACTTTCCTTTAATGTTTCAGCATCAATAATTCTAACACCTCTAGCTTTATTTGTAGTCTTATCTAGAATAACGGAATGAACAATAGTATTTGGTCTGATGGTAAGATTACCTGTTTTATCAGCAGCAGGTAACGTTGCTGAATTGCTACTGAAGTAGGCGCCAAATGGGCAACCTCTTCCACAACGATTTCTGTTTTGACATTCTCCTCTGCCTAATTCCTTGTGCCATGGTTTTGCCTCTGTAAGGTTGGCTACTCTTCCCATGATAACATATCTATTCCCGTATTTCTTTTGAAGTTCTTCTGCAAAATGTTTTTCCAGGCAATTCATTTCAATGGGGCGTAGAAAATCGCCATCAGGCAAATGAGGTAGTCCCTTTTTTTCACCAGCTACGCCAATAAATCTTTCAACATAAGTATACCAGGGTTCAATGTCTTTGTACCTGATTGGCCAATCTACTGCAATCCCATCTCTGGCATTGGCTTCAAAATCCCGGTCCGCCCATCTGTATGTGTGCCTGCCCCAGGTAAGCGATCTGCCTCCGAGATGATTACCTCTAAACCAATCGAACCTTTGTATCTCTTGGTAGGGGTTGTCAATATCATTAACAAAAAAATGTTTTGAGAATGCTGATATATACCCGCTTCTTGCTTGAATATGCTGTTGTTTTAAATCCTCATGTGATAACATTCCCCTGAATTCAAAATCCCAAGGGTCTTTATTCATGGTAGGATAGTCTTCTACATGATTTACCATTCTGCCTTTCTCGAGTACAAGTGTTTTTAAACCTTTCTCACATAATTCCTTTGCTGCCCATCCTCCAGAAATACCGGAGCCGATCACTATAGCGTCATACGTATTTGAATTGTTGAGATTGATATTAAATCTACCCATTGATTATTGTTTAAAAATGTGTTCATGAATTTAGGTAATTAATTCATTGGAACTGCGGAAAAATATAGCTTGTTGATAGAAAAAATAGGAATTATTGTAAGCGATAAGTTTTGCAAAAAATGAGTATATAGTGTTTGATATACACTTTTAGAATAGCTCTTGTAATATTCAAAAAATATTTTTCTGAATCATTGGTTGTTAAACTTCTGAAATCCTTTGTAGTTGAGATTTTAGTAGCACTGCTATCTCTTGTTCAAATATTGATTTTGTTGTAAAAAAGTTCCTCTCTTACTGTGAGTTTTAAGTAAAAATAGAGTAATTTAAAAACCAAAATTACCATTCATGAAAACTAACGATTTGCTCAGAAGAAAGTTCTTGAAAGATGCTGTTAAAGCATCAGGTTTTATGTTCATGTCTCCACTCTTAGAAAAAGTAAAGTATGTAGAATCAATCAAAAAAGAAAAACCACTGAGTATAGTATCCAATAGAATAAAATTCTCTGTTGTAAATATTAATCACGCACATATTTATGGCATGGTAGAAGCAGTTACAAGGGGAGGCGGTGAGCTTGTTTCGGTATATGCAAAAGAACAAGACCTGCTTGCTAATTTTAAAAAAAGATATCCTAATGTAAAAATTGCAGGCTCAGAGAAGGAAATATTAGAGGACACTTCTATTCAATTGGTATTGAGTTCTGGGATACCAGACGAAAGAGCTCCGCTGGGTATAAGCGTAATGCAACATGGAAAGGATTATTTGACGGATAAACCAGGTATTATTACACTGGAGCAATTCGAAGCCGTGAAGAAGGTGCAGAAGGAAACGAAGCGAATTTATATGATCATGTATAGTGAGCGTTTAGAGAATAAAGCCACAGTTAAAGCAAGTGAACTTGTTCGTCAGGGTGCTATTGGGCAGGTAATTCAAACTGTAAATTTAGCACCCCATCGTATAAGCATCCCTTCAAGACCGGATTGGTTCTTTGATAAGAAAAGATATGGTGGAATCCTTACTGATATTGGATCTCATCAGTTTGATCAGTATTTATATTTCACCGGATCAACTCAGGCAGAAGTATTAATGTCTCAGGTTGGTAATGTACATTATCCGCAGTACCCTCATTTTGAAGATTTTGGTGATGTGATGTTGAGGGGTAATGGAGGTGCAGGGTATATAAGAGTTGATTGGTTCACGCCTGATGGCTTGGATACATGGGGTGATGGAAGATTAACTATTCTTGGAACAGATGGATATATCGAAGTGAGAAAAAATACTGATATCGTTTCGGGTAATAAAGGTGGTAACCATTTATACATGGTAACAAAAAAAGAGATGATACATATGGACTGTAATAAAGAAGAACTGCCTTTTGGCCCTTTGTTCGTTGATGATATTATCAACAGAACAGAAACGGCTATGCCGCAGGCTCACTGTTTTTTGGCAACTGAACTTGCACTGAAGGCCCAGAAATATGCTAAAACTTTATTGTTGAAAAAATAAATGAGAAAGCTTCAATAGCTTTCACTGGTAAGCGTTTTATGAAATGATACAGTTCCGCTTCGTTCTATTTTACTCAGCTTTTTTAATGGTTGTTTTAAAAATGAATCTTATTTATAGCATATCCGATTTTTATAGCTGATGATGAAATATTGAATGGTTAAAAAAATAAATAATGAAAAAAGAAAATAAAAATATAAGTCGTAGAAAATTTCTGGGAAATAGCCTGAAGGCTTCTATAGGTACTACACTTGCAGTCAATTTCCCAATGATTGTCCCTGCTAGTGTATTTGGAAAGAATGCACCGAGTAACAGGATTAATGTGGCTTCTATTGGATGTGGTAGAATTTCCGTATCACATGATATGACCGGTGTTGCAAGATATGCAGGTGCAAGAATTATGGCAGTTTGTGATGTGGATAGAAACCGTGCAAATGCTGGTGTAGCAGCCGTTAGAAGTAATTATGAGAAAATGGCACAGTTTAATGGAGGATTAAAAGGAGACTGGAACATTAAAGTGTACTATGACTATAAAGAACTTTTAGAAAATAAAGATATTGATGCTGTACATATAAGCTTGCCTGACCATCAACATGCTATCGTTGGTGTGCATGCAGTTAATGCTGGAAAAGATGTGTACTTGCAAAAACCAGCGTCATTAACAATTGAAGAGGGGCGTATTTTAACTAATGCTGTAAAAAAGAGTGGAAGGATTTTACAGATGGGCAGTCAGCAGCGTTCTGTGGATCCATGGCCACAGTTTAAAAGAGCCTGTGAACTGGTGCGAAACGGAAGGATAGGAGAATTAAAAACCGTAGAAGTTGGTCTTCCCGGAGATCCGGGAGGTGGTAATAAAACACCGATGCATGTACCGGATAGTTTAAACTATGATGCATGGTTAGGTGCTACACCTGAAATATATTATACCGAAGATCGCGTACACGCTATTGATTCATCAGCAAAAGGAATAACAAGCAGGCCGGGCTGGTTGCGCTGTGAGCAGTTTGGAGCAGGTATGATAACGGGTTGGGGTGCTCATCATATTGATACGGCACATTGGGGTATGAATATGGAATATTCAGGGCCAGTGGAAATTTGGGGGAATGCCTCTTTTCCAACTGATGATCCCACATACAATGGTTTATGGGATGTGCATGGCATATTCAGAACAGAAGCTTTATATGCAAATGGTGTGCACATGATCGTTTCGAATGAATTGCCCAATGGTGTGAAGTTTATTGGCACTGAAGGATGGATATGGGTTACCCGTGGAAATTATAGGGTTACAGATACTGATCCTGTAGCAGATAGTAACGGTATTAAACCCATTGATGCAAGCAGTCCTAAAATATTACAATCTGTTATCGGATCTAATGAGATTCATTTGTACGAAAGTTCTGAACAGCACGTTAATTGGTTGGATTGTATTAAAACAAGACAAGAGCCTTCAGCACCTGTTGAGGTAGGTCATCGTTCATGTAGTGCATGTTTGCTGCATCATATTGCAATGAAATTAAAAAGGAAGATTTATTGGGATCCTGTGAATGAGGTTTTTAAAAATAACGATGCAGAAGCAACAGCCATGTTATCCCGCTCCCGTAGAAAAAAATATGATTTTTAATACGAAAACTTATTATGAAAAAAATATCAATCACACTATTTACAGTAATATCAATAATGCTTTTAGCCTGCAATGCCAATCAAATCAGTAAAGGCAAGCCCTATCATTTAATAACACTTGATCCCGGTCATTTTCATGCAGCATTGGTACAAAAAACAATGTACGATAATGTTGATTCGGTTGTGCATGTGTATGCCAAAGAGGGGAGTGATCTTAATCTGCATCTTAAACGAATCAATGATTATAATACACGGGAAGATAATCCTACCCGTTGGAAAGAAGAAGTGTATATGGGAAATGATTTCTTTGCAAAAATGATCCAGGAGAAAAAAGGGAATATTGTGATCCTTTCAGGAAACAATGAAAAAAAATCGGATTATATTTTACAATCGTTACAGAACGGATTGAACGTTTTAGCAGATAAGCCCATGGCTATTGATGCGGATGGTTTCGAAAAGATTAAAACTTCTTTTGAAGTGGCTGATAAAAATAAATTACTCTTATACGATATTATGACAGAACGTTTTGAAATAACCACCATCCTGTTAAGAGAATTGTCAATGATGCCGGAGATCTTTGGTAATTTGAAAGAAGGGACAAAAGATGACCCCTCGGTAGTAAAGGAAAGTGTACATTTTCTCTATAAATATGTTTCTGGAAATGTGTTAACCAGACCTGATTGGTTTCTGGATGTATCACAACAAGGAGAAGGGATTGCTGATGTAATGACTCATTTGGTCGATCTTGTACAATGGGAATGTTTTCCCGGTCAACCGATCGATTATAAGAAAGATATACAGGTTAATACTGCTAAACATTGGCCTACGGATATCGGCCTGAGTGAATTTACAACCATTACGCATGCTGATCATTTTCCGGCGTACTTATCAAAAAATATCGTTCATGATTCGGTACTGCAATATTATTGCAATGGTGAGATCAATTATCAACTAAAAAATATACATGCAAGAACTACTGTACGCTGGGAATATAAATCTGCCGAAGGCTCTGGTGACACATATTACGCATTGATGAAAGGAACTAAAGCATCGCTAATAATACAACAGGGGAAAGATGAACAGTATAAACCTGTTTTATATATTCGGCCTTCAGCGAGTGAAAAAAATTATGAAGCTGTTTTGCAGGAAGCTTTTAAAAGAATAGAACAAAAATATCCCGGGATAACACTGGTTAAATCAGGTACAATGTGGAAAGTGGGTATTCCTGATAAATACAAAGAGAACCATGAAGAGCATTTTGCAAGGGTAGTTAAAAATTTCTTGATGTATTTGGAAAAAGGGAAACTGCCTGAGTGGGAAGCACCGAATATGTTGGCAAAGTATTATACCACTACTAAAGCACTGGAATTAGCAACAAAAAAGTAAACGTATGAAAATAGTATCTGTTCTCATTATGGCAATACTTCTTTGTTTTAAACAACCAGCAAATGATGAAGTACTCATTAAAAAGCTATTGGAAAAGGAGTCTGCTACATGGCGCAACGGAGATATAAAAGCTCATGCTGCCTGTTGGTATATTCGGCCTTATAGCCGAATATTGGTATCCACAGCAGATAGTCACACGTATGATGTACCGCCGGAAAATATGATCAATCCTAAGCAGATGGGAAATGGAGGAACTTCAAAGAATAGCAACTATACATTCAGTATTCATGGTAATGATGCATGGGTTAGTCATGATGAAGTTTCAGTTTCAGCAAAGGGAGATACTACTTATTCTTATGAAATAAGAATCCTGGAGAAAATTAACGGTGAATGGAAGTTGGTAGGGCAGTCGATTCATATTCATAAATAATTAGCAGCTGTAAAAGTGATTGCAGGGCATAAAAAAACCACCGGTAAAGGTGGTTTTGTGCCCAGAACAGGAACACTACTTTTTTCTAAAATGCAATACAGTATTGAGTTTCACTTTTGTTAAGTGACATAAGAGTGACAAAAAATGAGAAAAGTATACTAATACACTTTCTTTAGACTGTCAATTTACACCTGGTTTTAAGAACTGAAATAGATTAATGAAAGTATTATAGCATGCATTTTTTAAGTACGCACCTTGGTACGCACCCCGGTAAAAGGGCTTAAACTCAATATAGCATTATATTTCAGGCTTTTTTGAAGAGTTTGGTACGCACCCTACTTTGCTAAGTACGCACCTTGGTACGCACTCTGATAAAAAATGACAGAACATTTGCTCTGCTTATGTTTCACGGGTTTTAAAATACCTAAGTACGCACTTTTGGGTGCGTACTTACAAAATGCTTGTAACTATAAATTTTCTGCGGCTCGGGGTAGCCGCAAATTGATCACCGGGGAAGAACCTAAAAAATATAAAGGGGCTTACGGGCACCCCATGATAGAAGCAATTTCTAATTGAATAAGATTTCAGCGCCTTCGTCGGCCTTTTGCTTAAAAATCTCTACCACCCCAAGCACTTTGCAATATTTATCAAACTTAGCATCTTGCTTGACTGCCTGCTCTTGAAGCTTGCCATCCGCAAATAATTGCTGCAGTCGTATTATTTCACCCTGGTTACTTCCAATTAGTTCATTGGCCCTTCTTTCAGCGGCAGCATATTGTATTCTGTTTCGCTGCTCATCTGTTAGCGTAAAGCCTTGTTCTTTCAAAAATTTATAGTAACCAGGCTTCACTATTTCAAACTTCAAATCTTTCTCTAGGAAGCGTTGGTATAAAAATTCGCAATCTCTCTTTAAGTTCTCCGGTTGCTGATCTGTTGCCGGTGGTGTTACTTTAGCTATCATTTGCCCCTTATGTATTTGGAAGCCATTGCCGGCACTTCTCAAAATCCAACCGTTTGCCGCAGCTCTCCAATCTACAATAGCCTGGCCGCCTGTTTGCTTCCAACCGTTGCTTTTATAGTGATTCAGCATTTTATTAGCTTCTACCTTGGCCAATTCCGGCCGCCATTGCCCTTTTGTTACGGATTTGAAGTATTCTTCAATTTCTAATTGTGAAGGTTCTATAAACCTCTTTTTACTCCCTTTTTTAGCTTCTTCCTGGCTGGCTGGTGCCGTCAACGGCACATCAATACTATTTACTTTATCTCCTTTATTTACTTTATCTCCTTTCCTTTCCTTTATAGCATTACTATCGCAATGCTGAAGCAATGCTGTAGCATCATTATTCGTATGCTGTAGCAATGCTGTAGCATCGTCGCTAAGTTCCCTTTTTTGTCTTTCAATTTCCCATTTCTTATACCCGCCTTTACTTGCGTTACTTGATTTCAAAGCACGTTCGTCAAGCCTTTTTTGGACCGAAAGACTACCAAAGGATCCTTCATAAAGAAGGAACAAGCCAAATTCACAAATTATACTTTCTACCAGGTTTTCTTTCACCCTTAGGTCGTAGGCTATACCTTTAAAATCTAATTGCAAACGGTTTTCATTGTTATACAAATCCTCAATAATGGACCACCATACCCCATAACCAGTCATTCCATGTTTTCGAATTAGGCACTTTATTTTTTCATCTTGTCGGCAATTATAGTCATGAGAAAAATAGAAGGATGTTTTCTTACTCATACTGCTACTTTTAATCGTTAAAATCCTTTTCGGCTTCTTTGTGATTGATATTCCTTCATCATCCTATCAAACTCTTTCATCTTATCATTCATAACGGTGTGTAATTCCTGTACACTGTTGCCGCTTGTTCCGTTGATTGTAATGGATGGACTATAAACAATTTGACCGCTACCATTTGAAACCGGGTTTGCAGGAAGATAAGGTGAGTGAGAACTTGAAAAATCTGCATTTACTCTATCAATCCAGTTTGCGATAGGACTACCGCCATCACTTAAACCGGCTAAGCTTGCTAATCCCTGTGCACCATAGTCTAAGAGGGCTGCCGCCTTAGCAATTGGTTCAACAATTTTCCATGCTACTTCCAACAAACCATAGTCTTTGTGAAAGGCTGTATTTGCAATGTATTGTACCCCATTTAGAACTAAAAGACCTTTACTTAATCCCGAAATGAAGCCGATCGCATTACTTGCAAATCTTGAAAAAGAAGTTAAGGCCAATCCTGAATTAATACCCAACAACTCCATACCTGTTGCCATGGTAGAAATAATAGCCGAGGTGCCTTTTAATATTAAAGCAACACTCCCCAATGCTGCGAACTGCATTAATGTTTGCGCTATCCTTGGGTTCTCTTCTACAAATTCCCTGATTGATACCACGATCTTATTTAAGGATTCATATAGCTTAGTCAACAGGGGAGCAACTGTATTTCCTAATGCAGCTTTGGTATTGTTCCAACTAGTATCAAATACTTTCTTTTGGTAATTCAGCCCCTCCATTATCTTTTCAAGCTTTTCATCTAAAGTGGCTTGTTTTTCCATTCTCTCCATTACAGTATCAAAAGCCGCCCGGCCATCGTTTGCCAAGAACTCTAAGAAGTCTGTTGATAAGCCTTGCCGCCCTGAAAAGGGTTTTAAAATCTCAGCTATTGCATTCGGATTTAATCCCTTTAGTTTGTTAAGCTGATCTACAAAGTTTTCTATTCCCTTGAAATGGCCCGACTTATCAAAAAACTCTAAGGTCTTACCATACATGGCCGCCATGCTATTCACTTTAATTATCCTTTCGGGATCTCTTAGTCCGTCAAATATTCGTCTGAAATTGGTACCCGTTTGTTGGCCGCTGATTCCCTTTTGCATGAATAAGGCTCCAAGTGCTGCCATGTCTTTCCCGGTATCTAATCCACCTACATGAAGGTTTGCAAGGCCTAAACCAACTTTAGAAAAGAACTCGTTCATTTCTGACACAACCTCTTCACCCGATTTCCCTAACCCTAAGTTTTGGACCCTGGCAATTACATCCATCATCTTACCCATGTCTTGCACACCAACCCCCATGTCATTTCGCATACGGGCTGCAAACTCTCCAATTGCTGCAGGGTTCATTTGGTCGAACAAATCAGCAAGCTTTGCAGTAGCTTCACCAATACCGCCTAATATATCCGGCTCGTCTATGCGGTTGCTTTTCAAAACACGGACCATGTCCAAATAAGCAGTAGCATTATTAGCATAGTGTTCGCTTAGGTATTCACTCATTTGAAACAACTTGCCATAAGTATCAGTGTCAACAATACCACCCTTTTGCATGATGGTAGCTTGCATCTTTAAAGCCGCCTCTTGCATGTCGCCATAAGCTTTGGTAGTATCTTCAATTAAATCCAACCCTTTTTTGCCTGCACCAATCAGCAATGCACCATCCCGGGTAACCTGCATTTGCTTTTGCATCTTTTCAATACTGGCCATACTTTTACTTGTTGCACTGGCAAATACACTACTCATGTTATCTACCGCAGTTAAATAGGCGGCTACTTTGAAAAACTTATCCATCCGTAACGGTTTTGTATGTTATAGGAAATTGAGCTCCGTACTTGCAACCATCAGCTTATTTAACTCGGCATGTGTTAAAGAAGTTGTATAGTAAGCAACTGGAAACTTTTGGCCGTTGATCTCGGTAGCTGTAGCCATAACCTGCAAATGATAATGAACATCATTTTTCTTAAACTGCTTGCCACCTTTCAGCGTTACATAATCTAGGGCTGAAAGCTTTTTGACTATTGCGGTGCCTTTTGAGGTTTGTATCTTTTTTACTGCTAGGTTTCCAATAGTACCAGAAAGGATACCAAAGCCATACATTTCAGCAGATTCATAAAAGAAGCCTTGCGCATTCGGCTTACTGGGGAACTCTCTTAATTTATTACTCATAGCTTATTAATTTTCTTGTTTCCAATCAATGACCGTATAATGCTTTACTATTTTCTTAGTGACAGGGCAACGGGCCTCAAAAGCTACCTTGATTGTTGGACAATCATCATGCTCGAGGTCAAATAAGGTCCGTGTTATATTGGACCGCTCCTTACCAATTAGTTCTGAAAGCATTCTACTAGTTACCGGCTGGTGTTTGTGAATTGCCTCTAAGACAAGTACCTTTTCTTTAAGCCGTTGGCCGGACTTATTGATTTGCTTGAATGACTGCCGGGAAGTAGAGGAGGTGTTATGTTTTTTTGTAGCTTCATTGTGTGATCTATCAAATGATTTGGAGGTATTGTTTCTCATAAAGCAGTACCTCCTTTTTCTTTAGTTAAAAATGTTGCAGCCTCTACCTGCATTTCTTCATGCGTTGTGTTAGGGTTGCGAAGCATGAAGTTTTCAAGCTTTTCTCTTTCGAAGAATATTCTTTTGCCATTTGGCTTACTAAATGGCAGTATTCCTGACGAGGTTAGTTTATATACATACGATTTTTTATAGCCAAGTAATTGGCAACCTTCGTCAAATGTTAATACCCTTTTGTTTGCTAAGTCCATTGTTTTAATTTTTGATTAATGAAATGAACAGCGGCCACTGTTGCTAACAGTGTCAAAAGTGGTAATAATGGACCATGTATGAAATAGAAGAAAGAAGGTGTATTAGTGATAAAAAGCTATAAAACTCAATTACAGAAAACAGTTAGAATTGAAAAATAAAAGTGTATAAGTAGTATAATATACTCTTTTTTATACTACTTAGGTTGGACTATTAAGCCTTTACTTCTAAGGGCTAGCTCAATATTTTTTTTATGACGATCTAAGCCGTTCATTTTTTTCGACACTGTTTCACCTTGTTTGCCCTTTTGATAACAACTTGTAATAGAAGTTAATTTACTTATCTCTTTGGAGTATCTCCATATTCCGAATTCAGAACAAACTTTACTATATTTTTTTCTTCCGGGTGATTCGTCTTTTAGAAATTTATTTTCATGTAGAAAAAGTAGCCATGCGGCTTTGAAAACGCTCATACTCCATTCTTCTCTACTTTTGATTATACTTTCCATCTCCTCAAACCTACTAACCTTGGAGTCCTCATCTTGTATGAGTATATGCTCTTCTATAAAATCACTTAATGTTACCTTGTCTTTACTGATATTTCCTCCGTTGTGTTTTTTCTCAGTTGAAAGTATAGCAGAATTATTGAGCTCTTCAAATACCTCTTTGATCGATACAGATAAATTATTAAAGGCCTGAGTAGCTTTTTTTTCGCAGCTCCTTTTATAAACATCAAACCATAGTGCTTTAAAAGATGTTCTATCATCTTCTTCAATCGTTAATATACCTTCATCCATTAAGACATCGATAAGTAGATTGAATTTTTTATACTCAAAGTTTAAGGTTGCTAAATTATTTATTACCGAAGATGATAATTTACTTTGTATACTGTTATGAATGAATTGAATTCTTTCAGTTTGAATATTAACTAAGTAACTTCTAAGTGATTCGATAAATAAATGAATTTCATCTCCGAAATTTAATACCTTATCGGTCATTATTCCGGCATAGGGTTTCCCGTTAATTTTTCGTTTACAAATAATATATTGTTCATCCTTGAAAGAAGAAGGACGGAATGACAATACAGGTGCTTCTAGTTCCTGATTTATAGGAATATTAACCCCTGTTAAGTGAGCAGGGGTTAATAGTTTATTCAATATTTTCTCAACTGGACCGGTATAGCCCTCATTAAAATTGTATTCATTAGCCATTGGTAAATCGAATTTTCAATCTCAATCTTTCGTTTGTTGTTCTTTTTTGTAGTTGAATAAATACCTTGCTTGAAGTTGCAGGCGTATTAATGCCTCATAAACTTCTGTTACCGGGATACTGTTAGCATTTCTTTTTTGATGCCTTCTTTTTTTGTTGTTACTCATGGTAGAGATTGTTAAATGTTAAGGTTTAATTTATTAGTGGCTTTTTGTTTCATTTCTTCCGCTGCATCAACGTAGCGTTGTGTATGTTTTAAAGTAGTATGGCCTAACAGTTTCGAGGCTGTAAGTACATCCACATCATTGTAAATTAAGTTTGTACCAAAGCTATGGCGGGCATTATGCCAAGTAATCTTCTTTTCTATTTGAGCACGCTTAACCCACGCTTTTAATGTTTTATTGGCACCGTTCGCTGTGGGAAGGTTAAATACTGGTTCCTTTGGTTTTCTTTTCTTCCCGATTAATTGGATAGCAGTTTCATTGAGCGGTATAGTAACTTCTTCCCCTGTTTTCTTTTGAGTAATAACCATTTGCTTATTTTGCATATTCACACATTCCCAGGTTAAGGGTTTTACATCAATCCATCTTAAACCGGTAACGCAGCAAAATAAAAATGCTTTCCTAACCTCGTCGCTTTCGATCGGAGTAGCATTTAATGTTTTAAGCTCATCAATAGTTAATATATCTTTCTTTTTGGCCTTCCCTTTTACTTTGCGTTCGACTTGGTCCAATATATTTTCTCTCATTAGTTTTTTCCTGTAGGCATGCTTAAGCATCTTCTTAAACCTATTGTAATAAGATGATGCCCCTTCTCCGCTACTTTTATGTTCTAGGAACTCTATAAAGTCTTCGATTAGCAAAGGGGTTATGTTTGCAAATGTTAAGCGCTCTTTATTTTCTTCTTTTAGGAAATCCTTAAAACGTTGGAGTGCCCCAGACATGTTTCTTTTATCTGCCTTCTTATAGGTATCAACATAAGACTGCATCCAAGTTGTAATTAAAGTTTTCTTTCCAATGTCTGTGATCATTCCATAATTATTTGCTTCCAGTTCGGCAGCCCTGGCTATAGCAATTTCTTCGGCTTGCTGTAGTTTCTTTTTATTGCTCTCCCTATCAAGTAAGTTAGAAGGTTTAGATAATTTGAGGTGTTTAAGAAACTCTCTCACTCTCACACCTTTTTCACCATCATTGTAATATATATCTAGTAGCAATGATGTAGTGCCATCTAAATTTTTTCGCTTTCTTAATGTAACACTCATTTTCCTTTGGTGTGATTTTAGTCAACCTAAGGTATGATTTATTTTGAAAAATTTGTCACTTCAGTGACACCAGAGTGACAAAAAATGAGAAAATAACGAATAATTAAAGTAAAGTAAAAGAATGGTTGTCGTTTGAAATCCTTTGCAGTAGCTGATTATAGGGCATAAAAAAACCACCGGTTAAGGTGGTGTTGTGCCCAGAACAGGAATCGAACCTGCACATCATTGCTGATACCAGATTTTGAGTCTGACGCGTCTACCAGTTCCGCCATCTGGGCTGATACTTTTGTATCGGGCTGCAATATTACAGCATCCGAGTATTCCAGCAAAAAATAAGTTCTTGGTGGTCTTTCTTTTTGAGCTAATCTATTGTTTATCCATACCTTCTGTAAGCCTGCTGAGGTATTTCTTCTTGAAGTAATAATCTTTTACTTGCAGCAACTCTTTTTCGGAAGTAACACCTTCCTGATAATGTTCCACAATGTTTTTAACAAGTTCATATAAAGAAGATTGAATATTGTTTATAGAAGATTGAATTTTTGCGATTACCTCGGTATCACCTTCCATCTTCGCATCCATCAGTTGTTCATTCAGTTCCATCATCTCCATCAGAAAATCTGGTGATAACTGGTATTTTTCTTCTTCCTGCAACAAGCCTTTCAACTGTAATACATATTTTATAGTTTCGTCCGCATTGCTGAAAACTTTGTAAGCTTTGTTCACTTGTGCCGACTTTTCCAATGCATCTGCTTGTTCCTCATCTGATGACTGGCTAAAGAAATCAGGATGATATTTTCGGCTCAGTTCATAATACTTCTTTTTTACTAAGCCTCCATCGGGCTTTAAGCTTACGGGTATTTCAAACAATTCAAAATAGTTCATCATGTTTACTGCAGTTGAAGTGTGCGACGCAACGATGCTACACCTGTGTTGCAGGCGTTGATACCATAGTACCTTACCTTCGTACTTCAAAAGTAATTCTAATGGTAACGATTGGCCTTATTAAAGAAGGAAAAGTTCCAGCAGATAACCGGGTGGCTCTAACGCCGGCCCAGTGTAAATGGATTATGAAGAACAGCCATGAAGTAAGGGTAGTGGTAGAAGCTTCCGCTAATCGTTGTTTCAGTGATGCCGAATATAAGAGTGCTGGTGTAGAAGTGGCGGATGATCTTTCTTCCTGTGATATTTTATTGGGTATAAAAGAAGTACCTGTAGCGCAATTGATTGCCGGTAAAACATACTTATTCTTTTCTCATACCAAGAAAAAACAACCCTATAACCAGCAGTTATTTCATGCCATGATGGATAAAAATATTACGCTGATCGATTATGAATGTTTGGAGCATGAAGATGGCCAGCGTATTATTGGGTTTGGTTTTTTTGCAGGAATTGTTGGTGCTCATAACGGTATGATGTGTTATGGCAAGAGAACCGGATTGTTTGATTTAGGGAGGGTTTTCGAGGTGAAAGATTACCGTGAACTGATACATACTTATTTTGGTGTTAAACTACCCAATATGCGGATTGCCATAACGGGAAGTGGTCGGGTAGCGCATGGTATCATAGAGATCATGAACCTGATGGGTGTTACGGAAGTAGAACCGGATGAATACCTGGAAAGAAAATTTGCTTACCCGGTGTATGTGCAGTTAAAAGGGCATGAGTTGTACACACATAAGGAACTGAAAACGTATAAAAGAGAACATTTTCATGAACATCCTGAAGAGTACAGGAGCCGTTTTTTACCCTATACACATTGCACAGATGTGCTGATGAATGGAATTTACTGGCAGGCAGATATGCCCCGTTTGTTTGAGAAAGAAGATATAGATGAGCGATTTTCTATTCAAACTATTTCAGACATTACGGATGACCTGAATGGTTCAGTACCGATTAATCTGGGTGATCAGTCTATTGCAGATCCGGTATATGGTGTCAGCAGAAAAACGTTTCAAAAAACAATGCCTTATCTACCGGATAGTATTGATGTGATCGCTGTTGGTAACCTTCCCAATGAATTGCCGAGAGATGCGAGCCGTTATTTTGGTGAGCAGCTGATCAAATATGTTTTAGAAGATGTGGTTAAGGGAGGAAGCGATATAATTGAGAGAGCTACTATTTTACAAGAGGGGAAACTAACAAGCTCCTTTTCATATCTCGAAGATTATGCAAAGCATTAAATGAATGGGCAGTACAACATGGCAACAAGTAATTGAAGAGAGAGCCTAATAAGAAAGCCATGTGTTTTTTTATCAGCTAACACCAAAAGTTGTATCCACTATTATTTTTAGGTTTTCACCTTAAACTTTTTACTTTACAAATACAGGTAGTAATCTTTTAAAAGTTCAATGAAATCAGTCGTGTAGGTATTGTTATGCTGAATAACGATCTCGCTTGTTTTTGTTGTTGCAGTGGTTTTAGTAAAACGAAACATAGTTCTGAAAAAAGTGTGGGTAGGTGTTTGCTTAACATGTATTTCTTCCTCAACATGTAAACCAACTTGCCTTCCTATTAGTTTTGTTTCTGTATTTCTGTGAAAAGGCATTAAAAGAAAAAATACCCCGTTATCCTTTAATAATTTCGATGCAATGGTCAACAATTCTTCCAGTGAAAGTGCTTCGCTGTGCAGGGCCAGGTTTCTTTTCTCGTTGTTACTTTTTAAATCGTTTTGAAAGAAAGGCGGATTGGAAATAATTACATCGTATGGCTGTATATTTTGTTCAGCAAAGGCCTGGATAGAATTATGGTATATTTTAAAGTTATTCTTCCATGGACTTTGTTCAAAATTGGTAGCAGCCTGCATTGCAGCAGGTTTATCAATTTCAATCGCATGAAATGTTGAACTCTTATTTTTCTGCGCATTCATTAGGGATAACAAACCTGTACCCGTTCCAATGTCTAATACATGTTGAGCATTCGAAGGGAAATATTCTGCTGTCCAGGCGCCAAATAAACAGGCATCTGTAGAGACCTTCATCGCACAGGCATCTTGCTGGATAGTGAATTGTTTAAAGCGAAAAAAAGTATTAGCCATTTCAGATCTGTAGTTAATTGCATATTAATAGATTCCCTACTCAAAATATTGGTACTCGATTATGAGTAACTTTTAGCACTGTATCCATTTATCAAAGATTCAAAACCTTATGGAAAATGAACTGAAATAAAAAAGCTTCACGAAAGATCATGAAGCTTTTCTGTAAAACTATTATAGATTAATTTATTTTTCAGCTGTTAAACTTGATGTAAGGTATTCCCTGTTCAAACGGGCAATGTTTGAAATAGAGATTTCTTTGGGGCAAGTGGCTTCACAAGCACCGGTATTGGTACAAGCCCCGAAGCCTTCCTTATCCATTTGTGCCACCATGTTTACCACACGGGATTTTCTTTCAGGATCTCCCTGCGGCAATAAAGAAAGGTGGGATACCTTAGCGGACAAAAATAACATAGCACTGCTGTTCTTACAGGCTGCTACACAAGCGCCACAGCCGATACACATTGCAGCTGCGAAAGCAGCATCAGCTTTATCTTTTTCAATAGGAATGGCATTCCCATCAACAGCATTACCCGTGTTGACTGAAATGTATCCTCCGGCTTGTATGATGCGGTCAAATGCAGTACGATCTACCACCAGATCCTTAATTACAGGGAAAGCTTTGGCACGCCAGGGCTCCACAACAATGGTATCGCCATCTTTAAAAGCCCTCATGTGCAACTGGCAGGTTGTATTCGCATGCCAGGGGCCATGCGGCTTACCGTTAATATACATGGAACACATACCACAAATACCTTCGCGGCAATCATGGTCGAAAGCAATGGGTTCTTTATTTTCTTTGATCAGCTGTTCGTTCAGCACATCGAACATTTCGAGGAAAGACATTTCTGAGGAAATGTCCCTTACTTGGTAAGTTTCAAAATATCCTTGCTCGTTGCTACTTTTCTGACGCCAAACTTTCAGCGTTAAATTCATATTATAATGTTCCATCTCGCTAGTTTGAAATTACTTATAATTACGTTGGGTTGGTTTAATTACATCGTACTCCAGTGATTCTTTATGGAGCTCCCAGTTACTGTCTGCCTTGTATTCCCATGCAGCTACATACATATAGTTGGCATCATCACGTAAAGCTTCACCATCGGGTGTTTGATATTCTTCACGGAAATGGCCGCCACAGCTTTCATTCCTGTTCAGTGCATCTTTACACATTAATTCTCCCAGTTCAATAAAATCGGCAACACGGCCAGCCTTATCTAATTCGGGGTTGAATTCGGTTATACCGCCAGGGATCTTCACGTCACTCCAAAATTCTTTTTTCAGCTCCTGTATTTCAGTGATTGCCTGTTGTAAGCCTTCTGCATTACGGGCCATACCACATTTATCCCACATGATCTTTCCTAAACGCTTATGAAAAGATTCCACTGAGGTATTTCCTTTAATGCTCATCAGTTTATCCAAACGGTCGCTTACTTCTTTTTCAGCAGCAGCGAAAGCTTCATGTTCGGTAGAAATAGGCTTATTGTAAATCTCGTCAGCCAGGTAGTTACCTATAGTGTAAGGAATTACAAAATAACCATCTGCTAACCCCTGCATCAATGCAGAAGCACCCAAACGGTTGGCACCATGATCGCTGAAGTTGGCTTCACCAAGAGCATATAAACCAGGAACTGATGTTTGTAATTCATAATCCACCCATAATCCACCCATTGTGTAGTGAACGGCAGGATAGATACGCATTGGAACTTCATATGGGTTTTCACCTGTTATTTTTTCATACATGTCAAACAGGTTACCATATTTTTCTTTTACCACTTCTTTACCCCATGCAATGATCTCTTCAAGAGGAGCATCTTCCTTTCCTTCCTTGCTGGCTTCAATTCTGCCATAACGCTCAATGGCGGCAGCATAATCTAAGTACACAGCTTGTTTAGAAGATCCTACGCCATAACCCGCATCACATCTTTCTTTTGCAGCACGACTGGCCACATCACGCGGTACAAGGTTTCCAAAAGCCGGGTACCTTCTTTCCAAATAATAATCCCTTTCTTCTTCAGGTATCTCGTTAGGCTTACGGTTATCGCCTTGTTTCTTTGGAACCCAAATCCTTCCATCATTTCTCAGTGATTCAGACATCAATGTCAATTTAGACTGATGATCTCCACTCACCGGAATACAGGTTGGGTGAATCTGTGTAAAGCAAGGGTTGGCAAACGCAGCTCCTTTTTTATGTGCTTTCCATGCAGCCGTTACATTACTGCCCATGGCGTTGGTAGATAGATAGAATACGTTACCGTAACCGCCACTGCACAACAATACAGCATGGCCGAAATGACGTTCCAGTTTACCGGTAACTAGGTTCCTGGCAATGATGCCACGAGCCTTGCCATCAACTTTCACTACTTCCAACATTTCGTGACGGCTATACATTTTTACATTGCCCAAAGCCACTTGTCTTTCTAACGCCTGGTAAGCGCCGATCAATAATTGCTGACCGGTTTGCCCGGCAGCATAGAACGTACGCTGTACCTGTGTTCCACCGAAAGAACGGTTGCTTAATAAACCACCGTATTCACGGGCAAAAGGTACACCCTGAGCCACACATTGGTCAATAATATTGGCACTTACCTCTGCCAGGCGATGCACATTGGCTTCCCTTGCACGGTAGTCACCACCCTTAATTGTATCGTAGAACAAACGGAAAACAGAGTCACCGTCGTTTTGGTAGTTTTTAGCTGCATTGATACCGCCCTGTGCCGCAATAGAGTGTGCACGGCGTGGGCTATCCTGGAAGCAGAACGCTTTTACTTTATAACCTAATTCACCCAAGCTGGCAGCGGCGCTGGCACCTGCCAAACCTGTTCCTACAATGATCACTTCTAATTTGCGTTTGTTGGCAGGATTCACCAACTTACAATGGCCCTTATAATCTGTCCATTTATTTTCTAACGGCCCTGCAGGAATTTTTGCATTCAGCATATATCGCAGATTTATCTGATTATTTTTTGAAGGTCAGCTTCAGCTTTTCATAGCGTCTGCTGTTGCGTCGCACACTTCAACAGTTATAACATTATTCAACCATTGATGAGCATTTTAGTTCACCCAGCCTAAATAAAAACTGATTGGCATCAAAGCAAAAGCCAGCGGAACAATAATGGAAAAACCATAACCAACACTGCTGATCATTGCATGATATTTTTTGTTGTGCACACCCATTGTTTTAAAGGCACTTTGAAATCCGTGTGCCAGATGATACCCCAGTGAAATACATCCCAGTACATATACGATCACAACCCACAGTTCACTAAATTCCACTTTCATTTTTTCGTATAGGTTAATTTCTTCTCCTAATAAAAAGCCCTGGTTAGCACGGTTGGGTAACCAAAAATTAGAAAGATGCAAAATGAGGAACAACAAGATGATTGTTCCCAGTAAGCCCATGCTTCTGCTGTACCATTTGCTGCCATCGTTGCCATAGCTTACGGCATATTTAACTGAGCGTTTGCTGCGGTTAGAAGCCTCGAGCATCAAACCCTGAATAATGTGAAGGATAAGCCCGGCAAATAAACCGATCTCTAAAATGCGGGGAACAACATTGGCTCCCATAAAGTGAGCGCCCTTATTAAACATTTCGCCGCCATCATTAGCCCAGATACAGGCATTTAAACCAACATGTACAATCAAAAAAAGAATAAGAAATATTCCGGTAAAACCCATCACTAATTTCTTACCAACTGAAGATGTGAAGACTTGTTTCCAGGTCATATAGCAGAATTGTGGTTGAAAAAATTTCGTCGCAAAAATAGTATACTAATCAATGCTGATGGTTCTAAAAAAATTTTTTTTACGCTAACGATGCCAATTAATACAAAATTTAACTCTTTATGGTTGTGCGATTTCACCCTTTTTTATATCGTGTGGAATGAATGAAATGCAATGGGAGTAATGGCTTTAACAAAGCTATATTCTCCGTTCATCAAGTTAAAAATGCATTTAAATATTTTAAACACTAACTTCAAATTCATCTTTTACATTTGAAATATGTTCAAACTGCTCACCATATTGTGGAACAGCTTTAAAATGGCCATGCAGGAATTGCGTGTAAATAAGCTGCGTACTTTTTTATCGCTCTTCGGTATAACCATTGGCATTTTCTGTATTATTGGCGTGCTGGCTACTGTTGACAGCCTGGAAAGGAAGATCCAGTCTGAAATTAAAGCGCTGGGTAGTAATTCTGTATGGATCGATAAATTCGATTATTCTGAAAACGGTCCTAATTATCCCTGGTGGAAGTATGTAAAACGGCCCGCTAATAAATACAGTGATATGCTGTTTATTAGAGCCAACACAAAACAGGCTGAATATGTTGCTTATTTTGTTCCAACCGGAATTACAGCAGAATACGAGGATAACCAACTGCAGGGTGTAAACTTATACGGAGTATCGGAAGATTTTTATAAGATACAGGATCTGCGTATGGCTGAAGGCCGTTATATCAGTGATGCAGAATTTGAAAGAGGTTCTCCTACTTGTGTGATTGGTAATAAAAATGCAGAGGATCTTTTTGGGTCGGCTGAGAAAGCAGTGGGGAAAGAAATAACCATCAATGGTAAGAAGGTAACCATCGTAGGCTTAATAGAAAAGCAGGGAAACAGTTTTGTAGGTGGTTTTCAGTTCGATTTATCTATCATCGTGTCCTACCGCTTTTTTGCATCTATGTTCAACGTGAACAATATTGGTCAGCACCTCATCATAGCAAAAGCAAAAGATGGTGTTCCAACTGCTGCATTGATTGATGAGTTGCGAGGAAACATGAGGCAATTGCGAAAACTCAGTCCAAAAGATGAAGATGACTTTGCATTAAACGATATCAAAAATTTCAGTGAAGCCATTGGAGGATTCTTTGGCCAGGTGAATGTTGGCGGATGGGCCATTGCCGGGTTAAGTTTGATTGTTGGAGCCTTTGGAGTAGCTAATATCATGTTTGTGACCGTAAGGGAACGCACCAGCCAGATTGGATTAAAAAAAGCAATCGGCGCTAAAAGCAAAACTATTTTAACTGAGTTTCTTTTGGAGAGTGCTTTTTTATGTGTGATCGGTGGTTTGATTGGTTTATTGTTGGTGTGGATTTTGGCCCAGGCTTTAAGTGCCGTACTTCCTTTCCCAATGTATATTGCACCTAACATTATTATATTGGCCTTATCTATTTGTGTGGTGTTAGGTATTCTTTCAGGTATTATTCCAGCCTCTATAGCTGCTAAAATGGATCCTGTTGTTGCCATTAGAACAAAGTAAGTTCTAATGAGTTGGCGTGTTGATAGTGTTGAATTGTATTTTTGCCATTCAGTTTTCAATCATTTAATCTATCATCTTGGCAACTATTCTTGCAATTGAATCTTCCTGTGATGAAACATCTGCGTCTGTGTGTGTGGATGGAAAGATATTGTCTAATGTAATTGCCAGCCAGGCTATTCATGAGCAATACGGTGGCGTGGTACCGGAATTGGCCAGTCGTGCTCATATGCAAAACATCGTTCCTGTGGTAGATGCGGCATTGGTTCAGGCATCCTGTTCAAGGCAAGCCATAGATGCGGTAGCGTTTACCCAGGCACCCGGTTTGATAGGTAGTTTATTGGTGGGTGCGCAATTTGCTAAATCTGTAGCATTGGCTTTAAATAAGCCTTTAATTGCCGTACATCATATGCAGGCACATGTGTTGGCCAATCTTATTGCAGATGACAGGCCTGATTTCCCTTTTTTATGTCTAACAGTTAGTGGCGGGCATACGCAGATTGTGTTGGCGAAAGCTCCTTTGGTGTTAGAGGTAATTGGCGAAACGATAGATGATGCGGCAGGAGAGGCTTTTGATAAAACGGCAAAATTGCTGCGATTGCCTTATCCTGGCGGACCATTGATTGATAAATATGCACAGTCCGGCAATCCTTTGAAATTCAAATTTGCAGAGCCTCAAATACCAAAGCTTGATTTTTCTTTCAGTGGCCTTAAAACTTCCGTACTTTATTTTTTGCAAAAGCAGGAGCCGAATTTTATACAGGATAACCTGCATGACTTATGTGCCTCCGTTCAGCATACCATTATTTCCATCCTTATCAAAAAATTAAAAAAAGCTGTTCAGCAAACAGGAGTTAAAAATGTTTGCATCGCCGGAGGTGTTAGTGCTAACAGTGGCCTGCGAAAGGCTTTGGTGGAGAGTGGTATTAAATACCAGTGGAAAACATTTATCCCTTCTTTTGAATATTGTACCGATAACGCTGCAATGATCGCTATTACTGCTTTTTATAAATACCAGGTACAACAATTTACCACGTTAGACACAAGTCCCACTGCAAGGGCTGAATGGTAATGGGAAACGAGCTTTTCAGAAAATATTTTAGGGGAGGAAAAAATAAATTTTGAAAAACTAAAAATATTAGTATTTTGCAGCTAAATCAATTAGCTATGAGTTACGCCGGAAAAAATCTTCGTTACCTCCGTAAGCTGCGTGGTTGGACACAGGAAGAGTTTGCCAATAAACTAAGCATAAAGCGATCCCTGGTTGGTGCCTATGAAGAAGAAAGGGCAGAACCTAAACTGGAAGTGCTGGAAGCGATGAGTGCACTCTTTAAACTTAGTTTGGATGAATTGTTGCTAAAAGATCTGAGTGCTGCTAAAGGTGCCAGTTATATTGAACAACGTAGGAAAATGAAAATGTCTTCGGCAAGTGGCACTGCTGAAATTCAGTTTGTTCCCGTAAAAGCAGCTGCTGGTTATTTGGCAGGGTATGCTGATCCTGATTTCTTGGATGAACTGAACACTTTTACACTGCCTATGCTGGCCCCCGGCATGTACAGGGCTTTTGAAATTGTGGGAGACAGTATGTTGCCAACTCCAAGTGGTAGCGTAATTGTAGGAGAAAAAGTAGAGGATCTGGAAGAAGTTAGGAATAGCAATACTTATGTGGTGCTTTCTAAAAACGAAGGGGTGGTGTATAAACGCATCATGAAAAATAATCGAACAAAGAATAAGCTTACTTTGATAAGTGATAATCCTATTTATGAGCCTTACCAGGTAAATGCTGAAGATGTGATTGAAGTTTGGAAGGCTATTTATATTCTGCAAAAGGCCAATACTGTTCAACGATGGGATGTTGATTCTTTAGCAGGAATGGTTAATAACCTGCAGGAACAGGTGAGTAGCCTTAAGAAAAAATTGAATTGATTTTTGGTGAGTTAGTAAGTATAAAGCTGTCCTTTTCAGGATGGCTTTTTTGTTTAATAAATATCCATGGCTGTTCTAAATGTGTTACAGTGTGCTTCTACAATCGTTCTTATGTTTGGGGAGTAACCGCCACCCATCGCAACTGTTACAGGAATATTGTGTTTTTTCAGTTGTGTAAAAACATATTCATCTCTTTTTTTGCAGCCATTCATGGATATATTCAGTTTTCCAAACTTATCTGTGTTTAGGATATCTACACCTGATAAGTAAAATGCGAAGTCGGGCTTAACTTCTTCTATTACACCTGGTAAAGTATCCAACAACAACTGCAGATAAGTATGTTCATCTGTTCCGTCTTTCAAAGGAATATCCAAACTGCTTTTTTCTTTATGGAAAGGGTAGTTATGTTCTCCATGCATACTGAATGTGAATACAGCATCATTGTTTTCAAAAATCTTTGCTGTACCGTTTCCCTGGTGTACATCGAGATCTATGATCAATATTTTTTTGTTGATCTTTTTTTGTAAAAGATAATTAGCTGCAACACCAAAATCGTTCAATAGGCAAAATCCTTCGCCACGGTCTGCAAATGCATGATGTGTTCCACCGGCAATATTCAACGCTACACCATGTTCTATGGCATAGGAACAACAATCGATCGTGCCTTGAGTAATCATTAATTCTCTTTGTGTAAGCGCCGGAGATTGAGGGAAACCTATTTTTCTTTGCTCTGATGCTGATAAGGTTTGCATTAATAGTTTATCGAGGTAGTCTTTATCGTGTGTCCATAATACCACTTCTTCATTACATGGCGCAGGCGAAAAAATATTTTCCGGAGTGATTGTTCCTTCATGCAATAACTGACCAGGTATCAGCTCATATTTTAACATGGGAAAACGATGTCCTTCAGGTAAAGGATGAGCATAAATAGGATTATAAGCGATCTTTATCATGCTACCTGTATAACTGTATTATTCACAATTGCAAAAACGATGTCTTTTTTTTGGGGTTTGATGGAAGCCAACCCTGTAAAGCGACTGAATGCGGGCAATACCGCATAGTTTTCTCCAAAATAAAAACAAGGAAAACGAAGAGATTGTTTGCCAATTCCTTTAATGGTAACCCCAGGATGAATATGTCCGCTAAAAAAATAAGTTGTGTTTCCTTGAATATTCCCGGTTTGTTCAATACTGTGAATGAAAGTGAAGTCGGCGATCGTTAAACTTTCTTCTATCACACGTATGCCTGTGTTTTGATACCAGTTGTCATGAAGAATGTCATGATTGCCCTTGATGAGCTGGATATCTAAAATACTAAAATCATTTCTCCACCTCATGAACCATTCTAATTCTTTATTGGCATGACTGTGAAAAAAATCGCCAACAACAAGAAGTTGTTTAGGGTTAAAAAAACTGATAAGATCTGCCAAACATTGCATGTCTTCTTTAAAAACCTCTTGCGGAACGGCAATGCCACTTTTCCTAAAATGGCCGGTTTTTCCCAAGTGTAAATCGGATGCAATCAAAGCCTGTTGTTCTTCCCAGTAAATAACCCTGCCCGGTGAGAGCCAAAAATGCTGATCCCTGAAATTATAAGAAGCCGGTGCCTGCATAGTGCTGCAAAAGGCGTAAAGCTAACGATAACTTGAAATGTGATTTTAAAATTCTTAAAACAAATGTTTTATTTTTAATACATTCATGTAACCAAAAAAAATGCTATGACAGATTCTTTTAACAACGAACAACAGATGGATCAGGATTATGGTAGTCTAAAAACCTTAACCGTTTTTACTTTCGTTGGCTGTGCCTTAGGGTACATTGGCGGATTTTGGAGTTTTTTTAAAGCGGATAAAGGAGTAGCAGATATGGAAACTGCTATGAGCAGAACAGATCTCCCGGACATGGCTAAGAAGTTTTTAACACCGGAAGCTTTAGAGAGAGCAAAACTTGCAGCTGAGAATAAATTACCCATTTTGGTTATTGGATTAGTTGCTACTACTTTATGCCTTGTTGGAGCTATTCAAATGAGGAAGTTGAAAGCACAGGGTTACTATTTATGGCTGATTGGAGAAATACTGCCTTTTATTGGAACAGCTATGTTTATTAATGTAGCTACCATTTATTCGGGCTTTTCTTTGATTGGCGTTGCCATTGTTCTGTTGTTTATTATACTTTACACGGTTCAGCGAAAATACCTGGTGAACAAATAAACTATTCGCTTTTACATAAGCAGGTAAGTTTTTACCTGCTTTTTTATTCAAATAAAGCTGGATGGATAAAGCTATTTTTCCAACTGTTGTTGCATTCGGCGCACACGGTCTTCCAGTTTTTCGGATGAAAGATTATTCCGGTTTAATCCATCTACAACAATGGGAAATGAAAGTGGTGTCAGTTGCTCAGGATGCATAAGAATGATCTTGCTTTTGCCGATGCGTTGTAAAGCATTTCGTAAACGCACTTCTTCCATTTGTTGTTCTAGCACTTCATTATAGGCCTGCCTGAGTAAAATATTATTCGGCTCATATTCTTCAAATACCTTAAATAATAGTGATGCTGATGATTGCAGGTGCCTGGCTTTTTTATGTTCTCCCGGGTATCCCTGGAATATCAAACCTCCAATTACAGCTATATCCCTGAATTTTCTTTTAGCCATTTCAGTGTTGTTCATACTTCTTTGAATATCGGCAAGTAAATTATCATTACTGAATAATTCAGTTAAGTTATTATTGTGAATGGGTATGGGCTGATCACTCAATAACTCAAATCCATAATCATTCATCGCAATTGAAAAAGTGATGGGCTGTAATTGTCCAATGCGATAAGCAAGAATAGCACTCATGGCCTCATGCACCTGCCTTCCTTCAAAAGGATAGACCAGTAGGTGATAGCCTTCTTTGCTTTCAATATATTCCATAAGCAGTTCGTTGTCTTTTGGAATATGCGATAATGTATCCTGCAGTTCAAATAAGGGGCGTAGTGTTTTTAGTTCAATGAATTGTTTTTTTCTTGTTGTATGTAATAGTGTATCATGAGCAAGACTAAACGTTTCCCGAAGAATCTGGCCCAGGTTTGCAGTCAGGCTCATTCTTCCGCCCATCCAACTGGGAACGATGGATTTTTTGGAAGAAGATAAACGCACCATCACATGCATGTCTTTGATGGCTACGAGTTCTACATTTCTTCCTGCGATGGTAAAAACAGATCCCGGTTCTAACCTGCTGATGAACCATTCTTCAATCACGCCGATATACTTACCATTCATCAGCTTTACCTTCAGCATTGCATCACTCACTATTGTTCCAATATGCATACGATGCCGCATAGCAATACGCCTGTTTTTGATGCGGTATATACCTTCTTCAACCTCCACTTTTTTATATTCATCGTAATGCTGCAAAGCATTGCCGCCATTGGTGATATGCATCAATACTTCCTGCCATTCATTTTCAGAAATATCCCGGAAGCAGTATGTGCTTTTGATCTCTTTGAAAACCTCTTCAGCAATAAAGCCATCACCTACTGCTAATGAGCAGAGATACTGTATCAAAACATCAAAGCATAATAACATTGGAATGCGGCTTTCGATGATGTTTTGTGCGATCGCTTGCTGCAGGGCTGCAGCTTCCACTAATTCAAGGGAATGTGTAGGAAGAAAATAAATTTTACTGGTACTGCCCGGTTGATGACCGCTTCTGCCTGCCCGTTGTAAAAACCTGGCCACACCTTTGGGTGAGCCTACCTGAATTACGGTATCAACAGGACGGAAATCTACCCCTAAATCTAGACTGGCAGTGCATACTACTGCTTTTAGTTTTTTTGTATGCAATGCATCTTCTACCCACAACCTTAATTCCTGTTCAATGCTTCCATGGTGTAACGCTATTGCACCGGCCAGTTGCGGTGCCACGTTGAGTAAGGTTTGGTACCACATTTCACTCATACCTCTTGTATTGATGAAAATGAGTGTAGTATTGCTTTGCTCAATAATGGGAATAAGTTTCTGTGCCAGTTTAATACCTAAATACCCGGCCCAAGGATATTTTTCAATTTCATCAGGAATGATGGATTCTACCAGTATCGATTTATTCAGTTTTGCTGTAACGGTAATGCCTTTATGATTGATTGAACTGAGTAAAACTTCTTTCGCTTCTTCTAAATTTCCGATAGTAGCGCTGATGCCCCAGAGGCTTACATGGGGCAGGTCTTTTTTATGTTTCGAGTGAATGGCAATGATTCTTGACAAAGCTAGTTCTACTTGGACACCACGTTTACTTCCCAGTAGTTCATGCCATTCATCTACGGCTATGATGGAGAGTCTGTTGAATGCATCAGTATTGTTTTTTTGAGCAAGCAAGAGGTGTAAGCTTTCCGGCGTAATGATCAGCACTTCGGGCATGTTACGTTTTTGCCTTTGTCTTTCTGCTGTATCAGTATCTCCGTTACGTATGCCTATCTTCCATTGCATGCCTAGCTCTGCAATTACTTCTTCCATGGCACGGCCAATATCTTTTGCTAATGCCCGAAGTGGCGTGATCCATAAAAGTTGTAAGCCATTCTTTGTTGCAGTTTGATAATTATTGGGATGCTGGTTGATGAATTGAATAACTGAACCAAGAAATACAGAGAAAGTTTTGCCACAACCGGTAGGTGCGTTCACTAATCCACTTTTCCCATTGAGGATGTGCTGCCAGGTTTCTTCCTGGAAGGCAAATGGCTTAAATCCTTTGCTGGTAAGCCATTGTTGAATTACCTGGTATCCATTTGTGTTATGTAGCTTCAAAACCTATTTTCCCTTTGCTGAAAGTTATGAATATGCTACTTAACACAAAATGAATCATTAGGTTGAATGTGCTTTTTTTAGGTTAATGATTACCAAATTTTTTTTCCAGCCAATGCAGAAAAATGTCTTCAACTTTTGAAGTGAGTTTTTGGGCAGCATTGCCAAGGGCTTCCTGTACTTTGGGTATAGAAAAGAAATTATAAGCCCAACCTTGTTTGGTATGTTCCTTCACCGTTTGAAAAATGGTTTGCCTGAGCATGGAAGGAAAATGTTTTTGAAGATGTTGCCAGTTCGATTCAAGCTTGTCTTCCATTGTTTTCTTTTCCAGGTTCAGTTCATAGATCTGCTGGTTGAGTGTTGTGAGTGTTCTGATATTACGGTTACTGGTCTTCATGTGCATATTGTTGAATGAGTACACGGATAACAGGATTGATGAATAACTGCTTCCTGAATATGGCCAGCAGTATTACTATCAATAGCATGATTAATGTAGTGAGCCCAAAACCTGCAGCATTGCTGTTAAAGATGGATGATAACCAAAATCCTAAAGTGATACCGCCGAAAATGAGAATAAGGAATAACAGGAAAATAGAAATAATCAGCCAGATGATCAGTCCGCTTATTTTCGAAGTGGTTCTAACAACCTGCAACCTGAAAATTTCGATCCTGAGTTCTGCGTAGTCTTGTAATAGCTTTCTGTTCTCCTGCAAAAAATCAAACAGGTTTTTATTTTCTTCTTCCATGTACTGATGGTTGAACAGGAAAATTACGAAAAAGAACAGTTGAAAACTATGACTAATGTTGGTATAGATGCAATAATCTTTTTAGATCTTCAAGAGTATTGATTTCATCGGGTTTCTTATCTTTTCTCCATCTGCTAATGCGTGGAAACCTAAGAGCTACACCACTTTTATGCCTGTTACTGGCAGCAATACCTTCAAAAGCAATTTCAAAAACAAGTTCGGGATGAACCGTTCTAACGGGGCCGAATTTCTCTAGTGAATTCTTCTTCACAAAAGCATCAACGTCTGTAAATTCTTTATCACTAAGTCCTGAATAAGCTTTGGTAAAGGTTACCAGTTTGTCTCCGTCTTTCACAGCGAAAGTATAATCTGTATATAAATTGCTTCTTCTGCCGTGGCCTTTCTGTGCATATACCAGCACTGCATCAATGGTCAGCGGATCTATTTTCCATTTCCACCAATCTCCTGATCTTCTTCCTGCCTGGTAAACAGATTTTTTTCTTTTCAACATCACACCTTCACTGCCGTTATCCCTGGCCTGTAAGCGTAATGCTGCTAATTCGTTCCAGTCTGAAAAATAAATAATGGGTGATACCTGCAAGCATGATGCCGGTATTTTATTGATAATATTTTCCAATAATGATCTTCTTACTACTAAAGGTTTGTGGCGAATATCTTGGCCCTCAAATTCCAGCAAATCGTAAGCTATAAAAGCAACCGGTGCTTCGGTTAATTGCTTCTTACTGATATTCTTTCTTCCAATGCGTGTTTGCAACAGCGAGAAAGGTAGCGGCTGAAAAGAATGTTCAGTAGTTGATTTCATGCAAATGATCTCACCGTCGAGTACAATGCCTGAAGGTAAATATTCTTTAAAAGAATAGTATTCGGGAAACTTTTCTGTAACCAATTCTTCGCCGCGGCTCCAGACAAACAATTCATTATTTCTATGAATAAGTTGACCTCTTATGCCATCCCATTTCCATTCAGCTTGCCATTCGTTAGGGTGCCCAATTTCGTGTAATGTATCTTCCAATGCATAAGCTAGATAAAAAGGATAAGGTTTTGAATGGTCGGATGCAGAAGAAGCATTGAGCAATGCGGTAAAACTTGTAGTGGAAGGATCCCAGTTACCACTGATACGATGTGCAATAACAGCAGCATCCAGTTGAACCATTTTAGCCAGGGCATTCACCATCATGTTCTGTGAAATACCAATTCTGAAACCGCCTGTGATGAGTTTATTGAAAACAAATCTTTCTGATGTATCCATTTGCATCCAACAAGAAGTGATGAAGGCTTTCTTTTTTTCTTCATCTTCTTTATCCATTTTTTTCAACTGATCGATATAGAAGGTGAGTGAGTATTCAATAAGTTGTTCTTGTGGTGGTGGTAATAACAAGGCAATCGTTTCTGCAAGATCACCAACCGTATGATAGCATTCCTGGAATAGCCATCCCGGCATTTGTGTAAGCTCTGTGCACCATTGTTGTAAAAGCGATGTAGAAACAGAACGCTTGGGCCGCCTGCCACTGAATAGTGCAATTACCCAAACTTTATCAGCATCATCTGCTACACCGAAATAATTGATCAGGGCTTGAAGTTTATCATTCGTTTTAGTGGATGCCCCTAATGCTATTACTAAAGCAGCGAATGATTTCATGTTGTTTCGTTTGAAGCGTTTTCAATGTCATCGTCATTACCATACTCTGTTTTTACTTCTGCCGCCTCAAAGCCCTGTTCGGTAAGATAGCGTGCCAGCACAGATTGAAAGCCGTGCGTAATGAAAATTGTAGAAGCATCGGTAGCTTTTATGGAAGATAATAATCCTTTCCAATCTGCATGATCACTCAATACAAAACCTGCATCAGCATTACTTCTTCTGTTATTCCCTCTTACCTGCATCCAGCCGCTGCAAATGGCTAATCGATAGGGTGAAAATTTTTTCAGCCATGAAGAATCCGCTGCCGATGGTGGTGCTATCACTACTGCATTTTTTAATTCTTGTTTAGGTGTTTCATTCGTAACTCTTTTTATAGCAGGTAAGTTCCATCCGGCTTTCTGTAAAACCTCTTGTGTATTCCAGATGGCGCCATGTACAAAAATGTTTTTCGTTATTTTTTCAACTGCCTGTAAAACTCTTTGTGCTTTTCCTAAACTGTATGCAATCAATACACTGGCAATATTTTCCTGCTGGTTCCTTTTAATCCATTCCTGTATTTGTTTATAAATATTTTCCTGTGGTTGCCAGTTATAGATAGGTAATCCAAAGGTTGACTCTGTAATGAAAGTATGGCAGGTTACAGGTTCAAAAGCACCGCTTAAACCGTCGTTTTCTGTTTTGTAATCACCACTTACTACCCACACTTCTCCCTTATATTCAACACGCACTTGGGAAGAACCGATAACATGCCCTGCAGGATGTAGAGATACCCTTACACCATTGATGTTCACCGGCTCATTCCATTCAGCAGACTGGTAATTGTGATCGCCCAAACGCAATTGGAGTAAGGGTTTGGTATGATGATGACATAAATAGGTTTGGCTGCCCCACCTGGCATGATCACTGTGTGCATGTGTGATAACGGCTTTCTGCACCGGCTTCCACGGATCTATGTAAAAGTTACCTTGCGGACAAAACAAACCTTTATCAGAAAACTCTATTAATGCCATTATTGAAATTACAATGAAAGGTGAATGTTATTTCATTTTTTGTTTGCCATTCTTTCGGCATTTATCACTGCAATATTTTACTTCCTCCCAAACCTTTTCCCACTTTTTTCGCCAGGTAAAAGGTCTGCCACAACACATACAGTTTTTTTGTGGAAGATCTAATTTATTTCCTTTATGCATATAATAATAACCACCTGCTAGCGAAATGGTTTAAGCTAAAAAAGTGAAGTGTTTCGGGATGGCCTAATGAGATCAGGGCTTTTTAATGAAATATAGTTTTCGATTCTCTACACGATCTGTTATAGTTGCGTTAGACCTGTTCTTTACAGGTTGAAAGTCGAACTCGTTGAACAATGAATAATGTTTATCCGAAAGATGCTGCAAGAATGAAGTTGGATATAGTTGTACCAGGTGTACAAAATGATAAGTTGCTTCAAATCCTTTGAACACCATATCGCTTGGTCTTCCGAAAGAGATCATTTTGTATTTCTGAATGATGGATTGTGCAGCTTTATCGGAGCGAACGAAATGATAAGGTGTTGAAAAGATGATCTCAATATTTCCTGATGTATTATCGTCAATAAGTTGTAGACCATCCCAGGTGGGCATTCCAATGATGGTGCAGGGAAATTTTTTAGCAGCGCTGATTGTTCTCACTACACGCATACTAAAATTGTCATCCAAGGAACCACAAAAAACAACATTTCGCTGAATGCTGTCCAGGTTGCCGGTAAGCTGGGCTATGCTGAAAGTATCAGTCAGTTCAACAGTTTTATATTTCAAAGGAATGGCAGGCGTAGTTCTTCCCTGCTCTTCAAAAACAGATTGAATAACATCCCCTGCTGTACCCTTCCTTCTTATATAAATCATTTTGTTGGTGGCGTAGTAGCGTTGAATGTATTTATACAACTCTTCGCAATGCGTACGCAAAGTAGAATTGACAAGAATGAAATAAGGATTATGGGTGATGCCGCCATCATTAGGATAAGTAGCAGATATGAGCGGAATGTGTTGAGCAGCTGCATAATCGGCCAGTGTTTTAA
This sequence comes from Bacteroidota bacterium, assembly GCA_028875875.1. Taxonomy (GTDB): domain Bacteria; phylum Bacteroidota; class Bacteroidia; order Chitinophagales; family Chitinophagaceae; genus JAGWUV01. Next base: position 113,223 of record JAGWUV010000004.1, read on the forward strand.
GTTCAGAACGATTGTTGAAAGAAGCGATGATCAAAGTTACTTCTTTCATTTCCGGTTTTTGAATGATACTGGTCAGTGGCTCTTTGCTGCTTTTCGTATCATAAAAAAAAAGTTCAACAGACTGCCCTTCGGCTCGCAAAGAGTCTATAGCCATCATCACTCCATTATAAAATTCAAGGCCGGGAAGAATATATTTTGGCAGGTTATTATTGCCAAGTTTGTATTCGTTATCGATGAATGCGGAATCTATATATACAGGTGCAAATACAGCCACCTTTACAGGTGCCTGCTGAGCATACGTTTGAAATGAGAATAATAAAAACAAAAGACCAAAAAAATATTTCAGTATACCCATTTCACTTATGTTTTATCTGTATAAAAACTTATTCCCACTCTATCGTTGCTGGTGGCTTGCTGCTGATATCGTATACAACGCGGTTGATACCTCTTACATTGTTAATGATCTCGTTAGAAATATGTGCCAGGAATTCATAAGGCAAATGAGCCCAGTCCGCCGTCATGCCATCAACACTGGTAACAGCTCTTAATGCCACCGTATATTCATAAGTTCTTTCATCGCCCATCACACCAACACTTTTTACGGGTAATAGAATCGTACCTGCCTGCCATACTTTATCATACAAGCCATGCTCTTTCAGTCCATTGGTATAAATAGCATCAGCCCTTTGTAATAGAGATACTTTTTCTTCTGTTACTTCACCTAAAATGCGAATTGCTAATCCCGGCCCCGGGAAAGGATGTCGGTACAGCAGGTCATAAGGGATGCCTAATTCCAATCCAACTTTTCTAACTTCATCTTTAAATAAAAAACGTAGTGGCTCTACCAATTCCAATTTCATCGTGTCGGGTAAGCCACCAACATTATGGTGAGATTTGATGGTTTGCGATGGCCCATGTACGCTTACGCTTTCAATCACATCTGGATAAATGGTTCCCTGACCTAACATTTCAATACCTTCCAGTGCGTGTGATTCATGGTCGAATATCTCGATGAATGTTTTACCGATGATCTTTCTTTTCTCTTCCGGATCAGTTTTGCCTGCCAGCTTTGTGTAGAAATGTTCTTTAGCGTTTACGCCCTTTACATTTAGGTCGAGCTGTTTATAAGTTTCAATTACCTGTTCAAATTCATCTTTCCTCAATACGCCGTTATCAACAAAAATTCCAAAGAGATTTTTGCCAATAGCTTTGCTAATAAGCGTTGCGGCTACGGTGCTGTCTACACCGCCACTTAACGCCATGATCACTTTTCTGTTACCGATCTTTTTCTTCAGTTCTTCAACTGTTTCGTGGATGAAGTTGGCTGGTGTCCAGTTTTGGCTGCATCCGCATACATCCACTAAAAAGTTTTTAAGTATATTTTTTCCTTCGGTAGAATGATATACTTCCGGATGGAATTGTAAACCGTACAAAGGGTTCGTAGTATTGTTGGTTTTTTTGAATGCTGCTACAGGAATACTTTCCGTGGTAGCTAATACTTCAAATCCTTCAGGAAGTAAGGCAATGGAATCACTGTGGCTCATCCAAACCTGGGTAGGACTATTAATGCCGTTCAGTAACACATCTGATTTTTGTTGTAGCATCATTGCTCTGCCATACTCACGTTTGTTGCTTTTGTCAACCCTTCCTCCAAATGTTTTAGCGGTAAGCTGTGCTCCGTAGCAAACCCCTAACACAGGTACTTTTTCAACAAACGAAGCAATATCTACCAAGGGAGCATTTTCATCATTCACACTAAAAGGTGAGCCACTTAAAATAATACCTTTTAATCCGTTTTCAAACGTAAATGATTTGTGATAAGGAATGATCTCACAATAAACATTAGCTTCTCTAACAGCACGGGCAATTAACTGAGTATACTGGCTTCCGAAGTCGAGGATGAGAATTTTTTCTGTCATGCGGCGAAGGTAAAAGAAAAATCAGATTGAAAAGAAGTACAAGTGGCGCTATAGCTTGATGAGTGAATGGGCGGCTTTCTGCTTTTTAGTAAATTGCATATATAACTTATAGAGATGAAAACTATTTGCTTAAGTATCTGCTTCATTGTTTTATTGTCTTCTTGTGAATGGATCAGTTCGCATAGGGTGAAAGGAGATGGACATATCGTTTCAGAAAACAGAACTGTTTCGTCCGCACAAAAAATCAGGCTGGCCGGTAGTTACGAGGTAGAATTAGTACAGGGAGATGTTACTTCTTTGAAAATTGAAGCAGATGAAAACCTTCTTCCTTTGATTGAAACTGAGAATGAAGATGGCTGGCTGGATATCAGGTCTCGGAAGTATACCATTTTAGCAGCTACGCAACCCATTAAAGTATACATTACCACCAATAAATTGGAGGCCGTGAAAATTGCTGGTAGCGGCAACATAAATGGGAAAAGCAAGTTTACAGGGGGAGATCAGTTGGTGGCTTCCATAGCGGGCAGTGGTAACATAAACCTGTCTGTAAATACACCAAAAGTAAAAGGAGATATCGCCGGTAGTGGTAATATCAATATTGATGGTGAAACCAGGGATGAAGAAATTCATATTGCAGGAATGGGCGATTACCGGGCAGAGAACTTAAAAGCCGAAAATGCCGAAGTGCATATCGCCGGTAGCGGTAATGTAAAAGTGTACGCAGAAAATAAACTGGATATACATATAGCCGGCAGTGGCGATGTATATTATAAGGGCAACGCAAGCGTTGAACAGCATATTGCTGGCAGCGGTAAGATTGCCAAAATGGAATAATGTGTTATTTGTTTAGCCGGTACACAGGGTATCGTAAGTGTGCGGGTTCATAATAAGGTGAGTGTTTATATACAAAGTCCAGTTGGGCATGAGCTGAGGCCGCAAATGCGGTATCAGCTTTTTTCTTTTCTTCCAGCTCATTTCTTAAATCAGGATGAAACTGCAAATAACCGGCTGCAATATCTTCCCAACGGTAATCGCTGTAACCTTCTTTCTGCTGGAGAATAGCATCAAAGAAATTCCAGGCAAAATAACTGTCATCTCCCGTGGGTTCAAGCATTTCTACCACAAAACGGTCGGTACAGTATCCGGTTGGAATGATATAGTCTCCTTTTAAGAAATGTATTTTTTGCAATTGGCTAATTACCCGCACATCACTGTGTTTGTAATGCTTTTCGTAAGGCCTTGGCAAGGTTTTAAAACTTTCTATCCGGTATGCCTGTACTTCAATGGTGCTATCATGCTTAAGCTGCTGCATCTTAACATTGTTGAGTTGTAACAATTCAATAATAGCATGCCAGCCTTGTGGAATGAGATAAGCCATAGGCTTTTCAACACTATTCAGCGGCTTCAGGTAATTATAATAAGTAACATCCTTGGTAAAAGGTTTGGAATGATCGTAAAATAAACGGTTCATGCCCGTTACCTCACTTTTCTTTATGCCGGGCTCATAACCTGAAAAAGGTATTTGATCTGACCTGGTAGAATCTACCTTCCAACCTAACGGAAATTCTTTCTCTGATGCAATAGCTGCTAAGGCTTCTTTTCGTTTTTTGATGATCTGGGTGGAAAAGAAAGAAGCCTGGTCGATCATGGTTTGCATGAGTGCATAAGTGCTCCAAACACGTTGGGAGAAAGGTTTGAGCATATGCGTTTCCGGAACAAACCCAAGTGTTTGAAAAAGCGTGGTATAGCCGCTGCTGTAGCGGGGAGGATCGTAAAAAGCATCCCATCCCTTTTGAGGGTTGCCTTCTTCAAAATTAACGTAAGGGCACATGGGCCATTTTTTCTCTTGCATTTCTTTGAATAAAGCCGGTTCAAAAGTAGAATGCAGAAATTCACCCAGTACTGAATTGAGTTTGCTGTGATGCGTAGTAAGCAGTGTCATCGTATGTTGGTAATCAGCGCCATCACTCACATGATTGTCCATGAAAATATCAGGATTCAGCCAATGAAACAGGGCAGCGAAAATCTGGGCTTCCTTCGAATCACATTTGGTAAAATCACGGTTCAAATCCAGGTTTTGTGCATTGCCCCTGAAGCCATAGGCAAGAGGCCCGTTTTGGTTCACCCTTGAAAAACTATTTCTGTTCAAACTGCCGCCTATATTATATATCGGTATAACGGCAAGTACCACATTTTTGGGGCATTTGATCTTACCTTCAGTAATATCTCTCAGTAACATCATGGAAGCATCAATGCCATCTGGTTCTCCGGGATGTATACCATTGTTGATAAGTAATACAATTTTGTTTTGTTGGTGCCATTGTTCCGGATTGAAGGTTTTATCTGCACTGTACAGGAGCAAGTGCAACGGGTATCCTGCATCAGTGATGCCTAGGGTTTTAAGCAAAAGGGTAGGGTGAGCAGCCGCCAGTTTTTTGTAATACTGAATACACTCAAAATAAGTGGCAGAAGCTTCCTGTTTACTTTTTTCGAATGGAGTTATAAAACTTTGTGAATAACATGTAATAGTAAGGGGAAGTAGAAGTGTGGCGATAATTTTTTTCATTACCTTGTCGCTTTAATTACTAAAAATAAATGGAAAAATCGTACAGAATACTGTTGGCTGAAGATGAACCCAAACTTAGCCAGGTTATACAGGAAGAATTGAACAGGGCCGGTTTTAAAACAGACATCGCTTATGATGGTAACGTGGCCGAAAAACTTTTCTACGAACATGCCTACTCCCTGATTCTGTTAGATATCAATCTCCCTTACAAAAACGGGATGGCACTATGCAAGGAATTCCGGGAAAATAATAAGAAAATCCCCATCATCATGCTTACAGCTTTGGGTGAGGTACAGGATAAAGTGGATGCATTTGAGCTTGGTGCGGATGATTACATAGTTAAACCATTTCATTTTGACGAACTGATTGCACGTGTGAAAGTGGCTTTAAAACACGTAGATACC
>JAGWUV010000035.1 GCA_028875875.1 Bacteroidota bacterium
CCCTTTGGCTAAGCTTCTTTACGTTAACCCTAACAAAGGGCTGCCGCTTTACTGCCGTCCCCTCCGTGGGAGTTCGCAGCCGCCTCCGGGATGGCTTGCACGGTCGTCCACTCCCTTCACAATCCACCCTCCGGCGGCTATTCGGCTCGCTACGCTCCTGCCCTTCGTGCCTCCAGGTTTTCGGCACGCCAGGCTTCCTCTGGCCGCAGGCGCTTTTACCGGGATATAATATTTTGAATTATATCTTCGCAAATAGTAGCCTGTAAAAACTATGTTCAGTGATGATTTACTGTCCTTCACCACAGTAGTACAACAGCCACATCAGGGCATATCAGGAAAAAGGGCTGTATATCGTTTTCCTGTGGCTTTTTTTGTTTTTTTTTCATAAAAAAAAGAACATAGAACAGTATGATATTAAAGATAAGTTAGGATTATTACTTATTGAAGTCATTTCCTGGCAACCCGTTATACCATTGATATACCTAAAATCAGCAGCGTGTAGCAATCACACAACCAAGAACAGTAACGATCTGCTGCCCTTCACCACAGTACCACAACAGCTGAACAAAGCTGCCTGAACGAATGTGCTGTATATCATTCGTTCTTGACTTTTTTGCTCTACTTTTTTTGTTAAGAAAAAAAGTAGAAGAGAATTTTTTATACTACATAGCCAGAGGAAAACCAAAATATACTTTTCAAAACAATCATCTAACTGTTAGCCTAAGGCGCCTGCAATAATAGCTTGCTTTGCTTTTGCCTGTGTTTTTTAATAAAGCAAAGGTAGCTCCGGCAGCTAACGCACTCACCTAAAGGATGAGTGCTACGGGGACAACCAAAAGACTACGGCATAAACACAAACCCATGCACTACTGATCCTGAACAGGTATCTTTTATCAACCTGTAACTTATCCACCTGTCAACTTTTGCCCCTTCATTTATTTCCGATTTCCTTTTGGTGGCCCCGCTGCCTTCGTGTGATGATGCTCATTAAAAAACACAGTTATGCAAAAGCAATTACGCATCATTACACGCAGGCGCTTAGCCATTTGTCCCTTCAACCAATTTTGGTTGCCGGTACCAACCATCAGCCCATTAGCCCACAGCAAACACCTAAGGCGCCTGCCCATGCATTTCCAGTATGCTGGTACTAAAGTGTATGCATTATGCAAAATAGGCTGGTACATCCACTGCTATCCTTCCGGTCGCCGCCTGCTCTCCGCACTACCCTTTTAGGGTAGTGTGATGAAAATTAGATTATATTTCATCTAAATATTTGTTTTCCTTCGGCAATGAAATATATTTGATATAATTGATGCCATGCTTACTCCTTATATGCGTAAATGATTGCGTTGGTTGCTACTTAATGACTTTAAAATATGACTATTAAACATTTTAATTTAATTGATGGCTCGTTAGAATTTCATGATGACAAACTCGTAATTTTTGACAAAGCAAGACGAAATAGAATTTCCCTTTGGCTTGCATCAATTTTATTTTTATTTTATTCAACTGTGACAATGACTAAAGGTTACAGACGACATGACAATGAGGGTTTTTGGTTTGGGTTAATATTGACAATGCTTTGGATTTTAATTTCAATTTTCAGGCGAAAAGAATTTCAGAAAGTAGAAAATGAAGTTTTATTATCAAACATTAATCATGTAGTGTTTTCGATTGACAAAAACGACGGAAATATAATTGCTAAGATTTTGACTAAAAATAATCTGCAAAGAAAAATCAAGATTATTAAAGAAGACAATCAGGATTTCGGTTTTAAAAATTTATTAATTGACCATAAAATCAATGTTGACTAATTAGCAGCAACTAACACCGGCATTTGCGTTAATGCGGCTGGAAGACAATGCAAGCGCTGAACAATTTATCTTTGCTGAACCAACCAATTAATTCAACAATATAATTTCAAATACCGCACCAACGCAAATGCGTGGACGTTGCAAGTTATTTTTGATGAGCCCTTTTTGGAATAATCAGCAACAGAAAAAAAAGCAATTAAATTATCTTGAAAGACTTGAAATAAAGTCTACATCAAAATTTGATTTTAAATTTGGCTTTTACTGGATTTTATGAATCAGGTCTTTTTCCATTTGTTTCAGGATGGACTTTATCTCAACTCTAAAAAAGACACAAAAAAACGGATTGGACAATCACTAACAACAAGTAAAACAATTCATCAAAAACTACCAAATGGAACAAATATTTTCAGTGTTTCACATAAAATCTTGCTACCAAATTAAATATTTATTCAATACATTAAACGATCCTAAATTATGCAACCAACTAACAATTGGATAAACAATCCAACAAAAAAACAACTATTAATTATTCTTATTACTGGAGCAATAGGTATTATTTCGCTGTTACTTGCTACAACAAATATTTTTACTGAAACACCTTTTCAAAGAAAATATTTCCCTTTGTACATATTACAAATCGGAACTGTTTTAACGGTTTATACGGTTTGCAGGAACTACTATAAAAATAATAAATAAAACCTTTGTTGATTAAGACACTACAACGAAATGAATGACACCAAAATAAAACTGCTTGTAATAAAAAGTTAGGAAATTTTGGAGCTTGACAAATCTAGAATCAGCTTTTGTAATACTATTTTCCTTTCGTCATGGGCTCGACAGAACGCTGCTGAAAATTTGTAATCATAACCAACAACATCGCTATATCAAGCTTCAGTTCAGGCGTAACGAAACGCAGTTGCCCCAACATCGCCAAGCCTCGAACGTTAGCAGCTATTTTGAAGGACACCCTTTAACCTAAATAAAAAAATAAAATGAGAAACCTTATTTGGACACTTTTAATTACAGTTTGCATCTGTTCATGCAATCAACCCCCTAAAACGGTTGACAATGCTTCAAAAGCAAAAGACTCTACCTATGAAATAAAAACAGGGGGCTGTAAAATGATACAGGTGGACGGCAAGTACAACGTTTGGACAAAGAAAATTGGTGATGGAAAAATTAAAGTTTTGCTATTGCATGGTGGTCCAGGGTTTACCCACGACTATTTTGAATGCTTTGAAGATTTTTTACCAAAAGAAGGAATTGAATTTTATTATTACGACCAATTGGGCGTTGGAAATTCTGATATCCCAACAGATACTTCCCTTTGGAACATCCCACGATATGTAGAAGAAGTTGAGCAAGTGCGAAAAGGTCTTGGATTAGAAAACTTTTATTTGTTGGGGCATTCATGGGGTAGTATGTTGGCAATGGAGTATCTGCAAAAATATCAAAGTCATGTAAAGGCTGCTGTACTTTCCAATATGACAGCAGGGATAAAAAGCTATGTAGCGTACAGTAACAAACAAAAAAATGAACTTTTGACAAAACAGGAATTGGCAACATTTGACAGTTTAGATAAACAGAAACTTTATGATACTCCTGAATATCAGAACCTATTAATGAATAAACTTTACACTCAAAACATTTGCCGTATGCCAGTTGAAAAATGGCCAGAACCTTTAATGAGAGCTTTCAAGAAAGCAAATCATTCAATCTATATGCAAATGCAAGGAGTGGACGAATTTCATGTTACAGGTAATTTTAAAGATTGGGAAATGTGGGATAGGTTGCCTAACATCAAAGTTCCTACACTTGTAATTGGTGGCATGAAAGATGAAATGAACCCTGATGATATGAAGAAAGAAGGGCAACTAATTCCTAACAGCAGAACTTACTTATGTCCAAATGGTGGACACCTAAGTATGTATGACGACCAACAGAATTACTTTACTAACCTCATTGCTTTTTTGAAAGACGTTGATGAGAATAAGTTTACAGCAGACAAGAAATAAAAATTTGTAAGAACGAAAAACAACCGCTAACACAGGAAAGGGTTTGCTGCAATTTGGGGGAGCTTACAACAGCCATTTCATATTCCCTTAGGCTATTACAATCTAAATAAAAACGTTACTACGGATAAACACAAATACATTATCAATAAAACGGGACTATTTATAAAAAAAGCATTTGAATGGAATGCTTCCGGGAAATACAGTAATCAGCAAATCGTTGATGAACTTAGCGCAAATGGAATTAAAATAACACTCCGAAACATGACATGGATTTTATCTAATCCTTTTTACTGCGGATATATCACCTCATCTATGATCCCTGGTGAAATGATTAAAGGCCACCATCCCGCTATCATTGACGTAGAAACCTTTTTACTTGTAAATGAAATCAAACAACAAAATGCAATAACGGGTATTCCTAAGAATCTGGAGCATGAAGAACTACCATTAAAAGTCTTTATGAGGGATGCAGCTTCCAAAAGCCCCTTCACAGGTTATTTCAATAAACCCAAAAAACTCTATTACTATAAAACTAGGGATAAAGGCACAAAAGTTAACATATCAGCCAGGAAATTGCACCAGCAGTACCTGGAAGTATTAGGAAAATTTGAGTACAATAAAAAATACAAATTCAAACTTGAAGAACTTTTAAAAGAGAAACTACAAGCGCAAGTTATCACCAATCCTGCTGATGAGCAGCAGTCCAAAAAAAGAATTAGTGAGCTAAAAAACCAACTGGATCAGATTGAGGAACGGTTTGTTTTAGGCGAAATCACCAAAGAACAATACAATAAGTTTTCACAGAAGTACAGCGAAAACATCAAAGAATTACAGCAGGAATTATCACAAAACAAAAATTTGAGTTCGAACCTTGAAAAAGCGATAGAAAAAGGATTGTCAATCGCTGAAAATATAAGCCAGCTGTGGGTTTCAGCAAAGTACTTCGAGAAACAAAAGTTACAATACCTCGTATTCCCCGAGGGTATGCAGTATGACAAGAAAAACAATACAGTTCGAACCAGAAGAGTTAGCACCATTTTCTCTGAAATTGCAGCACAGACAAGGGTTCTGGAAGATGAAAAAAAAGACAATCTTGAAGAAGATTGCCTTTTTGGTAGTAAAGTCGGGTGGACTGGATTCGAACCAGCGACCCCTTGCACCCCATACAAGTGCGCTACCGGGCTGCGCCACCACCCGAACATCTCTAATTCCCCTAAGGGGCTGCAAATATAGGAGCAAAAACAAATTTTCAGGCTATATTGCACAAAATTTTACATCCTCACATGAAGATTCTTCTTAGGAAGGTTTTAATTGCAGATAACACTTCTTCTTTTAACGGTTTGCAAAAGGATATTTTTCTTGTTAATGGTACTATTGCTTCCATTGAAGACAGCCTCTCCACCGAAGCGGATATTATCATCGAAGAAAACGGGATGGTCGTTTCTCCGGGATGGATCGACCCTTTTGCACAACTTTCCGACCCGGGGTTCGAATACAGGGAAACCATTGCCTCCGGCGCAGCAGCAGCAGCAGCAGGTGGTTATACACAGGTATTCGCAGTACCCAACACATCCCCAATGGTCCAAAGCAAGACTCAAGTGGAATACATTTTGTCTGCTTCCCGCCATTTACCTACAACAGTTTTGCCGCTGGGTGCCGTTACTAAAAATATTGAGGGAAAAGATCTTGCTGAAATGTACGATATGCACAACAGTGGCGCTATCGCATTCTCTGATGGTTTACAACCGGTACAAACATCCGGGCTTTTACTTAAAGCTTTACAATATGTGAAAGCATTCGATGGTGTGGTGATTCAGCTACCTATTGATAAAAGCATTGGCACACACGGGCTGATTAACGAGGGTATCGTTTCTACAAGATTGGGCCTTCCGGGTATCCCTTCTATTGCAGAAGAGATCATCATTAAAAGAGATATCGATCTTTTGAGATACACAGAAAGTAAACTGCATATCACCGGCGTTTCTACCGCAAAAGGCATTGAGCTGATTCAAAAAGCAAAGCAGGAAGGTTTGCAGATCAGCAGCAGCGTTACCCCTTACCATTTATATTTTTGCGATGAAAATATCCAGCAATACGATACGAATTTAAAAGTTCCTACACCCTTACGAACTAAAGAAGACAGGCAAGCTTTACAGAATGCCGTATTGAATGGTGTGGTAGATTGTATTGCATCGCATCATATTCCGCATGATATCGACAGCAAGATTTGCGAATTCGAATACGCTAAACCGGGCATGCTTGGTTTACAAACTGCTTTTGCAGTTGTTCACCATGTATTGCCACAACTGTCACCGGCACAAATAGCTCAACTCTTCAGCGTTTCCACCAGGAATATCTTTAATCTGCCATACACCATCAAGGAAGGAGCCGCTGCCGAACTAACTTTATTCAACCTTCAAAAAGAAACTACGCTTAACAAACAGAATAATAAAAGCAAATCAGTAAATAGCCCGTTTTTCAACATTTCGTTAAAAGGAGCAGTAAGGGGCATCTTTAGTAAAGGACAATTAACTTTGAATGAATGGAACGGAAATTAAATGTTAGAACGGGAATACGGTTCGGATTGATCTTAGGTGCTATTTATTGCGTATTACTGTTTTGGAGATGGAGCGCTGCGGGTAATGTGGTTATACTTCCTTTTATCACAATCCTCAGCTATTTTGGTATCTTAGGATTAATGTTTTATGAAGCAGCATACCGTAAAAAAATAAATGGCGGTTTTATCAGTGTGAAAGACCTCTTTCAAACATTATTTATCAGTGTATTGCTGTTTGAATTGTTCTTTTCAGCTTACAATTACATTCATTTTCATTTTATTGATACACATGTGGTAGATAAAATGAAAGAAGGCATGAAAGAGGCCCTGTTGAAAATGGGTCCCCAAATTTCAGATCAGGTGAAGAAAGAAAAAATAGATGGGTTAGATCAGTTTAAAGACACCATGACCATCGGGCAGATTATTAAAAACTATTTTGTGTGGGTTTCAGCCAGTGGCGTGTTTGCATTGATCATTTCCGTACTGATGAGAAAAAATCCTCCTGCTGCAAAAACAACTAATTAACCATGGACTTATCTGTCATCATACCCTTGTTTAACGAAGCTGAATCACTTCCAGAATTAAGTGAATGGATTGAGCGTGTTACAAACGCCAACGGTTTATCTTATGAAGTGATCATGATTGATGATGGCAGTACCGATAACAGCTGGGAGGTGATTCAAAATATTGCACAACACAATGCTGCTTTCAAAGGCATCAAGTTCCAGCGAAACTATGGTAAGAGCGCTGCACTGAATGAAGGTTTTAAAGCAGCCCAAGGAGATGTGATCATTACAATGGATGCTGACTTGCAAGACTCTCCTGATGAAATTCCTTCCCTTAGGAAAATGATTGTTGAAGAGGGTTATGATTTGGTAAGCGGTTGGAAAAAGAAACGCTACGATAATACACTCACCAAGAATATCCCTTCCAAAATATTCAATGCGGCTGCCCGTTGGAGCAGTGGCATTCAATTGCACGATTTTAACTGCGGGTTAAAAGCCTACCGGAAAAAAGTAGTGAAGAGTATTGAAGTATATGGCGAGATGCATCGTTATATTCCTGTAATTGCCAAGTGGGCGGGTTTTAGAAAGATCGGTGAAAAAGTAGTGGAACACCGTGCCCGCAAATACGGTATTACCAAATTCGGATGGGAACGATTTATCAATGGGTTTCTGGATCTGGCCACCATCAGCTTTGTGAGTAGGTTTGGTAAAAAACCCATGCACTTCTTCGGCCTCTGGGGCACCTTGTTTTTCCTGGTAGGATTAGGCAGCAGTATTTATCTCATCATATCCAAATTCATTGATGCAGATGTAGCGCTAACCAACAAACCTGTTTTCTATATCGCACTTACTTCTATGATCATCGGTATGCAGTTATTCCTGGCCGGCTTTATCGGCGAACTGATTGCCCGTAACGCTACTGAAAGAAATGTATACCTCATAGAAAACAAGTTGGGTTTATCATAACTACATAGAGATTCAAACGCATGAAAAAGAAAGTGGTGATCATTGGCCCGGCACACCCGTTAAGAGGCGGACTTGCTTCTTTTGATGAACGTTTGGCTAGACAGTTTCAGCAGGAAGGTTTTGAAACTACCATTTACACTTTCTCACTGCAATACCCTAATTTCTTGTTCCCGGGCACCACACAATATTCATCAGAACCCAAGCCTACAGACATCAACATAAAAGTTCGTATCAACTCTATAAATCCGCTTAACTGGATCAGTGTTGGATGGGAACTAAAACAATACCAACCGGATATCATTGTTATTCGTTACTGGCTTCCGTTTATGGGGCCATGCCTCGGCACAATTGCAAGATTGGTAAAACAGAACAAGCACACTAAGATCGTTTGTATTGCAGATAACGTGCTGCCGCATGAAAAGCGTATTGGTGATAAATCCTTTACTACCTATTTCCTTGCGGCACCGCATGCCTTTGTTACGATGAGTGAAAAAGTAATGAAGGATTTACGGATGTTCACATCAAAACCAGCGAAACAAATTGTACATCCCCTCTACGACAATTTTGGTGAAGCTCTTGCAAAATCAAGTGCGAAAGACCATTTACAGCTTGCACAAAACACGAACATCATTTTATTCTTTGGTTTTATCAGGAAATACAAAGGGTTAGATATACTGCTGGAAGCTATTCATCTGTTGAAAGAAAGGAACTGGCTGCCTAACAATACAGAATGGAAACTGATGGTGGCAGGAGAGTTTTATGAAGACAGGAAAACGTATGATGAACTGATTGAAAAATGGGATCTTTCCGATCACCTGATCTTAAGAACAGATTTTATTCCTGACAGCGAAGTGGGTTATTATCTCAGCGCTGCTGACTTTGTAATTCAGCCCTATCGTAATGCCACGCAAAGTGGCGTAACACCGTTGGCTTATCATTTTGAAAAACCTATGCTGGTAACGAATGTTGGCGGTTTACCAGACCTTGTACCGGATAGGAAAGTTGGGCTCGTTGCAGAACCCAATGCAGCTTCCATCGCTGAAAAAATTGAGGAACTCTACCAATTAGGTGAAGACTTTTTTTTACCGCATCTTCGCGAAGAAAAGAAAAAGTATAGCTGGAAGATTTTAGCGGAAACGATAGTGGAGTTATGAATTAGGAGTGGTAAGTTATAAGTGTTGCGTAATACGTTTGACCTTTTATAATGCTCACTATTCACTTTTCCACCAAAGACCAAATGCTAAATACCAAAGACCATCTACATGATCTACAGAAGCAAAGCACCTTTACGATTAGGACTGGCAGGTGGTGGCACAGATGTGAGTCCCTATAGCGATGAATTCGGCGGAGCCATATTGAATGCAACAATATCATTGTACGCCTACGCTTCCATAGAACCACTGGAAGAGCAGAAGATCATTATCGAATCAATTGACCGAAAAGAATACCAGGAATTCGGCTTTGCAAAACAGTTGCCTATTGATGGCATTGCCGACCTCGTAAAAGGAGTGTACAACCGCATCCAGAAAGATTATAATGCCATTAAACAGGGCTTTAAAATTTCAACATTTGTGGATGTACCAGCCGGCAGTGGTCTGGGCACCTCTTCTACCCTCGTGGTAGCCATCATTGGTGCTTTTGTTGAAATGCTCAAACTGCCTTTAGGCGATTATGATATTGCCCATTATGCTTTTGAAATAGAAAGAAAAGACCTCCAATTGGCGGGTGGTAAACAAGACCAGTATGCGGCAACCTTTGGTGGTGTGAACTTTATGGAGTTTTATGCAAACGATAAAGTGATCGTAAACCCTTTACGCATTAGGCAGGAATACTTGAATGAGTTGGAGAATAATTTGGTTTTGTACTATACTTCTACCAGCAGGGAATCTGCCACCATTATCAAAGAACAGCAAAAGAATGTGTTGCAGAAAAATGAGAAGAGCATAGAAGCCATGCATCATTTAAAAGAGCAATCGCAAATGATGAAGGAAGCCTTACTAAAGGGTAAAGTGCACGAAATAGGACAAATCCTGGATTATGGTTTTCAGCAAAAAAGACAAATGGCCAGCAATATTTCCAATTTATTAATTGAAGATATGTATGATGCTGCTAAAAAAGCCGGGGCCACGGGTGGCAAGATCAGCGGAGCCGGTGGTGGTGGCTTTATGACCTTTTATTGCCCGGGCAACACAAGATATAAGGTGATAGAAACTTTACATACATTTGGCGGCCAAATTAGAAGTTACCAATTTGTACAACATGGCTTAACAACATGGACGGCCAGTTGATAAATCAATTTTTAATTCGCGTAATTCGTGAATAGCATGAGCACCAACATTCAAAAAATCATCGCAGCATCTATTGCTGTTAAACAAGAATTATTAAACGATATAGCTATCCAGCAAAGGCTGGAAGAAGCGATTGCCGTTATTACCACTGCTTTTCAAAACGGTAACAAAGTATTGTTCTGCGGCAATGGCGGCAGCGCTGCAGATGCTCAACACTTGGCTGCTGAGTTCTCAGGCCGTTTTTATAAAGACAGGAAAGCACTGCCTTCCGAAGCCTTGCACTGCAACACTTCTTACTTAACTGCTGTTGCCAACGATTATAGTTACGATGTAATTTATTCAAGGATCATAGATGGTATCGGTGTAAAAGGAGATGTTCTGATTGGCTTAAGCACTTCAGGTAATTCAGGCAACATCATCAAAGCTTTTGAAGTGGCCAGGGAAAAAGGCGTAATCACTATGGGTTTCACAGGTGCCACCGGTGGTAAAATGAAAGAAGTGAGTGACTTTCTTTTCAATGTTCCATCTACCGTTACACCCAGGATACAAGAGAGCCATATCATGCTCGGACATATCATTTGTGAAATGGTAGAAGCAAACCTATTTTAATGGCCATCATCAAAGAAGCAATTATACTGGCTGGAGGTTTGGGCACAAGGCTTCGCTCCGCTGTTCCTGACCTGCCCAAATGCATGGCACCTGTAAAAGGTAAACCTTTCATCAGCTACGTCATCGACCATTTGCAGCAGCAAGGCATAGAGCAATTCATTCTTTCATTAGGCTATATGAGTGAAGCAATTATCAAGTTCATTCAACAAGAATATCCCGGACAGTCATTCATTTTTTCTGTAGAAGAAGAACCACTGGGAACAGGAGGCGCTATTCGTTTGGCCTGCGATCATTGCTCAGAAAAAAATGTACTTGTAACAAACGGCGATACAATGTTTTCTGTAAACGTAGATGCTGTTGCCCTTGCTCATGTACAACAAAATGCAGATTGCACCTTGGCTTTGAAACCCATGCAACAGTTTGACAGGTATGGCGTGGTGGAAACAAATGCTACACAACGCATTGTTTCTTTCAAAGAAAAACAATACTATGAAAACGGTTTGATCAACGGTGGATTATACATCCTGAACAGGGAACAATTCTGCAAGGAAAACTTCCCCGAAAAATTTTCTTTTGAAAAAGATTATCTCGAAACATTTATTACCCAAAGAAAAATGATTGGCGTAGTACAGGATGCTTATTTTATCGATATCGGCATACCGGAAGATTACCAGAGAGCACAGGTGGAGTTATGAATGATGAATTATAAATGATGCGTTATAAAAAAATAATTATTGATGGATTTGCAACAAATAGATTCAAGCTGGACCTTATTTCTTGACCGCGATGGCGTAATTAATATTGAAAAGAAAAACGATTATGTTGTTTCATGGGAGGATTTTATTTTTTATGAAGGTGTTACCGAAGCCTTACAATTATTGAATCCTTTATTCCGAACTATCGTTATTGTTACCAACCAAAAATGTATCGGCAAAGGTTTGTTAACAACAGAAGGGCTTCTACATATACACAGTCAAATGCTCAATAAGATCAATACCGCCGGAGGCAGGATCGATAAAATTTATTTCTGTCCTGATTTGGAAGACGACTCCCCCAACCGCAAACCCAATGCTGGTATGGCTTTCCAGGCTAAGGCTGATTTCCCGCATATCAATTTCTCCAAAAGCCTCATGGTAGGAAATAAACTCAGCGATATGCAATTTGGTAAAACGGCAGGTATTAACACCGTATTCATGGCTACCACCAACCCGGAAACACCTTACCCGCATCCGCTTGTAGATCTCCGCTTCAATAGCCTGATCGATTTTGCAAGAGCTTTAACGCAACCGAAATAACCGCTTGCTTTTACTTTAGTACCTTAGTGGCCACTGATAATTGTGTATGAAACGACTGTTCGTCATTTTATTATTATTACTGAATACCGACAGCTTTAGCCAGTCGATTAGCCCTTCCGATTTACAACAGATCAAAAACATTGAATCGAGAATAAAAGGCTATGCCGATTCCATTGTGAAAGCTGATGATTGGTTCAACAGGTTTCAGGCAGACAGTATTTTTACACGAGGATTGGTAAGAGCACTGAAAGTGCCTTACTCCTTTGAGTATAACTTCGACTCTATACAAAGCATCTCAAAAGTATATGCCCCCGATAGCAGCTTCAGGATATTTACCTGGCAGGTAATGAAAGACCTTTCCTACTACAGACAAAGAGGCGCCATACAAATGCGTACTCAAGATGGTTCGCTAAAACTCTTTCCGCTATTCGATTACTCAGACTTCACGAAAGCTCCTACAGATTCTGTGAGAGATACCAAAAGATGGATCGGTGCAATCTACTACAAGATCATCCTGAAAACTTTCAACAATAAAAAATACTATACTTTATTGGGCTTTGACGAAAATGATGCCCGCAGCAATAAAAAATGGATAGACATTTTAACCTTCGATACCGATGGAACACCTCATTTTGGAGGCCGTTATTTCAGTTACAGGAATGAATACAATAAACCACCGCAGCCTGCCTTCCGCTTTTGCCTGGAATATAAAAAAGATGCCAGCGCAAGAATGAATTATGATCCCAAATACGATATGATCATCTTCGACAGGCTAGTGAGCGAATCGGCCGACAATGATAATAAATACAACCTCATACCGAACGGCGACTATGAAGGATTTAAATGGGTAGATGGTAGATGGGTATATGTAAATAACCCATTCGAGAACGTGATCTTTGATCCGAAGCAAAAAGAAAATCCCGCCAATATACTGGACGATAAAGGCAACCGCAACGAAAAAAAGTTAGAAGAAATTTCAAAAAAAAATCAGGATAAACAACAACCTCAGCAACCTGCTGCTCCGAATGATCCCAATAAAATAAACGATAAAAAGAAACAATACCAACGAGGAGAAAACGGCGATTATTAAACCGTTTTTATAAATGATTGAGTGATGAATTAAGCGAATAATTTTTTACACTCAATAATTCATCACTCATCATTGAAATACTAATCCAGTTTCAAAACAGCTAAGAAAGCTTCCTGCGGCACTTCTACACTTCCAATCTGGCGCATCCGCTTCTTACCCTCTTTCTGTTTTTCCAATAGTTTTCTTTTACGGCTGATATCACCACCATAACATTTGGCAGTAACATCCTTACGCATAGCACTGATATTTTCACGAGCGATCACTTTAGCACCAATGGCCGCCTGTATAGCAATTTGAAATTGTTGACGAGGTAACAGTTCTTTCAGCTTTTCACAAAGCTTTCTTCCAAAATCCTGTGCCCTGCTGCGGTGGATCAAAGCACTCAGCGCATCTACTTTATCACTGTTCAATAAAATATCCATTTTCACAATATCTGCTTCACGATATCCGATAGGAGAATAATCGAAGGATGCATAGCCTCGGGTTTGGCTCTTCAGTTTATCATAGAAATCAAATACAATCTCAGTAAGCGGCATTTCAAAAATAAGCTCTACTCTTGTAGGTGTTAAATAAGACTGGTTAATGAGAATACCACGCTTGCCTAAACAAAGCGTCATAATATTACCAATGTAATCAGGTAAGGTAATGATCTGTGCTTTGATGAAGGGTTCCTCAATCCTGTCGATCTTGGTTACATCGGGCATTTCAGCAGGATTGTTTACGATGATCTTCTCCCCCCTTGTTGTAAAGGCATGGAAGCTTACGTTCGGAACAGTAGTGATCACTGTTTGGTTAAACTCTCTTTCCAAACGCTCCTGGATGATTTCCATGTGCAACAATCCAAGGAACCCGCATCGGAAACCAAAACCAAGAGCCTGCGAGGTTTCCAATTCAAAAGTTAAAGAAGCATCGTTCAGCTGTAGTTTTTCCATACAGTCACGCAACTCCTCGAACTCATCTGTATTAACAGGGAAGATACCTGCAAATACCATAGGCTTCACTTCCTCAAACCCATGGATCATTTTACCTGGATTGGAGGCCAGTGTGATAGTATCACCCACCTTAATTTCTTTGGCATTCTTAATACCGGTAATCACATACCCCACATCGCCGGCCCTCACTTCTTCTTTAGGCGTCATACTTAGCTTCAACACTCCCACTTCCTGTGCCTCATATTCTGCCCCTGTAGCAATGAATTTAATTTTATCGCCACGTTTAACAGTTCCATTAAGTATACGGTAGTACACGATAATGCCGCGGAAACTATTGAAAACACTATCAAAGATCAAAGCTTGCAAAGGGGCATCGGCATCACCATCCGGAGCCGGTATTCTTTTTACAATGGCTTGTAAAATTTCTTCTATTCCTATACCACTTTTACCGCTGGCCAGTAAAATTTCTTCTTCCTTACAGCCGATCAGGTCAATGATCTGGTCCTTAACTTCCGGGATCATAGCTCCCTCCATATCGATCTTATTGATCACCGGGATGATCTCCAAATCGTTTTCTATGGCTAGATACAAGTTACTGATCGTTTGTGCCTGGATGCCCTGCGATGCATCTACCAAAAGCAAAGCACCTTCACAGGCTGCTAAAGCACGGCTCACTTCATAACTAAAATCAACGTGACCGGGAGTATCAATCAAGTTCAATACATATTCCTGACCGTCGTGTTTGTAATTGATCTGAATCGCATGACTTTTAATAGTAATGCCTTTTTCACGCTCCAGGTCCATATCATCCAGCACCTGGTCCATCATATCTCTTTCCCCGATCGTTTTGGTATGTTCCAGCAAACGGTCGGCCAGCGTACTTTTCCCATGATCAATATGTGCAATGATGCAGAAATTTCTAATGTTCTTCATGTACAATAAAGTTTTTTAACCCGGCGTTTTATACCGGAGAACCACTTGTTGCCTAACAAACCGGCGAAGGAAGTTCGGAGCATCTTTTTTAGATGCAGAGAGCACCCCATCCATCGTTCAGATCCTTCATCAACAAGTAGTCTAAGTTTGCAAAGATATAAGACTGACAGCCATTATGCGTTATCTTTGTGTAATTGAGGAAAACTCTCCAATATCCATGTAATGCCGCGAAAAAAGAATTGAAAAATGGATATTGTTGTAGAATTTATCAAAGCACACATGCTATTGCTGTACCTCGCAGGCGCAGTGCTTCTTTTGTTTAAGTTTTTATTGGTCTCTTTTTTCAGGGGTGTTGAATTTGACACTTATATACTCAGTTTCCTTCGCTTCTATAGTACAGATGAGATATACAGCACCAATATACATAGGCGTTCTGTGTACATGTGGTGCAATAACTTTTTAAACTACATCTTCTTCATTTGTGTTTTTATAATGACCTTTTATAGCATTGTTACCATGAACGTACAATAGCCGTTAAGCAAGGAACTGACCATACAAATCGATGATTTGTCCGGCGATTTTCTCTTTCGAATATTGATTGGAGGCGGCAGCTGCAATACTTTCTCTGCTATAGTTTTCATATTGATCCATGACCTTATTCAGCGCCTGAACGAGACCGCTGATATCTTCCTTTTCCACCAAGATTCCATTCGACGAATCAATCGCCTCTGCCATACCACCTGCTTTTGAAGCCACCACCGGTAATCCGCAACATATAGCTTCTACCATCACGCAAGGAAAATTCTCATTCCGGCTGAACATCACCATAGCATTGCTTTGCTGCATGTAAGCAGCTACTTTCTCATGTGTTACTTCTCCAGCTATTATTATTTTTTCTTCCAATTTTTTTTCTTGTATCCGTTGCCTCAGTAGGTCAGAAACCGGCCCAACCAAAAGCAGCTCCCAGTCGTTTCTTTGCTGCTTTAAGATGGCAAAAGCATCAAGTATACCCTCAATATTTTTTTGATGGTTCATAGTAGATACATGTATCCAACGGAAGCAATAATTAGAGAGTGGCTGATAATAAAAGAGTGAAGTATCTGCAAGATTTCGAATAATTTCAATTTGCTTAATTCCAAACAATATCTTCATATTCGCAGCCATTGCAGCAGAAACATTAGTTACGACTTTTGCATCACGGAAGATTTTTTTAGTTTGATTTCTGAAAAAATAACTACGCTTATCGAAATGATCTTTTGCACCTTCATCATACATAGAAGCATGTTCTGATACAATGTAAGGAATACCATACCGTTTCCACAATGCACGGGCCAGTATACCCGCTTTCATAGGAAGATGTACATGAATAAGATCCGGCTTGCCATGCTGGATAAAATAAGCACTCAATATTTTATTGTAAAAAAGATAATAGCAAATGTTATAACGGATCTTATCCAATACATTGATCTTCAACGGCCGGAAGGAGAAACTATAGAGCCATTCCCGCAAGCTACCTTCTTCAGCGTAATGCTGCGATGCCTTTGTTTTGATATGAGCGCCTGCCTGCACCACATGCAGCAAATCCAATGGAAACTGCTCCGCTACTGCTTTTGCGTTGCGCTGGATAAAATCACCATTTGCAGGCTCATATGCATTGGGATACCAACTTGCCAGCCACAGTATCTTCATCTTTTAAGTTTAGGATACAAAATAAGTGAACCCAGCCATTGCCAGTCGCTCTTCATGAATCTAAAGATCGGCATACCCTTTTCACCTTCTTTCCGCACATGATAAAGGGAATACAACATATTTACTGCATAACCCACCACACTTACAAAAGCGGCTACATACACGGAATACAAAGGCAACAGCAATACATTCCCCAACAAAACAATCACCAACCCTATAGCAGAGCCTTTTACTGTTACTCTTACTTTATTCACTCCACCTAAAACAGCGGAGCATAACGATAAGACAGATAAACATGCTATACCCGGCAATAAACACAAAAGCAATACACTTACTTTATCATAACCGGCGCCCAATACCCACGCAACAACAACATTACCACAAATGGCAATTGCAATACCTGCCAACACAAATAGTTGAAGAAATATCCTGACCAGGCGTGCAAAATTTTCCTGCATCATTTTGAATGAACGGTTACCCGATACTTCAGCAAACACAACTGCAGCCAGAGTTTGAGGCACAATCAACAGGAACTGGCCAATACGTGAAGCCTGCACATAATTGCCCAGGTCTTGTGCAGAACACTTCGCATATACAAACCAATAATCGATCCTGCATTCTAAAAAGAAAATAAGGTTCGCTGCAAATGCGATTATGGAATAAGTAAATAAAGAACGAAGCATTTCTGCAGATACCCACTTGAACGAAAACAAAGGCACACACCTGAAATTGGCCAATACAAACAATACTATTCCGCCTGCGGCCGTTGCTATGAAAAAAGATAGAACAACAATGCTGTTTGTATCATGGGTGAATGCCAACCATACTACTATCAACAACAACACATTGACACCTCCCAACACCCAAAATGGCCTACCAAATTGCTTATGCACCATAAACACGGCAGCACTAAAATTAGAAAGTAAGGTCCCGCCGACAAACAATAAGGCATAAAAGGGAATAGCGGAAGACCTATGTTCAAAAAAATAGAAAAAAGCAAATGAGCAGATCGCAGCTATCCCACTCCACAGTAAAGACAGTACTAATAATGCATGTGCCTGAACGGCCCCTCTCTTCCCGTAATACACAAAACTGCTTTCCAAACTCAACCCCAATAACAAAACCGCCAATGAAAAATTATTGACCGCATAAAAAAATCCACCACTTCCGGCAGCTCCTAAGCCTCTCGAAAATACAATACTCACAGCCAGTGCAGTACTGTAGTAAAATAATTTGCCCGTGATGCTTTGGCGTATTAACTTTTCAAAAGACATATCCTTTGCTGTATGCCACTAAAGTACAATATTGTAATTAGTGTATTTTTGAATTTCACTCAACACACATGAGTTTATTAAAAAGCTTTAACCGAAGGGCAAAAACAGAAAATGAAACCGGGCTAGGTACCAATACCTCCATGACGGGCGGCCGTTTTTTTAATGCAGATGGCACACCCAATATTCATGTACAGGGCATGAAGATTTGGGCCAGGCTTAACCTGTATCACATGTTCCTTTCCATGCCGAAGTGGAAATTCATTTTTTCGGTCATCCTTTTCTTTATATCCATCAATCTCTTGTTTGCGGGCATTTACCTGTTCATTGGCATTGACCACCTGAATGGCATGATCGCTCATTCACCTCTTGAAAAATTCGGAGAGGCCTTCTTTTTCAGTGCCCAGACTTTTACCACGGTTGGTTATGGAAGGATCAGTCCCATTGGTTTTGCCGCCAGTTTTACTGCTGCTCTTGAAGCATTGGTAGGATTGATGTGCTTTGCTCTTGCGACTGGATTGTTGTATGGCCGTTTTGCCAAACCAAGGGCCTACATCAAATACAGTAAGAATGCATTGTTTGTTCCTTTCAG
The DNA here is from genome assembly GCA_028875875.1 of Bacteroidota bacterium. GTDB lineage: Bacteria > Bacteroidota > Bacteroidia > Chitinophagales > Chitinophagaceae > JAGWUV01. The sequence continues at coordinate 18,558 of JAGWUV010000035.1, forward strand.
AAACGGAGTAGCGCTAATGTTCAGGATGGTTCCTTACACTAAAAACTTCCTTGTAAATGTTGAAGTGAAAGTTACGCTGGCATTACAGGTGCTGGAGGAAGGCATCAATAAAACAAGATTCTTTAATGTGCCATTAGATATTGCCAAAGCAAATACACTGGTGGCTAACTGGACGCTCGTTCATATGATCAACGAAGAAAGTCCTTTATTTAATTTATCGAAAGATGATATTGAAAGCGGTAAAGCAGAGTTATTAGTTTTTGTGCAGGGTTTCGATGAAAGTTTTTCTAATACGGTGATATCGAGAGCATCATATTTATATACCGATTTTGTGTATGGTGCTAAATTTGCAGCGATGTATAATCCATCAAGCCAAGGTGATAGTACTGTTCTGCATCTTGATAAACTGGATGATTTCGAACCGTCTCCATTACCTGAAAATTTTAAATTGTGACAACAACCATCGGTACAGACCTTCAACTGGCAAAACAATTACTGGATCAGGATGAGTTAGTAGCCATCCCAACTGAAACCGTATATGGACTTGCCGGCAATGCTTTACGTGATGCTGCCGTTGTTAAAATATTTGAAGCAAAAAATCGGCCTCGTTTTAACCCACTGATTATTCATGTACCTGATGTTGCCTCAATTCATCAATATGCAGTGATGGATGCGTTAAGCGAAAAACTGGCGAATCACTTCATGCCTGGTCCATTTACACTGTTACTTCCTAAAAAAGAGATCGTACCTGATCTTGTTACGGCAGGAAGTGATAAAGTAGCCATTCGTATCCCCAATCACCCACTTACTAAAGCACTGCTACAATCACTGAACTTCCCCCTCGCAGCTCCCAGTGCCAATCCGTTTGGCTATGTTAGTCCAACTAGTGCAAGACACGTTTACGAAGGGCTAAAAGGAAGGATACCTTATATTTTAGACGGAGGTGATTGTACAGTAGGCGTAGAATCTACCATTGCAGAAGTGAAAGAAGGAGCGATCATCATGCACAGACATGGAGGGGTTAGCGCAGAAGAAATAGAGCAGTGTACCGAAATAAAAATAACCAGTGGTATAAAGCACAGCAAGCCACTCACACCCGGCCAGCTTAAAAGCCATTATGCTACTACAACACCACTGTATCGCGGAGAGGTAATGCAGTTGCTTCGGCAGAACCCGACTAAGAAAACGGCGATCATTGCCTTTCAAAAAACCTATCCGGGCATCGATCCAAAAGATCAATACATTTTGTCTCCTTCGGGCAATTTGGAGGAAGCCGCACAACATCTGTTCGCTGTGATGCGAAAGATCGATAAAGAGCAATATGATCTGATTCTCACTGAAATATTCCCTAATGAAGGATTGGGTCGTGCCATCAACGACAGGCTGGAAAGAGCACAGTTCGTACATAAGTAATCAACCGGCTGTTGGCGGTCGATTGCTCCATCATGTCCAACATTGCTCATATCCATTACCCCTCCCTCCTTATCTTTGCAGCCCTTATGCAAGATCAAAAAACAGTAGCGTTTCACACGTTGGGATGTAAGCTGAATTTTTCAGAAACCTCTACCCTATCCAGGATACTGGAAAATGAGGGGTTTGCAAAGAAAAATTTCGATGAAGTGGCAGATGTATATGTGATCAATACCTGCTCTGTTACTGACAATGCCGATAAAGAATGCAGGCAAATCGTTCGTCGTATCCAGCGCAAAGCTCCTGAAAGCCTGGTGGTAATTACCGGTTGCTATGCACAGTTAAAACCGAAAGAGATCGCTGAGATACCCGGCGTAAATCTCGTATTGGGTGCAGCAGAGAAGTTTAATATCGGCAGGCATATTGCAGAACTGGCCAAAGGCGATTCTGCTAAGATTTGTAGTTGCGACATTGAGGATGTAAGCGGCTTCAATGCATCCTTCTCTGTTAACGACCGTACCAGAACTTTTTTAAAAGTGCAGGATGGCTGCGACTATAATTGTTCTTTCTGCACCATTCCTATGGCCCGTGGTAAAAGCAGGAGCGATAGTATTGCCAATGTGCTGCAACATGCTCATACATTAGCAGCAAGCGGTGTAAAGGAAATTGTGCTTACGGGTGTAAACCTGGGTGATTTTGGGAAAGGACCTGACGGCAATAAAAAACACGAAGAGAACTTTTTTGATCTCGTGAAAACACTCGACCAGGTAGAAGGTATAGAGCGTTACCGCATCTCTTCCATAGAACCGAACCTGCTCACTAATGAAATCATCGAATACGTGGCGGAGAGCAAGAAATTCATGCCCCATTTTCATATTCCTTTACAAAGTGGGAGCAATAAGATATTGGGATTGATGCGCCGCCGTTACAAACGTGAGTTGTATGCAGAGAGAGTGCAAACGATCAAACAATTGATGCCCCATTGTGCTATTGGTGTAGATGTGATTGTTGGATTCCCCGGCGAAACTGATGCTGATTTTAAAGAGACTTTCGATTTCCTTCATACACTCGATGTTTCTTACCTGCACGTATTTACCTATTCTGAAAGAGATAATACACTGGCTACGGAGATGAAAGAGATAGTACCTGTACACGTTCGTAATGAACGTAATAAAATCCTGCGTAACCTTTCTTACATGAAGATGCAATACTTCACGCAACAACATAACGGACAAATACGAACCGTTTTGTTTGAAGATCACAACAAAAATGGCATGATGGAAGGTTATTCAGATAACTATATCCGCATACAAACGCCTTACCGCAAAGAGTGGGCTAACCAGATTATAGAATGGAAGATTTGAGAGATAAGCTCTAAAAGAGAAGCGTGATCATTTGATAGTAAAGGCCTTTTATTTGATGAGATTATTTTGCTATTTGCGGCTCTCCCCAAAAAAGAAGAATAACCTACAGTTCCTAGTTTTGAGTTGATCATAATCTATCAAGATACTTCCAATAAAAAGGCCTGCATTGTATACAATGCAGGCCTTCATTCTAATTCAGACTATTGTTAATAGACAATCGTCTACCAAGAATTTTTCTTCCTACCGTAACTGCTACCCCTGTCAGTTCTCTCTTCCCTTTCTTTTGCCTGGCTAACATTCATTGTTCTTCCGTACACTTCTTTTTCGTTAAGGTTACTCATGGCACTCCGTGCTTCTTCTACGGCATCCATTTCAACAAAACCAAAGCCTCGGCTTCTTCCAGATTCTCTGTCTGTAATTACTTTTGCAGAGTTTACATTTCCGAATTGACTAAATAAATTTCTTAAGTCATCCTCTGTTGTCTGATAACTCAAATTGCTTACATACATGTTCATAATACATGATTTTTTAATGAATAAATCGTGATTAAAAGGAGTGTCAGCAAAGAGTAAAGAGGAGAAAAATAATTACTGGAAAAACTGTAAGAATTAATGCAAATCCGGACCTAATTGTTGAAATTTCGTTTCAAGCACAAAGCAAATATATTCTTTTTTTCCGAGGTAATCACTTTTTATTTAACCGATAGATTAACTAGCGATTCTTCACAATAAAAACCTATCTTTACAAGAATAGCTTATTAGCAATACAATTAAAATTCGCTTTTCACTCCTCTTACATCATTCAACAATAAAGTTTCTTTGTAAGATCTCTGCACTAAAGATTGTATTCGTAAGGTTATTATACTAACAAACCATGCACGGGTAAGCTGCGGCAGCACTGAACGTGTTTTACGTACATCAAAATAAATAATATGACGCCAGACAACATTGAAAAATATGTAGAAGAAACCAGCCGGAAAAACAGTATTATAAATGTATCCTTTAAAGAAAGAAATGTGCTCACAGGTATTTTTGTAAGAGGAACAGATTATGATGAATTAAAGAAGAAAAATTTTTGGCGAATAGTAAGCATAGCCAACCTGGATAACTGGAATGCGACAAAGAATATCAATCTCTCAAAACTATATAATGGCATATCTTTTACTAAGTTGTCTGATTCAAAAAGTTAAACTATAAATTAAATTACCTTATGGCAGAATCCTGGAATAAAAAAGAAAGAGAAAGAAAAAAACAACAGATAAAAAAAGAAAAAGAGGAGAAAAAGCAAGAACGGAAGAACAATAGTACATCTGGCAACAAGGATGAGATATTGTTTGCTTATGTTGATGAAAACGGGAATCTTACTTCTGTACCACCTGATCCCCGGAAAAGAATCAAAACTAATGTAGAAGATATTGTACTAGGTGTTCCTAAACAAGATGATACGCTGACTGAAAATGATGTACGGAAAGGTGTTGTTACTTTTTATAATGATGCCAAAGGATATGGCTTTATTAAAGAAACAACCTCACAGAAAGAATATTTTGTGCATGCCAATAATCTACTACGCCCCATTAAAGAAAATATCGAAGTATTTTTTGATGCTGAAAGAGGCCCTAAAGGCTTAATTGCCGTAAATGTTACACCTGTAAATTAACTGGCTGATTTCTATCTGCATTGACACATCCGTATCACACGCCACTCTTATTTCGCTAATTAGCGTTGGAGGGATTATATGGTGTATGTAGTATTATTTATACTATAATCAGATTTTTATTGAACCATCATCTTACGTATAAAACCAAATTAGCATTCGTAAAAGGATATGTATTTTTATTGAATATTACTGCTATCAGTTCATTACAATCATTGCCATTTGTTGAAAAAGCTTTCTCCCTTATCATTGTATTGAATATAGCAAATTCTCTTTTGACTGCGCAGCAAAAGGTGATATCGCTTTACCGGGGTGCAGCTTCTGGCTCTGAACAATGGAGCTGGGATGAAACTGAAAATGACCATAACGTCTGGAATACTGAAGTGGTGTACAATGTATCTAAGCCAACATTAACGGTATTTACACCTGATGCAGCTACTGCCAATAGCACTGCAATAATAATTTGCCCGGGTGGTGGTTTTTATGGTTTGTCAATCAACAGTGCAGGTTTTGATATTGCTAAATGGCCGGTAAAAAAAGGAGTTACCTGTTTCGTATTGAAATACAGGCTGGCACACACTAAAGGTAATGAACCTACCATGGCAGCTGCTGCAACATCAGAAAATGCAGAAGCTCGTGAACAACAACAAAAAGTGATACCACTCGCTATAGCAGATGGCATAGCCGCAATAGCTTATGTTCGTGCCTATGCTTCAACATTTGCTGTCAACCCAGATAAAATTGGAATTATCGGTTTTTCTGCAGGTGGTACTGTTGCAGCTTCCTCTGCCTTTCAATATACAAATGAAAATAAACCTGATTTTGTAGCACCTATTTACCCAGCAACTTAATGGGCAATGTTGCCGAAGATGCACCACCTATGTTTATCGTAGCTGCTTCTAATGATCGGCTTTCACTGCAACGCCATAGCATTGATCTGTTCAACAAGTGGAATTCTACTAAGCATTCCATGGAACTGCATTTGTATGCAGAAGGCGGTCATGGTTTTGCATTCGGTTACAACACTTAACCAGCGATACATGAATCGACCATTTTGGCGACTGGCTGAATGCAAGAGGATACTTAAAAAAATAAATATATCCCTGGTTCGTCTGCTATTCTTCCTTACACTTTTTCAATAACCATAGCACTGGCACCTCCGCCACCATTGCAGATACCTGCGGCACCATACCTGGCGTTATTTTGTTGCAATACATTGATTAGCGTAACAATGATCCTGGCACCACTACATCCAAGAGGATGGCCTATAGAAACTGCCCCACCATTTACGTTCACCTGTTTAGGATAAAGCTTTAATTTTTCACTGTTTACAATTCCTACTACACTAAAGGCTTCATTTAACTCAACAAAAGCAATATCATTCATTGTTAACCCTGATTTAGCCACTGCTTTAGGCACGGCCAGACTTGGAGTAGTTGTAAACCATTCCGGCGCCTGTTCTGCATCAGCATAACTTTTCAATATGGCTAATGGTTTAATTCCCAAAGCTTCAGCCTTTTCCTTGCTCATCAATACCACAGCCGCAGCGCCATCATTCATGGTACTTGCATTGGCTGCTGTTACAGTTCCATCTTTGATAAAAGCAGGCTTTAATTCCGGTATCTTTTCGAACTTTACATTAAAAGGCTCTTCATCTTTATCAATCACCATCATTCCTTTTTTTGAAGCAACTTCTACTGGCACTACTTCACTAGCAAAGCGGCCTTCATTCCAGGCGGCCTGGCTTCTTTTGTAACTCTCAATGGCAAACGCATCCTGCTCTTCTCTCGTAATACCACATTCCTTAGCACAGAGTTCCGCAGCATTACCCATCGCATAATTATGATATACGTCAGTTAACCCGTCTCTTGATAAACCATCTATTAGCTTCGCATCCCCATACTTATTGCCCCAACGCATGTTAGGCACATAGAACGGTACATTGCTCATACTTTCCATACCTCCTGCTACAACGATATCGGCATCACCCAGTAAAATATCCTGGGCCGCCTGTGCAATGGCTTTCATACCACTGGCACATACTTTATTTACGGTAGTACAAATAACAGTATCAGGCAAACCGGCAAACTTCGCAGCCTGCCTTGCAGGAGCCTGTCCAACATTCGCCTGCAGCACATTACCCATATACACTTCTTCAATTTGCTCAGGCTTGAGGCCGGCTCTTTCTACTGCTGCTTTAATGGCTATGGCACCTAGCTGGGAAGCAGAAAAATCTTTTAATACACCACCAAAACTTCCAATGGGTGTTCTCACTGCTGATACGATATATACTGTTCTGTTGTTCATGTAATTAGTTTGTACAACAAATATATTCCATTAAAGCTAACAACCGTTAGGAAACAAAAGCATTCTTATCTTTCCGAAAAAAGAAACCGTTTCCTCCTGATCCTTTACTTTGCGGAACGAATATGAAACGATTTTACGCCCTTTTATTTTCATTACTGGTCGTTGCCACATGCCCTGCTCAAAAGATCAATGGCCATTGGTATGGATCGGGTAAGATAGAAGCCAGCACTTCGCACAATAACTATTTAACCGAACTGGTATTGCAGCAACAAGGCAAAACAATTACCGGTATACTCAACTACTATTTTAAAGATACCTTATTTACGCAAAAAATAACAGGGAGCTTTGACGCGAATAAAAGAAGTCTCTCTTTGCAACCCATCCCTATTATTTATCATGGTTCTGCCAGTGTTGAGAGGGGGGTAGACTGCCCTATGACAGGAAGATTTACACTCATTGCTTCTAAAACGGCATCAACCCTGAAAGGCAATTTTATTGCCACAGAGGATTTTAAATACACTTGCCCTTCTATTAAACTAACACTAACGCATTCACTTGATACCAACAATTTGGTATTGCTGAAAGAAAGGGATGAGGAAGAGATAACCAATACCGACAGTATCATTACCCTACCCAACAGTGCTAAACAGCAACAATTTGCAGCAAGGGAAAAGTTTGTTATGCAAACGATAGAAGTAAACAATCCTACCGTGCAGGTTCAACTGTATGATAACGGCATTATTGACAACGATTCTGTTTCCGTTTTTGTGAATGATCGTTTGGTGCAGGATAAATCCATGCTGAGCTATTCAGCACTTTCTCTACAAATACAAGTAGATGGTACAAAAAAATTTACAGACATCAGTATGTTTGCAGATAATGTAGGTACCGTGCCACCTAATACAGCGGTGATGATTTTATACGATGGTAACAAACGGTATGAGATACAACTCTCCAGCGACCTGCAAAGAACGGCTACAGTAAGATTAAGCAGAAAATCTTCCAATGATAAATAATAAGTAACAAATTTGTTTTCATCTATAAACAATAACCATCATCAATCTACAATACTAACAACTCACCAATTCTGCCTGTAGTTTCTTAGCCAATCCTTCCGCACCCCAACGCATCACTACATCGTGATTATAACAAAATGCAGGCTTCAACAAAAAAGAAACTGCATTCATCCACGATTTATTCGTGAATACATTCCAATGATATTGCACCTTTGTTATCCCATCGATCTCCTCAAACTGCCATATACCATTGCCTTCCAGTTCACCAAAAGCAATACCTGCTAACTTTTTATAATCAACTCTTTCTGTTAACCGCATATGAAAAGCAAGTGTATACGGCAAAGCGCTTTTCCACTTGTATATCCTCACACCGTTAATCCCATCATCTTCTCCTTTTTCCGCTTCTATTACCTCCAATACACCTTTCCACCATTCAGGCCAGTTCAGAGAATCTGTAATTGCATCCCACACTTTTTCAACATGTGCTTTTATTTTCCATTCGGTTGTAAATTGATACGCTGTTGCCATGTACTTTTTCTTACAATACGAAGAATAAAAACTTTAGGTTGTCAGCTTTTTGCACTTTCTTCACCGTCCCTTGCGTCGCACACTTGTACTTCGTTTCGTTACTCAGCAAATAACTCCGGTTGGTTGTTATTCTCTTCTTTCGGCCTTGTTTCCCATTGCATTTCAATGCTCTTACTATAATCCATCAACTTAGCACCAATAGCTTTCCACCCCATTACATCTACCATCTTAGCCAACTTAAATTTAGCTGTTCGTACCTGCTGTCCGCGGCCGGTTTGCACAGCCAGTATCGGATCTTCATCAGTAGTAACACATTCCAGTTCATTGCCGTCTCCTTCCTTAATAAAAGCATACTTGGTTTTCAAAGTAGACGTTTCAATTTTAAAGCGCTTCACAGTAAACTGGTTCTTCGAAGCGTCTTTATACACTGCCGTAATTATTTTTTCAGGATTAAATTTCTCAATCAGCAACACAGACGCTGCATCAAAACGCTGCGTCAATTCAAGGTCTGTTATCTCATACGTACCATCATTATAGATGACCAGCAATTTCTCGTCTTCAAACATACCCAGATAAGTTCCTTTCTCTTCCGTATTCAATCTTCCAAACTGGTCGTCAAACCAAATCTTTCTACCGGCTAACGTACTTCTACCCGCTTCTTTGAACTTCACATTTTTGATCGGATACTTGGTAACAATATTGCCTATGCTGCTACGCCCCTTGATCTCCAGTTCTTCAAAATAAAATTCAAACTCTTTGATACGTGCCGTACAATTAGGACTCAATACCACTTTCACCACTTCCGCCTCGCCATTAGCATTAGCAGAAAAATAATACACTTTGCTTTTATCCGCTCCTTTGGTAAGATCGTATTCCTTATCCCGTGTGATACCTGTAACATTAAAACGCTTGCCGTAACTCGTACCGGATGCAGCATCGAGGTATATCATGTTATAAGTAGTGCGCTCATCGTTCTTTTTAAAGATAGCTGCATGAATAATGTCTTTACCAATAAACGCCTTGTCACCCACTTTCACTACTTTCATCATCCCCCGCTTCGTAAATACAACAATATCATCCAAATCAGAACAATCGAACAGGTACTCATCTTTCTTTAAAGAAGTTCCAATAAAACCTTCTTCCCTGTTAACATACAATTTAGTGTTAGCAATAGCCACCTGCTGTATTTTAATGGTATCAAACAGTTTGATTTCTGTTTTACGCTCCTTACCCTTTCCGTATTTTTTTAAGAGGTTCTCAAAATAAGCTACAGCAAAATCAGTGAGGTGGTCAAGATCATACTGCACCTGTTTAATATCCGCTTCTATTGACCGGATCTGGTTATTGAGTTCATCAATATCCAGTTTATAAATTCTGCGTACAGGCTTTTCCGTTAGTTTCAACACATCTTCTCTTGTAACACCACGCTTCAATTGTTTTACAAAAGGAACAAAAGCTTTCTCAATCGCCTCCAGCACCTTATCCCATGTATCGTACTTCTTCTCCAGCTCTTTATATATCTTTTCTTCGAAGAATATTTTTTCGAGAGAAGTATAATGCCACTTATCTTCCAGTTCCTGCAACTTGATCTCCAGTTCCTTCTGTAATAATCCTTTGGTATGATCAACAGATGATCTCAACAATTCAGAAACAGTAACAAAGCGAGGCTTCTGTCCTTCGATCACACAAGCATTCGGAGAAATGCTCACCTCACAATCAGTAAAGGCATATAACGCATCGATAGTTATATCGGATGAAATACCCGGTGCCAGGTCTATTTGCAATTCCACTTCGCTAGCCGTAACATCCGTTACTTTTTTGATCTTTATTTTACCGGCATCATTGGCTTTGGTAATACTTTCTGCCAATGCAGAAGTGGTTACGCCATACGGTACGCTCCTGATGGCCAGTGTTTTTTTATCGATCTCTTCTATCACTGCACGTACACGAACCTTACCACCTCTTTTACCATCGTTGTAATTGCTTACATCGATCATGCCTCCCGTTTGAAAATCGGGATAAAGTTCAAACTTCTTACCGCGTAAATATTTGATAGAGGCTTCGCATAACTCGCAAAAATTATGTGGCAGAATCTTAGTTGATAAACCCACTGCAATACCATCTGCACCTTGTGCCAATAACAACGGGAACTTCATGGGCAGGGTAACGGGCTCGTTTTTACGACCATCGTAACTAAGTTGCCATTCGGTTGTTTTTGCATTAAAAGCCACATCCAAAGCGAACTTACTTAAACGTGCCTCAATGTAACGAGGAGCAGCGGCATCATCTCCCGTTCTTACATCTCCCCAGTTACCTTGTGTATCGATCAGCAAATCTTTTTGTCCCAAGTTCACCAATGCATCGCCAATACTGGCATCACCATGCGGGTGGTATTGCATTGACTGACCGATGATGTTCGCCACTTTGTTATAACGCCCATCATCCATTTCTTTCATGGAATGGAGAATGCGACGTTGTACGGGTTTAAGTCCATCTTCCATCGCCGGAACGGCACGTTCTAATATTACATAAGATGCATAGTCTAAGAACCATGTTTTATACTGCCCCTGTACGCCCGATTCGTTATTCGTGATCTGTGATATATCTTTTTTCTCTGCCATTGTAAAATTCAAAAGTGTGCAATCAAAATCTGAAAATTCTTGTTGAAATGAATCTGTTCAACTTTATTCTGCTGTAACGGCTGCCAGTTTTATCTCTATTTCTTTCCAGCCTTTCGCCCAATCTCCCTGTATTTCCAGCTTACCTTCCTCCATCATTTTTCTCATTCGCCACACTAAAAATGCATCGCCGGTTTTTATTTTCATTTTATTCAATACCTGGTTCAATACTTTACCAAGTTTCTGAAAATCTGAAGTTATTGCTACCAGTATTTCTTTATCGTAGAAACTTTCTTCCTTACTTACAATCTTCTTGCCTCCTTCTAAAATTCTTACCACCGCATTATCATTACATAATTTTTTCCATTCATCAGGATCCACTTCAAATTCACTCGGTGTAATAGTTCTGGCCAGTTTCTTTGCCTTCAAAAATTCCTTTGGCTGTATCTGGTGCAAATGCTGTGGATAGAAGATCAATCCTCTTTCATTGATAAAAGGCAGGTTATTTAAGTATAGTACCTGCAACCTTCCCTGGTACTCTTTCAACTGGCTCATCAGCCAATAATAGCCGCACACGTCATGCTGATTTTGCCCCATCCAAATCCACGCTTGTTCATCTGTATTTTCCTCCAACTGCTGCAAAAGGTTGTGTACCGTTAATTTATCATCTACGATATCCAGTTGCTCTGCATAAGGAGAAAACGCAAGCACATCCTTCCACCAGTCGCGGCGCTGCTGGTAACCATACGTATCATAAATATCAATCACAGGCCCTACTGCAAAATCATCTTTGATCTCGATGATATCCCCTTTCAGGAATTCATCTAATTCAAAAGCCTTACTAAGCGCTTCTATGTTTGCTGTTTCAAAAACTATGTGAATCATTTATAATTAGTAATTAAAAATTAAGAGTTAAGAATTAGCACTTCTATTTTTTGAAGAGTTAATGATTAATTTCTAATTCACCTCTTCCACCACCAAATCCAACTCCACTCTCAAGTTATCAATGATAAAGTCCTGTCGCTGCTGCGTGTTCTTACCCATATAATATTCCAGCAGTTGCTGAATATGTTCGCCCTGTTCCAATATCACCGGTTGCAAGCGGATATCATCTCCAATAAATTTACCAAACTCTTCCGGGCTGATCTCTCCCAAACCTTTGAATCGTGTAATCTCAGGCTTGTTGCCCAGCTTCTTTACTGCCTGTTGCTTTTCTGTTTCATCATAACAGTAAATCGTTTGTTGTTTGTTACGAACACGGAACAAAGGTGTTTCTAAAATATATACATGGCCACGCTTCACCAGATCGGGGAAGAACTGCAAGAAGAAAGTCATCAACAACAAACGAATGTGCATACCATCCACATCTGCATCGGTAGCAATCACAATGTTGTTATAACGTAAACCATCTAATCCATCTTCTATGTTCAAGGCATGCTGTAGCAAGTTGAACTCTTCATTTTCATATACCACTTTTTTAGTAAGCCCAAAACAGTTCAAAGGCTTACCACGCAAGCTGAATACGGCTTGTGTATCTACTTTACGCGATTTCGTAATAGAACCACTCGCACTATCCCCCTCTGTGATGAAAATGGTGGTATTATTCTGCAAAGCGATAAACTCTTCCTTGTTTTTTGCGGGCGGTTCGTCATTCAAATGCACCCTGCAATCACGTAATTTTTTATTATGCAGGTTGGCTTTTTTCGCTCTTTCATTCGCCAGCTTTTTAATACCTGCCAGTTCTTTTCTTTCCCTTTCACTCTGCTCGATCCTTTTCTTCAAAGCATCCGCTATAGTTGGGTTACGGTGCAGGTAATTATCCAGCTCTTTCGCTAAGAAGTCTTCTATAAATTTTTTCATAGAAGGGCCACCTTCAAACACATATTGCGAGCCCAATTTTGTTTTTGTTTGCGATTCAAACACTGGCTCCTGCACCCGTACGCTCACAGCGGCAACAATGCTTGTTCTAATGTCTGCCGCATCATAATCTTTCTTATAAAACTCCCGTATCACTTTTACATAGGCTTCACGGAAAGCCTGCTGGTGTGTGCCTCCCTGCGTAGTGTACTGGCCATTCACAAAAGAAAAAATATCCTCACCGTAATCATTGTTATGACTTACCGCCAGTTCAATATCTTCTCCTTTTAAATGAATGATCGGGTAACGCAGCTCATCAGGATTGGTTTTATGTTGCAACAAGTCTAACAAACCGTTCTTGCTCACATAACGTTTGTTGTTGAAATTGATCACCAGCCCCGCATTCAAATAGCAATAGTTCCATAACTGGCTATCGATGTATTCATGGCGGTAATGATAATTCCTGAACACAGTTTCATCTGCAATGAAGGTTACCATCGTACCATTCTCTTCTTTGGTAGCTATTTCTTTGTGTTCCTTTACCAGGTTACCTCTTTCAAACTCGGCCGTTTTTTCTTTGCCATCACGAAATGCAGTTACCTTAAAATAATTACTCAACGCATTCACCGCCTTGGTACCCACACCATTCAAACCTACACTCTTCTGAAAGGCTTTGCTATCGTACTTCGCACCGGTATTGATCTTGCTCACCACATCCACCAGTTTTCCCAAAGGAATACCGCGACCGTAGTCCCTGATCGTAACAACTTTCCCTTCCAACGTAATATCCACATGGCGGCCAAAGCCCATCGTGTGTTCATCGATACAGTTATCAATCACTTCTTTCATCAGCACATAAATACCATCATCCGGCGCGGAACCATCACCCAGTTTACCAATGTACATACCGGGCCTCAACCGGATATGTTCTTTCCAGTCAAGACTCTTAATATCATCTTCCGTATAGTTCGCCTGTTGTTTTACTTCAGCCATACACTATCAAATCTTATTTTGTAAACAATCAATTCTTTTTTGGTACCCGGCAGCAAATCGTCTATCATCTTTGTTGCGTCGCACTCTTGCACGCTTTGTACTTTATTCAGCAAGATGCAGTTCCATGCCAACCCGCAAATCTAACCACTTGCTAGTCGCAAACATCTTTCTTTTTTCTACACATTCAAACCCCATGTGGAAAAGAAAGCAGTACTGCCATAATTTCTGTACGTTTGCCACATCATGCTTATCACCCATTTATCGCAAATGGCCGCACTTGCCGGCGAAAGGGAGGAGGAGAACGAGCGGTTCAATACTTTTTTAAAAAACCAGCCCCAGGACACCATTGACGAATGGGTAACAAACCTTAACCGCACTGTTGAGACGCAAATAGATTGTACCAATTGCGGCAATTGCTGCAAAAGCCTGATGATCAATGTTACGGAGACGGAAGCCAACAGCCTCGCTGAACACTTTCAACAATCCCGGAATGACTTCGATGCGCAGCATATTGAAAAAGGAAGCAATGGCCTGATGATCATGAACACCATTCCCTGCCATTTTCTTACAGATAACAAATGCACCGTGTACACACACCGTTTTGCAGGCTGCAGGGAATTTCCCGGGCTGCACCTACCCGGCTTCACAAAAAGATTGTTCAGCGTTTTTATGCATTATGACCGCTGCCCTATTATTTTTAACGTAGTAGAAGAACTGAAAATAAAAACTGGCTTTAAATAAGAGTAACAAAAGGGAAGCCACTTACTACTCACCATTCACTATTCACCAGCATGTTGTTCGGAATTGATATACTAATACAGCAAAATCCATCTTGGAAGCAAAGCAGGATAGGGTTAGTCACCAATCATGCCGCCACCACCTGTCAACTCATACCTTCACGAAAAGCTTTGCTAGAAAAGGGTTTCAACATTATAAAACTATTTTCACCGGAACATGGATTGGATAGTAAAGGAGCCGATGGTGCTAAAATGAAAGACGGAAGTGATCCTCTAACGCAATTGCCCATAATCAGTTTATATAATGAAAAGTTGGCCCCTAATGAAGAAGATCTAAAAGACGTAGACCTCATTTTATTCGATATACCCGATATCGGCTGCCGTTACTACACTTATTTATGGACGATGACCCACGTACTTGAAGCTTGTGCACTTCATAAAAAACCGTTGATTATTCTCGACCGCCCCAATCCTCTTTCGGGAAATATGGCGTTGGCAGAAGGTCCGTTCCTCGATGAAAAAAACTGTGCTTCTTTTATCGGAAGATGGAATATTCCCCTGCGCCACAGCTGCACGTTGGGAGAACTGGCACTCTATTTCAATACCACAAAAAATGTCGGAGCTACCCTTGACGTGATTACCTGCAAAGATTGGAAAAGACAAGATTTTCAACCAGACTGGGGAATATCGTTTGTGCCCACTTCACCGGCTATGCAACATTTTAATGCTGCCTTGCTTTATCCCGGTTTGGGATTACTTGAAGCAACGAATATAAGTGAAGGAAGGGGAACAACAAAGCCCTTTTCATTTGCAGGTGCTCCATGGATGGAACCAAAAAAACTTCTTCTGCTATTAGAACAAGACAAAACGGTTGCAGTAAAGGAAAAAGAGTTGATGCCGGCAGAAAGCAAATATGCCTATACAAATTGTCAAGGCATTGAATTTTATGTATTGCAGCCTGAAAACTTCAATCCCGTTTTGTACGGACTACGGTTCATCAAACTCGTAAAAGAGCTGCACCCGGAGCATTTCAGCTGGAATACATATCCCACACATGTAAATCCTACGGGCAAGGATCATTTAGACAAACTATTAGGCAAAGCCAACAGCGAAGCATTATTCGAGATGCCTTATGATGAATTTGTGAAGCACATAAAATCTATCACAACAGTTACCAACTGGCAAGAACACATCAGTCCGTTTTTATTGTATTAGCCAATACAACTTCTTCTCCCATCAATTCACGGATCACAACGCTGGCAGCCACGCATCCAAAAACCGCAGGCATATAACTGATTGTTCCTATCAAAGACTTTTTGGGAAATGCTTTCTCTGTAACGATAATGCGGCCCTGATCTACCGGTTCTGCACTGAACACCACTTTCACACCTCCTCTTATGCCAAGGGTCTTCAATCTTTTTCTTACATATTTGGCCAGATTACACTCATAGGTTTTGCTGATATCGGTAACCATTACTCTCGAAGGATCGATCTTTCCCCCAGCCCCAAGTGAGCTAACAATAGGTATCTTTTTCTCCACACAGCTACGGATAAAAAAAACCTTTGACGACAAAGTATCGATACAATCCACTGCATAATCAAACTGCCCGCTATCAAGTAATTCCCGGGTGATCTCCTCTTTAATATAGATCTTTTTCACAGTCAGTTCTAAAGCTGGGTTTATATCCAGCAAACGTTGCGCCAGTACTTCTGCTTTAGGTTGCCCGGCAGTAGAATGCAGGGCAGGTATCTGCCTGTTGCAATTACTCAGATCAACTACATCAGCATCAACAATGGTCATTTTTCCTATACCTGACCGGGCTATCATTTCCGCACAAATACCACCAACACCACCCAAGCCAACTACCAGCACATTTTTACCCATGAGTTGTGTTACTTTTTCTTCTCCTAACAACAACTCCGTTCTGCTCATCCAATAAGGCACCATATTTTAGTTATGAATTATGATTGATACGTTATGTTTATAAACCCTAACCTAAGATTTCATGTTTTCTTAGTTAGTTTTAACTGCAAAAATGTAGTTCTCATGCGTTATCTGAAAATCTTTTCTTTATTTCTTTTGATCACAGTTACCGGAAAGGCACAAAACATTGCACTACTTGCCTCTAACAAAACAGTTTCACTACGTGGCTTAAGTGTGGTGACAGACCAAGTATTGTGGGCCAGTGGCAGTAATGGCATGGTGGCCAAAAGTACTGATGGCGGGAAATCTTTTCAATGGATGCAGGTAAGCAATTTTGAGAAAAGAGATTTCAGGGATATTGAAGCATTCGACAGCAATACAGCCATCATTATGGCTGCGGCGGAACCTGCTTTGATCTTAAAAACGAGAAATGGCGGAAAGAGTTGGTATAAAGTTTTTGAAGACAGTACTCAAGGAATGTTTTTGGATGCGATGGACTTTCACGGCGATGATGGCGTGGTGATAGGTGATCCGATAAACCAGCATGTATTTGAAGCCTACACCACTGATGCGGGGGAACACTGGAAAATAATTATTCCGAAAGATTCCGTAGCAAAGGGAGAAGCTTTTTTTGCCGCCAGCGGAACCAATGCAAAGCTCTTAGGCATAGACAATCAGAACCCGGCAATACTGTTTGTTTCAGGAGGAACGCTGTCGAGATTTTTTTTCAATGAATACGCCTCTGTTCTTCCGTTGATGCAGGGAAAAGAGAGTGCAGGCGCCAATTCTATCGCTATTCATCCTTTCAATAAAAATATTTACGTGGTGGGCGGAGATTTTTCGAAAGATACGGTTTCACAGATGAATGCCTGCTATTCTACCGATAAAGGAAGAACATGGCAACAACCTGTAACGCCACCGCATGGATACCGTTCCTGTGTTATCTATCTTTCTGCCGAAACGTTACTAACATGCGGTACCAGTGGAGTTGATATAAGCTATGATGGAGGCAGGAACTGGCAGCTTATTTCAACAGAAAGTTTTCATGTGGCACAAAAAGCAAAAAAAGGAAACACTGTTTTTATGGCAGGAAGCAAAGGCAAAATTGCAGTACTACATTTTTGAAAAAAAATCTCCTAACCAATTAAACCCTGCAGAAAAACATTGGTCTTATTTCTGTTTTTATGCAGCAGGGTTAAAATTTGGCACCTTCTTTTTCAAGAGGTGCCATTATTTTTTAAAGGCAAAATATACGGCCCCCAGAATAAGCATAAAACTTACGAGGTAGTTCCAACGAAGCGGCTCTTTCAAATAAAGTACTGCAAAAAAAGAAAAGATGATAAGTGTAATCACTTCCTGTGTAACCTTTAGCTGGAAACCATTCCAGCCACTTGCATATCCTGTTCTGTTGGCAGGTACCGTTAAACAGTATTCAAAAAAAGCGATCCCCCAACTGATCACAATCGCTTTCCATAAAGGCAATCCCTTTTCTTTCAGATGCCAATACCAGGCGAAAGTCATAAAAACGTTAGAGCAGATCAGTAATCCTATAGTTTTCATTCCACTGTTTTAAATCATTTGCAATCTACAGCAACAATCTTACATTTGAATAGGCGATTGACAGTTTGCCATTTGAAACAAAAACAGCATGAATCTTGTTTAAATGAAGAAGACAGGAGGTGATTATGAAAAAGTTTCAGGCAATTATAAAGTTTACGATGGACGAAGATTTCATGTCGTTCGTACCACCCCACCGCACCTATATCAATTACCTGATCAATAAAGGCGTTATAGAAACTTACGCGGTGAGCATGGAATCGCAAACATGCTGGATTACGTTAAATGCGGAAAGCAAAACAGAGGTCGATACCTATCTTGCGAAAACTCCTTTATACAAATACTGGACCTACGAGATTGAAGAACTGTTTGTGTACGACAGCCAGCAGTACCGTTTACCCGCTCTTCAGTACAACTAAATATTTTCATAACCCCATTAGCGTTTGATTGTATATTTAAAGCTCAAATGCTAAGGCGGTAAACATGAACCATACGCAGCTGCTTGAAAGATGCCGTGAAATTTTACGGGTTCCCATCCTGCATACCCAGGTTATTTCAAAGGGAATGGAACAAACTGTTCTTAGTGTTACAACAGCTTCACAACAATTCATTGCCAAAGCATCTCAACAAAAAGAAACGATTTTCAGGGAAGTGATGGCATGTACTTTACTCAACAAAAAAATACCGCTGCCTCAGATTGTTTTTGCAGATGAAGAAATGCTGATCGAAAATTTTATTGAAGGGGAAGACCTGGATACACTTTCACTCTCAGATGAGGAACAACAACGAACTTATATTGATGCAGGCAGGATACTTTACAGCATCCACCAGCAATCAGCAGAAGGATTTGGCGTTATTATGACGAATGGGAAAGGCAAACACAATAACCTTAAAAACTTTTCTTTTTACAACGAAAGAAACCTTGCACGTTTAAGAAAAAAGTATTTATCAGGATCAGAGATTAAGCGTTTTGAACGATACGTTGAAAAAAATGACCACTACTTTAACAATACGCAATCTGTATTACTACATTACGATTTTGTTGACAGCAACATCAGGTACAACAATCAACAAATTTCGGGAATCATAGATTTTGGGGATCTTTCAGGTGGCTGCCCAGCTTTGGATTTCGCCTGGATATACATTTATTACTATGGTAATAAAAAATGGGATTATATACTGCAAGGTTATAATGAACCAATTGATATAGAAGAAACCAGGTTCTTTGCCGCCTGCAACCTTATCTATTTTATTTTAAACGACGGCGACCCAAAAAAAGTTCAGCATAAACTGGATATGCTGAACGAAATAGTGCAATACAAATCTTTTTTCGGGTTATTTTGATGGTGCGTTCTCAGCAGTTTTAACTTCTATTTTTTCCACCACAACAAGATCAGCCACATCTACATTCATAGGCAATACACCGATCTGAACGATAGCCCTTTTGCCTCTTATTTCTTTCACCTCTCCCACCTGGTAATTTTTTCTCAGTTTTACCAAAGTACCCACCTGTATATCCGCTTTAACTTCCTTGAATTTAGACTCAACTTTCTTTGCCAGTTTATTCA
>JAGWUV010000036.1 GCA_028875875.1 Bacteroidota bacterium
ATCAATCCTGCCATTAAAATATTGGCAACACCATGGTCTGCTCCGGTATGGATGAAAGATAATAACAGTAGTATGGGAGGTCATTTACAAAAGCAATATTATAATGTGTATGCACAGTATTTTGTAAAGTATATACAACAGATGAAAGCGGCTGGTATTACTATTGATGCAGTTACTTTACAAAATGAACCGCTCAATCCAAGTAATAATCCAAGTATGCTGATGTCTGCAGCAGAACAAACAGACTTTATTAAAAACTTCGTCGGCCCGGCATTTCTGTCGGCAAATATTTCTACTAAGATTATTTTATATGATCACAATTGCGACCAGCCTAATTATCCGCTAACAGTATTGGCTGATGCAGCTGCCTACCCTTATATTAATGGTTCGGCGTTTCATTTATATGCAGGCGATATAAGTGCATTGTCTGCTGTGCACAATGCCTTTCCTAATAAGCAATTATATTTTACAGAGCAATACACAGCATCAACAGGTGATTTTTCAGGCGATTTAAAATGGCATATAAAAAATGTGGTGATAGGAGCTATGAGAAACTGGAGCCGCAATGCATTGGAATGGAACCTGGCCAATGATACATATTATGGGCCGCATACAAACGGTGGATGTAATACTTGCAAGGGTGCTCTAACAATAGGGTCATCAGTTATACGTAACGTAAGTTATTATATCATAGCACATGCTTCCAAGTTTGTACCGGCAGGTTCTGTAAGAATTGCAAGTAACATAACAGGCAGTATTAATAATGTTGCTTTTGTAACACCTGCGGGGAAGAAAGTACTTATTGCAGAGAATGATGGTAATACTGCTGCCAGCTTTAATATACGTTATAACAATAACTGGGCAACTGTTACATTACAGGCGGGAGCCGTTGGTACATATATATGGTAAGATGAATAAACAGAGACAGATGAAAAAATATGTTTTAATACTGATGATTTTTGTAGGGTTACGGTCTGTTGCACAACAAACAAGTTATTGTAACCCTATCAATGTTGATTACGGATATACGCCTATTCCCAATTTCAGTGAATGGGGAAGGCATAGGGCCACCGCTGATCCGGTAATTGTGAATTATAAAGGTGATTTTTATTTGTTCTCTACCAATCAATGGGGATATTGGTACAGTAATGATATGCTGCACTGGCACTTTAATGCAAGAAGATTCCTTCGGCCTTGGAATGAAGGATACGATGAACTTTGTGCACCTGCTGTAGGTGTGATTGGCGATACAATGATTGTCTTTGGTTCAACCTATACCAAAAATTTTACCATATGGATGAGTACTAATCCAAAAGCAAATGAATGGAAGCCATTGGTTGATTCTTTTGAAATAGGAGGTTGGGATCCTGCTTTTTTTACGGATGATGATGGAAAGTTATACATGTATAATGGAAGTAGTAATAAGTACCCTTTGTATGGAATTGAGCTGAATAGAAAAACATTGAAACCTATCGGTACAAGAAAAGAAATGTATTTGCTGGAGCCAGACAGGTATGGATGGCAGCGGTTTGGAGAACACATGGATAATACTTTCCTGGACCCCTTTATAGAAGGTTCATGGATGACGAAACATAACGGCAAATACTATTTCCAGTATGGTGCACCTGGAACTGAATTCAGCGGATATGCAGATGGCGTTATCGTAGGTAACCAGCCCTTGGGAGATGGTTTCATACCACAGTCAATGCCGCTTTCTTTTAAGCCCGGTGGATTTGCCAGAGGTGCAGGGCATGGAGCTACTTTTACAGATAATGACCATAAATACTGGCACGTTAGTACAATAACCATTGCAGTAAAAAATAATTTTGAAAGAAGGATCGGCATCTGGCCTGCAGGGTTTGATAAAGACGATGTGATGTATTGCGACCAATCTTTCGGTGATTATCCGCATTATCTTCCTTATACCAAAGAAGCCGGTAAGTTTACCGGGTGGATGCTATTGAATTATAATAAACCCGTTACTGTATCCTCTACACTCGGTTCATTCAATGCAAATAATGCGGTGGATGAAGATATTAAAACCTATTGGAGTGCAGTAACAGGTAATGAAGGCGAATGGATCCAATCTGACCTGGGTAATCTTTCTACTGTCCGTGCGATACAAATTAATTACGCTGATCAGGATGTTCCTTTTCTTGGCAAGCAAACTAATATCTATCATCAGTATAAGATCTATCACTCACCCGATGGAAAAAAATGGGAATTGCTGGTAGATAAAAGTAAGAATACAACAGATGTTCCGCATGAATATGTAGAACTTGATCAACCGGTTACAACAAGGTTTATCAGGTTGGTCAATATTCATATGCCTGCAGGAAAATTTGCGGTGAGTGGATTGCGGGTATTTGGTAACGGTAATGGCATAAAGCCTGATACCGTTAAAAATTTTATCGTATTAAGAACACAAAAAGATAAGCGGAGTGCGTGGCTGAAATGGAGGCCTGTAGATAACGCTTATGCCTACAATATTTATATGGGGGTTGCTCCGGATAAGCTCTATAATTCCATTATGGTCTATAACACCAATGAATATTGGTTTGCCGGTATGGATAACAGAAAGCCTTATTACTTTTGTATAGAGGCTATCAATGAGAACGGAGTATCTCAGAAAACAGCAGTAATCAAAGCAGACTAATCAACTTACTATCATTAAAAATTCACTTGTTGTATGAAAAGAATCAGTTTTCTTTTGCTATGCTTAACAATCGCTTGTTTTGCAGTAGCGCAAACCAGTCCTTCGCCCAAAATGAAAGCCTTTATCGATAACCTTATGTCTAAGATGACATTGGAAGAAAAGATAGGCCAGTTAAATTTAGTTACACCCGGTTCTGATATTCCTACCGGATCAGTTGTAAGTAAAGGTGTGGAAGATAATATCCGTAAAGGAAATGTAGGTGGCATGTTTGGCGTGATCGGTGTTGAAAAAATTAAAAATGCCCAAACACTGGCAGTGAAAGAAAGCCGCCTGCACATACCTCTCTTTTTTGGATCGGATGTGATTCATGGTTATAAAACTACTTTCCCAATTCCATTGGCGCTGTCTTGCAGTTGGGATATGAATCTGATTGAGAAAAGTGCCCGTGTTGCCGGTACAGAAGCCGCATCAGACGGGTTATGCTGGGTATTTTCTCCCATGGTGGATATTGCCCGTGATCCACGCTGGGGAAGAATTGCAGAAGGTGGCGGTGAAGATGCTTACCTGGGAAGCCAGATCGCAAAAGCTATGGTAAACGGCTATCAGAATCATAATCAATTTACCAACGCGGCTGTTATGGCTTGTGTAAAACACTTTGCATTATATGGTGCTGCAGAAGCAGGAAGAGATTACAATACGGTAGACATGAGTAAAGTGCGGATGTACAATGAATACTTACCCCCATATAAGGCAGCTGTTGATGCCGGCACAGCAAGTGTAATGAGCTCTTTCAATGAAATTGATGGCATACCTGCAACGGCTAATCAATGGCTGCTTACCGATCTGCTACGCAAGCAATGGGGCTTTAATGGATTTGTTGTTTCAGACTATACTGCTGTGAATGAAATGATCGCTCATGGTATGGGTGACCTGCAAACTGTATCTGCCCTTGCATTGAAAGCCGGATTAGATATGGATATGGTAGGGGAAGGTTTTTTAACTACACTTAAAAAATCCCTGAGAGAAGGAAAAATAAGGCAACAGGATATTGATATGGCTTGTCGTAGAATTTTAGAAGCAAAGTATAAGTTGGGATTATTTGAAAACCCTTTCAAATATTTGGATGAAAACAGAGCTGCTAAAGAAGTTTTGTCAGCAGATAAAAAAGCAGTAGCCAAAGAATTGGCGGAGCATTCTTTTGTTTTATTAAAAAATGCACAGCAAACTTTACCACTGCAACAGAAAGGTACCATCGCATTGATAGGTCCTCTGGCTAATGATAAAAGAAACATGTTAGGTACTTGGTCTGTTAGCGGTAATTCTGAGTATGCTATTCCAGTGATGGAAGGCATCAAAAACCTGGTGGGAGATAAGGTGAATATCGTATATGCAAAAGGCGCTAATATCTCAGATGATCCTGCCTTTATTAAAAAGGTAAACGTATTTGGTGAAGAGATAACTGTAGATCAGAAATCTCCTGAAGCATTAGTAAAAGAAGCTGTGGATGCAGCGAACAAAGCGGATGTTGTTGTAGCAGTGATTGGTGAAGCGGCTGATATGAGTGGTGAATCTGCAAGCCGTTCGGATATTTCATTGCCACACAGCCAGCAAAAATTAGTAGAGGCTTTAGCAAAAACAGGAAAGCCGCTGGTATTGGTGGTTATGGCTGGAAGGCCTTTAACTATTGGTAAAGAAGTAGAGCAAGCTTCTTCTGTTTTGTATACATGGCATGCCGGCCAGGAAGCAGGAAATGCTATTGCAGATGTATTGTTTGGTAATTATAATCCTTCTGGAAAACTTTCAATTACTTTCCCTAAATCTGTTGGGCAAATTCCTATTTACTACAATCACAAGAATACCGGAAGGCCGTATAATGGTGAAGTATTCTCCAAGTTCAAATCCAATTATCTCGATATTTCTAACCAACCATTATTCCCTTTTGGTTATGGATTAAGCTACACCCATTTTTCTTACAGTAAAGTAGAACTCAGTTCTTCAGTTGTTAAGCCAAATGAAAAATTACAGGTAAAAGTAATGGTTACCAATAATGGTAATTACGATGGAGAAGAAGTGGTACAGTTGTACACAAGAGATATGGTAGGAAGTATTACAAGACCAGTGAAAGAATTAAAAGGGTTTCAAAAAATATTTATAAAGAAAGGTGAGAGTAAAGAAGTGGTTTTTACGCTTACAGCTAATGACCTAAAATTTTATAACAATAACCTGAAATATATTTTCGAACCCGGTGCTTTCAAAGTATTTGTTGGGCCAGACAGCGACACTACCAATGAAGCTGATTGTACATTTCAATAGTTATTCCAAAAAATCATTCATCTAACATGAAAAGAATATTGATAGCATCTGCACTGGTAATAACTATAAGCCAGTTGCATGCACAAAAAAACAATGCATCCGTTCCTTTTTCAACAAAAGAAAAAAAGGTAGTCGTATACACTACTGCAGAAAATACAAAGTATCGTTTAACAGCCACGGATACGCTTCAGTTCAAAGAGCATGGCCAACCTGTAGAAACGCAGGTATGTGTTTTTGTTGATCCTTCCAAAACATTCCAAACCATGTTGGGAATAGGCGGCGCCTTAACAGATGCTGCCGCTGAAACATTTGCCAAGCTACCAAAAGATAAACAGCAGGAAGTAATTGAAGCGTATTATGATGCTAAGAAAGGAATAGGTTATACATTGGGTAGAACGAACATTCATAGTTGTGATTTCTCCAGCGGAAGCTATACCTATGTTGCAGATGGTGATAAAGAATTGAAAACATTTTCGATAGATCATGATAAGCAATACCGTATTCCGTTTATTAAACAGGCCATAGCGGCTGCAAACGGACATCTTACTTTGTTTGCAAGCCCATGGAGTCCTCCGGCGTGGATGAAAAGCAATAATGATATGCTGCATGGTGGTAAACTAAAACCTGAGTTCTACCAATCATGGGCTAATTATTATACTAAGTTTATCAAAGCCTATGAGAAAGAAGGGATTTCTGTTTGGGGTATTACTGTTCAGAATGAGCCGATGGCTACACAAACCTGGGAGTCTTGTTTATACACTGCCGAGGAAGAGAAAAACTTTTTAAAGAAATACCTTGGGCCCACTATGCAGAGAGAGGGATTGGGTAACAAAAAAATTATCGTATGGGATCATAACCGCGACCTGGTATACCAAAGAGCCAGTACTGTATTTGATGATCCCGAAGCTGCGAAATATGCATGGGGCCTGGGTTTTCACTGGTATGAAGATTGGAGCGGTGGTGAACAGGTATACGATAATATTAAACGCGTAAAAGAAGCCTATCCTTCAAAAAATATTTTATTTACTGAAGGTTGTAATGGTCCTTTCAATATGCAACAGATCAATGATTGGAAATGGGGTGAACGTTATGGCAAAACAATGATCAACGACTTTAATAATGGTACGGTTGGCTGGACAGACTGGAATGTTTTATTAGATGAGCAGGGTGGGCCCAATCATGTTGGTAATTTCTGTTTTGCGCCGATACATGCAGATACTAAAACAGGCAAGCTGTATTACATGAATGCCTACTATTATATCGGCCATTTTTCTAAGTTCATTAAGCCGGGTGCTAAGAGAATTATCAGTGCTCCGAGCAGAAGTCCTTTGTTAAGTACAGCTTTTGTAAATACAGATGGAACAGTTGCTGTTGTTGTAATGAATCAAAGTGATCAGAAGATACCGTATTATGTTTGGATCAAAGGGAAATCCGTACAGGTAAACGGCTTACCACATTCTATAGCAACTTTGGTTTTTTAGGTTATATAAAGAGGATGAGTTTTTTGCTCATCCTCTTTTCTTTTGTGTTATTTCTTTTCTTTAGAAGCATCTGCTTTAACGGGTGCGGTAAGGGTTTTTAACTTCTCAATGGTTTGTCTTATTTCTTTAATACTGTAAAAACGATATACTTCGGGATCTTTATCTCCAACCTTCTCTACTGAGGTCATTTGATGATAGGGAGCTACAATGAAAGCATCAATGTTGGCTGTGATCCTGGTAGTTTGATAAGGGAGGATATAAAAATTCCTATTCGCTTCGCTAACATTTTTTCCTTCAATCAATAAACTTAAAGAGTCAATCCCATGCTTGATGGTTTCTTGTCTAATGGTATCGTAAGCAGTTTTAGGAGCGCTGTATTGTACATAACTTCCAATCACAGTATCATTCTTTGCATTCACCACGTATAATCCCTTATCGGGCAATTGAAGTGTTGTTGTAGAACCATCGTCTTTTTTTAGTTGAAGGCTTACAGTCCCCGATTGATTGAAGTCAGCTGTTTTCTCTTCCGTACCTGCACCATCCTTCAAAGTAATTGTTTTGGTATCCGTATTAATTTCTCCGCTTCCTTTAATGAGTACCAATATCCTTTTTGTGTTGGAGGAACAGGCGGTAAGTGTAATTGTTGCAGCCAGGCAACCCGTAATGAATTTCATGTAAGTAGGTTTTAAGCAATAAAAAATCCTCCCTTTTAGAAAAGAGAGGATTTAAAAATAATGTTTTTTATGAATGATTATTTAGCTGCGGCAAAACGATCTGAAACTTTGCCCCAGTTCACAACATTCCAGAATGCTGATAAATATTCAGCACGGCGGTTTTGATATTTCAGGTAGTAAGCATGTTCCCATACATCAACTCCCAATATTGGAGCGCCTTTTACTTCAGCTACATCCATCAATGGGTTATCCTGGTTAGGGGTAGAGGATATTTCCAATTTACCATCTTTTACAATCAACCAGGCCCATCCGCTACCGAAACGGCCCATACCCGCTGCTGCAAACTTTTCTTTGAAGGCATCAAATGAACCAAAAGCTGTATTGATAGCTTCAGCCAAAGCACCACTTGGAGCCCCGCCGGCATTAGGTGCTAAGCTTTCCCAAAAGAAAGTGTGGTTCCAGTGACCGCCACCGTTATTACGAACTGCAACAGAAATGGCACCAGCGTTAGCTACCAACTCTTCTAAAGACTTATTTTCATTAGGAGTACCAGCAATGGCTTTATTGAGGTTATCAACATAAGCCTGGTGGTGTTTACCATGATGAATTTGCATGGTAGTAGTGTCAATATGTGGCTCTAATGCATCATGTGCATAAGGTAGTGCCGGTAATGTAAATGCCATACTATAAATTTTTATATTTTATGAAAATAGTAGAGACCACAAAATTAAATGCATAACACATTTATCCGGTAATTAATTTCAGTTATCCTTTTTTGTTTCAAATACAATGCATCAATTATTCCTCATTTCGATAACACCAACCTCAATACCATAGCCTTGAAAACCAATATCACCCAACAAAGAATACTGCACAAAGACAGGATTCCTTTAACGTTTATTCTTAAAGAATGATTTCATTAAGAATGAACATTCGGCTTCCAGTATGCCATGTGTTAATACAGTTTTGGGATGAAAAGGCCAGTGCTCTTTTGTAAGATGCTGATAGCCATTTTTAGGATCGGAAGCTCCATATACGATCCTGCCGATCTTACTCCAGTATAAGGCCCCGCAGCACATAAGGCAAGGCTCCAGCGTAACATACAAAGTAGCTTCCGGTAAATATTTCGCACCTAAAAAACTAAATGCCGAAGTTAAGGCTAGTATTTCTGCATGTGCTGTTGCATCATTTAGTAATTCAACCTGGTTATGTCCTCTCGCTATTATTTTATTATCTACTACAACTACGGCTCCAACAGGTACTTCATCTTTATCAAAAGCTTCTTCTGCTTCCTTTAGCGCCTGTTGCATAAAGTATTCATCGTTATATAACATTAGTTGCTTTATTTATAGGCCAGTTGTTTTTTATCGGCTTCGGTTAACTGGTTCACCACGTTTTTAAATGCCTGATATTCATTTACAGGCACTTGTTCTTTCAGGTAATGTACTTCTCTAGTTACAATAAGTTTACCCGGTTTCGCCTCAAAAGTAAGACTGTAACGTAACGAAGGACAATTGTAACTGATATTCTTAGGAATTTCCAGCCATTTTTTTCCCTGTGGGATGATTATGGTTAAGGTTTCTTTATCCACTTTTGTGCTGCTAAAGCTCCATAAATTAAAAGGAAATTTTCTTTGCTCCAATGAAACAAATTCAAGAGTAGAAAAGGCATCGGCCCATGGTAATTTGATGATTTGCATACCGGCAATTTCACTGCTGTATTTATCTGCACTGAAACTATAGCTGAAGTCAATGGTATCTTTTAAATTATCCAGATTGGTGATCTTAAAAGATTTTAAAGTAATTGGATTGTTGAATTCGCTACTTAAAGAACGAAGCAGTTCCTTGCGTTGATCCTCTTCTCCCTGGTTGCTGTACGAAGCCCTTGTATTACTGGTTTCTGCTCCTGTTCTTAGGGTATGCCTGCTGATATCAGCTTTGTTACCATTCATGGTTAAGGTAGAAGTTCTTGTAACGGTATTGGGTATACGATTAATACTGTTCAGCTTTATTAAAGATGCAGTGGAGGTTTGAGCACCATCTTTTGGAATGATAAGTCCGTTGGCGTTGATGTCGAGGTTGGGCATAGCTCCAAACGGCAAATGATTATCCGTTAATTCTACGAAAAAGTTTTTCCCATCTGCTTTCAGTTCTGCGATACAATGATTAAATCCGATAACAGGAATATCAACATTCATCTCACCTTCATCTCTTGTATCTACTAAAACCAGGTTCGCATCTAATCCTGCTTCCTTAGCCATGGCAGTAAACAAAACAGCAAGGTCTTTGCAATCACCTAAACGACTGTTCAATGTGCGGCTGGCCCTCTGTGGTGTAAGTGCACTGTGCAGAAACGGAACATTGCTGTAGTTAAAGTTATCTTCAATATAGTTGTAGATCACTTTAGCTTTTTCAATAGCACTAAGCTTTTCTTTTCCGGTAAGTAACTCCTTAACTTTTTCCTTTATTTCAAAATCAGCTTTAGCCTTGATATTACTTAGGTCGCTATACCAATTGGCCACATAGTTCCAGTCTGGTATAGAAGACACCACTACTCTTTTTCCTATATCTGAAAAGGAAGGCATGGATGGCTCGGATTCAATAGCAGCATTGTTCGTTTCTTCCCATACGTATAACTTGTAGTTGTCTGCAATGTTTGTTATCACGGGTTGCAGGGAAGAGTTATACATTTTATAATTGAATTTCTTTTCTGCAGGAACTAATAAACTATAACGGGCCTGTGTAACAGGATATCCATCATTGAATGAAAAATCTCCCCAGAAATGTTCCGATAACTTACCGTAAGAAGAACTTTCCAGTTTATAGCTGATATGTATCGCATCACCTACTTCCAGAGAAGAGAAAACCAATTGGTTATCATTGGTCTCTGCCTGTACCTTACTGCCATCTTTTTTAAAGATTTCGGTTTTATCAATGATCAGCCTTTGTGTATAGGAATTATAAGGGATATTCACTTCTTTCCATGCATTGATACCGGCCTGGTTAAATATTTTTATCAGGTATTCATCCTTTTCTTCGGAAGCACCATTCTCCGGATAGATCACCTGCTGCATATCTTTCAAAAGATAAATACTGTTATCGTTGGGATATGCTTCAGCTTTGGGGGCATTCTGGAATAAAGCATTTACATCGTTCTCCTTGAAATTGGTAAAGAGGTCTTTTTTACCCTGGAGCTCACGCAGTTTTCTTCTTGAATCATAATTATGCGGATCATATTCAATGGCTTTTTTGTAACAATTGATTGCATCCTCTTTTTTATTAGCGGCTTCGTATAGTAAAGCTTTACTGTAGTAAAGGCCGCCTACGTAAGGTGCAAGATCAATTGTTTTCTGTTGCCATTCCAGTGCTTTATCGTATTGTTTCAACTCGTAATAACGATTGGCAATTTTTGAATAACGCATGGTGGCATAAGGCTTATCCTGTATGAGTTGTAACAATAATTGCATCGCTTCATCATTCTTTCCGGTCTTAATAAGATCCGATGCCAGGCTTTCAATCATATCTTCATTGAAGTTCTTCTTAATAAAGTCTTGCAGGATAGATTGAGCCTTGGCTGCATCCTTGTTCAGGCTTTGTGCAATATTGTATTGCATACCAATGATGGTTGCATTATCGGGATATTGTGTTACGGCTGCATCTAGTTCCTTCAGAAAATTTTCTACATCTTTCTTCCTGGCATAAATGTTTAATTGCTTTACTTCAATATCTTCTGTTTTCCCGTATAACTCTGTCCGACGGTTCAGTAATTTTTGTGCTTCATCATATTCTTCTTTATTAAAGGCATCGAAGTAGCGAAGGATTAAACCATAAAGACTTTCAGGATCATTAGATTTGATAAACTCTTGTTCCCTTGTTAAATCAGTATTATTATTATCACGGCTGTATGCTTCGATCATCGCTTCCGAGATAATTGTAGAAGAAGACGCTTCTTTCTTTAGTAGCTGCGATATTTTACGGGCCTCATATTTTTTATCATTGCGATTATAAATACTTGCCAGCATTAATTTATCCAACAGAGTTGCACTGCCGTTATTAATTTTTTGTTCAAAAAACTGTTCAGCGAAGAAGGGAATAGGCTTTACTTCGTATGGTATTGCTTTTGTATAGGGAGCATACTGGTAAGTGGTGGTATAGTCATTTACAAGATTTCCTTTTTC
Source organism: Bacteroidota bacterium (assembly GCA_028875875.1). GTDB lineage: Bacteria > Bacteroidota > Bacteroidia > Chitinophagales > Chitinophagaceae > JAGWUV01. The sequence continues at coordinate 11,302 of JAGWUV010000036.1, forward strand.
ATCAGCAAAACGAAGCATGAAATTACAACGATTGATTTCGCTGGCACCTAGCTGCAGCAATATCCTGTTATTGCCTTTTTGTAGTTTTATCTTGAAGGCATACACATCAAGATCTGTATTTCTTTCTTCAGGTTCAGCAAATACCTGGTAATCGTTCACCCACATTTTCACCGATCCAGACACACCTAACAATGCAGTTACTTCCCGATCTGATGTACTTTGTAAAAAGGTTTGTGTATAAACGATTGCATTTGTAATGTCGTAATGATATTCCAGGTCAAGCCATCTGTCAGTTCTTGCATCGGGAATATTGAACCATTTTACCGGAGCGCCTATATAGTTGGTAAATGTAAAACCAGGCTCAGGATGTTCCAGTACAGCAAAATCTTTATTAAATCCACTGGAAGAAATATTTTGAAAGGTACCAACGGTAGACCAGTTACGAAGATCTTTTAATGCCTGGTATTTTTCTTTGCCTGCCTCTATCTGATTTTTACTGATCAGCTTATCTGCAATAAAACCTGTTGCCATGGCTCGTAGAGAAGCTGGTGCTGATGCATCTGCCGATAGCTTTTCCATAAATGTATTAACCGCCTGTTGGCTTGTAGGATTGGTGGCTGAAAAAATATCCTTACCCCATAATGCATAGGCATAAGGATATGGATCTGATGCTATAGAAAAGAATTTTTGAAAAGCGCCAAACGCACTGTCGTAATGAGCATCATCGGTATACGCAACGGTGAGTGCCAGTTGTGCATTGGCATAATCTTTATCTGACGGAGATACCTTTTGTAAAATACTTTTGGCTTCTGCTCTTTTGTTTTGTGTGAGCGCTTCAAGTCCCTGCTGGTATGTTTGAGCAAAACATTGAACGATGGAGAAACTACTAAAGAGGATAGCAACGAAAACTTTCTTCATAAAACAATCTGAAATTAATATTTGATGATTCTAATGTATCAACAAAAAAGGCAATAACCTAAAATTGTTATTGCCTTGTATTGAAATGTTATAATTCAATTAAAACTCAGGAAGTAAAGGCTTATTCTGCATGATAGTTTCTACTTCTTCCATCACTTCTGTTGTAAGTAACGGCAATACATCCAGTGCTTTCAGGTTGCTTTCCAGCTGCTCTCTTTTGGTAGCACCTAAAATAGCAGTGGTAACGTTGGGATTTTTAATACACCAGGCTATGCTCAGTGGTGCTAACTCAACGCCTATTTTATTGGCTAGATCTGTCATGGCTTTAGCTTTCCTTATTTTTTCTTCTGCCATCCACCTGTCTTTCAGCCATTCAAAACCTTCCATGCCCATCCTGCTTCCTTCAGGTACACCTTCATTGTATTTTCCTGTTAATAATCCGGCCGCTAAAGGGCTCCAGATAGTAGTGCCTAAACCAACGTTTTTGTAAATTTCCAGGTATTCTTTTTCAATCTTTGTTCTTTCAAACAAGTTGTATTGCGGCTGTTCAACCGAAGGACCAATTAAGCGGTAATGCTGTGCCACCCTGTGTGCTTCCATAATTTCCACACCACTCCATTCGCTGGTTCCCCAGTATAAAATTTTTCCTTGTTGAATGAGTGTGTTCATTGTTAATACCACTTCTTCGATAGGTACATTCTTATCCGGGCGGTGACAGAAAAATAAGTCGAGATAATCTGTTTGCAAACGCTGTAGCGCTTCATGGCAGGCTTCTGTAATATGCTTACGGCTTAAGCCTGTTTGATTGGGTTTGTTATTCTTGCCTCTCCAACCAAAAAAGACTTTGGAAGAAATGGTATAAGAGGTGCGGTCCCAGTTCTTATTCTTTAGCACACGTCCCATCATTTTCTCACTCTCTCCTAATGCATATACTTCCGCATTGTCAAAAAAGTTGATGCCGTTGTCGTAAGCAATACCCATCAGCTCATCTGCAATACCATCATTAATTTGTTTATGAAAAGTAACCCAACTGCCAAAGCTAAGAACGCTTAGTTGTAAGCCTGTGCGGCCCATTCTCCTGTATTCCATAATCTTTCGGTTTTATGTATGAAACAAATTATAATAACCAATGGTTTAATAAGTACTGTCGGGGGCTATGAAAAAGCTTTGCTGCCCGGTAAACACACGTCCTACTTTTTTAATAGTGATGTTCTTTAGATCCTGGTCCGACTCAAAACCAATACCTGCAAGCTTCTGACGGGGATCATGCTGGCTGATCACCACTCGTTTATCCGTATAATACCTTCCGGTACTTTGATTCCAGTATAGTTCATCACACCAGAGCGTATCTTTTCTAATATTAAAAGCAATCACACTGTCTTTCAAAAAAACTACCTGTTGCGTTTCCTTGTATTCACCGTATTTGGCAAATAACTGGCTTTCTACATTCCTTGCGCTATCATAAAAATCTACATGCAGGCTTTTAGGAAATTCTGTTTTAATCGTATCCATCTGGTAACGCAGCATATAGGGGGCGGTAAGTTTTGCCTTTTGTTTGCCGGCAGAACTTAAGATGCTTACAATGTTCTTGCCTTCTTCAACACCTAACTTCTTTTGCCCCAATGCCTGTACGGCCTTAATATCGTTTTCACAGGCAGTTACCAGTAAACTACCTGCGAAAAGAATAAGTATATTTTTTTTTATGTTGGAAGAGGAATAAAACATAATTGTTATTGAAACCCGGAACAGAATGAACTTCTTTAACTGTTATGCTCACTGATGGCCAGTAAGCCTTTATAGATCAGGTATGGATCAGCAAATATCTTGTTTTTCAGATGGGGAACAAAAAAATGCATGTCGCCTCCGGTTAAAACCACGTTAAGTTCATCATACTTTTCTTTGTACGCATCAATGATGCCATCAATTTCTTTCACAATTCCCAATATCACACCGCTTAAAATATTTGTTTTCGTATCGTAGCCTATCAAAGGAAAATTACTGTCTGGTGTTACCAGTGGCAGTAAAGCGGTTTGTTCATGCATGGCACGGAAACGCATGAGCATACCGGGAGAGATACCACCACCCAAAAACTCATGAAAGGTGCTGATGAAATTAAAAGTAATACAAGTACCCAAGCCTATTGCCAGTGTATGTTTATTAGGAAACAGGTCAACCGCAGCAGCACAAATCGCCAGCCTGTCGGCACCAATGGTCTCTGGTTTTCCAACCGGTGTACTAAAGGGGATTTTACTGGTATGACCTAATTTATGAAATGAAGTATGAGCTGCCAGCACTTGCTCTACAATATCCGCATGCCTGATTACGGAAGAGAGAATTGATTTTTTCGGCTGGTGTGATGCAATGATACTTTCTATGGTAGCTGCACTATCATCTTCCAGTAATATTTCTTCTTTCAGTTCTTTATTGCTGAATACGGCACATTTCATTCTCGTATTGCCAAAATCAAAGCATAAGGTGGTAGACATGCAGCGTTGGTTTAAATATCAAAATTAAAGCCCTTTAATTCTTTGAAGTGCCCGTTGAGTTTTATTTTTTCTTTCAGGCTTTCCATTTCATTCAACAGGGGCAATACTTTGGTGAGGTGGCGTTTCAGATATTCCAACCTTTGCGATTCATGCATCAGTCCCAGTAATTCATATTCTTCTTCCAGCGATAAACCGGCGTGGTGTGCAATATCGTAACTCATCAGTTCCTCATCTGTTTTTTTAAAATCTTTCGATACGTGAATGGCGTTGTGCAGTGCCCGTAAAGCGGCCACTACTTTTTGCATCATCAGCCTGTTTTGCTGTTCTTCGTTGGATGGATAGGTAACAATGGCACCACTATATAGTTTATCGGGAATAGATTTTATCACCTCCAGTGTTCTGAATACTTTCAGTCCTTTGGTGCTAATATCCATTTTACCATCATCGTATATTTTTACGATCTCGCTTATCTCTACAATGGTTCCCATATCGGCAAGGCCATTGGGTAAAACTACCGGTATACCAAACGGTTTATGCTCTGCATAGCAATCTGTGATCAGTTGCTGGTAGCGTGTTTCAAATATATGCAGGTTCAGTTTTTCACCGGGATATACCACAATGCCTAAAGGGAAAATAGGAATGAAATTCGTCATGTCAGTTCACGTTGATCGATCAGTTTCAAAATTATACCGGCCTTTTGCAATTTTCTTCAGCGGTATGCTGTACTATGAAAGTATGCACTGTATTTTTGGCGGGCCAACAGATACTGTTATCATACCTCATTAAATGGCAAATATGAAGATAAGCGGATTTACGGTTGTACGAAATGCGGATAAATTTTATTTCCCGATAAAGCAATGTATAGAATCTGTTTTGCCGGTGGTGGATGAATTTATTGTTGCATTGGGCAATTGCGATGAAGGAGATAGAACTGAAGAGATCATCCGCTCCATTGGCTCGGAAAAAGTGAAGATATTTCATAGGGTATGGGATGAAAGCAAGTTTAAGAACGGTTTTATTTTGAGAGATGAAACCACTTTTGCTTTGCAGCAGTGTACCGGCGACTGGTGTATTTATTTACAGGCAGATGAGCTGATGCATGAGAAAGACCATGCACTGATTAAACAATATTGTCAACGTTTCCTGGAGGATAAAGAAGTACATGGTTTTTTATGCAGATACCAGCATTTCTTTGGTGATTATAACCATTACGCGAAATCACATGCCTGGTATGCCAATGAGATACGGATCGTTAAAAACCATATGGGTATTGAATCTTACTGGGATGCACAATCTTTCCGTATTAACGGAAGCGATAAGATGAATGTGATACAAACACCGATCCGAATTTTTCATTACGGATGGGTAAGGCCTCCACAGATTATGACTTCCAAACGTAAAGAACAGGATAAGCTGCATCATGGTGCCGATATGCCCAGGGAGGAAGTGAAGGGTGTTGATTATTTTGATTATGGCCCTTTGGGAAGGTTACGCTGGTTCGATACCAAAGATCATCCTGCAGTATTGCAGGAATGGATCACGAAAATGAACTGGAAGGATAAACTGGATATGGGAAAGGATTATAAAGCACTCACCAGGCCTAAAGTATTGCACGAAAGAACAAAGTACAGGCTTATTAGTTTTATTGAAAACTATATTATGCACAGGCAAATCTTCGGTTGGAAAAACTGGAACCTTGTTCGTAAGAAGTTATAACACATTGCTCCTGTATGCAATACAGAACACAAGGGCTATTACCCAGCCATGCAACCAAACACCATATTGAAAGTTGAGTGTGCTTTCTGCAAAGCAGGAAGCGGCAATCACAAGCGTCCAGCTAAGTGCAGCTTTATTCTTCTTTTTTGAAAATATCAATGAAGGATACATCAGCCATGATACAAACAACAACATGCCCCAGAAGCCCGAGCCTAACCACCAAAACAGATATTGGTTGAAAGGCCAGCCATAATTGAGCTGTGCTGTTGGGTATTGGCGGTGAAATGAGCTGTTTAAAATGAAGGGTACTTCATTCCATCCAACATTGTATTGATGTTGCTCCCGGATCGTTTGCCAGGCAATATGGTTGATAGTTCGCCGGGCACCATCTGAAAAATCAGGTGTATAGCTGTTTGATCGGTACATCTGCCAGTCATAAATACTATAATTGATTTTCTGATGGATCGTAGGTATCCATTCATACGCAGCAAAACAAGCCAGTGCAAACAACAGTATCGCTGCAAAAAAATAATACCATCGGATACTGCCTGCAAAATGAAACAGCAGGATGATGATCAATGCCACCCAGGCAGTTCTTACCGAAAGAAATACGATGGTACAACCCAGCAAAACAGTAAAGAGGTATTGCCATTTCTTTTGAAATACAGAATTGGATAACAGCAATAAAAAACCGCTGCATACAAATAAGCCGTATCGTACATGATCAGTATCCATAAAAGTGGGCAGCGATTGCCCCATACCGTAGCGAAGCGCTGCTTCTTTCATATGCAATACATACCATCCTAACGGGTACAACAGGCTTAACAACACAGCCCCAATCCAGATATGCATAATTTGCTTTTGCTGAGCTGCATCCAGGCTGTTCATAAACAATGCTGCAGCAGGATAGGCGGCAAGGGTGAGAAGATAATCAAATGTATCCCAATGCCAGGGCTGCTGGTAGGCACCTAAAAAGAATAACAGTATGGGTGCCACACTCCATATGATGATGTGTTTATACTGAATGGTTTTGTTTCTCTTGAATGCGATAAGTCCGTACAGCAGCGTCAACGCCTCAGCAATAGAAAGCAGGGCACGGCTCCATAATAAACCGGCGAGTACCAGTGTGAAAAAAATCAACGGTAACCTTCTGTATATTTCAGCTACTTTCATTTTGCAAATGAGGTGGTGGAAAGATATTTCAAATATCCATCCGATCGCTTTTATTGTTTGTTTTGAATTATGGTAAACAGCATGTGGCAGTCGTTTATTCAACAGATCATCCGGTCAGAGTACAAAGCTTTGGCAAGGGCCATTTCATTGGTGGAGAATGAAGCGGATGGCTACATGCAGTTATTACAGGCATTGCCTTCCTCACAAACACCTGTTATTGGCATTACCGGTCCGCCCGGTGCCGGGAAAAGTACGCTGGTGGATGCTTTGATAGGAGAAATGGTACGCCTGGGAAAAAAAGTAGGCGTTGTATGTGTAGATCCTTCTTCGCCATTTAACCTGGGAGCGTTATTGGGCGACAGGATACGGATGAATGAATGGTACAATCATCCAAACGTGTTTATTCGCTCACTGGCTACAAGAGGAAGCCTGGGTGGATTGCACCCGAAGATCATTGAAGTGACCGACCTGATGAAAGCAGCAGGCTTCGATTATATTATTGTTGAAACTGTAGGGGTAGGCCAGAGCGAAGTGGAAATAGCAGGCCTGGCTGATACTACGGTGGTAGTGGTAGTACCCGAAGCAGGCGATGAAGTGCAAACGATGAAAGCTGGTGTAATGGAAATTGCAGATGTATTTGTGGTAAATAAAGCCGACAGGCCCGAGGCAGATACTTTTGTAAAGAACCTTCGCCTGATGCTGGCTCCTTCTTTTAACAAGCAACACCACATTGAAATAGTCAAAACCATTGCTGCTGAAAAAAAAGGTATTGATGAATTATGGGCTGCCATCCAGCGCCATGCGATCACCGCTCAGCAGCAGGAACGGAAATTGTTTTTGCTAACGGAAAAATTATACCATCTTATCCAGCAGAAAAGAATGAACGATATCAGTAAACAACGGTTGCTGGAAATGATTGCTATGGAATATAAAACACCGGGTTTCAACCTCTACAATTTGTTGAAGGGTTTTTAAAAATCAACTAGATTACTTTAAAGAACATTTTTAAACAAAACAACCACTTACGGAAAGCTGATCTTTTTTTGATGGCGAGTAATTCATTCCTGTATTTGAAAAAGAGATAAGACCTTTTGATATTATTCCATACTGAAAAACTTTGGTAGCTTTCGTACAAGCCCTTCAATATTGTTTGTTCATGCACATTAAATTGTTGCGTGATGTGGTAAAAAACTGCTATCCTTTCCCGAATACCGCGAATTGCTTCCTGTTGATTTTGTTTCTTTTTTTTATTGCCCTTAACCTTTACTGCAGCAATGCTGCTTTGTGAATGTTGCCTGTATTGTACCAATGGTTCATTAATATACACGATGCGGCCTGCGCAACATATAAAAAAAGCAAGGTACCAGTCGTATACAAAAAATGAAGGGAAAGGTAATGCCTGCAATAGCATATCACGTTTAATAAGACAGGCATGCCCGGAAATACAATTGCCGGGAACAAAAGGTAAACAGGAGGTATAGGCATCCAGTTGTTTAATATCAGATAATTTCTTCCCTAAACTTTGTCCTTCTTCATTCACAAGTTCCGAATCAGAAAAAGCCAGCGAATGGTGCTGAATGGCAGCAAATAGCTTACTTATTTTTTCTGCATGCCAAATATCGTCCTGGTCACAGATCGCGATGTATTCACCTTTGGAAAACCGAATTCCTTTTTCAAAATTTTTTACGTATCCGAGGTTCTTTTCACTTCGTAAAGCCTGTATCCGTTGGTCTTTATGAGTATACTCCTGGATACAGTTCCATGTACCATCTGTTGAAGCATCATCTGTAATAATAATCTCCAGGTTGCGATAAGTTTGCTGTAATACGCTTTCAATTTGCCGGGAAAGAAATTTCTCTCCATTATAAGTAGCAATAACAACAGATATCAGGGGCTGTGATGTTTGCATACAATGGGTTTAGCTGTTTTTCAGGGCACAGTTCAATCGTTTCATAAAATTTTTAAGCTTTAATGAAGCACTGAGTTGAGGCTCAGTTAAGGGCCCTGTATAATCTTTGCCCCTGTGTAAATAGTATTTGGTTAAGGTGCTGGATGTAAAACCCCATTTTGCAATAAATGTATAATAGCCTGCATTTTTTACAATCCGTTTTACAGACTTAGAGCCGAAATGATAGGTTCGGCTCTTGCTTAATCCTTTGAATAAGCGAACGCCTGCTTTCCAAAGTTTCATAGAGAAATCAGGATCGGAATACATGCCGGGTGAAAACTCAATACTATAGCCGCCTACGAGGTCCCATATGTCTTTATGCACAATATTCGGAGGCCATGTAGCACCTGCCCAGTCGTTCTTAGGTAAACTGTTGAATTCCTTCAATAGAAGCGCTTCATCAAAGCTGTCAACATCTTTTCCGTAATCTTTTTCAATGGCACAAATACTGGATGCTATCGGTTCAATTGCTGTTGCTGACAAAAAAAAGTAAGGATGACCGATCTGTTGTATTTCCTGTAAAAAGATTTCATCCCATCCGGGGCACAGGTACATATCATCATTCACATAAGCAATATAATCTGTTGTAGCCAGTGTTCTGCTCAGGTTCACAGCATAACATACGCCAATATTGGTATTGCTGTGTGTGTAATCAATGTCGGGTTGGGCAGCGATCCATTCCAGTGTTCCATCCATACCTTCATTCACATGCACAATGATCTGGTGTTTGTGTGTTGAATTCTTACGAATACTTTCAACGCATAATTTAAGGTAAGGAAGATTATTCCATGAAGGGATGATTACTGAAAATACATGCTCACCCGGAGTAGTCTTGTGTACAGATTGTATAGCTGCGTTGGCGATCATTCTGATTGGTGAATTTTGTAGGGAAGGATTTAAAATGTTAGTACTGACTGATAACTCATTACCTTCTTCCGGGCAAATATGGTAAAAGAAGTTCAAAAAACTGAACTATTTGTTGCGGTATATGTTGCCAACGCGTTATCCTTGCATAGAAAAATGAAAGTAACAAGTAATGGAACCAAATATCTATAAAACAGAACCTACCGAGTTTACAGTTGTAAAAGGAAAAACCTATTCATGGTGTACCTGCGGGCATAGTGCTACAAACCCTATTTGCGACGGGGCTCACAAACAACTGGAAGGAATGCCTTTTAAAAGTTTGAAATTTACGGCAGAAGAAGATGGATCGGTATGGCTCTGCAACTGCAAGCACACGAAAACGCCACCTTTCTGCGATGGAACGCATAATACACTGAAAGGTTAGTTTTCCCCGCGAATAATTTTTTCGTTTTTCCACCAGCGAAAACCAATGTAACCGCCAATCGCAAAGGGCATCAGCATGAGGTAAACGATGCCTTTATTCAAACCTTTGGCTGGTCCTTCGCCCAACTGCTCCGCAGTTTTGGTGCAAATACTGCATTGCGCCTGTACTAACTGAAAGGAAATAAGAAAAGCAGCAAACACCAGTAATCTTCTCCACTGTTTCATAATCATGAGTTTCAGTAACAAAGATAGAGAGATTGCTTTTGTTTTGATATTTTGTTAAACGATGGGATATGGAAATTATGTTAGTGTAGCGTTTTCATAACCCTGGTCATCTTCCACTGCATGTTTTGAAGGGTATAAATAAAACGCGGATATTAGTAATGATGACTGCATATATTACTTCACAGATCGTTTGATTGATCCCCGATTATATGTTCATCATTTCAACATTATTTTCCGCTGGACTATCTAGTGGTAGCCAATATATTTTGTAATCTATTATCAATGAAGGTTCTTTTTTTACTTGTCTCATTCCCATTTATTATCGTATTCATTCTCAAGGCATTACCTGATCAAACCCACATTAAACCCACATCAACATCACATTAACCCACAAAATATGTGGTAAGCAGTATTTTTAATATGTTTTAGATATGTATTTGTATGCTTGCTGGTACAGTAGAGATAAGAATACTTCTATTATTTTAGTGGAGGCTTTAGCAACCTTAGTATAGAGATGGAAAACAAAAAAACAGCCGGCAAAAGCACGGCTGTTAAATAAGTTGATGCTTCTTATACAATTAAGAAGCTTTAGCAGCAGGTTTTTTTGTTGTAGCTGTTTTATGTGGCCTGCTTTTGCCAAAAGAACCTTTAAAGCGTTTTCCTTTAGCTGTTTTTTTGTCGCCTCTACCCATAGTTAAAACATTTTAATTTTTGTGTGAGCGGCAAAAATAAAAAATCCCGCCGAAGTGGCGGGACTAAAAATTTACTTTAGGCAAGAATTAGAGTTTTGCGCTTAATTCTTTACCAGCCTTGAAGCGTGCAACTTTCTTAGCTTTGATTTTGATAGTAGCACCTGTTTGAGGGTTACGGCCAGTACGTGCAGCACGTTTAGATACTGAGAAAGTACCGAAACCTACCAATGTAACTTTACCACCACCTTTTAATGTTTTTGTAACTGCTTCAACGAAAGAATCTAAAGCGGCATTAGCCTGTGTTTTTGTAACACCTGCATCCTCTGCAATTTTTGCAATTAATTCAGCTTTGTTCATAGATGTGTTTTTAAGAATTATTTACATGAACAAATGTAGAGGCTTTTGTTAATCGGCAAAATTTTTTTTACTTTTTTATGGTTGTTAAAATTCCGTAAAAGCCTTGCCTGTAAAGGATTTTGCTACATCGTACAATTTTATTACTTGCTTGTTGGTAGAATCTAAATTCTCTGAAAGCCTTGCCAGTAAAGGGTTTTAGAGAAAACTATCCTGAAATGCAGTAATGGTAAGGGTTTCAGAGAAATATAGTAAGTTTTTTTGATTGAGAAAATTAGCTTTAAAAACTTTCCACACTTAATGCACAACCTCCATTAATGAACGGAAACCAATAAAACGGTTACCCCATGTTTTGTTGGCATCATCACGCAAAAGGGGGGCATGTAATTCTATATAGCGGTTATAATCTGCCCTGCTTTCTGCATAATACTGTGCAGCATATGTAAACCCGTCTGATTCATCTGTTTCTAATAGCCGAACGAACTGAAACTTTGTAAAACAGCCTGTTTTCATTACCTGTGGTATATGCGTATGTTTCATCCACTCTACCCACTCCTCATGAATGGAGGGCATTATTTTAGTGGTAACATTATAAATGTACATGGATCATTATGTTTGAAAAGCAAAGCTACGCTGTACAATTACAGGGGATCAAATTTTTAATTCAGCGTACACCGGACAATGATCGCTGTGCTTCACATCCGGGAATATTTGTGCGTCTGTAAGTTTGGCGTTAAGGTTTTGTGTAATGCAGATATAATCTATTCTCCAGCCTTTGTTTTGCAAACGTACAGATGGGAAACGCTGGCTCCACCAACTGTATGCACCTTTGGTTTCAGGATGCATAAAACGAAAAGTATCGGTAAAACCTGCTTCCAGGAATTTAGTCATCCATGCCCTTTCTTCCGGTAAAAAACCCGATGAATTTTTATTGCCTTTAGGATCATGAATATCTATCTCTGTATGTGCAATATTGTAATCACCTGTAATAATCAGCTTAGGCCTCGTTTTACGCATCTCTATTAAATATTCTAAAAACTCATCCAGCCATACATACTTGTAACCTTGTCTTTCTTCACCGCTGGTGCCAGACGGAAAATAAGCATTAATGAGTGTAACAGCCCCAAAATCCAGTCGTATCACCCTGCCTTCAAAATCGCTTTGTTCTTTCTTGTGGCCGTACTCTACAAAGCCGGGTTTGATTTTTGTAAAAACAGCAACACCGCTGTATCCTTTCTTTTGTGCAGAGAACCAATACGTATGATACCCTAAAGCTTCTATAGAGGCATAATCTGCATCATCCTTTACAGCTTTGGTTTCCTGGATACAGATTACATCCGCAGGATCGGTTTTCAGCCATTCAATAAAACCCTTCTTTATGGCAGCACGTATGCCGTTGGTATTATAGGAGATGATACGCATGGATAATATTTGCTGGGTGAATAATGTTACGGCAGTACAAGAGTGCGACGCAAGTATAGCTGCCACCTGCACTGCCGGCCGGTTACATTATTGAATTACTTTTCCGGTAGGCAAGGTAACACCTATACTCAGTATCATTTCATATGTGCCGAACATTTGCCTTGCTTTTCCCTGGTAAATCTTTAAGCCGCTGTAACCTGCATAATCTACTTTATTGGCAAATTCAAGATACGCATATTTAAAGAAGGTGGCCCTAACAGCACCTTCAAAACCTACGTTCCATCCACCTACCTGGAAATGCGGATCATTGGCCTGGCCAAAAAATGAGTTTTCTACGTGGGGTACTACAGGCCCAATTCCCGCTTTGCCTAATCCATCTAACCTGAAGTTTTTATTACCCGACTCGTATATATGCCAGCGCTTTACAAGGTTGAACAGTAAAAAGTTAGCACCGTTATTCAGGTAATAATATGATCCGGTAGAATCTGTAAACGGCACAACAGCATCTGTAGCTTTGCCATTGAAAGTGCCTTTGATACGTACATTTTGGTTCTCGAAAATATATTTGGTATGATCAAAATTGATCTCGAAAAAAAGGTCTTTCTTCCTGTTTACTAAAAAACCTAAACGGTAATTGTATTGAGGAATACTTAAAGCCTTGCTAAATAAACCATCGTTCCAGCCGGGCCTGTCGTGTGCAGTTACACCTACCAGCTTATAATCGTTACCCAATGATGGCTGCATCACCCTGATGGTACTGTGTGTGTACCATTCTTTGTTATAACCCCAGGAAAAATACATTTCGCTCTTGCGTTGCTTCTTCTTCGTTTTTTGTGTTTGTGCAAAAGAAACGCTATGAAAACACGATACTACCACGATAGCTACTGCTATTGATTGCTTCCAACCCAACATAGAAAAGTTATTTTATGAATAAAAAACGCTGCAAATGTATAGCAGTTGTATTATTCACATGAACTTTACAAAACATTAAGTGTGAATTAAGTAAATTGATAGAGTATTTAAGCTAAACAGTATGGTTAAGATTGAACAAATTATTCCCGCTAAAGAAAGTGTTTACCTCGAAGGCCCTAAACGGCGTACCAATGAGCTGAGATTTGCATTAAGGGTTTTTAAAGAGTTCATCAATGCATTCAGAACGTTACACTTTGCGGGACCCTGTATTACAGTGTTTGGCAGTGCCCGTTTTACAGAAGATCATCCATATTACCAGGCAGCAAGGGAGTTTGGCAAACGTATTGCCAAATTAGGGTTTACCACCATGACTGGCGGTGGCCCCGGCGTAATGGAAGCGGCCAACCGCGGTGCGTTTGAGAATAATGGTAAATCAATTGGTTGTAATATTAAACTGCCTTTTGAGCAAAAACCCAACCCTTATGTTACCGCTACCATTACTTTCGATCATTTTTTTTCAAGGAAAGTAATGCTGGTGAAGTATTCCTATGCTTTCATCATTATGCCCGGAGGTTTTGGAACGATGGATGAATTTTTTGAAACGCTAACCTTGGTGCAAACAAAATCTATTACACAATTCCCTATTGTTCTTTTTGGTGTTGATTATTATAAGCCGTTGATGGATTATATCCACTTTATGGCACACCAGGGAACTATTACTCATGAGGATATGAAACTGGTACTGCTCACGGATAGTTTTGATGATGCTATTGTACACATTCAAACCTATGTGAGAGAAAATTATACCGTACGGCCAAGAAGACGCTTCTGGTGGTTATTTGAAAAAAGATAAAAATTAAATCATCCCTGTTTAAAGTTTGTGCCCTTCTATTGCGGACTTTTGCAATTCACACCTGTGTTATTTTAAATCGATCGTATGACAAAAACGGGAATGGTAAAAAAACTCACAAAAGCAGTAAAAATTGTAACAGGAAGTATTGCAATAGTGTTACTGCTTATGTTTTTATTGCCTGTTTTATTTCCGCAGACGGTTTCAAGGAAAATTAAAGAATGGACCAATCAAACCATTAACGGGGAGCTGAATTTCTCAAAAGCAAGATTATCTTTTTTCAATCACTTTCCTTCTCTAACCTTAACGCTGTATGATTTTTCTTTGAAAGGATCGACCCCTTTTGAAAAAGATACACTTGTTTCTACAAAGGAGCTGGCACTGGGTATTGATCTGAAGACTGTATTCTCTAAGAAATTAAGTATCGACGAAATATATGTTACCGGTGGAAATATCCATGTAGAAGTAGATTCAACAGGGCTTCCCAATTACAACGTATACAAATCAGGGAACAAAGCACAGCCTGCCGATAATGCTTCTGATAGCAGCAGCGCTTCCCTGCAGATACAACGCATTCAGATTGAAAGAACAAACCTCTTATACGATGATCGTTCCATTCCTATAATGATCAATGCCAGAAACCTGAATTATCTCGGAAAAGGAGATCTCAGTAAAGCTATTTTCGACCTCGCTTCTCAACTCTCCGCTGATTCATTCAGTCTCGATTATAATAAGCAGCATTTCATCGGATCTAAAAAATTAAAGGCATCGCTGATTACCAAGATCAATACTCATTCACTGGCGTTGATTTTTGAAAAGAACGATCTGCAGTTAAACCGTTTGCCTTTTCAGTTCAATGGAAAGTTTGAGTTCCTGAAGAATGGTTATAATATGGATTTTAGTTTGAGTTCTGTTCATACCGATCTCTATGATGTACTGAGTGCATTGCCTCCTCAATACATGCCCTGGTTTGCGCAAATGGATGCAAAGGGCAAAACGGAAATCAAAGCCTCTTTAAAAGGGAAATATATAGCCGCCGATAACGAGATGCCTACTTTGCTAATGAGTATGAAAATAAGAGACGGCTACCTGGATTATGAAAAAGCACCTGCTTCTTTACATAATCTATATGTAGATTTTAATACGGCATTACCACAACTGAACACAGACAGTTTACATATCAATCTGGACTCACTGTATTTTACGATAGATAAAAGTTATGCTGCTGCCAGCCTGCATCTTACAGGATTGAATACAATTGATGTAAAGGCCAATGCGAATGCTTCAGTTGACCTGATGAAGCTCTCACAAGCATTGGGCATACAAGGGCTTGATATGAAAGGTGCATATGATTTACACTTGCATGCTGATGGCCATTATGCCACTAAGGTTATACATACCGGCCTAAGAAGGGTTGATACTGTACTGGCGAGTATTCCCTCTTTTTCAATTCATTCTTCCCTGAAAGATGGATATTTTAAATACACTTCTTTACCTAAAGCAGTAACTAATATTCGTTTCCTGTTAGATGCCGCCAATACAGACGGTCAGTATAAACACACTACCGTTAGCTTACAGCAGTTAAATGCCGAAGTGCTGGATAACTACCTGAAAGGATCTGTGCTGCTTAAAAGTAATGACAGCAATATTGAAGTAAATGCAGCTATAAAAACACGCTTTGATCTTGCAGATATATCAAAATTTTATCCTTTGCAAGGAATCAGATTAAAAGGCGATCTTCAGTCTGAGATCATATCCAAAGGAATCTATGATGCAGCTAAAAAAACGTTTCCTGTTACCCATGCTGAACTAAAACTAAATAACGGTTCTGTTCAAACTTCTTACTATCCGCATCCTATCGAAAACATACAGATCAACGCTACCGTGCAGAGCAGGAATGGCTCTTTAAAGGATCTTGCCGTACATGTGCTGCCTGTTTCTTTTGAGCTGGAACAACAGCCTTTTGTACTGAAAGCCGATTTGAACAACTTTGCCAATATACGTTATAACATTAGTTCCAAAGGCACCATAGATGTTGGGAAAATTTACCAGGTGTTTACCGTAAAAGGATATGGGCTAAGTGGATTAATTAAAGGCAGCCTTGTATTACGTGGCTTGCAAAGTGATGCCATGCAGGAAAGGTTCGACCGCTTATTCAATGCGGGTAACCTGCGTGTACAAAACCTGTTACTGAATGCCGATCTGTTCCCGCAACCTTTTATCGTGAAGAATGGATTGTTTCATTTTGAGCAGGATAAAATGGTCTTTGATCAGTTCAAAGCAACGTATGGTAAATCTGATTTTACATTGAACGGCCACTTATCCAATGTGATTAACTATGTACTAAATAATGCTCCTTTAAAAGGTGATTTTGAACTGAACAGCAAAAGAATTGTGGTTGATGAATTTATGGCGTATGCAGACAGTGTTTCGCATACTGCTGCAGCAACCCCGGGCAATGATCATCCAGCAACCGGAGTGGTCATCATTCCTGCTAACTTATCCCTGAATGTTAAGGCCAATGCTCAACATGTGCTGTACAACGGTTTGCAGTTAAGTGATGTAAAAGGACAGTTATTGATAGACAGCAGTAAGTTACAATTAAAACAAAGCGGTTTTACTCTGATTGGCGCACCGGTGGTAATGGATGCCGCTTATCAAAGCATTAGTCCTAAGAAAGCAATATTCAGCTATCGTATCGATGCCAAAGATTTTGACATCAGGAAAGCATATAACAATATTGAATTATTCAGAACCCTGGCTTCATCGGCCAAAAGTGTGCAGGGTATTGTATCACTGGAGTATACTCTTGCGGGGAGGTTGGATGAAAACATGCATCCCGTATATCCTTCTTTAAAAGGTGGCGGTGTGCTAAGCCTTGGAAAAGTAAAAGTAAAAGGATTGAAATTAATGAGTGCTGTAAGTAAGGCTACAGGAAGAGACAGCCTGGACAATCCTGATCTTTCTAAAGTGAATATTAAAACTACGATTGCCAATAACATTATTACAATTGATCGTACAAAACTGAGGATATTCGGTTTCCGTCCGCGGTTTGAAGGACAAGTAAGTTTTGATGGAAGGTTGAATCTCTCCGGCCGTATAGGCTTGCCGCCCTTAGGTATTTTTGGAATACCTTTTACTGTAACAGGAACACAATCCAAGCCTGTTGTGAAACTTCGCAGAGAAAAGGAAAGCGATCAGTTACAGCAAACAGAAGATAAAGAGTAGCCTCAATGAATTATAAGTTATAAGTGGTGAATGACAGTGCAGTAAGATGCACGAATCATTAACAAATTGATGTATAGCTGATGAGTGATCATAATCTTAACTCATATTCATTATCCCAATTGTTCCGGATATTGATTTTTTTCTCAATTGATTTTACTTGCTCAGGTTGTTTTTTCAATTTAAAATTTCCGGGATCCCAAATGCCATTCTGGTTATCATCGTATAAAACCCGTATCTCATAATCACCGGGATAATATAACTTCTGGTAAAAAGTTTTTTGCGTCATGCGGTGAGAGAATACAATTTTGTCATCCTGTATGAGCTCAAGCACAGGATGGCGTGATACATCTAGGTTGGTAAATCTTATTTTCAAAGAACCATAATCGGCTTCTTTTTTTGTATAAAAACTTACCGTATCTGTTTTAAACAAAGTAACACCTGCACTGTCGGTTGCTGCTTCCTTTTGAACGATCAGTTTAAATGCTACATCTTCTTTCCATGGATAACTGATGAGTAGTTTATGAGCAGTTGAATCCAACTGAAGTGTATATCCTTTCACCGGATGATAATTGGTATCGCATAATGCGATCATCGATGAATCTATCTTTTCTACTTTTCGGTTAAAAGTAAGTGCAAGGTATTTGGAAAGTAAGTCCTGTTTGCCGTTATCAAAATCAGTATGAAATCTCAAACGCTTATCTTCTTTTATATTCTTTGCTTTTACAGGAGCAGTAGGTGCTGTGGTAGATTTAGTTTTTTTCTTAGCCTCTTCATACGCATAAAATAGTACCGGCTTGCTGCTGTCTGAAATATGTACAGTCGAATCAAGGAAAGCAAACAGCTTGGTACTGTCATCATACTTTTTTACATAATCATTCGGCAGAACATAAGCGGCATAATTTCCTTCTGGCAAAAAGCGGAACTTAAAATTTCCTTTGCCATCTAAAAAGGTATAATACATCGGAGTGGTTTTGATCACTGCCGTATCTGCCAGGTTTTTGTATAAGGCTACAATTAAGGTAGTATCTATTTTTCCTGTTTCAGCCAATACAACCGATCCTGAAAATGTTTTGGTGTCTATTTTTTTCCCGGTGGAGAAAACAAAAGTGAAATTCTTAGCAGGGTTTCCTTCATTCACATCCCTGATGGAGTTGCCAAAATTAAGACTATAAGTAGTGTTGGGTTGTAATGAATCCTTCAGTTTGATGGTTACATTTCTCAGCTTATAATCTACTACCGGCAGGTTTTTAGGATTAGGTGAAACTACCAGGTTTTGCTGCACATCTTTGGCTTCTACAAATTCATCAAAGGTTAAAGTGATGCGTGAAGGATGTACTTGTGTAGCAGAATCCCTGGGCAGAGAAAGCACCAGGTGCGGCGGAATGGTATCCCTTGGCCCACCGCCCGGCGGAATGATATTGGCACAGGAGGTGGCATTCATCATTATAAACATCAAAGCCATACAGGCAAAGATGGTACTGAATATATTAGAAAGAAAACGTTTCATGTGATGGGTATAAATAACATTTACGCCTGCAAACATAAACCCTTTGCCATTAGCGTACTGCTAATGATCCTCTAAATCGTTGGTTCTTCTTCATCCGCCTCATTAATATCATGCAATGCCACGGCAAGATTATTGGTTTTTACAAAATTGCACCAATGGCAGTCTTCCTTACCGCAACCGGTATAAAAATCCCGTTGTTGAATTTTTTCCCAAACTGTTGAGATCTGCTGTGTAACCGTTGTAATGTCTTCCGGGGTGATGATCACTTTTCTTTTCTGGTATTCTTTTTTCTTATCCGGTTCTACAAAATCAAACTCAGTGCTTACCACCTGCCAGTCTTTCTGTTCGTAATTATCTACCAGGATTTTATAAAATACCGCCTGTCGCCAGTAATCTCCGCCATTGGGTTCTTTTTCATTTGGAGGTAAGAGTTTGGCCTTAGCCTTATCTACATCACCGGTTTTATAATCTACTACGTTCACTTCTTTTCCATTGAACTCCAGTTTATCAAGCTTTCCTTTTAACGGTACACCTTTTACTACAACATTGCGTATGTTTCTTTCAACGGCTACGATCTTATTCCAGTGATCGATATACTTATTGTAATAATTGGTCAGTACTTCATGGCCATATTCCATTCGCCTGTTAAACTGCTCCTGCGTAAAGCTTTCACGGTGGCGATGCATGTACCATTCAAAGTCGATAATGAATGTTGTTAAAGCACCAAACTGGTCATTATTGTTTTTAAGTTGTTCAAACAAACGTTGCAAAGCATAATGCACTGCCGATCCGAACTCTGTTGCTTCATTTTTGGGGGAGGGGATGCGGATGAGATTTTTGAAATAGAATTCCAGCGGGCATTTTAAATAATTGTTCAGTGCGGTAACGTTCATCACGAACTTGTCTAATAGCCGACTGATAAAATCTTCTTCTATCTTTTCAATTTCAGGTGCTTGATTACCCGTAAGATCCAATAACTGGAAATCTGCCATCACTGCTGCATCAAGGAATTTTTTTATAGTCTGTAAGCCTTGCTGATCCTGTATTTCAGCAATGAACATGGAAGGCTCCTGTTCTTTTCCATCCTGTTTGAAACGACTGTAAGAAATGTGTAAATGTTTCTCAGCCCTGGTGAGTGCTACATAGAACAATCGCCTCAGTTCTTCTTCTTCCTTATGCTTAGCAATGGAAGTAAATATAGTATCGGGTAAGGCGTAACCACCGCCGGGTTTTCTTTTCTTTTCCCAATTCTGGGCACTGCACCCTGCAAGGAAAACATATTCATATTCCAGTCCTTTAGATCCATGTGCGGTTAGCAGGTTAACACCTTTATCTGTTCCGCTGATCTGTGTTAAAGGAAGAGAAAGACCTTCTTTTTCCATCAGGTCAATAATGTTCACAAGGCCTTCCAATTGTAATAAAGGATCACGCCTGGTTTCTTCTTTCACAAAATCAAATAAACCTGTTAGTACCTGTAAGTGCCATAGTTTATCAGGACTTTGCATGATGAAGTTGAGCAGGCCAGTTTCTTTGATGATGTTCTCAAACAAATGTTGTAAGGTAACGTTGGGTACATCACTGATCAGGCGTTCCATAACGGCACTTGCCTTTTGCAGGTTGGGATGAATGCCTACGGAAAATAAATCTTTCGGAGGCTGGTTCGCTTTATCGAATAATAATTTGCGTATGGATGTTTTCTGATCGGTGAATTGTTTGCTGTTCACTTCAATACTCAGCTTGGCGATCTCAATGGCAGG
This sequence comes from Bacteroidota bacterium, assembly GCA_028875875.1. Classification (GTDB taxonomy): domain Bacteria; phylum Bacteroidota; class Bacteroidia; order Chitinophagales; family Chitinophagaceae; genus JAGWUV01. The sequence goes on from JAGWUV010000036.1 coordinate 31,777, forward strand.
AATATGAAACCAGTCGAAATGCAACAGTTCAAACAGCATCTCATCACCGCCATAAGGAATGTCATGTTCAGCAGCAAGATACCTGAGTAAGAGAATGATCTTCTGTGCTAAAGGAATGGTAAGAATATTCAGGTTCCGTTTGCTATGCACAGGTATGTTGCGTTGTTTGAAATATTGTGTAAGTGCTTCACCGTACTTGTTTTCCTTGTAGATGATACCGATGCGTCCGGGCTGTACACCTTGCTGCAAAAGGTTTTGCACCTGTATCGTAATAGCTGCCATTTCATGCTTAGGCGATTCATATTCTGTGATAACAGGATGGATAGTTAGGTTGATAAGTGATGGATGTGTTGCCTTAAGATCTTTACTTAAACCTGGCAATTGTGTTACCAACCGTTCACTGTTTTTATCGATCAGTGATTTGGAAACATCCAGTACCGGTTGCACAGAACGATAATTGTTGGTAAGTACTACCGTAATGAGATCTTTTTGGTAATTCTCTGCAAAGGCAAGCATATTCTCTACATTGGCTCCCTGGAATCGATAGATGCTCTGGTCGTCATCACCAACCACAAATACATTCGGTTTCTCCCAGTAATTAATGAGCAGTTCTACCAGCCTGTTCTGTGTACCGCTCGTATCCTGGTATTCGTCTACCAATACATACAGGAACTGCTCCTGGTAACGGTTTAACAATGCTTTGTTCTCTTCAAATGCCCTGATCACCCAGTTGATCATATCATCAAAATCGTACCGGTTACGGCTGCGCATCATCCGCTGAAAAGTATCGAACTCCTGTACGGCAGCCCGCAGCTTTTCCATCTTTTCTTTTTCTTCTGCGATCTTATCGGTACGAACTTCTCCTTTTTTAAATTCTTTGGTAGCACGTTTGGCAATGTATTCATCACGCGAAGGAAGATCAGTAAGATAGGCATCAATTTTCTGGTTGATGAAAGAAGGCGACCATCCTTCCCGCTTCATCGTACTGAATAACTGTTGCAGGTTGTTGATCTCGAAGTACACATCACCACGGTATCTTTTTAAAGGATGATTTTTAGGAAAGGCATCGATCAGTTCTTTGAATAAAGCAATGCGTTCCAGATCGGAAATAGGATCTAATGTATTCTTCTCGAATAAGGATAAATTTTCCTGTATCACATCATTACAAAAAGCATGGAAAGTATAGATGTGTACTTTATAAGCATCCGGTCCGATAAAGCTTAACAAACGCTTACGCATGGCCACTACACCCGCATCGGTGTAAGTAAGACAAAGAATATTTTCAGGTAGCGTATCTGTTTCCAGCAATATTTTTCCGATACGTGCCGAAAGGATCTGAGTTTTCCCGGTTCCCGGTCCGGCGATCACCATTACCGGTCCTTCAATGGTATCCACCGCTGTACGTTGCTGATCATTCAACCGCTGGTATTCTGCTAAAAACTTTTCTGATTGTTGTTGTTTCGTCATCTTCTTTCAAAGATACTGGCTTCGCTAAACTTTTTACAAGGGTTGTTGTTGATATAAAAACGTTTGTATGAGCAAAGTGTATTCGCTGAAAACGGTGCAATTGATCCCTGTAGATATTAATACGGCGTGGACATTTTTCAGCAGGCCCGATAATTTGAAAGATATAACGCCTTCCAGTTTGGGTTTTGATATTATTTCCAACCACCATGGTGCAGTGATGTATCCCGGTCAGATTATTGAGTACAAAGTAAAGCCGCTGCTGGGTATCCCTTTGTACTGGATGACCGAGATAACGCATGTAGTAGATAAACAATATTTTGTAGATGAGCAACGCTTCGGCCCCTACAGTTTATGGCACCACCAGCATCATTTTAAAGCGGTGAGCAATGGTGTGGAAATGACGGATATTGTGCATTATAAAATTCCTTTCGGATGGTTGGGAGATATTGCCAATGGTATTCTCGTGAAGCAACAACTGGAACATATTTTCAATTATCGTTTTACTGCGGTAGAACAACGTTTTGGAAAACATCCTAGCAGTAAGTGTGAGATTGTATTTGGATGAACAGGAGTGATAAGTGATGAATTATGAATTATAGGGGATGAGTTATAAAAGCCTTACACATGCTATGAAAAAGAGGAGTTAAAAACAAACATTTTTAACTCCTCTTTAAATTCACTAATTCATCAATTCTCTTATTATCTACTACTCCATATTTTGCCGTAGCCATTTTTCCACTTCTTCAACGGTAATGCCTTTACGTTGAGCATAATCTTCTAACTGGTCGGTGCTGATCTTACCCACGCCATAATACTGGCTTTGCGGGTGAGAGAAATACCAGCCGCATACCGAAGCTGCCGGATACATGGCCAGGCTTTCTGTTAAAGAAATACCGGCTGCTTCTGTTGCATGCAGCAGATCGAATAGTTTATATTTTTCCGTGTGGTCCGGACAAGCAGGATAACCCGGCGCCGGACGTATTCCCTGATAAGCTTCTTTAATGAGGTCTTCACTGCTTAATGTTTCATCTTTTGCATAGCCCCAGAATTCTTTACGGGTACGCTGGTGCAAGGCTTCTGCAAAAGCTTCTGCCAAACGATCAGCGAGTGCCTGTAACATAATCTTATTATAATCATCATGGTTTTCCTGGAATGCCTTGATATGAGGTTCGATTCCATGAATACTTACTGCAAAAGCGCCGATATGGTCATTTAGGTTCGCTGAAGCAGGTGCAATAAAATCTGCCAGAGATAGATTAGGCTGGTCTTTTGCTTTCTGTATCTGCTGGCGAAGGAACTCCAGTTTGAATGTTTGATCAGCCGCTTTTACTTCTACTTCATCTTCATTGCTTGCTGCAGGCCAAAAGCCGATAACTCCTCTTGCTGTTAACCATTTTTCATGGATTATCCTATCTAACAATGCATTTGCATCGTTGAATAATTGGGTAGCTTCTTTTCCTACAATTTCGTCAGTAAGTATAGCAGGGAAGTTGCCGTGCATTTCCCAGGCAATGAAGAAAGGCTTCCAGTCTATATAAGAACGTAATTCATTCAGGTCGTACGATTCAAATACTTTTGTTCCGGTAAAAGCGGGTGCAACAGGAGAATAATTACTCCAATCGATCTTCACTTTATTCTGTTTCGCTGCTTCGTAAGAAATATAATTTTTTACTGTTTTCTTGCTATCAAAACTTTCTTTGAGTTTGAGGTATTCTTGTTTGGTTTGTTGCAGGAAACCACTTTTTTGTTCGTTACTCAACAGAGAGCCTGCTACCGTAACACTGCGTGATGCATCCAGCACATATACTACACCGTTATCGTATTCAGGAGCGATCTTCACAGCCGTATGCATACGGGAAGTAGTGGCACCGCCGATGAGCAATGGTTGTGTCATGTTCCTTCGCTTCATTTCTCTTGCTACATGCACCATTTCATCTAAAGAAGGGGTGATCAATCCACTTAGTCCAATGATATCGGCCTTTTCTTTGATAGCCGTATCCAATATTTTATCAGCAGGCACCATTACGCCAAGGTCTATGATATCATAGCCATTACAGCCCAATACAACGCCTACAATGTTTTTACCAATATCGTGAACATCCCCTTTCACAGTGGCTAACAAAATTTTAGCGGCACCGCCCTGTAAGGCTTGTGGATTGTTTTTCTTTTCTTCTTCGATATAAGGTGTAAGAATCGCAACACTTTTTTTCATTACCCTGGCACTTTTTACCACCTGCGGCAGAAACATTTTACCGGCACCGAACAGATCACCCACTACATTCATTCCATCCATCAATGGCCCTTCAATTACATCCAATGGTTTCGGGTATTTTTGTCTTGCTTCTTCCGTATCAGTATCTATATAATCGGTAATACCATTTACCAGTGCATGTTTCAAACGTTCTTCAACAGGTGCATTTCGCCAGGCTTCATCTTTCACTTCTGCTTTGCCTTTGGCTTTTACTGTTTCGGCGAAGGCGATGAGTTTTTCTGTTGCCTCATTATTTGTGTTGTTCCTGTTCAGGATCACATCTTCACAAAGTTCTCTTAATTGTGGTTCTATCTCATCATATACTACTAACTGCCCGGCATTTACGATACCCATATCCATACCTGCTTTGATCGCATGGAACAGGAAAACGGAGTGCATGGCTTCACGAACATGATCATTACCACGGAAAGAAAAAGACAGGTTACTTACACCGCCACTCACTTTGGTGAGCGGCATCAGGTGTTTGATTTGTCTTGTGGCTTCAATGAAATCCACACCATAGTTGTTATGCTCTTCCAAACCGGTGGCTACGGCAAAGATGTTAGGATCGAAAATGATATCCTGTGGATCGAAGCCTACTTTCTCTGTAAGTATTTTATAGGCCCTATGACAGATGTTTACTTTGCGTTCTTGCGTATCGGCTTGTCCAATCTCATCAAAGGCCATAACGATAACAGCGGCGCCAAAGTCTTTACACATATAAGCTTGTTCAATAAATTTCTCTTCTCCTTCTTTCATGGAGATGGAGTTCACAATACATTTACCCTGCACACATTTCAATCCTGCTTCTATGATAGAAAATTTCGAAGAGTCGATCATCACCGGTATCTTGGCAATATCAGGCTCGCTTTGCAAGAGGTTTAAAAAAGTGGTCATGGCCTGAACACCATCTAATAAGGCGTCATCCATATTTACATCCAATACCTGTGCGCCATTCTCTACCTGTTGGCGGGCAACAGACAAAGCTTCTTCGTACTTATTTTCTTTAATTAGACGGGCAAACTTCTTTGAGCCGGTAACATTGGTTCTCTCACCCACGTTCACAAAATTGGTTTCGGGGCGAATTACCAATGGCTCTAACCCTGATAAACGCAAGTATGGTTTAATAACGGTAGACATCTTTCTTTCTTGAAGTTAAACTAATTCTTTTTCCACTACAGGTAACGGCCTGGGCTTTATGCTTCGAACGTGGTCAGCAATATGTTTGATATGATCTGGTGTGGTACCACAACAACCGCCCACAATATTTACAAATCCTTCTTTCGCCCATTCTTCTATA
>JAGWUV010000062.1 GCA_028875875.1 Bacteroidota bacterium
TAATCGCTCCTAACAACATGAACAATCTTCTTAACAGGTGGTCAATTTACTCCGGCCAACAGTGGTCAGTTTCAACCGGCCGCAACTGGTCAACTTCAACCGGCCAACAGTGGTCAATTTCTCCGGCGCTTGCAGTAGCTATTTATTTCAAACTTGAGTTGAAAGATTATCAAAATGAGTCCCCTATTCTGTCCCCCACAAGAAATAAAAAACCCTTGAAATTTAACAGTGTCAAGGGTTTCACTTGCCTAATATGTGCCCCGGAACGGAGTTGAACCGTTACGACCGTTGCGGGTCACAGGATTTTAAGTCCTGCGTGTCTACCAATTCCACCACCGGGGCATCCAAAAAAAATTCCATCGCAAGGATGGAAGATTTTCAAGAGCGGAAGACCGGGCTCGAACCGGCCACCCCAACCTTGGCAAGGTTGTGCTCTACCAAATGAGCTACTTCCGCTTGTTTTGTAAGAACTTTGTTTTTTGTTTGGGATTGCAAAAATAGTGATCTAAAGTTTCCTACAAAATTTTTATTTACTTTTTTTATTTGTACTCAGGAGTATACTTTGTGCTACCCTGAATTTCAATATCAGGCTTGCCTTTGTAACGTTGTTGGTACAAGCGATAGCATCCGCCTAATACAAATGCCATAACAACAAACACTTGCAGATAAAATAAAAATCTTGAAGAACTTACCCAGCTTTTGGTAAAGTCTTTTTGTGAGTTATCGTTTACTTCGTGTGACATAACTTTTTGATTGCGTTGCAAAAATAAGGTTCCTCTGCATATTATGCGTTCTTCTTTTTCACAATTTCAGAAAACCTTTTTTTATGTTGAATAAAATGTTGCCAAACCAGCATTCCGCTGTATACACCATTCAATTTTCCAATGGGTTTTCTGCCGGTAGAAACAGTTATTTTATTATTAATGGCCCATAAAAACAAAGCACAATGTGCTTTTACAATAGCTGTAAAAAAATAAGTGTCGCCTGTTACTAAACCTTTCCATGCAGAAACAGCATCCAATGCAATACGCAAAGGCATCTTCCATAACTTTTCTGTAAAGGGAAGATTTTTACAAAGCATTACCAGGTTATTCCTGAAATTCAAAAACACTTTTCTCCCCCCTCTCGGTAAGGTACCGGCCCCTACATGATACACAACACTTTCCATGCAGGCATATATTTTGTAACCTGCCAGTTGCATGCGCCAGCAGAGATCAATCTCTTCCTGGTGTGCAAAAAAAGAAGTATCAAAACCATTCATCTCATGAAACACTTCACTGCGTACAAACATCGCTGCACCGGTAGCCCAAAAAACGGGTTGCGATGCATCGTATTGCCCATCATCTTTTTCCAGCACATCAAAAATTCTTCCTCTTGAAAAAGGATAGCCCAGCACATCTATCCAACCACCTGCCGATCCTGCATATTCAAATAAATGCGGTTGGTGAAAGGATAATAATTTAGGCTGACAGGCAGCAATGGAGCGGTCGGCTTCCATCAATGCAATGATCGGTTCTATCCAGGAAGCTGTTACTTCCACATCAGAATTCAGCAACACATAATAGTCGGCTTTAACATGCTGTAAAGCCCAATTATAACCGCCTGCAAATCCATCATTCTGTAAGTTTTGCAACAACTCAACCGCGGGGTAATGCATCCGCAAAAACTCAATAGAATCATCTATCGAAGCATTATCTGCAACAATCACTCTTTTATTGCTGTACGTAGACGCCATTACAGAAGGTAGGAACCGCTCCAGGTAATTTCTCCCGTTAAAATTCAGAATAACAATGGCTACAGATGGTTGTGGCAAAACGCTGTGATTTATTGCGAAAATAAGGTAGCCGGCTGTAGTAACCATATCAAACTTCCGTTGTGTCACTCACTGCAACGTTCTGAACGCTTTTCAGCTTTTTTGCTTACTATTTATTTTACAGTAACTTCCAACTTATGAAAAAGAAATACCTCCTTATCGCAACTATCCTTCTTAGTTTTCATTCTCTACTATCATCACAAACAGTACTACCGTTATACGAGGGAAAGGCTCCTAACGCCATCCCTTGTGCAGAGCCAACAGCTTCTGTCACTAGGGGAAAAGGGAATACTATAACCGACCCTTCATTAACCGTTTTCCTCCCGGAAAAAAGAGACTCGGCTCATTCAGCAGTGATCATTTGTCCGGGTGGCGGTTACTCCTGGCTTGCCATTGGCTATGAAGGATACGATGTGGCTAAAGCTTTTAATAAACTCGGCATTGCTGCCTTCGTTTTAAAATACCGTATTCCCAATGATCAATGTATGACCCACAAAGAAATCGTTCCCTTGCAGGATGCAGAGAGAGCCATTCAGCTGGTACGCTCAAGAGCCAAAGAATGGGGTATCGAAAAAGTGGGCATCATGGGATTTTCAGCCGGTGGACACTTAGCTTCTACCTTAGGTACACATTTCAATCAGATTGAAATTGACAACCATGAACATATTTCACTCAGGCCCGATTTTATGATACTCGGTTACCCTGTGGTAAGTTTTGGTACATCTATTACCCACATGGGTTCAAGGAATAATCTAATCGGGAAAAATCCTCCGGAAGAATTGGTAAAACTTTTCTCCAACGAATTGCAGGTAACTCCGGAAACACCCATCACTTTCATTGTGCATGCAAGTGATGATCAAACCGTACCGGTTGAAAATAGTATTCGTTTTTACCAGGCATTGGTAAAGAATAAAGTAAAAGCAGAACTTCATATTTACCAGGCGGGTAAACATGGTTTCGGGCTTCACAATAAAACCACAACAGACCAATGGTTCGATCGTTTAACCCATTGGATGATGATGAATAAACTGATGAAAGGGGATGTTACCAATCCTTAAAAAGAAAGTGAGGCACCCCTAAAGAGTGCCTCACTTTTACAAGCATACATTTCTTCCCGAAATTGTTTCACCCTGTTATCTTCCAGGTAGTCATCGAATGTCATCAAACGATCGATGATACCTCATAGTAATCATATCCGATTTCTGCTGTACCAGTCATGGCAACGTTCCGAACGCCTTCCAGCTTTTTGTTGCCTGTTTTATTTTACACTAACTTCCATACTTTATTATCACATATGAAAAAGAAATACCTCCTTATCGTAACAGCCATTTTTAGTTTCCATTCTATGCTATCATCACAAACAGTACTACCGCTATACGAGGGAAAGATTCCCAATGCCATCCCTTGTTCAAAACAAGAATCTTCCCCCATGCCGGGAAGAGTAGATAATGTAACCGTTCCCACTTTAACGGTCTATTTACCGGAGAAAAGCGACTCTGCTCATACAGCAGTGATCATTTGCCCCGGCGGCGGTTATGCCAGGTTGGCCATTGGACATGAAGGGTACGATGTAGCTAAGGCTTTTAATAAACTGGGCATTACTGCCTTCGTTTTAAAATACCGTATTCCCAATGATCAATGTATGACCCACAAAGAAGTCGTTCCCCTGCAGGATGCAGAGAGAGCCATTCAACTGGTACGCTCAAGAGCCAAAGAATGGGGTATAGAAAAAGTGGGCATCATGGGATTTTCAGCCGGCGGACACTTAGCTTCTACCTTAGGTACACATTTCAATCAGATTGAAATTGACAACCCTGAACATATTACACTCAGGCCCGATTTTATGATACTCGGTTATCCTGTGGTAAGTTTTGATACCTCTATTGCCCATATGGGTTCCAGAATCAATTTGATCGGGAAAAATCCTCCGGAAGAATTGGTAAAACTTTACTCCAACGAATTACAGGTAACTCCGGAAACACCCATCACTTTTATTGTGCATGCAAGTGATGATCAAACCGTACCGGTTGAAAACAGTATTCGATTTTACCAGGCTTTGGTAAAGAATAAAGTAAAAGCGGAGATACACTTTTACCAGGCCGGAGGGCATGGTTTCGGGCTTCACAATAAAACCACAACAGACCAATGGTTCGATCGTTTAACCCATTGGATGATGATGAATAAACTGATGAAAGGGGATGTTACCAACCCTTAAAAAAAATGAGGCACTCCTAAAGAGTGCCTCATTTTTATCTACTGGTTCAAATTTTAAGCATACATTTCTTCCCGCAATTGTTTCACCCTGTTGTCTTCCAGGTAGTCATCGAATGTCATCAAACGATCGATAATGCCTTTAGGCGTTAACTCAATCACACGGTTAGCCACTGTTTGCATAAAGGTATGATCGTGAGAAGTTAACAATACAACACCGGGGAACACCTGGCAACCATCGTTAAAGCTTTGAATACTTTCCAGGTCAAGGTGGTTCGTAGGCTGGTCAAGCACCACAAGATTAGGATTTTGCAACATCATACGGCTGATCATACAACGTACTTTTTCACCGCCACTCAGCACGTTTGTCTTCTTCATAATATCATCACCACTGAACAACATCTTTCCTAAAAATCCGCGCAGGAAGGGTTCATCCGCATCCGTTACATGCGATGGAACGAACTGTCTTAACCAATCTATTAAGCTTAACCCTTCACTAAAAAATTCACTGTTCTCTAAAGGCAGGTAAGCTTTTGTAATGGTAGTACCCCATTCAAACTTACCGCCATCGGCTTTTGCATTGTCGTTAATGATCTCAAAGAAATTAGTAACAGCCAATGGGTCTTTACTGAGAAAAGCGATCTTCTCTCCTTTCTGCACGCTGAAGCTTACTTTATCAAACAGCTTTCTGCCGTCAACAGATTTGCTTAAATTTTCCACGTTTAAGATCTGGTTTCCCACTTCACGCAATGGCTGGAAGATGATGCCGGGGTATTTCCTGTTAGAAGGTTCAATTTCTTCGATGGTTAATTTCTCCAAAGCTTTCTTACGTGATGTTGCCTGTTTAGATTTAGAAGCATTCGCAGAGAAACGGGCAATGAAGTCCATCAATGCCTGGCGCTTCTCTTCCACCTTCTTGTTCTTATCACTGATCTGGCGGCTCATCAATTGAGATGATTCGTACCAGAAGGTATAGTTACCGGTAAAGATCTTGATCTTGGCCCTGTCTACATCGGCCACATGTGTACAAATCGTATCCAGGAAGTGACGGTCGTGGCTCACCACCAACACGATATTCTCATAGTCGGCCAAAAAATTTTCCAGCCAGCTAATGGTTTCTATATCCAAACCGTTGGTAGGCTCATCCAACAACAAAATATCGGGATTACCAAATAAGGCTTGCGCCAGCAACACACGCACTTTCAAGGTACCGGGAATATCCTTCATCAAACTTTGGTGAAAACTTTCCGTTACCCCAAGACTACTTAATAAAGTAGCTGCATCACTTTCGGCAGTATAGCCGCCCATCTCACCAAATTCGGCTTCCAACTCGCCGGCTTTCATATAATCATCTTCCGTTGCATCAGGATTCGCATAAATAGCATCTTTCTCATGCATCAGATCCCACATTTTCTTATGCCCCATTAACACGGTATTCAAAACCGTTTGCTCATCAAACTCAAACTGGTTTTGCTTTAACACCGCCATACGTTCACCGGGGGTAATTTCTATCGAACCTTTATTGGGTTCAATTTCTCCACTCAATATTTTCAGAAAAGTAGATTTACCAGCACCGTTGGCACCAATCACACCATAACAGTTACCCTTCACAAAGTTCAGGTTCACTTCATCAAACAAAACACGCTTGCCATAAGCAAGTGTTACATTTTTAACACTGATCATTTCTATGTACGATTTTCAATTTTAGCTGTGCGGTACTATCTTTTCAGTAAAACAATACCTCTCATTAAACAAGCCGCAAAAGTAAGGGATAGCAATGGGATTGAAACAATTTGCATTTTATGATTTTGTTTACACGAACTGTTGGGGTTATGGATACTTTTCCGTTACACCACAGAGACGCGATGGCGCAGGGAATAACCATATCACTTCTCCACCTCTATGATCATTTCTTCTATCTAAACTTTCACCGCAAAGCCACAATGACGCAGAGAATAGCTCAGTGCCTCAGCGGTTATTCAATCTACTATAGAGTTTATTTTGTTTATTTCAATGGGATCAGGCAAAATATTACACAAGTGTTTAGTAGCTCCAAACAACAACCTGTTACACTACGTTAAACTGTTAACCATATTGAAAACTGGACATCAGCGGGTTCGGTTCCGGCTTGCCGGAATTGAAAAAATGCGAAGCAGATTTTTTCAAAGAAGCCGGTGCAGGCCATTTTTCAATATGACGGCCTCCCGGCCTGAGGGAAGAAAAACCATATATGGATGCAGAATTTAGTCTCATAAAGCTTTTACATTTTAAATACCTGAGTAAGCATTCGAACTTATCTTTAATTAACAGGCTGTTCTATGTTCTTTTTTTTGTGAAAAAAAAAGAACCCAAAAAAGCCACAGGAAAACGATATACAACCCGTTTTCCTAAAACTCCCTGATTTAACTTTTGTAGTACTGTAGCTTCAGCAATAGCAATACTACATCCAAGGAAACTTACATTCAATTTTGCCTTAGCATTTAACACAAAAAATTAAATAGGCACTTAAATACAATAGCATTTTCAACAAAGGCAACCTGCATTTATTATATTGCAGCCATGAAGAAAGCGAAGCAAAAAGAACAACCCGTTATTTTAATTACCAATGATGATAGTATTGCGGCACCGGGCATTAAAGCGTTGGTGGAAGCGGTACAGGATTTAGGGCGCATAGTTGTGGTGGCACCTGATAAACCCCAAAGTGGAATGGGGCATGCCATTACCATTGGCCAGCCGCTTCGTTTACATAAGGTTCATTTTATAGATGGCATTGAGGCTTACACCTGCAACGGCACCCCTGTTGATTGTGTGAAACTGGCCGTAGATAAAGTATTACACGGCAAACCAGATATTTGCTTAAGCGGTATTAATCACGGTGCTAATCACAGCATCAGCGTTATTTACAGTGGTACCATGAGTGCTGCTATGGAAGCTTCCATTGAAAGTATTCCTTCCGCAGGTTTTTCTTTACTCAATCCCAGTATGGAAGCTGATTTTGAGCCCGCTAAACAATATGTTCGCCAAGTTGCGGAGAAACTGTTGCAGAAGAAAGTTGACAAACACCTTTTATTGAACGTGAACATTCCCGCCATCGATGGAAGCCTCATCAAAGGCATTAAAATCTGCCGGCAGGCGTATGCGAAATACGAGGAAGATTTTGTAGAAAGAAGAGATCCACATGGTAAAAAATATTACTGGCTTACCGGTGATTTTGTAAACCTTGATAAAGGCAAAGACACCGATGTGTGGGCACTTGATAACAACTATGTGAGCGTGGTTCCCGTACAATTCGACCTTACCAACTACACATTAAAACAACAACTGGAAACTAACTGGAAATTCTAATGTTTTTATTCAAAGATAACCTGAAACTCGGACTGGCATTGGGTTTACTGGCCCCCTTCATTGGCATGCTCGGCTTTTATTATTGGAAATTCGACAGGCTCAGCCTCTACGAATTCATCCAGTATTTAGGCATAGAAAAACGCCTCATCACCGGCATGATCAGCTTTTCGCTCATGGCCAACGCCATCCTGTTCACTTTGTATGTGAACAACCATAAAGACAAAACCGCCAAAGGCATTTTCCTGGTAACCATCATTTGGGCTATTACTGCCATCATTTTTAAAGTAGTGTACTAAGCTGCCATACAACTATTAAGCTATAGTTGCGTCGCACACTTGTACGTTCTTATCTTTATGCAACACTGAAAAGCTATACGAAAGATTACTCCTAGCTGAAAAGAGAAAACTGAAATTTTACAAAAAATATTAGATAAGCTAAACCCTTAAACTATTAAACTAAAATAACCAAACACCAAGTTATTAATGATAAAAAATATATCTAGCTTTTAATTCTAGTTCACCCCCATCTAGTTCTAATACTAATTTGTTTTCAGATTCAAGACGTAAAAGTTCAGTATATATACCTTCAACCAAATCTCCCAAGGCCTGCAAATTCACATAAGTTGCATTAGTTCGATTTCGACTACTTATATTCCCATCCCATGGGGTTTTAGGAAGCCGAATAACGTAATTTGTTGGATGTGCATCAACCTCAAAATGATGGCAATATTTTTTCTTATTTAAGTTAATATTCAGTAGGCTAAAATCATGATGAAAGGCATTACGTAAGGCATAAACTGCATATATTTCCTCCTTTGTCAAACTAGTAAAATAAACCAAAGCCTTTTGTATAGACGGCATTGTAGTTTCATTTATTCTTTCTTTAAATTCGGGCCGGTAACAAGTACCTATTTGATCAAGAATTGTAATATATCCAATCGCTCCAATCCAGTTTCCTAAATACCCACCAGGATTTGCAAGACCAGTATCTTGATTTCTACCTGTTATCAAACGAATATTTCTTAATCCATGTACTAAACTAGATTCAGCGATTCTTCCTTTCTCATCTTTCTCGTTATTTAAATAAAGATGTGTTTTAATTAAATTCTTCATTTGGGTACTTGAAATTAGAGTAAAACCATGTATCGTTTTAATAATTAAAAATTTAAAACCATAGTCTAATCCCTAGTCTGAAAATTTAATTTTTTCATTTTCTTCAATTCCTCTAAAGTAAAGAAAGTTAATAATACAGAAGGATCGAAGCCAAAGGCAGATGGCGAGTGATAGTAATCAAACCCTGGATAATTTCTGAAATGTAAAA
>JAGWUV010000037.1 GCA_028875875.1 Bacteroidota bacterium
AGAATTAAATTTGATATGAACAAAGAAGAACCTTTAGAGGGGGGAAAGAAGATCTTTCATATTATCCTCTTTCTCTTTCAAAAGAAAATAAATAAAACATATTATCCCCTTACTTCCTCAATCGTTAGGTACATAGGATGCTTTTGTTAGCTGCCGTAAAAGTTAATGTAATCTTATGAACTATTTGCGCCGTCATCAACGATGCTGACTCTACAGTTGAATGACGTGAAGGATTTTATGGAATAATACCATAATTATTTGTAATGGTGATTTGTTTCCCTTTTGTTGCAGCTTCAAACGGTTCTAAAAAAATATCAGCTTTACAAAGGGGATAATTTTTTTTGTCATCAGGAACAACAGTATAAGAAAATTCGAATCGGTACTTATTTCTATAACTATCTGGAAATAAAAAATCGAACTGATAATAGTTGAAAATACCATGTGCAAACTCAAAAATGTTCGGTAAGTTATAAGTAACTACTGTATCAATAGTAATCGTGTCACCTCTTGTGGTAATGCTGTCAATTTTTATTGCATAACCATGTGCCTTATCATGCTCAATATCAGCAGAACATTGATCAAACCCTATCACTGTGCCAATCACGACAACTGGCGGTTTACCGCTTTTTTTACAACTAAGTAATGTTAAGCTTATTAGCAAAAGAAATATTAAAGGCAATCTTCTCATATTTAGAGTGTAAAAATTAATATTCAATATAATTCTATCTTTCTAATTAATTCAAAAGCATGCTTTAGGAAAATTGTTTAACTAACCGTTGTGTGCTGAATTTTATATGGCAATCTTGATTTTGTATGATCTGATTTATGGCAGCTAACGTTCAGGTATTGCTGCAGGTGGGATATTTTATAATTGTCAGCCCGGTATTACAGCTTGGCTTTGATTTATTGTTGAAGATAAGAATTAAAAGCCTGGCTTTAATCGTCCAGCATAGACTACTGCTGACAGTAGCACATAGCTGATTTTCTAATGTCCAACCCCACTTGCAGCAATATGTTTTTTGTAAGCATACCCTCCTCAAAATATTGATCTTATTGCTTTATCAATTTAGCCGACCTCCACTGCTTGTTTACTAAAGCTTGTACTTCGTAGAAACCAGCAGGCAAGTCATTCACATTAACCATAACTTTATTAAGCAAGCCTATCACTAATACTTTTTTTACATTTCCAACTTTATCTATCAGTTTAACCTGACTTATTTTTTCATTATCAGTCGTCTCAACAGTTAGCATTCCTGAAGTAGGATTGGGTGAAACTTTTAATAAGAATTGGCCACCACTACAGTTATTATAGGTTGATTTAAACCAATAACGAATGCTGGTAGTACCGCATGTATTTGTAACGGTAACTGTAAAAAAAGCATCTACATTCCCATTGCTATTATCTATCCAAAATCCCAGATTGTTACCATTCTGTGTCCAATGTACTGTGGAAGGATTACCTGTACCATCCCATGTTACGGTTGAATTAGCTGTTATATCTGTTGTAGTATTAATTGTTTGCATTCCGCAAACTAAATTATAGCTAGTGGTATCAAACCTCTTCCAAGGATTTAATGGCTGCAAACTATTAGTAGGTGAATTATACCAGCCCCAAAATACAGGAGTGCCAACGCCAATTAATTTGCTATACATAGTATCTGGTGCATTGCACTGAGGAAAATGAACTGTTGCTTGCAGTAAGGAATTACCATTTCGGTTTTTGGTTAAAGTTGTCGTTTGACATGTAGTACAGCCAAGCAAAGCAACATCTTGCGGATAATTTTGAAGAAGACCTAATGACCATGTAATATTTGCCCCACAGGAAGAAGAAACCGGCAATGTATAGTCTGCAGAGGTGCAGAACTCATTTGGGCCGGAAATACCAAAATAAGGTGGTGCATTATTTATATAGCTAACTTTTACTGTTTGAGGAAATGTTTCGGTGCCGGCATGCATAACTACCGTAACATCCTGAGAAGGTGTATTGGCATTACACGAAGGATAAATAGTAAGTGAAGGTGTAGGAGTAGTAATATTAGAAGTAATTAAATTGCCATTTACATCGTACCAGCCTTTATTAGCCACCTGCCATTCATAACTGGTAATACAAGTAGCAATATCTCCGTTAGTAACAGTAAATGTTCTTGCAGCAGCATCGCCACAATAAATGTTTATTGCAGTTAAACCACCAACATTTAATAAAGGAGCGTTGGGTCTCGTAATGTTTATACTTACAGGTGCCTGATTATTAATATTGCCCGAGCTACAATCAGTAACACTTGGACGTATTAATATTTTTTTCCCATCTCCACCAAGCAAATTGGTAGTAATATTTACATTGCTATTAGAAGTAATCCAAGTAGTGCCATCTGATGTAGCATTTCCAATCTTCCAGCCTGCAGGAATTAAATAATCATATTTAGAAATACTACCAAAGCAACTACCATCGCTTGTATTATTCCATTGAATGTTGGCAAATGAAATTGGTATGCTTACATTTTGGCAAATAGCAGCACTTACACTTGTTTGAGTAGGCTGAATTTGACCGCATGAACTTGAATTATTATAAGTTAAAGAACGAATTTTGGTATAGTTGAAGGACAGAGGAATGGTGCTACCTTTATAATAGATCTTAAACCCTTGAGTTATATTTTGATCAATAAACTTTGCGTTAAATGTAAACGTTGTTTGCGTTGAATTAAATCCATACGGCAGTTGAGTAATGATAGCATAATTTGCAGTAATTGAAGTAAAACTATCCGGTAAACTTACTGAAAATTGCTGATCGATATTTGGGCAAAACTCTGTAGCCTCGACAGGAGAGATTGTTTGAGCTTCTACAAGTAAAGCACCCAATAAAGATAATATCGCTAAGAAAATATTCTTTTTCATAAAAATCAATTTTTAATTAAATAAATTTGTAACCCTATGTTTATTTGAAAATAATTCTGCACTCTTTTATAAATCAAATTTGAATTATAATCAAATCTCGAATCGACGTTATTATTATATCCTATCAAAAATTCAATTCCAATAACTGAATTCAAGAATAGCTCAGGTCCGGCGAAAAAATTTAGCTCTTTAACAATTTCCTTAGGAGAAAACAAACTATTCCCTATCGTGTAGCTACTTTCAAGCAAAATATTATATTCCTTATCTTGATTTAAAAAATAATATCTTATAAAGGGACCCACAGTAAGAAAGCCTCCTCTCTCATATGAATTAGGATTGTAAACAGCATATTTTGAAGAAAAATTCAACTTTATTCCACCAGCAAGTTTATTTATAAAAAAATATCCTATATCTGACGAAATATTAATATTATTTTTAACCTTTACCTGATTACTAATTGATGGATTTTGATAATTACTTACACTATCGGTGCCGGTATTAAAACTACCACTTCCTCCCACTAACCAATTACCCTGTTCTATCTGGCCAAAAGAAACATTGAACAAGACAATAAAGCATACAGATGCAAATAATTTTTTCACGATATTCTATTTATTTAAATGAAAGTCAACTATTAAAATATATCGTCCATAACCGAAACACAACTTCTCATATCATTATCACATAAAAAACGAAAAAAGAAAGATTATACAGTCTGAAAATCTAATATACATTATTTTAAAAATAATAGAAAATAATATTTTTAAAAATCAACACATTAGATCGGTTATTTCTTTTACCATAAGAAAAAGTCAGTAGTCAGTAAGAGAAGTTGATTTTTCTGTTATAGGGTGTCTATATTGTTTCACCCCCTGTACAAGCAATAATATACTGTTATATATTTTCATGCTCGTTGTTATTAATCTAAAAGTCGCACCTCAAATTATTAGGGTGTGTCCGGCAGGGTTGCTTACAACGCAATGATTTACATATTATACGAATATACATAAAAAATTATACATTAATTATCAACACTTTTATATTGCGTTTTTTGTATCAACTATTGCACTAACATATTCTTCAATTACTCACACCCCCTCCTACAGCTCCGCCTGCTCAGTCACAGTCGATAGGGATGGCTAAGGGTAGCACCGGGTTGAAAAAAATGATAGGACTTAAATGGCACTTGAAATCAATATAAGAATTTTAACACCCGTTTTCCAAATAATAAAGCATTATTTTTTCATATACACCCCTCTTTTCCCTTCCCGGTAAATATATGAGCCGGGGTTTCGGATATGCCTTTTCTCACCCGGGGTAACCTTCCATTATGGGTCTTGTTTTTTTAGCTTTTGTCTTTCCCAACCACATACAACACCAAAATTTCCCAAAAAATACAAAAGCGTATTCCATTAAACCTTTCACCCCAGCTTCCGCCCTTTGCCGGTTCTTTTTCGACTCAAATAAGGGTATAAACCATATATATCCCATATACAAGCCATATATGTCCCATATATATCTCAACTCTTTAAAGAGATGGGATATATATACTTTGTACATAGCTTACTATTGTAGTATATCTAAATTATTATCGGCCGATACCCGAATATGACCAGATCATGTAGCGATCTGAAGAGCATACTGTTAAAGAGAGTAGTGCAGCAAACAGGCTTTTATACAAGCTATTCAGTAGCTTATCACAGGCAAAGTGCTTCTAAATGCCACTTCCCTAATCCACAATTCGCCAATTCATTCATTCGCTATCCGAAATCTGCTAATCCCTCCTTGCTCCCTTCCTTCTTACTCCCTACATACGTCCTACATAAGCCGTATAGAGTTCATGAAAACAACAAACTATTGATAATCAAAAAGTAAGTTTCCTACTGAAATAGTAGGAAATATAGAAGTGATTAATAATCAATAGCGTATGCCAAAAGAGGGAATTACCCCATCCGAAAGACCAAAAGCAAAAAACGAAAGCCCCTTACCGAAACACGAGCCCGAATTGGCTACCAGGAATTCGCAGCAGGTCTATGGGGAAATTCAGGCTATTCTTAGAATGAACTTGGTCTGTGGTCAGGATTAATTGTATCGTGGGTATCCACTGTATCAGTTACCGCTTACTTGCTTATTAGAGGAAAATGGATGTAAGAGATGTAGCTTTTTCATGTAATCCACTGCCTTAACTGTCTATCCCCTGCTATTAAAGTTGGCTATAGTTTTTCTTCCTAAATAAGGTAAACCGGATATGATTATCCGGGTTATTATGGAATAGAAAAGGGCAGCACCACTCAATTATAATTCTTGTATGGGTTCGGTAATTTTCGCATACGACAACCTGGCCAGCTGACGAGTAGTATGATAGCTGTCTAATCCGCTACAGGTAACGGTACCGGCCATTTCCAGGTTAACAAATCCATCCGTACTTACAACGTGATCAGGCACTATAATTTTAACGATTTTACCAATAATGAGAAAGGTTCCATTCAGTTCAATATCTATCTTCTGTACAAACTCGCAGGCAAATTTTACTTTGCTTTCCAACACAAATGGCGCTGTAATACCTTCTATATATTGAGGGGTTAAATTAACTTCTTTAAACTCACTGGTACCCTCCTCATATTTTGCGCTGCACTGGTGTGCCTGTTTATAAAATACCGGTAATACATGGTTGATGGTGTACTGCCTTCTGCCAATGATATTACCCAAAGTATTTTGTTTAGGTTCACAAGGCTTTACAATAATTCCGCACAAAGCAGGATCGGCACCCAAATGAAAAAAACTACTAAAGGGCGCTATATTTTCTTTATCCCGGTTACTTTTAGTGCCTATCAATACAAGGCTTTTAAACCCGCCTAAAGAATTAATAAGATTGGCCCTGTATATTTTTTCGAGACTTGTAATTTCAGTATTGTCCAGTATCATTGCTTATACTTTTATTTTGTTTATTTCCCAGTCGATAGTTACATCCGAGCCAACGGCATTGTAAACACTATAAGGTTCCTGCTGGTTTAAAAAAGAAAAATCAGGACCATATATTTTTCCAAAATCGCATTGCACTTCTACCTCTGTCGGAGCGTTGATGTGCCATCGGGGATGGTTTACGGTATATTCCCAGGTTTCTGTTTCTGTTACCTTAGTAAAACCATAATAATGCTCATAGATAAATTCTTCCAAAGTACCCGGCACGATTGCACTTTCCTCATTTTGGAATTTAGCCTTAATATGATAGCTGCCGTTATTAATAGCCCACCGGTATTCCAGGCGTTTTTCTGCGTGGGCTAACTCGTACTTATATTTAATCTTACAGCTTGTATAATGTTCTTTGTATAGCCGGTTCGCCAATACTGCTACAGTAGTATGAGGTACCAGTTCACTGATAAAAACAACACCGCGTTTTTCAATTGCTCCATCTCTTCTCTTTACATAAAACCGTAGGTTTATTTCTTCAAAATTTCCGAAATAAGGTATGGGTATACCAGCTATCTTACAGCCCTTGAATTCAAAGCCAACAAGGCTCACAAAACATTGATTTTGATAAGTGTCTATTGTTACGCCAGCCGGTAAATAAGACCTGAGTATTTGCGGATCAATCTCATAGTTAACCATTACTATATTTTTCCAATGGGCCTTAAGAAAGGTTTTCTTTTTCATCTTTTCTTCTCGTATGTGTAAATAAAATTCTTCTGTTCTCTTCTTTTACCAACTCATTGTTTCGATGGCCCCAGATGCCTGTTCTTGCCACTCTTGCACTGGTAGTAATATCCACCAGGGGTGCCGGATAATCTTTTCCTATATACACATGGAACATCTGTTGCTCAATCAGCGTCATCTTATGCGGTTCATGGATAAAAGAGGCAGGCACCGGCTCCAGTTGTGGCAACCATTTTTTTATAAATAAGCCATCAGGATCATGTTCTTTAGATTGTTTGACAGGATTATAAATTCGGATCGTGTTAATCCCTGTAGTACCTGCCTGCATTTGAAATTGCGGGTAATGAATGCCCGGTTCATAATCTAAAAATAAATTGGCCAGGTGATAAGTACCCGTACGCCAGTCCTGGTTAAGGTGATGACAAAGAAAACTGACCAACATGGCCCTCATTCGAAAATTGAGCCATCCGGTTTCCTGTAAACATTTCATACAGGCATCTATAAGCGGGAAGCCGGTCTGGGCTGTTTTCCATGCCCGGATAAATGCTTCATTCACGGGATGCTGCAATAACTCATAACCGGCATTGATACATTGATACTCATAACTGCATTCCATTTCAAATTTTTGAATAAAATGGCAATGCCACTTTAAGCGTGTCAGGAAATCATGGAAAGGTTTTTTGTATGCTACTATCTTAGAATGGGCTCTTACCAACTGGTAAGCCTGTTTAACACTGATATTACCCCAACTGATATAAGGTGATATACGGCCGCAACTGGTTCTGCTTTCCAAGGGTTTACTGATATGCCTGCTATAATTTTTCCCTCTTTCCCTTACAAAACTTTCCAGGTAACTCAATGCATTGTCTTCGCCGGGCGGCTGGAACTTTTTGGGGTAGTGATAGAGTTGATCGAGTAAATCCTTGGGTAAGGGAAATGGATTTGGCATCGGAAGCGGCTGCCCCGGTGAATACTTATTTACAACGATAGGAGCCTCCATTGTTGCATACCATTGCTGATCCCATCCCTGCCTGTTCTTCAAACCCCGTACGATCCCGTCCCGCTGGCATTGTTTCCACGTAATCCCATTTCCCTTACAGTATTGGCCTACCGCTTTGTCTCTTTCAAAAGTGAAAGCAGTGCCAGATTCCTGGTAAGAAAAAATATGACTGATTTTGTATTGCTGAAGGATATGACTGAACACGGCTAAAGCCTCTGCATAGAATAACAGAACAGAGCGGTGGAAAGGTTGAAGTTTTTGGTTGAGCTTCAGCAGGGAATGGTATTGAAATTGCAGATGCCTGTTTGAGGTGTCAGGGTAAGCGATAACAGAAGGTTCGAAAATATAAATGATCAGATAAGGCAGGGAACTTTGCTCTGCCAGTTGCAGGGGTTGGTGATCCTGGCTGCGAATATCTCTTTTAAGCCAAACAATATTAATTTCCTTTCTCGCCAATGTAATGTGTACTCCGTGCTTTACTTAATCGATACTAACCCTATATGGAGCAGTAACCATCACCTGCTCCCAGTATTATAAATGGTAAACAACTATACCAGATAATTGTTGATCATTGAAGTAATTCGGCTCTTTTAAAAAGAGGTCAACAAAGCGATAGTTGATTAAATTATTTAGTTAGAAAGAACAAAATATGAATATTACCCTTCATCTAACATAAATAAGATGGGTCGGAGTGATGGGGTATGGTTTTTATTGTCAATGAACTTCTGATGATTCAATATACCAAAATGGGGGCTCAATAAACGCTGTCGTCACTACCAGCCTACAAAATCCATGTATACCTGCATGAGTAAGAGGTGCGTACAAGCTTGTCTTTTGTTATTTTATGCCTTCGGGGGACTATGACTAATAGATAAAGACAAACAGGTTGCAGTTGGC
The DNA here is from genome assembly GCA_028875875.1 of Bacteroidota bacterium. Lineage (GTDB taxonomy): Bacteria > Bacteroidota > Bacteroidia > Chitinophagales > Chitinophagaceae > JAGWUV01. Next base: position 8,444 of record JAGWUV010000037.1, read on the forward strand.
TGGTAAAAAATCATTTGATCAATTGGCTTTCAATATTTTTTTGTTAAAGGTACTCAAAGCGAATTTTACCTTTTCTTATATAAGTACTTCACATCTAAAAGAAGGTTTACTTTTTTCCTTAAATTTTTTATAGAATATTAAACATTTGAGCATTGAGATTGTCATTAATAAAACATCAAAGTCTTTAAAAAACGCATCTCCTATGGAAGGTTGGGAATACTATCTGAACGAATTAGAATTCGAATAATAGTCTTGAAAAATCAAGGCATTAAAAGGTTCTTTTTCTAATCCTCTTAGCAAGTTGTTTTTTATATAGCCCCTATTTAACAAAACTGTGGGTTGAGTAACTTTAGCTACATTCCGCTAGCATGACATCGTGTTTTTTTCTCGTTAACAACGTCCTTTTTAATATAGCCTAGTTCAAATAAACCCTCACATACAACAAATCCACTTACTCAAAATTGCACCCTAACTGTGGCTTTACCTTAATGTAAAATCCATAGCAATGTTTAATATCCAACACATATCACTTGTAGCGCTCTATGTAAACGTAGATTTTTTATCTAATCTTAATTATACAGATCGGATTCGCACCAGATTGTGTTGAGTTTGAAACTCACCGAAATCGCTCTTGATAATATGAACAATTGAATTAACAGGTTTCATTTTACTCCGAACAGTATAGTTAATTTCACCACGATTGCAGGTAAGATTAAGAATTTCTCATGTTTTTTAATGATATTTTAGATATCGTATTCAAGGATAATTATTAATATGCAAAACTTATACATGTTTTAATACATGTTGCGCTGAAAAAAATTATAACCCCATTTATTTTGCCATGAAAAAAGAATTCTTTTTAGTCTGCTTTATTGCAGCCAGTTTTGCTTTCTCCATTAAAAAACACGATACTCCTTATCAAAATCCTCATCATAAATGGACGTACTTATTTAATGGAAAGGACTTACATCATTGGGACACTTATTTAGGACCGGAATATGATAGTTTATCTAATCAGTTTACAGGAACCCCATTAGGTTTAAATAATGACCCTCATCATGTTTTTTCAGTAATAAACCTTGATGGTGAAAAAGTATTAGCCATTTCAGGACAAGACTTTGGTGGTATAATATCAAAAGATAATTTTAAAAATTTTCATTTGCAAATGAAGTTTAAATGGGGAACCAAAACATGGGCTACCAAAAAGGGTAAAAAGAAAGATAGTGGTTTACTATATTACAGTGTAGGAAAACTAGGAGCTGATTTTGGGTTTTGGATGCGATCTCAGGAATTTCAGATAGAACAAGGTAATGTAGGTGATTATTGGGGTGTTGCTGGTGGCGCAGAAACAGTAGCAACTCGCAAAGTAAATGATTCAACTTTCATTTATGACCCACAGGGTACTTATAGAGACTTTTATGAAAAATCAACTTTTGGTAGAAGATGTATAAAAACTTCAGACAACGAAAAACCGGATGGGCAATGGAACACAATTGATTTATTTTGTTTTAACGGCAAAAGTATACACATGGTAAATGGTAAGGTTCTTATGGTTCTGGGAAAATCGCAGCAGCTGGATAGCGGTGGTAAACTGATTAGTTTGGATGAAGGGAAAATTCAAATTCAATCAGAAGGCGCTCAAATTTATTACAAGGATATAAGGATTGAACCAATAGATTATTTCCCCAAAGGTTATTAAGAGCGCCAATTAAATTGACACTTATTAAGTTGGCAAATATTTGATTATTCAGTTGTGTTAGAGGTTAATAATTTCAATTCTGTTGTTTAGCGTTTGATGACAACTTTAGTTACTAAATTCAGTATCGCCGATTCTTTTTTCTCATTGATTTACCTTTTAGTTAAAGATGATCAGCACTAGGTATGATTCTATCTTCTATTTTGTGATTGCATAGAGGATATTGGATTGTAAACAAACACGATAATTCGTGCTACTAAAAATGCCATCTAACAAAGGCTTCCATTCCGGCGTATTTCGTCAATCCTAAAGCTGCATACAAGTTTGCCGTATTCGCATTGCGATCCTCCGCCCGTTGCCAAAACTCCCTACTATCTGTGCCCTGGAACGGCACCATATCCTTCTGAGACTGGTGAATAAATATCCCAAACCGTTTCTTCATTACCTGGTCCGGACTCATCGGTATCGCCATCTCTATCTCTGATATATCCCACTCCTGCCAGGCGCCCTTATACAACCATACCCAACAATCCTTCACCCAATCTTCCCCCGAAGCCTTTAATCTTCGCATACTCTCAAATACTATATCCAAACATACTCTGTGTGTTCCATGAGGATCTGCTAAGTCTCCGGCACAGTATACCTGTTGTGGTTTGAGCTTTCTTAATAAATCCATTGTTAACAACACGTCTTCCTCTCCCATCGGTTTCTTCTCTATTGTACCCGTTTCATAAAAAGGTAAATTCTGAAAATGCCACTGTCCCTCCTTCAATCCCACATACCTGCAAGTGGCAGCAGCCTCACAACGTCTTATCAATCCCTTAATCGCCCTTATCTCTGCCGTATCGATCTCATTCTTTTTCTTACCCCCTAAAAACGTTCTAGCCGCCGACAATATCTCTTTACTCTTGCTGCTATCTATCCCAAACATACTCTCAAAGCCTACTGCAAAATCCAGGAACCTTGTTACAAACTCATCCGTGACTGCTATGTTACCACTTGTCTGATACGCTACATGCACATCATGTCCCTGCTCCTGCAAACGCATGAACGTACCGCCCATGCTAATGATATCATCATCAGGATGGGGAGAGAAGATCAAACATCTTTTTGGATGGGGTGTACTGCGTTCGGGATGATGTTCCAGCTTCACTCCCAGCTTACCTCCCGGCCAGCCCGTGATGCTATCCCTTAACAGGTAATACACTTGCAGGTTAATAGCATAGGCATCTCCTTTCTCTACCAGCAGATCGCCCAAACCGTTCTCGTTATAATCATGTGTCGTTAAGCTTAAGATCGGTTTTTGCAGTTTCAATGCCATATTCACCACTGCTCTTTTAATCATGGCTGCATTCCACTCCACCTCTCCTGTTAACCAGGGCGACTTTATCCTAGTCAATTCTGACGCAGCCATTGTATCAACCACAAAGCTGCAATCATTATGTTGCTGCAATATGCTCGCAGGCACCTGCTCACTTACATGACCTTCCACACTACGTGCTACAATACCGGCTTTAGAACCCCATGCCATCAGAATTATCTTTTGGGCTTTCAATATCGTACTGATGCCCATCGTTATGGCCATGCGGGGCACTTGCGATATATTTTGAAATTCATACGCATTGGCTATACGGGTACTGTTATCTAAACTTACCAGTCTTGTTTTCGAGAAGATACTGCTACCGGGTTCATTGAATCCAATATGCCCGTTATTACCAATACCCAGTATTTGCAAATGAATACCTCCCACCGCTTCTATTGCATCTTCATATTGCTGGCAATAAGATTTTACTTCTTCCTTACTGACTTCTCCATTAGGTATATGGATATTCTTCGGATCAATATCTACATGATTGAATAAATGACGATGCATAAAGCTCCAATAACTCTGCAATGCTTCCCGCTCTAAAGGATAATACTCATCCAGGTTGAACGTAATTACATTTTTAAAACTCAATCCTTCTTCTTTGTGCATGCGAACCAATTCCGCATACACATATCGGGGCGTACTACCTGTTGCCAGGCCCAACACTGTCTTTTCTCCCTTTGCTTCTTTTATTCTTATCAGTGCTGCTATATCCCTTGCTACCTGCACAGAACCTTCCTGTGCAGTCGCATAAATACCAATCGGCAACTTCTCATAACCAAACACTTCTACATACTCATCTTGTAATGATGTTCCCATTTTGATTTCGTTCTTTGAAGATTATTAAAAATATTTTCACAAAAGATTTCAACGTACAGGCACACAAGTAAACATCCATTTAACAGGATTCTGCCAATCCTTACCTTTAAAACTGCCCACAGGAAGTTTTATCAAAATCTTATTCCACCCTTTATGCATCATTACCCTGGTGGGCTCACGATACGCATAACCTTCATCAGTAAGCGGAACCTCAAGGTTCCCTTTTTGGCCGGCATGCTTCCAAACAGGCGGTGCTATTACATTACCATTGATCCAAATACAACTATGCCGATGATCCCAGGTACCTTCATCCGGTGAATCAGTTGCCGTTGAGCGGGAAAAATCATAAAACCCTATCCAAAAATCTTTTGGTACATCTTCATCACTCCAAATATTTGTAGTAGCATACCATGTTGTGTTTTCAGCAGGATGAGCAATCGCTCCTTCGATTAAAGGATACCACCAATGTTTTAAAATGATCGTGCCGCCAACTACTTGCAATGAGGAGGAATCTTTCAACTCCTCATTTAGCTCAGGAGCGAAAGCCCGGGTAAGTAATCCTTTATTGCAATAAGGCCCATAGAAGTTCCAAGTATAAGAGGATTGTGACTGATAAGGGAAAGGCAGCGATACGAAAACTCTTTTTTTCTGATCCAACAACCTGTTCTCAAATGCAGCAAACGCTTTTGTTTCTTCAGTACCGGGCTTGCCAATGATCGCACTCCAACCTTTTTGTCCTCCTCCCTTCCAGCTTCGTTCGGCAAAAGCGAGCAATGCAGGATATACCGGGTTCATCTGTAATATATCCTCTTCACTTGCCACATTTCTATCATTCCATACACAGAGAATTCCTCCTTTTACATTCTTGTCTTCTTCCACCCTATTACCGATTTGCCTTTTAAAAATAGTAACGACTGATTCCTGCGGATCCATATGATTGATGTACAAATGCCTGGAATCTAAATATTGTGTGGTGGAAGCAGATGAAGTAATACCAGCATCATCCATCCATAATTGGCGGATCGTATTAACTGGCAAATTACCGCCGGGGCTCCACCCGATCGTTTTCTTACCTACACTTTCTAAATACTTAATCATCTCCGGGAGAAAGGTTTTGTTAACGATCTTAACTTCATCACCGCCAACATGCAGGTAAGAAGCATCGTAAGTAGTACAAACTTCATGGAGGATATTTTGTAAGATATGTATACCAGAATCAGATTGCATGTCAGTTTTCATAGCTCGTTTGAATGCAGCACTATGACCGGGCATATCAATTTCAGGTATAAAAGTGATGAAACGGTCTTTACAATAGGTAATCAGTTCCTGTATATCCTGCTCCGTATAATACAAACCTTTTCCCCGTAACATATTTTCAGGAGCGGTTAGCTGAGGATATTGATTTATCGATAAACGCCATGCAATATCTTCTGTGGGATGAAAATGAAACACATTGAGCTTATACAAGCTCATGATTTCTATCTGCTTCTTTAACTGGGATAATGATTGGTAATTCCTTCCCACATCAACCATAAAACCACGCCACGAAAATGCAGGCTTATCCCGAATATTACATCCGTCTATCATAACCCCATCCCTCAATAATTGCTGTAAGGTTTGTATAGCATTAAAGATCCCATGTTCAGTAGAAGCACTAAGAACTACATGATTCCCTGTAACTTCAAGTTGGTAGGCCTCACTATCTCTTTCATCAACAGATTGAGTGATTTCTTTTTTCAAAAGGATATAAGGTTTTACATCAACCGAGTTTTTTATACCTGCAACAACACCTTTGGCGTTTAACACGCTCTGTAAGCGAAATGCCTGTTGCCGAAAAATAGAATCACTAACAACAATTGAACTACACTCATACAGCGGAAACACAACATTGGTCCACTCAAGGTGTTGAGGTAAGGGAAGCAAAGACGGTCTTTGCTGAAGATCAAAAACATAAGGATATATAATATGTTTCCAAAGCAAGTAGGCCTCACCTTTTAAGTGCAAGCCATCATTGGTTAGAGAAGCCCGCATCTTTCCTTCCTCGTCACAAAAAGAATGGTAAAGATCCACGAATGTATAATGGTGATCGCCTGCCATACTTTGCAATTGCTTGTTCACGGCTATGATTTGTGCTCCCTTATTAGTATGACCGGTAAATTTTTTATATACATCATTAACAGGAAGGAGGCTTTGTATGTACAGTTTTGTAGAGGGTGTGTATTGATGAAGAATAGCTGCAACCAAAATGATATTCTTCACCACACTATCGGGAGAAATGTTCCTGGCCAGGTCATTGATACCAATCAGCAAAAAAACTTTTTTAGGTTTTCTTCTGATGATCTCTGGCAACCGATTTAATACACCTACTGTTATATCACCGCTAATACCCCTGTTTTTAATATTGACAGAACCCAATAGTTCACTCCATTCGGCTCCATCTGTGATGCTGTTGCCAAGGAAAATAATTTCATCTTTTCCTACAGGCAACGTATTAAAATGAGTTAGACGTTGATGATAGTAAGTAGAAAAAAGACTATCAGGGAAAAAGGGAATAGTAACTTGTGATTGCACTTTTACCACAACACATAAACAGATGGCATGCATAAAAATGAAGAAAATGTTTTTTCTCATCATCATCCTGTTGAACATTAATAAGTATTGATTATTCTACGATCAGTTCATCTGCGAAAACCCATGCAGGCTTACCTTCACCCGGATGCCCCGCAGGACAGCCATCGAGCACTTTAGCCGTTACTCGTACATATCGAACAGATGTTGGCTCAAAGGAAACTGAAAAGTTTTTTATCAAAGGGTTTGTTACCGTAGCTGCAATGGTATTAACATCTTTCCCCATTGTTTTAAAATTAAAACCATCTGATGCAACTTCTACTTGCACGTATTGAGGCAGGAATATCCAATCGCGATAACGTTGCAAACAACCCAAACTCACTTTATGAATATTGGTTTCTTTTACTAAATCAACAGTAGCAATAATATCTTTTCCATTGAACCCATGCCAATATTTATTGGCCGCCAATGTACCCCGAATGCCATCTGTTAAACTATTAGGTCCATCAGCCATATAATACCTGCTCACAGGATTAACGTAACTAACAGCAGCCCCAGTTGCCTTATGAATAACAAATTGCTGCTGCGATGGCTTACTGTTCATTACAGTTCCATTAACTACAGTAACAGCATTTAAAGTAAGCGAAGTATCTATCGCAACCGGTGCTGTATACTTCTGGCTTTGCGTAGTGGGCTCTGTTCCATCTGTTGTATAATAAATAGTTGCACCGGGAATTTCAGAAGAAAGAGTTACTTGCAATTTTCCATTTACTGTTTGCGGTTTAATTGAAACCGTAAAACTGCCTTTACTGTAATGAAGGCCTCTTTGATCGAAATAACGGAAAGAAGGTTGTAGCCTATGGTAAAAATCATTCCAGTCTTTAGCAGAAGGCTGGCTCCATACTACTTCTGCCAATGCCAGCATCCTGGGCAATACCATATATTCTACATGTTCAGCAGTAGTTACATATTCAGTCCACAAATTCCCCTGAACTCCTAAAACATAATGCGCTTGTTGTTCATTTAATTCTTTAGGAATAGGATCATACTCATAAACACGTTTTAAAGTATTCATGCCACCAATGGCCAAAGGTTCCCCTTCCGGCCCTGCCTGGTAATGATCAAAATAACAAGGCACACCGGGAGTCATGATCACATCATGATTCATTTTAGCAGCTTCCACTCCACCCGATTCTCCACGCCAGCTCATCACTGTTGCTTCAGGTGCCAATCCGCCTTCCAATATCTCATCCCAGCCGATCATTTTCCTGTGCTTACTCACAATAAATTTCTCAATACGCTTCATGAAATAACTCTGCAGCTCCTCTTCATTTTTCAACCCTTCTGCTTTAATTCTTGCCTGGCAACGGCTACAATTTTTCCATGGTGTTTTATCTACTTCATCTCCACCAACATGTATATACTTTGAAGGGAACAATTGCATTACCTCAGAAAGAACATTTTGCAGGAAGATAAAAACAGAATCGTTACCTGCACAATAGTTTGAAGATATGTTCGTATAATCGCCCCCCGTTAGCGGCAATTGCGGCTTACGTGAACAACAAAGTTGAGGGTATGCCGCTATAGCTGAAGCTACATGACCGGGCATTTCTATTTCAGGGATGATTGTAACATTCCTCTGGGCAGCATAAGCGATAATGTCTTTAATCTGTTCTTGCGTATAATATCCACCATAAGTTGCAGGCTCTCCTTCTTTTGCCTGCGGACGGCTACCCCACACTTTATCTGTTTGGTCTACACGCCATGCTCCTGTTTGCGTGAGTCGAGGATACTTCTTGATCTCAATTCTCCACCCCTGGTCATCCACTAAATGCCAATGAAACCTGTTCATCTTATAGCGGGCCATCAAATCGATATATTCTTTCACCAATTCAGGAGAAAAGAAATGCCTACAAACATCGAGATGCATCCCCCGCCATTGAAAACGGGGATAATCTGTAACACGCATACAAGGCACTTGTAATAAGGCATTTGTTCGAATACCAGGCAATGTTTGTAATAAGGTTTGAATACCATATATGATACCTGCTTTGGTATTGGCCCGGATAATAATAGAAGCAGGATTAACTTGTAAAAGATATCCTTCATTACCTATCTGCTCAGTTTTTTGAATAATGAGCTGAATAACTTTCGCAGCTTGTACGTGTTGAGGCAGTGTAATACCCGACAACTCTTTTATGGATGCCACAAGAAAAGACGCGGCATTATGTAAATCATGATCCCCTGCAACAAACTTGATACTTGTATTGGCATCAATAGTAAATACGCCTTGTTTAACAACTAGGCTTACCGGCTTAGGAATGATACTTACCGCTTGCTGTGCGGATAATGAGGCAGACACGATAAGAACTACAAACAATACAATTATCTTTCTCATAGTTTTATTTTATATGAATCGAAAAAGTTGAGGCAGGAAGCAGCAGCTCATTGACCAAATTCCCATCGGAAAAAGGCTTCCAACCATAATACACTACAGGAGGCTTTTCTGCAACAGGAATTTTTATTCGTTTGCCTTCTATAAATGCACCTACTTCATGCACAGCATCAATTGAAAAGCCATGCACCACTTGAGCACCCGTTGTTTTCAAAGCCCCGCCTGTATAGGTAAAATAAACATAAACAGCCCCCTTATTGTAGGTAGCTTTCACAGGCAATGGGCCCGAAGGAACAATAGATCTTTTTTTATAGCTATCATGTAATGCCAAACGGGCCAACCGTTCGCCTACATCTTTTTTATTCGTAGGATGTACATCATTTTTAAAGCCTATATCACTGATTACAGCCATGCCTCCATGAGATACTTCCTTAATTAATTTTCTTTGCTCGTCTCTGAAAACAGGCCAATAGACAGACCGGTAATATGCTGTATCAATAGAAGATAATTGCACCCAATAAAAAGGCAGGAAGGGATTATTCCAATTCTTACGGTAATCATCTATTAAAACATGCATCAATGATTTATACTCTATTACCCTGGGCCACTCTAATGAATTGCTTTCTCCCTGGTACCAGATCACACCTTTAACGGGCAGAAACAAAAGTGGTCTGATACCTGCATCAAAAGCAAAGCCCGGCTTATACGCATGATTGGGGCCCATTTCATCTTCTATTGGGTGCAGGTTTCTAACCAAATTCTCTTTCCCTCTTTTTCTGCACCATTCAGGCAAGGCTTCATTATCCAGCCAATTACCCTTCAGCTTTGATGCAAATTGTTTGTTTTGTTTCAATACTTCTTTACTGATAAAAGTTTCTATCGGCGCACCACCTATCGCAAGATTGATGATGCCAATAGGTACTTGTTCATTTTGCACTATTGATTTTGCGAAGTAATACGATACAGCACTCATCGGCTTTACGGAATTACTATCACAAACCTGCCAGCTACCATCATAAAAATCAGATACATTTAACTTGCTGTTAATCGAGTCCTTATAAGCTACACCATACACATATTTCCCGGCAAAAGAATGATTCTTGATACGGATCAGAGGCTGAAGGGTTTGTTTAATTTCTTCTTTGTAATGCATCTCCCTTTGTAAAGGGAATTCCATATTGGATTGCCCTGAACAAATCCACACATCTCCTATCAATACATCTTTAAGGAGAAGTATTTGGTGGTTAGAAATAATGATGATATCCTGCGGATGACTATCTGCCTTTTGCTTTTTAAAAAGAATGCTCCATGAAGAATCAGCACCGGCAATAACTTCTTTTGTAGTGCCTGCAAAAGAAACTTGCACAGGCATACCGGGGTTGGCTTTACCGAAAAAACGAACGGGTTGTTCCCGCTGCAAAACCATATGATCACCAAACATTTTATCCAGCCTCAACTGGGCTATGCTGTACAACGGAATACAAAACACGAATACAAGAAGCTGCTTCATCAATGGGATTGATTTAAATAATCATCGAGTATTTGCATACAATACCATTCCTGTCTTGGCAAATGGAACGGGCCTTTAAAGAGGTTACCTTTAGCGGTTTGCGCTACTGTGCCATAACGGTGTAAATAGCCGAACCACTCTCCATTTACCGCATCATGAAAATGTTTGTATGCATAAGTATGTACCTGCTGATGCATGATTGCATATTTTGCATCACCGGTCATTACATAAGCTAAGAGTGTTGCAATAATCGCTTCATTATGCGGCCACCAGAATTTCATGTCCTGCCAATACTCCTGCACCGGTTTATTATACACATCCCTGTAATATAAAATACCCCCGTATTGCTTATCCCATCCCCTTTCCCACATATAATCAAGCATTTTACAACCTAAACTGATTAGGTGAGGGTCATTATTCCTATACCTGGCTTCATGTAAAATGAACCATGCCCCTTCGATTGCATGACCGGGGTTTAAAGTCCTTCCCTCTATGTGATCAATAATACTTCCATCAGGCGCCACCTGTTCCATTACACAACGGATTTCCTCTTTCACAAAATCCTTTTCAATTTCATCGATCCATTGGCTAATCCACACATCACACCTATCATCACCTATGGTTGCCCTTAACTGCTGTGCCGTATTGATCATGATCATGGGCACGCCAATACCTTTCGAGGGTCTCACATCAGTAAACTTTTTGGCTAGTTGTTTTTCTCCGGTAGCATAGGCGATACATTGACCGAATACATCCCTTGCCTGCTTTGCAGCCGTTTCATCACCACTTGCTTTTGCATAAGCAGCAGCTGCAATTACATAGAACGTTTCTGAAAAATAATAACGTCTTTTTCTTATCGGTTTTCCATCACATGTTACATGAAAGAACATTTGCCCGTCTGCATCAAAACAATATTTATTTAAGAAATCATATCCTAGTTTCGAACCATCCAGCCACTCTTGTTTTTTTTCAACTGTATTATACAAAGTTGCTAGCAGCCATGTAGCCCTTCCCTGAATCCAAACCGCTTTATCATCATCAATAAGAGAACCATCAGCATCTCTCATTAATAAAAATCCTCCATATTCAAAATCATAAGAACGAGGAAACCAAAACGGAATGGTATCTTGCAGTAACTGCCTTGTATAAAACTGTTTTAACCTGATCAAATCCTGTTTTGTATACATCGATAGTCATTTAAATAGTATTCAACGCAGCATTGTTTTAATAGGTATTCTTACAAAATAGAGTTCTCCTACCCCTTCATATAGGATACCAATTGTGTTTTCATCTATTTGTGTTAAGGCCGAATAACCGTAACATTCTCTTTCATCAACCAGTAGTTGTGTAGCCGATGGCCAGGTATTACCCATATCGGTACTAGCTTTGATCGTAATGCTATCACGGTGATGAGAAGAATTTGGATTACTGAAAAAAAGCACTGACTTACCTTTAAACATTGCCTTTATAAAACTACCCTGGCAAACTGGATCTGGCAATGCACTTTGAGAAGTGAAATGTTCTGTCCAGTAACCCCCCATATCAGTTGTTGTAGCAACACTTCTGAATTCACCTCTGTTATCCCTCATATTCAGCATCAATGTTCCGGGTGATGTTTCAACCAATTGGCTTTCCGTAGTATTGGGTTTAGCGCCGCTTGCTGTTTTCCAATTGCCTCCATGATCTTCACTGTATATGATGGTTGAATGCGGCAACCGGTTCTCATCCCAATATTGAGCAGGAAACACCAGTGTTCCGTTGTGCATGGCAATACCATTTCCGGGCCCCTGGAATAATATATGCCAGGATGGATTTTTTACCTGTGATGTTATATTGATGGGGCTTGACCATGTAATACCATCATCCTCACTATTAACCAATACAAACTGACCTGTTTCCTCTGGTGATAAGCCGGGCTTTGAACCCGCAATAGCATGATTACCTTTACTCCACAATGCAGCCACCCAAATCTTTTTTGTAACCGGATCAAACAATACAGAAGGATCTCCTACACCGTTATTCTCTTTCGGCAGCCCCATATTCATGATGATCTTCATAGGCTGCCATGTCCTTCCCCCATCTGTACTTCTGCTCATAGCAATATCAATATTCCCGGGTAAGTCTCTACTACTATTATACCTCGCATCATATACTGCTATTAATGTTCCCTGATCTGTTGTAATCAATCCGGGAATACGGTATGTATGAACACCATTCTCGCCTGCTTTTCTAAGAACGATACCCATTCTTTCCGTATAAGAAGCAGCCGCCTCTTTCACCCGCAATTGCCTGCCTTCACCCGTAAGCAAAGAAATTGCATGTACTTCAAGGACATGATCAATATTCGCTGACTTTTTCAACACAGCATTGATCCATATGTATTGCTTTGCAGTTGCTTTTATTTCAACAGTCATGTGTTTATGAACAGGTGTAAATGAACACAACAGTTTGCTTGTTGAAAAATGATGTAGAGTATCCGCAGCATAAATTTCTAAGTGCTCTACATCCTGAATAGTTGATGCATTAACATAGAAAGAAATATATTTTATAGTTACTTCCTTATCTGATCTGTTTTCTATGCTTAACCACGCTAAAGGATTGACGGCTCTCCCTTTTAAAACCGGTGCTGTTACCGGAACGCTATTCACCATGATATTAGCATCCTGCGCAACTACGGGAAAGGCATTCGCCATACACAGCAAGCCTAAAAATGTACGTAACTTCATAAACGAAACTTATATAAATGCTTTTTCAATAAAATAGACTGTTACTTAATCCGGTTGCATGTTTTTCTCCGGGCGTAAAAATTTTAATTGAATAATTAGTGCTACTATAACAATTACGGCAAGCATGGCGAAACCTTTTCCAAGATTACCCGCATCTGTAGATTTTCCCAATACATTTGTAATGAAAGCCCCTGCAAATACGCCGGTCATATTCATCAAACCATAAGCAGTAGCCCTGCTTTTGTTATTAACAAACTGGCAAAGAATAGGCATATTGTTGGCATCGAACATACCATAACCAAATCCAAAGCAAAAGGCTGCCGCCACTACATGAAACAAGGAGTGGCCAAAACCGATCAGTAACAAAGAAGGTATCGTTAATCCCAAACCAATAGCACTTGTATAAATTCTACCACGTATATTTTTCTGTACCCACTTGTCAGACAAAAGACCTCCAAACAATACGCCAATGAAAGAAGATACAGCAATGGTGATCGTTGATATTGGACCGGCTTTCGACATACCAATAGCCAGGTTAGAAGCAAATAAAGTCGGTAACCAGTTTTTTGTAGCCCATCCGGGTATACTGGGAATTGCAAAATATAAAAGGATGATCCAAAAAGAAATATTACTTAATAGCAGGCTTAATGTTTTAGTTACCGGTATTCTTTCCGACTGAAGCATATCATCTCCATCATAGCTTTTCTTCTCTTTCAAAAACAATAATAAAATGAGAGAATAAGAAATTCCTACGAAGCCAAAGAAATGAAAAGTAGTATGCCATGAATAAGTAGCTGCAATCGTTGCGCCGAAGCCACCCAAAGCCTGACCAACATATAAACCTGTCATGTGAATTCCCACAGCGAGGGATCTGGTTGCGGAAGAATGATAATCGGCGATCAGCGATAAGCCGGCAGGTATATACAAAGCCTCACTGATACCCATTATCGCTCTTAATATATACAACTGATTAAAGGAAGTAGCATAACCCATTGTAAAAGTAACAGCAGACCAGATGAACAAACTACTTACGATTAACCATTTACGATTAAAGCGATCTGCAATGATGCCTGAAACAGGGCTCATACATCCATATATCCATAAAAAGATCGCCATCAGGTAACCGAAATTTGTAGCCGACTGAAGGTCGGCAATATCCACCTGCATGGAAGGTTTCATGGTTGCAAGCATTTGCCTGTCCATATAATTGAGCAATGCCACAAACCAGAGCAAACCCACCACTACCCATTGATATGTTTTTTCTCTTTTCATGTATTTCTTATGGCAAGTCATTCACTAAAAACAGGTGTACCCATTACTATATCAGCCGTTCTAATACCCGGGTGTATTTCTCCGCCTGCAATAAAAATTGAATCATTCCATTTTGTAGCAATGGTAGTTACAGGGGCATAGGGAAGCGGCTCCAATAAACGCCATTTACCCGTAACAGTATTATACAATCTTACATCCTTCGAAAACCCTTCATGATGTTGAAGTAATACCAGTTTCTCTTCCAGTAATTGCTGCTTAACTCTGTGATCTGTTGCTTTTTTAATAGCAACGTTCAATTGTTCAATTCGGGAAAATATTTTACCATTATCACCGCCGGCAATTACTATTTCATGATCTCCAAACGACACACCGGTTGCAGCCGATAGAAAACTTATACCTTCATACTTGGGCATAGCTGGCATTTCAGTCCATGCATTAGAAGAAGGGTGATAACAAAATACGGTACCGTGTAACACACTTATACCGGAGGCTGTTCTTGTTCTTCCTCCAATCACATACAAACATTTCTCTTTTTTATCTGATTGCGTAACTGCCACAGCATGAGATATCTGGAGAGGCAGAGCAGCACAGGCCTTCCATGCGGGCCTCGTTGCGTCTAAACGTATTGAAAATACTGCGGATGAAACGGTATCCTCATTTTCTCCACCTACAACATAGATATCATTATCAATCATTGATGCAGCGAGATTTGTAAGCGCCACCGGAAGATCTGGCAATGTAATGATTGCTATTTTTTGATTAATTGAATCCCATTGAAGAAGTAATACATTTCTTAATATACCATTTTCATTTTCACCTCCTATACAAATTACCCCTTTACCCGTACTGATGCTGGCACCATAAGCCATTGCGATTGGAAGCTCATCAGGCAGCAATTTACAGTTATATTTATCACTCTCTTTTGTTAAAAGGTATATATGATTGTAATATTTCTTAGTTCCCCCTTCCCATGGCATTGCGCCAGGGAAGTTTGTTCCACCTGCAAGTAGTACAACCCCATTATGTACACCACCATATAAACCCGCCAATCCTTTATTCTTTAACGCTACGTCTCCGCCTGGCAATGTGGCCACCTTTTTCCATCGAATGTCTTTCATAGTCCTTTCTTGGGCACAGGAAGATTCATTTACCGCTAATACTTGCATACATAACAGGCTCCAGAATATTTTTTTTGTAAGCATATATACCTATTGATCCTATTTATTGCTTCCTAGATTTAAAGGATTGAAAACCTACATCGCTAGTATCTTTATCAAATAATCGTAAACTTTCTTCACTCATATTTTTTACAGGAAGTCTGAATCCCCCACAATCCAATCCAACTAATCTCATATACGCCTTCCCGGTTGCAATGCCTCCATATTTTCCTAATAGTCTGATCATATCTATTGACTTTTGTTGCAATAGCCTTGCCTCATCAAGTCTACCATTGCTAAAAGCACTAATCAGTTCATAATACAAAGGAGCTGCATAGTTAAAAGTGCTGCCTACGGCACCTTTAGCTCCTAATGCTAATGCGGCCAGCATATTCTCATCTCTTCCCCATAGCATATCATACTTACCTTTTTGGAAATGAAGACAAGATAGATAATCCATAAAATCTTCGTGTGTGTATTTTATACCTGCAAAATTTGACATTTTGTTGTCCAATACTTTAAGCAAATCAAGCATTGGAAAGTTTACAGCATTTAAAACTGGAATGTGGTAATAGTAAAATGGCATATCGGGCACTACGGATCCTACTGCTAAGCAACACTCAGCGAGGACGTCAACATTAGCTGGTTTGAAATAAAAAGGAGCAGTAAATGATACCGCATATAGACCTACAGATTTTGCATGTAATGCAAGTATTTTACAGTCTTCAATACTCGTGCCACCTAATAATGTCATTACTTTAAAATCTTCATCATTCCTGGTACATGTAGCCCATGCTTCAGCTACTTGCATTTTTTCCTCTCTGCTCATTGATACTCCTTCACCTGTAGAGCCGCAGATGAAAGCCCCTGTTATATTATTTTGTTTCAAAAATTTATAATAATCAGGGATCAATGACAAATTCAAACTACCATCTGGATACATAGGAGTGAATGGTGCAGCAATCAATCCCTCTAACTTCTTAATCTGCATAAATAAATATTATGTGGGTTAACTATGAGATCTTTACGCGGTGTCTAATGAATTAAACACCTCTTTTCAAAAGTCTGTATATAGACATATCCAGACTTATTACTTGTCTATAAAAACTAACTACTTTCTTTTAATAACCCGGCGTTTGAGTATAGAGCGGATCATTGTTCAACATTGACAGTGAAATGGGCAACTCTAAAGTGGGTCCTTTACCCGAGTTCACTGTAGCAGGTGATAAATACTTAGGATCAACATAAGCGAACACCCATTTATCACCGGCTCTTCGTAAAGCCCACCAACGCTTTCCCTCTCCTATAAACTCCCTCAACTGCTCTTCTAATATTGCTTGCATATTCATATCTGCAGTACTGTTAACATAAGGAACATAAGCAGTACCGTATGCACGCTGACGGATCTGATTAATTTCAGAGGATGGATCCTGCCCTAATTTCGTTTTTGCTTCTGCCATCAATAATAGAACATCTGCATAACGATATATGGGGAAATCATTATTATAAACCTGGCTCGTTCCCGATGTGCTTCCTATCCATTTTGTCAGCATGATCCCACGTATAGGATAAGGTGCAGTTGTGCCATACATTACTTTGAATGTACTGGTTAAACGCTGATCAGCAGGTCCTGATGTGAGTTTCGTTATCATCGCCTGATTCATACCACATCGATTAGAACCTCCTACATAAGGATACACATAAGAAACTACTTTCGTAGGATCTGGGGATTGTTGAAAGGTTAGCGTTGTAGCCTGGATACTATTTACAGTAAACTCCGAAAATGTACCCATTTGCGCCTGTGCTAACTCGTAATTAATGGCGAATATAATTTCAGGGTTATTCGATTTTTTGGTAGGATCGAAGTTATCTGCATAATTGGTATTCAGCTTTAACGTTGCACCTTGTAAGTTCTCTACTTCCTGCAACGCAGATTGCGCAGTAGTAAGATCAGTAGTACCACCATTTCGTAAAGTTCCTGTCCATAAATACACATCGCCTTTTAATACGAGTGTTGCTATTCTGTTCCAATAAACACGCTTACCAGAAGGAAACGCATTGTTTCCATTGAACAGTGTTAATGATTGATCTATATCACTTTTTATTTGTATAAATACAGAATCAACGGATGTTCTGGTAACATAAGTTTGAGCTGCATTATTTACACTGGTAATAGGTGTTGTAACCAGAGGTACATTACCCCATGTTTTAGCCATCGTATAATATACGTAGGCTCTTAACCCATACATTTCAGCCAGGTATTGATTTTTAGTAGTCGTTGGGAAACTAGAACTGGCAGTAAATAATTTTATTGCATTATTAATTTGATACAGTAAAGAATAAAATCCGGCCCAGTTACCATAGGGTACATTTAAGGCGCTGATATTATGATCATACATTTGTTGATACCCTCCATCAGCAGACTCAGTGAACAGGCCATCGGTCCATATCTCAGAACGCATCTCTCCTAATACGAAAAGGGTACTGTTGTAAGACCTAAAAGTAGCATATACACCAGTATACAATGTTTGTAAAGCTGCAGGATCAGATAATTGCGACGCCACCAACTGGTCTTGTGGAACAGCTTCTTCCAATTGTTTCTTACAGGATGTGCCAGCACTTATAATAAGCAGAGCCAACAGCGAGTGAAATAATAATTTATATTTTTTCATATGAAATATTTTATTTGACAGTAATTCAAATTGATTGTTATAAACCCAGATTCACTCCCAACGTTAATCTTCTTGGCAATGGGAACTTACCATTATCAACCCCTCCGATTTCAGGAAAATTACCGCTGTATTTAGTAAAATAAGCCAGGTTATTACCAGTAACAAAGAACCTTGCAGAACGTATCTTGTTATTCAACATTCCTCTTAAAGCATCTTGTGTAAAATCGTAACTCAAAGTCAGTTCCCTTACCATCAGATAATCACCTCTTTCCCAGAAGTTTGCTGCGGGATTATTTCCAGAAGGATCAGTAGCATAATTTCTCCCCTGGTTGGCCCAATAAAACCTTGGCAATGTTCCATTTGGATTGGATGGGGACCATGTATTCAGTACTTCTGTTGTAGAATTTTGAGATCCCTGCACCTGAGATAAACCTCTTAATTTTTCATTATTAAGGATAACGAAATTCAAAGCGTAATCAAACTGTGCGTAAAGTGAAAATCCTTTGTAATTGATTACTGTTGAGAAGCCTCCCATTAATGATGGCACTGTTCTTCCCACATATACAAATTGCCTTGAATCGATCGTATCATTTTGATTTACCTGGTGCCAGCGTGCATCGCCCATTAACTTAAGTGTTTTGTGAGTATATGGCAGAAAAGCATTGTATACTGAAGCATCTGCACTTAAAGCTGCTGAACTGTTATATATACCATCATATCTTGGTGCCCACACTTGTTCAGTTCCTATTCGCTGACCTTCCTGCAAACCACCTACATACATCACTTGTCCAGGATGGTTAGGATCCCATACTTGTAAAGCTCCCTGACGGTTATTAGGCAATCCATTGTACGGTAGCTTCACTACAAAATTTCTTACCGTATATAAATTCGTATTAAAATCTATGCTAAGCCCACCCGGCTTCACCGGCCTTAAAACTTTAGCTTTCAATTCGAGTTCAAAGCCTTTGTTACGCAATTGACCATTGTTATACTGAATACTGGTAAAACCTGTGGTAGGATCGATTGGTAATCCTGCAATCTTGTTATACACATCCCGTATGAAATAATCAGCAATCACCGTGATCCTGTTATTTAACACCGTAATATCTGCACCAATGTTTAAAGTAGATGATGTTTCCCACTGTAGATTACTATTGATAATATTGGGGTACCATGTTCCACCTAGACCATTATATACACTGGTAGAAGGGAATACCTGGTCTGCCGCATATGTGCCTAATGTACTTAGTGCTCCTGTTTGTCCCCAACTGATACGAGGCTTTAATACATTTATATATTTACTAATCCTACTATTCTTAAAGAAATTCTCATTCTGCATGTTCCATCCTGTAGATATGCCAGGGAAGAAACCATACCTGTTGTTCAGCAAACGGGAAGTCCCATCATACCTGAAGTTGGCAGCAACAAAATATTTGTTTGCAAAACTATAATTCACTCTTCCGATAGCAGAAGCCAACCTATCCCAAGCACTAAAACTGGAAGAAGCACTTTGAGGATAAAGTATGGTACTACCATTAATTATACTTGGATTTACAGAAGCAGATAACCAGGGAAAAAGATCAGTGGGGGCACCCTGTGCAGAACCATAGAAAGTATATCTTTTATAATCATAGAACTCTCCACCGGCCATCAACGTTACGTTATGTCTTCCAAAAGATTTATCATACTGTAAAAATCCATTATAGGTATAAGATATATCCCTGTAATTACTGAATGAAGCAGGACGCGTATTGTTGATAGAACCGCCGTTACCCTGTTGATAGGATTTAGTGAAATAATTGGAGTTATTATATACCATATAGCCAGATCCTGTTGCGATAAACTTAAGGTGTGGCAATATCTTATATTCAACATTTAAACTTCCGGTAAACTGTTGCTGGTTGGTATTATTAACATAAACCTGGTTCCAATAAAGCGGGTTACCTAATGTTACATCATTGGGGCCTGGTAAAATAGCACCGGATGTATCATTGTAATATCTAACAGTAGGTGCCACGCCAACAAATCTTTGCATCAACCCACCAGCACCTCCTCCGGCAGGATCAGTGTATGGTAATAACTGGTTAACTGTATATCCATTCAAACTCAGGTTTACTTTCAGGTTCTTGTTCACATTGAGCCCACCGTTAAAATTCACACTTAATCTTTTTAACTGGGAACCAATTACTATCCCATTATCATTGATCATTCCTAACCCTAATGAAAAAGCACCCTGATCATTTGCACCTGAAAAATTAAGATAATGCTCCTGAGTTATATTCTGCTGAAGAATCATATTCTCCCTATCTCTTACATCGCTCTCATGGTAAAGGATGCTATCCATCTGGCCTGAAACAAAAGGATTAGGATCAACCAATACCCCCCAGCCGGGCTGTCCTACATATTTCCTGTTATTATTAGATAAAAGCTGGGTGCTATATAACCCAATTGGAGAGGTCCAGCCACTATTCACTGCCCAACCCCAAGAACCTGCATTTTGTCCTCTATCCGTATTGGCAGCGTTAGTATTACCGTCTGCCATATCAGCTTCCCATCGGCTTTCAATGCCACTTCTGTTCCAGTGAATATATTGCGCAGCAGTAAGATATTGTAAAGAATTATAACGAATAAAGTTGGTGGTATTACGATAACTATAGTTCACCTGCGTTCTACCCTTCTTCCCTTTTTTGGTGGTAATAAATAATACACCGTTAGCAGCCCTTGCTCCGTAAATAGCTAAAGAACCAGCATCTTTCATTAAGTCAATCGATTCAACATCATCCATATTAATACCATAAATAGAAGGCACTACGGCACCATCGAGTATAATAAGCGGACTTGAATTGCTACCATCAAATGTTGTTCCTCCGCGGAAAGTAATATTGGGAGTTGAGCCTGGTTGACCTGTGCTTTGCTGCACTCTTAAACCAGAAACAGTTCCCTGCAAAGCAGTACCCAGGTTACTGCTTGGACTTGACTTTAATACATTACCGTCAATACTGGAAACAGCACCGGTTAAGGTTCTTCGGGATTGTGTACCGTATCCTACCACCACTACTTCATTGAGCTTTTGAACATCCGGTTTTAATGAAAGGCTAACAAACTCATGGCCTTTCACCGGTATTTCTTGGGTTAAATAGCCTGTGTAACTGAAAACAAGCAAATCGGTTTCTGAAACCGAAATGGTGAAAGTTCCGTCAGGAAGTGTTTGTGTAGCAGCTGTTTTCCCTTTCACTAATACACTCACACCTGCTAAGGGAGTGCTATTATCTTCGGCCAGCACTTTACCGGAAATCTTTTTTGTTTGGGCCAAAATCGGAAGTGATAATAAGGTCACTACCAACCCAACAACAAACCTAAGGCAAGCAGTCTTTTTGTTCATAAAAGTTTTGGTTTAGTATTATGTATGACATAACAAAAATAGAAAAAGATGCTTTCAGTTAACTTTTTTTTACAAAAAAATTTATAAATATTGATTATCAATTAGTTATAAATTCATCTAAAAAATTAAATTTGATAATCGGATAAAAATCTACTTTTGATTAAGTAATACATATTTATGGAAGTATTAGATTTAAAAGAAAACCTTAAGTCAATTGATACCAGTTCCCTTGTAGATAAAGTAGAAGCCAAACTTGTCGCTCTTTTGCAAGAAAGAAAGTTGAAAGTTGGAGACTCAATACCCAAGGAGATAGAATTAGCTGAAGCATTGGGCGTTAGCAGAACTGTTATACGAGAAGCCCTACTAAGATTAAGGATACTGGGTTTAATTGAATCAAAAAAGAAGAAGGGGGCCGTTATCACAAGTCCTGACCTATTTGCCACTTTTGGCAAAAGCATGAATCCCCATATACTTGACCAGGAAACCTTAAAAGAGGTATTTGAAATTAGGCTGGTGTTGGAAATAGGAATGGCTGATTTTATTTTTAAGCGAATTACACCAAAAGATATTGAGGAATTAAAAGAGATCGTTGCTAAAGAACCTCCAACACCTGATCATCATCTCTTTAACATAGAACATGAGATAGCATTTCATGGTAAATTATATGAAATAACAGGTAATGAAACCTTGAAAAAATTTCAGAAATTACTGTTACCTGTTTTTGATTATGTACATAACAGTGGACTTTTAAAAAAACCAGCATCACTTAAAACATTTGTTTCACACAAAGGGCTGATCAATGTTTTAGAAACAGGATCTCCTGAATTGTTCAGGAATGCTATGCGAAACCACTTAGAAAATCATTTTGCAAGACTATTCGACTAAAAGATTTCTTACTCGATTTCTTCTTATCAATCTACAATGCAAAGTGCCCCATTTCTGAGACAACATTAATCAATGATTTAAAAGATTAGGCAAACGTTTGCACAAGTCGCAGACATTTAATTTAACGAAATTCAATTTCTATATCATTCATTCACTCAAAACATTTACTGATGTCTATCTCAAGAAGAAACTTCGTTAAAAATACCGGCATTGCAGCAGCCGGATTTTCATTACTCGGAAGTAAAAGCTTATTGGCTAACCCTTTTGCAGACAAAGTACATATTGCATTGATCGGAACAGGTTTACGCGGGCAAAATCATTTAGAGCTTTTATTGAAACGAAAAGATGTTGAGTTGGTTGCAATATGTGATGTTGACGAACATATGCTGCAGTCTGCAACAGAACTGATAAAGCAAAGCGGCAAACCGATGCCGAAAGTCTTTACAGGAGATGAATACGCCTGGAAGAAATTACTCGATACCTCCAAACTCGACGGGGTGGTTATTGCAACACCCTGGGAATGGCATAAACCCATGGTAGTGGGTGCTATTCAAGCCGGTGTAAAATATGTTGCTACAGAAGTGATATTGGGCATCACCTTACAAGACCATTGGGATGTAGTGCATACTGCTGAACAATACAATGCCTATGTAATGATGCTGGAAAATGTTTGCTATAGAAGAGACGTGATGGCGGTATTAAACATGGTAAGGCAAAACCTTTTTGGTGAACTGATTCATTTACAGGGAGGTTATCAGCATGACTTGAGAGGTGTTAAGTTTAACGATGGAACACACCCTTACGGCCATGGCGTAGAATTTGGAGAGAAAGGCTTTTCGGAAGCCAAATGGAGAACTAACCATTCCGTTCATCGCAATGGCGATCTGTACCCCACACATGGCATCGGACCAATTGCTAATTACATTAATATCAACAGAGGTAACCGTTTTCTTAGCTTAAGTTCCTTTGCTACAAAATCAAGAGGTCTTCATAACTATATAGTAAAGAACGGAGGAGAAAATCATCCCAACGCAAAGCTTAATTTCAAATTGGGCGATATTGTTACTACGCAAATTGATTGCGTGAATGGAGAAACGATCATTCTTCAGCATGATACTAATTTACCAAGGCCTTATTCATTAGGATTCAGGGTACAGGGCACAGAAGGATTATGGATGGATGTACACAAAAGCATTTACATACAAGACAAATCGGCAAAAGATGATCAATGGGATGATGCAAAAACTTGGCTGGATAAATACGATCATCCGTTATGGGTAAGATGGAGTAAGGATACTGAAGGAGCAGGACATGGCGGTATGGACTTCTTTGTAATTCATGCCTTCATTGAATCTATCAAAAGAAATATTAGCACACCATTAGACGTGTATGATGCTGCTACTTGGAGTGCCATTACTCCGCTAAGCGAAAAATCAATAGAGCTGGGGCATCAGACAGTTGAATTCCCCGATTTTACAGGTGGTCAGTGGATGTACCGAAAACCTGTATTTGCATTGAATGATGAGTTTTAATGTAGCACTCCTAATTAGAATAACTACACTCCTTTACTCCCCGGCAAACTTTACTGCCGGGGAGTATACTGAAATGATGATTTCATTGAGGAGCATTTAAGTGATCGAGTACAGGATGATCTAAGGTGCTCAATCGCTTTTGTTCACGCTCATTTTGCTGATCGAACACCACTATGCTATTGAATCCCTTTTGCAACCAGCATCCCGGAACGTATAAAGTTTGCTGCGGACCTATATGCCAGAACCTTCCAATATGATGACCATTAACAAACACAATTCCTTTACCCCAATTTTTCATATCCAAAAACGTATCACCTACTTGCTGTAATTTGAAATTAAATACATAAAACAAGGGATGGCCGACAACCTTTGCGGTGTTACTGTAATGCCTTAGATCAGGCTGGGTTTCTAAAGGAGCAGTATACATTTTCCATGGTCCAGTAATAATAGTTTCATTAATCATCACATTACCTATAATACCTTTTAAACTTTCAATCATCTTAGCACCATAGTTGATTCGTCCCATGCTCTCTACAAGAATATCCAGTCTGGCATGAGCAGGTATGTCAACATCCGTTTGTAACTTATTGTAATACCGGTTGATTTCTCCCTCCTGAATACCATTCACATAGACAGTTGCATAATCCCGAAGCCCACTGATTATAAGTTTTCCATGTAAAGGCTGCTCCACTTGCACCGAATACAACACATAACCATTCCCCTGCCCCAATGCTTCGAATGTAAAAGGGCTGTCAGCCTGAACAGGTTTCATACTTTGCACCCAACTCAAAAAATCCACTCGTTTAGTAACCAGAACGGATGGGATTCGTATTACCGGTGCATGTTCGGGAACGGTTGGTAATTGTTTATTTGAATAGCGTTGAAAAAGGTTTCTTAACAACAAATATTTATCCATGGCCCATCCCGCTTCGTTTACAGGTGCATCATAATCGTAACTGGTAAGGTCAGGTTGTATTGGATGCACTTGCGTATAATTGGCACCACTCGTATACCCAAAGTTTGTTCCTCCATGTATCATATAAAAACTAAAGTTCACGCTATCTTTCAGGTATTTTTCTGTCTGCTTTACTATACCATCTGTTGCTGTTTTCACAAAAGGTTCTGCCCAATGATCTAGCCATCCGGGATAAAATTCTCCAATCATATAGGGCCCCTCTCCTTTATGATATTTTTTGACACTATATTTTAAACTATCAATATTATCCTCCCCGTTCGCGGAAGGCAAAATACCTTCAATATGCCCCCCTGCAAATAAATTTCGGCCATCAGCTGTATAATAAGGGGGCCGAAAGCCTGTTGCAACCAACATCTCCTTTATTGCCTGAATGTATTGCTGGTGTTGTTGTAAAGGAATATCCCTTCGTTGTGCTACATAAGAACCAAATTCATTTTCTACCTGTGTGAGAATAATTGGCCCTCCCTCTGAAATATGATAGCCTTTTACTTGATCGGCCAACTTTTGAAAATATATCTTGCAGGAGTCTAAGAAAGGCTGGTTATACGTTCTGATCTCTAAGCCCCTTACAGTAGGCAGCCACCAGGGAAATCCTCCAAAATCCCATTCGGCACAAACATATGGCCCAGGTCTTAAAATAACATACAATCCAACTTCTTTAGCTAGGTCTAAAAACTTACGAAGGTTATGGTTGTCCTTTTCAAAATTCCAAACACCCGGTGATGGATGATGATAATTCCAGAATACGTATGTAGATACTGTATTCAATCCCATTGCTTTTAACATCTGCAAGCGTTGCTTCCAATAAGGTTCTGGTATGCGGGCATAATGCATTTCGCCTGCATGAATAATAAAAGGCCGGTTATCCAGCAAGAATTTACCATCCTTAATTTGAATAGAATGGCACTGTTCGAAAGAAGAAAAAGCGAACAATAAGAAAACGATTGTTGAATAAAAATTTTTCATTCTGCTAAAATCATTGAGTAAAATAATCACATCTCTTTTGCATTATATGTAGTAAATGGAAGACAAAAGAAGTTTCAGTTAATTTATATGAACATACAAAAAACAAACCTTCAGTTTCCATGCAAACGTTTGCCTTACTAATTAAGATCTCAAGTAGTAATCTTAAATTGCTTTCATTTCAATGTAATGCTTATGTCAGGAAAAATCCCCACAATTAAAGAAATTGCCAGACAATTGAATATCTCTCCGTCTTCTGTTTCTAGGGCTTTACATGATCATCCTAGCATTGGCTTGAGAACCAAAATGCAGGTTAAAGAATTAGCGAATCGATTAGGATATGAGCCGAATCAAACTGCTATTTTCTTCCAGCAAAGAAGAACTTTTACCATTGGTGTGATATTACCAAAATTGTCAGAAGCCTTTTTTTCTGAGGCAATATCCGGCATTGAAGATTATGCTAATGCACATAAGTATACAGTACTACTCGGTCAGTCACATGACAATACAGATAAAGAAAAAAACATTTTAGAGTCTATGAAAAATCACCGAGTAGACGGTATTATTATTTCCATAGCAAAAAACACTGTGAGCTATGAACATTTTGAAATATTGAATAAATACAAGATTCCTATTGTTTTTTTTGACAGGGTACCTAAACTACAAAACATATATACTGTAGAATGTGATATGGTTGAAGGCACTGTAAAAGCAGTAACCTTTCTATTAAAAAAAAGGGCATCGTATTATTGGTTTCATTAACGGACCGGAAAGGTTACTAGCAAGTCAACAGAGATTGGAAGGATATAGAATTGCTATGGGAAAAAACAGGTTAAAGTTTGACCCGCGGTTGGTGGTGGCTTCTGATTTAAGTCCAGATGGTACCCAAAGAGCAATAGATGAATTGTTATTATATAAACGAAAACCCACTTCAATCCTTTGTTTTAACGATTACGTTACTATCGATGCTGCAAATTATGCACAGCGAAAAGGTTTAGTGAACAATAGGGATATAAGCTTTGTAAGCTATGCCAACTTACCTTCAAATAACTATATGGCCTTTCCACCGCTGGCCTCTATTGAACAATTTCCATACGAGCAGGGCCGAAAAGCTACAGAAGTACTGTTACAATTGATCAATAGTGATTCTGACAAGCAAGACTTATCAATCAATTACAAAACAATCATCGAACCTCAACTCGTTTTGAATAATAATAATTTCAATATGATTTACTAAAAAAGACACTTTAAATTAGTTATATCTCAACTACTATAAATAAACAGAGTATAGAAAAGGAGTGATAACAGTTATATCACTTCTTTTGTCGTTGTTATTAAGATATTGTTAACCTAAATAAAGAAATAAAATGAGAAACCTTATTTGGACACTTTTAATTACTGTTTGCATCTGTTCATGCAATCAAGCACCTAAAACGGTTGACAATGCTTCAAAAGCAAAAGACACTACCTATGAAGTAAAAACAGGGGGCTGTAAAATGATACAGGTGGACGGAAAGTACAACGTCTGGACAAAGAAAATTGGCGATGGAAAAATTAAAGTTTTGCTATTGCATGGTGGACCAGGGTTTACCCACGACTATTTTGAATGCTTTGAAGATTTTTTACCAAAAGAAGGAATCGAATTTTATTATTACGACCAATTGGGCGTTGGAAATTCTGATATCCCAACAGA